>CAZQBT010000047.1:0-19540 GCA_964591955.1 uncultured Brevinematales bacterium | reverse complement strand
ATATAAGTTTTGCAACACCTTCGCTTAAAGATTTTAGTCAGGCGGTAAAAGGATACCGTGTGCCTGATAAAGTCGATTACGGCGCTTTACGTCAAAAGATTTTTGAAAACACGGTTCTTTTAAGGCGTATGAATCGTATTTCCTACACTAATGCCGTTCCACAAGCTTTAGTTATGATTAATGAATTATCACGCGATATTGTTGCGGGTTATGAAGATATTTGGGTTAGTCTTGTGGGTGTTATTAAAAAGCAGGATAGCCTCTTGGAACATTACTACTACGCTTTTAATTCATACGCCCGTCTTAACAGGGCAAACGGGTATATTCTTGATGCGCGGGATACCGATAATATTGTCGCTTTTGTCGAGGGTATTTATACCCCGAAAGAAGGAGACCTTGCGCTTATTTACCGTGATGAGTTATATATAGGCAAGGTTTCACTGATTCCCAAAGACGACAGGGTTATTGTGAGGATAGAGGAACTTGAGGAAGACAGGAAAATCCAGCCGCTTGATAAAATTCTTCTTTTGTTAAAATAGGAGGCTTAGATGAAAAAGGCTTTATTAGCTTTAGGTTTTTTACTGATTTTCACAACGGTTTTTGCCTATGACTGGCAGACCGACGGCTTTACCGTAATTTCCGAGGTAACCATAGACGAGAGAATACATCAAACCCTAAAAGATACGGCAGGTCGGGAGTTCAGCGTTATTTATCAGGATGAGTTGACGGGGGCGGTTGTCGGGCGTATTAAAGAGTATAGAAATATTTTTTACAGATGGCAGTCAATCAAAATAGAAAATATGACTTTTGCAGTAGTCGAAGATACTATGGATATAGTCCTGATTCCTTCCTCGGTGATGGTTGAAGGAACTAATATGGCGGAATTTATGCCGGCGGGGATGTCGTTTTTTTATGACGGGCAGTCGCTTCAATATGACTTTCGTATGGCTATAAATCTTGTGTTTGTCCGTATTCGCGGGATTTATATTAGCGAAAGCGAACTTATATATAAATTGGGACGGGCTTTTGAAAACCCCGAGGCTTATATCCGAAGAAACGACCCCGATTACTACCACGCCAAACTTGATGAGCTTGAAAATGAAACCCAGACTTTGCGCCGTGATATTTTTAATCTGAAATTATCCGTTGCGACACTGCAAAATCGCGGACTGTTCGGAAGGGTTCATCCTATTGATAAAGACGTTGCAGAGCGTATCGTTTTGATTAAGCGCAGAAATATGGATTGGACTGTTTCACAAATCAAGGAACAGCTTCGCAAGGATAATATTAAGTTCGGGCGCCGGGATGTGGAATTGATTATCGGGGTGTTTTTTAACGAATTTTAACGCGGATTATATCATATTCATCCAATCCGGCTTTTGATTTTAATACAAACTCATCATTTGGTTGAGCGAGTTCCGTTTCTTTTCCGTTTTTAAATAGACGGAACTCTTTGATTTCAACGGTTTTTCCATCGGGCTTGATTGCCTCAAGAGTCCATTCTCTCCTGATTTGATTTGATGCTCTCATGTATGCCTCGTCATTTTCAAGTCTAACCTCATTCGGAGGTTTTATTACATACCCCAGAAAGCGGTAGTCGCGGATATATCCGCTGTCCCCAGTGGGAGACAGGGTAAGGGTTGCCTCCGCGCGATTATGCGAAAAATAAAATCCCGTGGTATATTCCCTGTGGCTTACTTTATCGAGTTCCCTAAGAAAGTTCTTATCAGCCTTTTCTCCGGCGGCAGCGCGGTCTATTGCATAACGGTAAACCCTCGCGGTATTTGCGACATAATACAGGCTTTTCATCCGTCCTTCTATCTTAAACGAGTCTATTCCTGCATCGATAAGTTTATCAATATGGGCGCTTAGATTTAAGTCCTTTGAGCTTAATATTGTCGTAGCGCCGTTTTCCTCAATAACAGGCAGCAACTCACCCGGTCTGGTTGATTCTACCAGATGGTATTGCCATCTGCAACTCTGGGCGCAGTCTCCGAGGTTAGCCTCCCGCGTTTCGGCTTTTTTCATATTTCCTTTTTTTTCACCCTGCTTGTAAACCGATGAGTTGGTAAAATAATTAGATAAAAGACATCGTCCCGAATATGCGATACACATAGCACCGTGGACAAAGGTCTCAAGTTCAATTGAGGTTTTATCGCGAATTGCTTTAATTTCATCAAGAGACAGTTCCCTTGCGAGTATTATTCTTGATGCCCCGATTTTTTCATAAGCCTGTATTGTTTCGTAGTTTGTTACGCTTGCTTGCGTGCTTATATGGATACGCTTGTCGGGATAGTTTTCACGGACATAGCAAATCGCTCCCAAATCCGACATAATATACGCATCTACGGGGATATGTGCTGTTTTTTTAAGGAATGTCTTTAGCTTTTCAATATGCTCATTATGAAAGAGAATATTTAAAGTCAGATAGACTTTTTTTTTAAGACTATGGGCAAACGAGACGGCGGATTGTAAATCATCAATAGAGAAATTCGGCGCTCCGTAACGCAGTGAGAAATCCCGTGCGCCTATATAAACCGCATCCGCCCCGTATTTTAACGCAAATTCTAATTTTTGGAAGTTGCCCGCGGGAGAAAGCAATTCGGGTTTTTTATTAAATTTTTTCATTTCTAAAATCCCGTGCGCTTGAATTGTTTTTCGAGGTCGCCTTTGGTGATTGAAAACATAACGGGGCGTCCGTGAGGGCATGAGAACGGGCGCTCCGTTTTCATAAGCTCTTCTAAAAGGGCAAAGACCTCATTTTCGCTGATTTTATCGCCGGCGCGTACCGAGGATTTACACGCCATCTGCTTTACGGCGTTGTCGATAAAATCCGCCGAATGGTGTCTTCCTTCGGGGTTTTCCGCTATTGCGCATACAAAACCCATTACCACGTCTGCGGCATCCTCATAGCTGATATATTCGGGGATACTTCTGATAACAAAAGTATTACCCCCGAAATGTTCCATTTCAAACCCCATCTTTGATAGAGCATTGAGGTTTTGTTCAAGGGTTTCCGTAATTTCCGGCGGAACGTCAAAATTCACGGGGATTAAAAGTTCCTCAACGCCGATATTTTCGCCCCTGTATTTTGCCGTCAGTTTTTCATAGTTAATACGTTCATGGACGGCGTGTTGGTCGATAAAGATAATCCGTCCGTCCCCCTCCATAACGATATAAGTTGAAAACGCGATTCCCAGAAAACGGTATTCCGTTATATCGGAGGCGATTTGCGGCGACGTTGCGGATTTCGGGAGTTCGGTTTTATTGATAATTACAGGGGGGATGTCGGATTTGTCTTTTGAGAATTTGAGGTAAATATCCGTATTGTCCTTTGAGCGGGATATGTATTTTCCGACAGCGTTGACTATATTTTTTTCGTATTGATTAAACGCGACGGGGGTTTCATCGCTTTCGCAAATCCCGTGAGAAGAAAAAAGCGCTTCTTTTATTGCGGATTGTATTTGCTTGGATATGCCGTATTCATCCGAAAACCTTACCTCGCGTTTCATCGGATGGACATTGAAGTCGATTAACTCCTGCTCAATCTCAAGGTAGATAAACACCGCAGGGAAATGACCCGACGGTATAAGATTCCCGTAGGCATTGGAAACGGCAAAATAAAAGTTTTTCCATTCAACCGCGCGATTATTTACAAACAGGAATTGATACATACGGTTCGGACGGATAAACTCCGGTTTGGAAATAAATCCGAATATTTTAAGTCCTTTAGCGGAATACTCAAGCGGTAAAAGATAGTTTAACGTGTCGGGGAAAAAGTCGGCTATTCTTTCAATACGCGTGTTTTTGGCGGGGGAATTATATTTGGTTTTACCCTCGCTGACAAACTCAAACCCGATATTGTGGAAGGCGAGAGCCTTTTTGACAATCTCCTTGTCGATATAGCGGGTTTCAGTAGATGCGTGGGATAGAAATTTTTTGCGTGCGGGTAATTCCGCAAAAAGGTCTTTTACTATAACGGATGTGCCTGTGTTAATTCCTTTTTCCTCAATTGAGATAAGCTTACCGAAATCCACCTGGAGCCTGTAACCGGAAATCGTATCCCTTTTCCGTGAAAGGACAGACGTCTTTGCGACCTCGGCGATACTTGAAAGCGCCTCACCCCTGAAGCCCAGGGTTTTGACAAAGGTTATATCGTCAAAGGATGAAATCTTGCTTGTTGAATGGTTTTTATAGCAAATCTCAATGTCGCTTTTATCCATCCCGATACCGTCATCTTTAACCTCAATATAAGTCTTGCCGCCATCCGAGATATGAATAGATACGGTGGAGGAGTCGGCATCTATGGAGTTATCAATAAGTTCACGGACAATGGAAGCGGGACGGTCTATAACCTCGCCTGCGGCAATTTTGGTAACGGTGTTGTAGTCGAGTTCCTTTATTCTGCCCACAACAGGTTCTTATCTCCTTTTTTAAGGATAAAATAAATCCAGATTGCGCCGCCGATGAACATCGGGAAACTCAAAACCATACCCATAGTAAGCCAGTTTGTGCCGAGAAGGTATCCGAGATGTGCATCGGGTTCGCGGAAAAACTCCACGAAAAATCTTGCAAGCCCGTAGCCCGCGACAAACATAGCAATAAAGAATCCTCTCGGTTTCTTTTTCATAAACTTACGGCAAAGCCACATTACGAGGAAAAGGACTACGCCTTCAAGTAATAATTCGTAAAGCTGTGAAGGATGGCGCGGGAGGTTTACCATAAATTGCCCGGGCTGGAGTTCAAGCCCGATTTTATCCGCAATCTCCCGAACGGTCAAATTATTAAGTTTCGGGATATGCTCCGTTATTCCGAATTTAGGAGGCTTTGGCTGTCCCGGAAATTTAGCATCAAATATCATACCCCAAGGCATCAGGGTAGGGCGTCCCCATAGCTCCCCGTTGACAAAATTACCCCATCTGCCGAAAAGCCCCACTGCGATAGGCGTGGGCAATACAAAAACATCAGCCGCATCCAAAAAATTGATTTTTTTCTTTTTCAGGTAAAAAAACGAAAAGAGGAGTGTAAAAATAAGTCCCCCGTGAAACGACATACCGCCTTCCCATACTTTAAATATATCAAGCGGGTTTTGCAGGTAATAAAGCGGCTTATAGAACAGGACATATCCGAGACGCGCTCCGACAAGCACGCCGAGCATACCTATAAACATAATATCGCTCATCTGCTCAATTGTAAGTTTTATCCGTCCCTTTTTTATGTTGTAGAAAAGAAAAAAGTAAACAAAGAGGAAACCCACAACATACATAAGGCTATACCATCGTATGGCGAATGGTCCGCCTATATTTATAATTACCGGATTAATCGCGGGGTGGTAAAGATATGAGAACATATACATCCTCCCAAAAAATATTAGTTATTTATTTTAAAGCAAAAACGGATAAAAAACAAAAAAACGGCTTGGAAGTTTTTTTAAATTTTTTATGTTTAAAGAGTTGCGGAAAATAAAATGAGAGTGTAATATATACAAGTTATTATTTTTAGGGAGAATTTTCGATGAGTTTAAAGATAAAAATGTCTTCTCAAGGGATTGTAGAGCTTGAGTTTTCGAACAATGTCTCAATGTGGTCGTTATTAAAATCCGCGGTGGATACGCCGTATCTTATGAACTACGTTGTTGACGGCTATGAAGGCGGGAATACTCTTGTGCCGATAGAGACTTGGAATGATGACGGGATAATGTATCGCGAGATAGGCAAGGGGGTATATGTCTTTCCTTATGATTCCGTCGGTTTTGTTTTCGATGACAATATAATCAATATAAATATCTATATTACGGAACGCTTTGAAGAGAAAAAGAATTACAAGAAAGAAGCGATTTGTGTTTTCAGGATAGAGGATACCGATACGATAAAAGTTCAGTTTAGGGATGAAGCCCGTATTTATGAACTTATTACAATATACCTTCTATCCGAAATGAAGGTCGGTTATGATAACCGTATTCTCGGCGAGGTCAGCGATATATTAAAATCCTTAGTAAATATAAAGACCCGCGAGATTGAGTATATAAAATCGACTTTGTTTTTCGGCGCACAGGGTATTGGTTTTGTTATTAGGATTGTTGAAAAAGACGGCAAAGATACGTTTTATAAAGTTTCCTGTTTTAAGAAAGTTAAGAAAAAACAGATTTCGGAGAAAGATATAAAAAAAGTCGGATATTTAAAAAAAAAGCTGTTTGAGAAACATCCGATTTTGAGATTGGTCTATTATTCCGGGATTTTGGTTTCTTTAGGCTTTCTTGCTTTAGTCCTTCCGAAAATACTCAAAATCAGGTCATCCAAAGTTATTATAATGCTCGCGGTAATTGCGGTTATTCTTTTATTTCTCAGGCTTGTAAAAAAACTTTTTAAGCGTAACGCATACAGGTTGTATAATAAAAAAAGCGTGTAACGGGGATTTAATGGTAGAGTATGATGTGATAAGAACAAGTCTTTCATTGAACGTGGCGTTAGCTTCAAGTGTGGTAACGTTTATTGTAATGCTTTTATTTCTTGTGCTTATAGTTTCAGTCGGAAGAATGAAATATTACCGTGATATTTTTAGTATTTCGGAATTGCGTTTTATAGAATTACTGTCTCTTTTTTGTTTCATATACGCAATCGGAGAGGTGCTGAATATTTTAATTGTTGACCCGCGAATTTCCGTATATATAACAAGATTTGAATTGGTTGCGGCGCTTTATGCTATGTATTTTCTTTTAAGGCTTATATATATATATTCCGCAAAAAAAGAAAAAAGGACTTTGCTTCCGAAAATCTATCTGATAACAATTATTATTTTAACCCCCGTCTTATTATTTACCGGTCTCTTGGTTGAAAGCGCGCAACTTCTTTTCGACAACTATCTTGATATTACAATGGGTATGTTATTTTACTTTTTTTATTCCCCGTTGGTTTTTGCCGTTATAATCTATGGGTTTATCAAATTTATCAAGTCTAAAAAGAATTTTTCTCAAACTAAAAAAGAACTTACCCGATACAAACTTGTTGTTATCGGTATTTCTACGGCGATGTTTTTCGGGATTGTCGAGGTTATCAAAGTGCTTGATATAATAAAAATAAACATAGAAGATACCTTTGTTATCGGGATTTCGTTGATGTCGTTTTTTATCGGGTTCTCTGCAATATATAAATACTATATGATTCAAACGGATATTTGGGAAAAGGAAAAAAATCTTAAGGAGTCCGTATTTAAGCTTAGTGAAATATTTGCTCAACACAGGCAGGCAATAGAAAAATATTTCGACGTGGTCAATGATTTTAGGAACGTTACGGAAAACTTTTTCCGTGTGGTTGAAGCTAATAAATTATCTATCGATAAATCCATTTCTTATTCTAATGAAAAAATGAGTAGCATAAAGAATTTTTCCACTATGGTTATAAGCAATATAACGACCTTTGAGGATATTCTTTCATCCATTGAGACACAAAAGGAAAAAATAAACAACTTCCTTGAGATTGTGAAAGAAACCAATCGAATATTATCGGATATAGAAGACAAAGGGAAAGTGGTATCCGGCGGGGTGGTAAATCTGAATTCTATTATTAACGATGCAAAAAATGCGGCGGATGTTAATTATAATTATATTAATACAATTAGCGATTCAATAGAAGATATGCTTAACGTAAACAACTCAATCAAAGATATTTCCGAGGAATCAAATATACTTGCTATGAATGCCGCGATAGAATCGGCAAACAGCGGGGATTTCGGTATAGGGTTTAAGGTTGTGTCGGAAGATTTGCGCAAACTTTCCGTTCTTACCGTGCAGGAAACCGAAAAAATTGAGAATAATCTTGATATGCTTAAAAATGACCTTATCACCGGGACTAAATCGGCAGTGTCGGTTCGTTCTTTTTTCTTAGAGCTTGATTCTACCGTTGATGCTATTTTTAATTTTGTCGTTCTTATTGTGAATCAGACCGGTGAACTTATTGAATGCAATAATGCTTCGGAGGAGAGGATTAATCTTTTACTTGATATTGCCGCAGAAAGCGCGAATTACGGCGGGGAACAACAGGAGCTTAATAACCTGCTTAATGAGAGTATTATCAGCGTTAAGCACACCATTGAGGGGATGAGGCGCGTTATAGAAAAGGAAAAAGAAATAGTTGATTTGACTCTTGAGTTTGCTCAATCCATCTTTAATAAGGCGGAAAGCAATCGGGAGTTTTCCGATGAACTGAAATTGGTTTTTGAAAAAATCGATAAAATTATAAATCAAAAGAACAGGCTAATCGACAAGAACATTGATTTGGAAACCCAAATGACATTAAAATCATAAATAAAAAAACCTCCGATATGATAATTTATCGGAGGCTTTTTACTATTTTTTGTAAACAGTTCCATACCTTACTCCTGCAGTTACTTGCTCCCATCCGCGATAAACAGATGTTTTATCTCATAACGCATAAGATTTCGAGATAAAGCAAGTCGTTTCCTTATCTTATAAAGATATAAGGATTCAATTCGCCAACAGGTTGAATTTTACGGTTATTGGAACTATCCTTAGTTATTTTCTAAAAACTGTCGTCATCATCATCCTCATAGTCGTCATCGTCGAAATCATTGTCATAATCTTCATCCTCATCATCGTCAAAATCGTCATAGTCATCATCAAATTCGTCATCAATTATATCATCGTCCTCATCATCATACTCATCCTCATCCGAATCATCGTCATAACTGTAAGCTCCCAAACCGACTGTTTGAAGTTCTAATATTTCTTCAAACTCATAGGGAAAGGCTTCCGACATATTATTCCTCCTCGTTTGTTTTAAAAGTTTATAATAAATGATAATACCACTGCTTTTGAATTTAGTCAAACATTGAATAAAATTTTTTTTTTGATTTTCTTTTCTTAAAAATTTCAAAAAAACGATATATGATTTATAATATATAAAAATTTTTCGGAGGGGAATATGAAGCTAAAACACGTAATAGAATCACAGCAATTTACACGGGATAGGCTTGAGGAACTCTTTGATATAGCAAATCATATGGAGAATTTCCAGAAAGCCCGTGGGAAGGTATCTCATGTTTTAAACGAGATGCGCGATAAGATAATGATTACGCTGTTTTATGAACCGTCCACAAGGACAAGATTGTCGTTTGAGTCTGCAATGATGCGTCTTGGCGGAAACGTTTTATCGACGGAAAACGCCGAAAAATTTTCATCCGCATCAAAAGGTGAAACCGTAGAGGATACAATCCGGGTGCTTAATAAATACGGCGATGTTATAGTTATGAGGCATTTTGAGTCGGGTGCGGCGAAGCGGGCAAGTCTTGTGAGTGATATTCCCGTTATCAACGCCGGAGACGGTGCAGGACAGCATCCTACACAGGCTCTCCTCGATATATATACCATTCAAAAAGAACTCGGCAGAATTGATGGTATTAAAATCACAATGGTTGGAGACCTTGCCAACGGGCGAACCGTCCGTTCTCTATGCTATTTGCTTGCAAAGTTTCGGGACGTTAAAATATATTTTGTTTCTCCGCCGAACGTCAGGATGGGTGATGATATTAAAGAATATCTCAATCGCCATAATATAAGTTTTGAAGAAAACGATAATCTAAAAGAAGTTGCGGGAAAAACGGATGTTATTTACCAGACCCGCATACAGCGCGAAAGGTTTATTTCTCCTGAGGAGTATGAAAAAACTAAGGGGATTTATGTAATCGACCACGAAATAATGGATATTTTGCAGGAAGACGGGATTGTTATGCACCCTCTCCCGCGCGTGGATGAGATAAAATATGAGGTTGATAAAGACCCACGCGCGGCTTATTTCCGTCAGGCGCATAACGGACTTTATGTCAGGATGGCTTTATTGACTATCCTGCTTCAAAAGAACTAAAACAGTTCTTCTATTTCATTTGTGTAAATTACGATATTTGCCTTGTTCTTGATTGTATTAAACCAATCGGAGTTTCCCGCGTAGTTTTTAAAGCGCATATAGTTGAGGTAAACCTTTTCGTCGATTTCCTCATAAGAAAAGTCGAAACTTTCTTTTCGTTCAATAACCCTTAAAATAACGGCAAAATCATCCGTCCTGAAAACCGGGCTTGCCTCGTTTTTATTAGCGGTAAATACAAAGTCAAGCCATTCAAGGTTATTTAATATCGGAACTTGTATGGTTTCCTCATTTTGGTCTTTTATAGCATCCGTTACCGGGGAAAACGGTGCTGTTCTGATATAGCTCATCCCCGTAGTGTTTGCAACGGCATTAAACGAGCTTCCCGTTACAATCATTGCTTCCGCTGTTTTTATTGCTTCTTCTATTTGATTTAAGTATCTGCTTTTCAGTAATGAATAATTTTCCGCAATGTAGTCTCTCGTTATAGCTTCGCGGGTGTAAGCGTCAAGCGAAGCAAAGCGGGGAAAATTATTTACCCGAATTATATGATATAAACCGTCCTCATATTGAGTATTGGTTAAAACCTCGCCGGGATTCATCTTTATTGCCGAGTTATACCGTCTGTTGAGCCCTCTTTCATCTTTTAAGGTCAGGTTACGGATAAGGGTATATTTTCCTTCGTATTCCTTGAGAGCAGTATCCCATCCCTCGGTTTGTATAAACCTTGTCATCTCAACGGCAAGCGGTCTTTCTTCAACCGCGATATTGTCAACATAAACCTCGCGTGCATAGATATTGGCATTATTCCGGTAATAACCTTCGATTTCTTCACGGTCTATTTTTCTTGATATAAAATTAGTCGTGTTGAGATACAAAATATCCGTGACGGCTTGGAAATTCACAATATCGAAGAACGAATATAATTCCGCGACCGTTATATTTCCGAAAACGTTGGGAACTACTCCGCTGTTTCCGGCAATAGCGCTGTTTACCTGCCGTATCTTGAGATAGTCAAGCATACCTTCCGACGGGATAACCCGTCTTCCGCCGTAAATTTGTTCTACCGCACGGCGCAAATAGGTTTGAGACGCCTCTACGCCGACTGATTTTCCGAAATCATATATAACGGCATAATTTACTATCGCCTGAACCGTTTGTGAAAGAGAATATCTTGATACAAAGTCGGGGTCTAAAAGCCCGCGCGATTGCTCGACAATCCCCTGTCTTATTTCTTCGTGCAAATGGGAAAAAACCGAATCGGGTCTGTAATCATAGGTAGCTCTGTTGACCTTTACGATTTTGGGAAATCCTCCGCTTGCGGCTTGGTCTCCCCAAAATACCCCGATGGTTGCCACAAACGCTATTATTATTACCCACACGACAAAGTTAATAACGATTTTTCTGAATTTTTCCCGTCGTTTTTTACGGATTTGATATTCTTCAGTGCTCATAAAGTTCTCCTTACCAAGTTTTTACCATCTGTTGAAGCCCGGTTCTTTCTTGCTTTTATTTAGCAACTGAATCAGGTCTGTGGTAATAATTTCTATATCGGAAATAATATTGTCTATTTTTGCCACAAGATAGTTATACCCCACAAGGGAGGGGATAGCTACGATAAGTCCCGCTGCGGTGGTAATTAATGCCTGTGCGATACCGCCGATAAGGTCGGATGGGTTACTCATACCTTGTGTTGAAAGAACGGCGCTTGATGTTATCATACCGAGAACCGTTCCCAAAAGCCCGAGAAGCGTGGATATACTGACTATCGTTCCGAGAATGGGAAGACTTTTATTGAGTTTCGGGATTTCGTATTTTGCCGCGTCTTCCATCGCCCGTTCTATATCATCACGGTTTTTGTCGTAATGTTCCAATCCCGCTTTGATAATATTGGATGCGGGACCTGTATGGTTTTCGCATACGGCTATCGCCTCATCCACCCTAAGCGCTTTAAGCTTTTCTCTCATCTTTTCGTTGATTATTTTTGCGTTTGTGCGGACTTTGCGAAGATAAAACATACGTTCGATAAAAACCGCAAGCGCAACTACCGATAACAGGACTATAATATATACGACCCATCCACCTTGCTGTAGATACGTTATGAACATTTTATACCTCCAAAGGCTTTTAAAAACACTAAATATTATATATCATTTTTTCCGTTTTGTCATTTTATTTGAGATTTAGTTTTGAGTTCTGTTCTAAAAATTAGATAATTTATATTAATCTCTGGTTTGACAGTTATCGGATTCTTTTTTATAATTTAGAGTATTAATAACCTGATATAAATGGTTGTTAACCGGAGGAACTTATGAGTAAAGTTTTTGTTTATGACACAACGCTTAGAGACGGTAAGCAGGCTGAGGGTGTTAATTTATCTCTTGTGGATATGGTCGCAATTGCCAAGAAATTGGATAATTTCGGGATAGACTATATAGAGTGCGGATGGCCGGGCGCATTGCCTAAAGACCGCGAATTTTTTGAAAAAATACGCGAAACCGAGCTTAAAAAGACTAAGGTCGCGGCTTTCGGAAGCACTCGTCATGCTAAAAACAAAGTCGGGGATGATGCGAATATTAAGGCGCTTATTGATGCGCAAACCCCCGTTATCACTATTTTCGGTAAGGCATGGGATTTGCATGTTAAAGAGGTTTTCCGTATAGGGCTTGATACCAACCTTGAGATGATTTACGATTCGCTTGCTTTTCTTAAAGACACGGGGAAGGAAGTTTTTTTTGACGCGGAACACTTTTTCGACGGATATAAAAATAATCCCGAATATGCTATTGAGGTTTTAAAATCCGCTGAAAAAGGCGGGGCGGATTGCATTATTCTTTGTGATACCAACGGCGGGATGCTTCCCAACATGGTGGCGGATATAATTAACCAAGTTAAAAACGAAATAAAAGTTCCGTTGGGTATCCATGCTCATAACGATTCCGAAACCGGGGTTGCCAACAGTCTTGCTGCGATAGAGAACGGGGCAATTCAGGTTCAGGGAACTATTAACGGTATCGGTGAGCGATGCGGTAATGCCAACCTCTGTTCTATTATTCCTGCGCTTAAACTTAAGCTTGATTATGAGTTTGAGCATATAACCGAAACTACGATAAGGGAGCTTGTTCCCGTATCTCATTTCGTTTATGAGTTGGCAAATCTTGTTCCCAATGATAAACAACCTTATGTGGGATATTCGGCATTTGCGCATAAGGCGGGCGTGCATGTTAACGCGGTTCAGAAGAACCCCCGCACTTATGAGCATATTGTTCCCGAAAAAGTCGGGAATCACAGGCGTATCCTGATTTCCGAACAGGCGGGACGTTCCAATATTCTCGGTAAGGTAGAGGAGATGGGTTTGAAAATCCCCGATGAGATGGCGCCTGAGCTTTTAAAGCAGATTAAAGAACTTGAAAACACCGGATATGAATTTGAAGGCGCCGACGCCTCTTTTGAAATCCTTGTGCGCAAACTCTCCGGTAAATTTAATGAGCGCTTTAAGGTCGAATCGTTTAGAACTTTCAGCTACGTTAGAGAGGGAGCTGATCCCGTAGTGGAGGGAACTGTAAAAATCCGGGTCGGGGAGCTTGAGGAATTGACGGTTGCCGAGGGAGATGGTCCCGTTAATGCTTTGGACACAGCTCTTAAAGAGGCGCTTTCGGTGTTTTATCCCGTAGCTAAGAATATTAGACTTGTTGACTATAAAGTTAGAATACTTAATCCCAAAGCGGGAACGGCGGCTATTACCCGTGTCCTGATTCGGTTTAACTATCAGAATTTTGAATGGGGAACGGTTGGGGTTTCAGGTAATATTATCGAGGCGAGTTGGGAAGCCTTAGTTGACAGTATGAACTATATCCTTATGCGCCTTGAAACGGAAAGATAATTTTTTATAATACGGAAATTTTATGAACAAAAAACCAATCGGGATATTCGATTCAGGGGTAGGCGGTCTTACGGTTGCGCGTGAAATTATGCGGTTGCTTCCCGATGAGAGTATAATATATCTCGGCGATACGGCGAATCTTCCATACGGGGAAAAATCCGCAGAGATTATAACCGGATATTCGGTTGCCAATACCGAGTTCCTGTTGGAGTTCGGGATAAAGGTTTTGGTTGTTGCCTGTAATACTGCATCTTCCGTAGCCCTTGACTTTTTAAAACGGAGCTATGATATTCCGATTATAGGTGTGATTGAACCTGCGGTCAAGGGAGCTATATATTCGACTCGTAACCGTAAAATCGGAGTTATAGGCACAAATCGCACTATTAAAAGCGATGTTTATGCGAGAGTTATTTGTTCTATGGATTCCGGTATGGAGGTTTTTTCGCGTGCCTGTCCTTTATTTGTGCCTTTGATTGAAGATAATTTTATCGAGCATGAGGCTACCAAACTTATTGCTTCGGAATATCTCAGAGAATTTATAGAAAACGGGATTGACAGTCTTATACTCGGATGCACCCATTATCCGCTTATAAGTGAGATAATAGCGGGGATTTTGCCGTCGGTTAAACTTATTGATTCGGCATCATCCACCGCACGTGATTTGCAAAGCGTGCTTGAAACGAACCGGATGCTTAATGAATCGGGACGCAAACCCGAAAAACATAGATTTTTTGCTACCGATATTACCGATAAACTTGATACCCTTGCTAAAAGGATTCTCGGGTTTGATATGAGTTTTGGGGAAGTTTGCTTGAAATCAAGGCAAGCTAAAAATTAATTGCGGATTTGCAAAACTTTTTATTTGGGTATAGAATCTAATAGGGTGCGCAGGGAATTTTGAGTGTTTATCGGAATAATGATTTTAAGGAGATTTTATGAAGAAGTTTTTAGCTGTTGCGTTTATGATATTCTTTTTTGTAAGCGCCTATGCAAACCGCGTTAATTGGGTTATTGCGGGCGTGGATAATTATTCTATAACGGCTTATGATTTAAGGCGGATGAAAGAATTCGGAATAGAAAGCGGAAACCCTCAATATAGCGAAGAAGAGGCTTTTAAAGACCTTATGCTTTCTTATGCGCTTTTAAGCTATGCAAGGCAGGATGCCGCTTTTGATATTAGCGAAGAAGATTTGAGGAAGACGATTGTTGCGACAACCAACGTGCAAAATATCACCGACCCTGAGGAATTGGCTGTCGCAAATTACCGTCGCGAGCTTTACCTTAAGTATCCCGATGAATTTCGGTTACAGATAAGGAAGCAGCATATAATTCGCGGGATGTTGTTTTATAACGAGGAGTTAAAGACGAAAGCCGGGCGGGAGGTTACGGAAGCCGAGAGACAGGCATTTTACAATGAAAACAAAGAAAAATTTGTTCAGCGTCCGACGGTTGATTTTATTGTCTTTGCCGCTCATCAGCCTCGCAATATCACGCTTGACCAGCTTGAAGAATTTGAAAAAGCATTTCAGGATATTGCCAATATGCTCGGACGGAACAATAACCACGAGGCTGTGTTCAATAAATACCGAAATAGAATTAATTTTCTTCCGTATTCGGGCAGGACAGGGGAGAGGAGCGCATATAATCTTATACAGGATGGGTATCCCGAGGAGATTATTAATATCTGTTATATGGACCAAATTCCGATGCCTCAGAGGACAATAACAGTCGCTCCCGGAAGGGTTATCGGTTTCCCTCAACCTATACCTATCGGGCAGGCAAGGCGTCCTACATATCTGGTAATTAAGCTTATAAGCAGGGCAAAACCCGAACCTATGAAATATGATGAGGTTAAGGGTTTTATAGATAATTATATCCGCGAAGAGAATATGAGTAAGGCTGTTGAGGAGTATATAATTAATGCTGTTAATGAAAATAAGGTTAATATTAATCTTATAGATGACGGTAGAAAATATCAAGGGGTTTACAATGAAATTATTCGAAGGTAAATTAAGTGCCGAGGGGATAAGTCTCGGCATTATAGTAGGCAAGTTTAACTCATTTATCGGAGATAAACTTATTGAAGGTGCTAAAGATGCTTTTTTACAACTTGGCGGCGATGAGAATAATATTGATGTTTTTAAGGTGCCGGGGAGTTATGAAATTCCCGGCGTTGCAAAAAAACTTGTGGACGGCAAAAAATATGATGCGGTAATATGTCTCGGCGTTATTATACAAGGCGAAACCCCGCATTTTGAATATGTCGCCGGTAATAATGCCAAGGCGATTATGGAGCTTGCTCTTGCGGGACCCGTGCCGGTAATATACGGGGTTATTACGGCGGGAAATTTGGAAGAGGCTATTGACCGTGCCGGCGCTAAGATGGGTAATAAGGGATATACTTCCGTTATGAATGCCGTTGAGATGGTGAGTTTGTATAAGCAAATTAAGTAGGGGGAAGTTTTTTTTATGAAGAAGTCCGGCTTTAGTGAGACAGGGCTTCGTGAAATCGGGCGTATTATAACGCTTTTTGCGCTTTATATTTACGATATTTCCGAAGTTGATTTATGTTATTTAAAAAAAAT
The DNA here is from genome assembly GCA_964591955.1 of uncultured Brevinematales bacterium. Taxonomy (GTDB): domain Bacteria; phylum Spirochaetota; class Brevinematia; order Brevinematales; family CAZQBT01; genus CAZQBT01. The sequence continues at coordinate 3,197 of CAZQBT010000047.1, read as the reverse complement.
ATCATGGTATGAAGGTATTCTCGAATTTGGAGATGAGGACGGGCTTCTTCCACCTATTCAAAAGAATTATAAGGCTCATATTGAGGATTTCTTTGTCGAGTTGCTTATGGGGGTTGTTTCAAACCTTGAGAAGGTGGACGGGGAGATTAAAATTAATCTTGTGAACTGGAATTTCGACCGTCTCCATCCTATTGATAAGGCTATCTTGCGAATGTCGGTTTATTCGCTGATTTATCGTTTTGATATTCCGCCGGAAGTTACTATTTTTCAGGCTAACGAGATGGCGGAGGATTATAGCGATGACAAATCTTATAAATATATCAACGGTATCCTGCATAGTGTAAAAGAAAAGTTCAGACGGAATTTTTTGTTGGATACCGGTAGCGTATCAAAAAAGAAACACGTTAAAAAAATCAGAATAATAAAAGGTGTGAAAAAGCGATGAAAGAATTTCAGCGTCTCTACGATATAATCAAAACCCTGCGTGGAGATAACGGATGCCCATGGGATAAAAAACAAACCACATCCTCTATGAGCCCCCATCTTATTGAGGAAACCTACGAGGCGGTTGATGCGATAGACAGCGGGAATGCCGAAGATTTAAAAGAGGAACTCGGCGACTTGATTTTTCTCGCATTGTTTGTGGCTTATGTTGCACAGGAGGAAGGGAAATTTAATGTCGTAGAGGTTCTTGATAACGCAAGCGAGAAACTTGTCAGACGTCATCCGCATGTTTTCGGAGATTTGGATACGGAAAGTGTCGATGAGGTTCTGCAAAATTGGGAGGCTATAAAGTTATCCGAAAAGAAAAATCTTGTCCGAAAAACTCCGTTTGACGGTATCCCCCGCTCATTGCCGGAAATCCAGAAATTCGGGAAGGTTTTACAGAAAATTGAGCGCACGGGGCTTTCTTTAGAGGAATTTTATCTTACCGATATCGAGTCGAAATTTAAAGCTATGAATGATGAGTTTAATTTCGATACCTTTTCGGATTTTATAAGGGACTTGTTTTTTGTCTGCTATGTAAAAAAGATTGATATATCCCGTGCCGTTCGCGAGAGTCTGAATTATTTTATCCGTTCATATTTATCCGATGTTCATAAAAATTCACAGAAAAACTAAAGAATATTGTCTATTTAATCGATAATATAAATGAGAAACTATATGCGGAGCATGTAGAGTAAAGATTTCCAAGGAGGGAAATATGGATATTCATTTGAATACCGTTAACCCGAATATCGGGAAAGAACGCTCTGTTGAGTCTACTGAAGTTCAAAGAGCCAAAATCGAAAGAGAGATTGCTTTGGAAAAAAGCAAAATGAGGAAAGATGAGCTGAAAGAAGAAAAACTCAAGAAGGAAAAACGCGATATTGCACGCAATTTTGTTATGAGTGAAGCGGATATGAAAGAGTTGCTTCTTATGATGGGTTCTCGTGGTAATCCTCAAACTATTGAGCGACTTGTTGAGTTGGTAAAAAGGGAAAAAGAGCTTTTGGCTAAAAAACTCGGATGATTGCTTATGTAACAGCAGGTTTAGTTTTTGGGGTGTTTTTTGTATTATCCGGTATTTTAGTCATAAAGAAAAAGAGGGGTTTGGTTCTTTTTTCGGGGCTTGTCTGTGCGGGGTTATCTTTTCTCTTATACCATTCGTTTGTAATTCATCTTTTTATTGTTTACGTTAATTTTTTAGCTATACTTTATGTCTTGGCTTTGCAGGATTTTAAAACGCGTTACATAACCGAATGGCAGGTTATATTTTTTGCTGCGAGCGCGGTATTATTAAGGGTATTTCTTGTAATACCGTTTTGGCTTAATGTTATATCGGTAGTGTTTGCATTCGGAGTTTTGTTTTTGCCTTATAAATTATCTCAAGGGCGCGGGTTGGGTATAGGGGATGTTATAGTATTTACCATTCTTGCGATAAATTTTACTCCCGTCGAAATAGTTATTGTGTTTCTGTTTACCACGATAGGCGCGGTTGTATTCGGCATTCTTTTCCGTATAATAAATCGGGAACAAACACAAATCCCGTTAATTCCCTTTTTTTGGATTTCGACTTTTCTTTTCATTCCTTTCAAAAATGAAATTATTTCGTTCTTGGGTATTGAGCTGTTGTATAATTTGCAGTTTGTTGCGAAAAATTGGATTTATGTAAATATTTTGGTTTAAGTCTTTATTTTTTCACGGAAAGATTGTATAATAATATCAGCTAAGCAATATGGAGTTATGTATGTCGAAAAACGTTTCAAAATTTGAAGATGATTTAAAGCGTCTTGAAACTATCGTTGAGGCGCTTGAAAGCGGGATAGGTATTGAGGAAGCAATAAAACTTTATGATGAGGGTATAGCTCTTTCCAAACGGTTGGAAAAACGTCTTTCGGAAATCGAGCGTAAGGTTTATGAGGTAAAGAATATAGAAAAAGTTGAAAGCGGCGAGGATGAGAAATTAGAACTTGATTTATTTGACCGGGAGTTATAATGCTTAAATATAGTGTGGAGCAGATGAATAATATCAGGATTATTATAATGGAAGGGCAGGTTGCCGTTAATGAGAGGAACACCCTAAAAAAAATCCTTGAGAACGAAAAGGATGTAAAAGAGGTTTTTTATATACTTAATCTTTCTCAGGTGTTTTATATTGATTCCTTCGGGATTAGTTTCCTGCAAAATCTTATTCTCGGCAATGATAACCGTCGTAAATTAATTATAGTAAGTGAAAAAGAATATATAAACTATGTTATTCGCTTTAATAAACTCGATAAATTAATGAATGTGAAATTCGTAGGTTCAATAAGCGATGCGGTAAGATTGTTTGAGTCGATGGGTTAAAATAATAACCAAGTAAAGTAGATAAATCTAAAAAAAAAGGCTATACTGTTTAAGTCGGTTTTGTCCTTGCTTTTATAATCGGAAAAGGGATGGGAATACAATCAAGGAGGGGAAAATTGTCTTTACGATTAACCCGTGTCAATGTTAATATTCCTGCGGTTTATACTTTGAAAGGCTCGGAGGCGGATGCGGCGGTTGTCGATATTTCAAGCGGAGGGGTTGGTCTTGAAGTAAAACAGATTTTTGTGGTAGGTGATATAGTCCGCGTTAAATTCCGTCTTACTGACGGCAGGCTTATAGATTTTTGGGGAATAGTGAGGAATGTATCAAATAACTTTGTTGGTATTAAGTATGAGGAAATTTCCAAT
>CAZQBT010000046.1:0-19595 GCA_964591955.1 uncultured Brevinematales bacterium | reverse complement strand
GGTAATTGTAAGGTAGATAAGGAATTAACAAAATACGGATGTCCCACCCTCTCCGCATACCGCCCTGTTTTGTGCAGGGCGGTTTTTTATTTGTTTTTATAACCGAACGCGGAAGCTATAATACGGGCTTTATTAACATTATATCTTTCGGTCATATACTTATAGTTTACTGCATCAACAATTGTTCCTATCCAGCATAGACCCGCCGTTAAAAGATAAAGTATACCCATTCCGGCATCATCAAGCACAAAGCGATGCAGCCCGTTGACCCCCAAAAATCCTACGAGAGTAAGAAGCAATATTGTTGTTTCATCTTTTCGTGCCGTGCGATAAGATAGCGCAAACTGTCTCGCCGTTTCATCATCAAAGGGTTCCACTATCGGTTGGATATAATTTTGTTCCGTAAAGGGAATTTCGGGTAAAATTTCCATTACTCGTGCCATTTTTTTCTCCGTATTTTTTTAATTGATTCTAACGGGGATTTTGGAAAAGTCAAGTAATTAAATTCTTGTTGTGTCAAGAAAATAGAATTGATGTTCTGCTCCCCAAAAACCGGACAAACCAAAGTGGAGAATATTAAAATAATAAAGCAGGAGGAGCAGATGAATGTAAAGTATTCTATCGACAAGATTATTCAAATTTTTGCCGAAGCCTTGCTTCCGGGATATTTTATGTCATCCGTATGTCGTAAGTATAATGTCAGTCAATCCACTTTCTACAAGTGGAAATCCAAATACGGCGATATGAATGCCTTCTCCTTTATGAATTTGATACCATAAACGAAGTCTATGATGCTGCCGGTCGCTACATCGAATTTTATAATACCGAGCGTCCCCATTTTGGAATAAATTGTAAAAGCCCGGATGAAATCTTTTATCTCCAAATTTGACTTTTTTATCCCAAAACTCTACACTTTAATCAGTCCACTTTTTGGGGGCATATCATTTATAAAGCAATTCGATTATTTGACAAACCCGTATCTATATTTTAAAATATAGCTCTTAAACTATATACTTTAGAGGAGTATCTATGAAAGCCAATATTCATCCCAAACTTTTCGATACAAAAGTAAAATGTACTTGCGGCAACGAGTTTTCAATACGCACAACGGTTGAGGAAATTCACGTTGAAGTTTGCTCAAAATGCCATCCCTTTTATACCGGACAAAAACGCAATATTGACCGCGGCGGTATGGTTGAAAGATTTAAGAAGAGATACGGTATTAAATAATGCCCGATAACAATGCCTCCGTCCTGTCCGTCAGCGCGGTGGCTAAGTTTATTCAAGGCATTATTGCAAACAATCTCACCAAATTATGGATACGCGGGGAAGTAAGTAATCTGCGTTTCCAGAAAAGCGGTAACATTTTTTTTACTCTTAAAGATGAAGAAGCTAAGATTAATTGTCTGATTATGCACTTTTCCAATGCCAAGAAGTTCGCAAATAATATGCGTGACGGAATGGAAGTAATGGTATTCGGAAAAATTTCATATTACACAAAAGAAGGGTATATCACAATCTTCATCGACCAGATAGAGTTTTTAGGCGAGGGAGTTTTACAACAAAAGTTTTTTGAATTAAAGCAAAAGCTCGCCGAAGAAGGGTTGTTTGACCAGAGCCATAAAAAACCTATTCCGCAATTTCCGCAAACGGTCGCAGTGATTACATCACCTACCGGAGCGGCATTTCAGGATATTCTTAACGTAACAAAGCGAAGGTTTCAGTCGGTAAACATCGTAATTTTTCCCGCATCGGTTCAGGGTGAAACGGCGCCTTCGGAAATTTCGCGCGCTATCAGATGTGCCGACAGGTTTGCAAAATATATTGACGTGATGATTATAGGTCGCGGCGGGGGTTCGCTTGAGGATTTATGGTGTTTCAACGATGAGCAGGTTGCACGCGCGATTTACGATTCCAAAATACCCGTTATTTCCGCAGTCGGACATGAGATAGATTTCACTATCGCGGATTTTGTAGCAGACCTTCGCGCACCTACACCCTCAGCCGCCGCAGAGATAGTGGTTAAGGACAAAAAGGAAATTCTTAACTACGTCCAAAACCTCAGAAACCGCGTGGAGGGGATTGTTGAATCAAAACTTGAAAATATCAGGCTGATTTTGGAATCAAAGGGAGGCTCTAATATTAAACGCTCTTTCCAAACCCTGATAAGCGATTATTCTATGCATTTGGACAACCTTAGAATACGGTTTAACTCAAATTTTCACTCCTGTTTATCAAGTATCCGCTCAAGAATACTTCTTCAAAGTGAAAAACTCAATGCACTTAATCCTAAAAATATACTTGCAAGAGGATATTCGGTTACCTTCCGTTTTGATAAGAACGGCGCTCCCGTAAATATATTATCGGCGAAAGAAATATCGAAAGGTGAAAAAATACGAACTATGCTTGCCGACGGAAATATCAATTCGACCGTCGATTAACGGATATTTGAAAATATCATTATTCCGCTTCTTATAATAATCACGGCTACAAAAAAAGCAATAATTACAACGACCGTCCAAATTGCCCTCTTACGATAAATCTCCCAAACCTCTTTTCTTGAACTGATTTTAACCTTTTCGCGAAACCTGCTGATTATAAACAATACTATCATCGCAACAAAGAACAATGTAGCAAACGCAACGTAAACCCAAAATGCGGAAACGGCAAACAGATACAGTAAAAAAGCAAGAACAAGTTCAACGGACAGTAAGACCCCCATCATAAGGTAATAACGGAACTTGCGGAATTTCCTGAACAACACAAAAATTACGGAAACCAAAAACGGTATTGATAATCCGTAAAATCCCGGAATTATAATCTCGGCTATTGCCCCTGCAAGGAATAAAAGCCCCAAAACGCATCCCAAAATAATCCATAGCGTCCTTTGACGTTTAGTCATAGAAAAGCCCAAAAGCTCTATTTTTTCATACATTGTTCTCTCCCGAAATTTTTGCCTCTTTAAGCGAGGTTTGATTATCAGTATTTATATTTTTATAACGCAAAATTTCCCATAAAAGTTCAAGCGCTTTAACGGCGCTTCTTTCGCGGACAACCGCCCTGTTGCCGGAAAAAACAAAACGTCCGACAAAATTTCGCGAACCGTCCGAAACCCCGATAAATACGGTTCCCACAGGTTTATCATCACTTCCCCCGCCGGGACCTGCAATACCGCTTACGGCGATACAATAATCGGTCTGTAATAGCTCCCGCACTCCGTTTAACATATCAAACACCGTCTCAAAACTTACCGCACCGTATTGCTTTAAAACGCTTTTTTCTATGCTAAGGAGCTTTTCCTTAATATGGTCGGCATAAACAACCGCGCCCCCGTAAAAAACTTTCGAACTTCCTGCAATATCGGTAATCATTTTCGATATAAGTCCGCCCGTGCAGGATTCCGCTATGCCTGCCGTTCTCCCTTTTCGCTTAAGCTCATCTACAACCGCCCCCGACAATTCCATATCCTTGCCAAAAGAATAAATCTTACGGTATATATCGGGGAACCCGGAAATAAAATCATCAACCCGCTTTTCGGCAATTCCCCTATCCTTTTCAAAAACGTTAAATCGCAGGTCAATCCTGCCGACCCTTGCAACAGTGCCGAACTCCATATCCGAAGGCAATTCGGATGAAAGTTTGCCGTCAATATAAGATTCGGCAATTCCCACTGCCCTTACGGTAACGAGACTTGTTCGGATATTATCCTTTATCCCGTCAATCCATCCGTCAAACATAGGTATAAACTCAAACGGCACGCCGGGAAAAACCGAAATACCGTAGCCCTTACGGGTGCGCAAATAAAATCCGGGGGCGCTCCCGTTATGGTTTTCCAAGACCTCCGCGCCTTCGGGAATATAGGCTTGACGGATATTTTGTTCCGGCATTTCAATCGACAAACGTTTAAAACGTTCTCTTATAGCGCTTGCTAAATCCTCTTTTAATACGAGAGGAAATCCCGTAAACAAAGCGACAGCCTCGCGGGTTAAATCATCCGCCGTAGGTCCTATACCTCCGGTGATAACGATAAACCCCTCGTTTCCCATGCGGGAACCGGCAAACTCAAGGGCATTTAAAATATCCGGTATATTATCGCCCGTGCAAACCGACATTACCGGCTTAATGCCCTTTCGGGTAAAACTCTCCGATATATACCGACTGTTGGTATCGGCAACGGTGCCGTCAATCAGTTCGTTTCCGATAGATATTATAATAGCTTCCATAACCGTGCCTGCTTAAAAGTAGTGTATAAGATAATGCAGGAGAATAAAAAAATCAAGTTAATGAAGTCCGAGTTTTCTGATACGCGCGGTAACGGTAACTTTAGGTCGTCCGAGCATAACGGCGATTTCATCCTCGCTTATACCATCACTAACGGCAACACGTAATTGCTCGTCCTCCTCGACATTCCATTTTTTGTAACTATCCGACTGTTTGGTATCGGTTTTCGAGGATTTTTTTCTTCCTGAGGTTATATGCCCCATATTATTTATAAAAAATCGCTCCGCCTCACATATTATATGCTTCGTATCCCCATAAACTACATTTGTCGGGGGAAGCGAATTGATAAAAACACTCCCGTAGTTTTTTGTTTTAATACGATTATCCAGTATTGCAATAATCCCTTTATCGGTTTTGGAACGGATAAGCCTTCCTAATCCCTGTTTTAATTTCAAAACCGCACGGGGAATCGAGTAATAAGTAAACGGGTTGATATTTTTCATTTCGAGCAGTTTTGCTTTTGCATTATAAATGGGGTCCGAAGGATTATCAAAGGGCAGTTTCTCAATAATAACACATCGCAGATTTTCCCCCGGCACGTCTATTCCCTCCCAGAAACTTGACGTGGCAAACAGAACCACATAGCTTCTCGACTTCATAATTTCGAGAAGTTCCGCGCGGGTTTTCTCACCCTGACGTATGGGAAGAAGCCCGTTATCCATCAATTCATCACGTAAAATATCATACATTTCGCCAAGCCTTGAATACGAGGTAAAAAGGACTAACGTTCCGCCTCCGCTGATTAACGCAAGTTCACGCACAATACGGGTCTTTTCTTTTGATAAGTCGGAGTGAGATACATCATCTTTCATAATAAAAATCTCCGCCTGTTTTGTATAGTCAAACGGGGATAAAACCATAAACTCGATTTTTTCTTTATCCGTAGCAATATTTAACCCCGTGCTGTTTTTAAGATAATCGAATTTTTTATTAATCATAAGAGTCGCGGATGTAAGAACCGTAAACTCCTTTTTTGAAAAAATTGAATTGGCGATAAAGTCCCCCACTTCAAGCGGACTATATGAAAACCTTATATTCTTTTTTGAAATTTCAATCCATTTAACAAACTCAGGCTGATGCTCCGTATCGAAAATCAGCTCAAAGGTTGATGCCATTTCCAAAAGATACCCGTTTCGGACAGTAATAGAACGGATTATATCCTTAGCTTCGTCACCAACCAAATCCGAAATACGTTCTGCAAGTATTTCAAACTGAACCGTATAATCCTTTACGCGGTTAAAAATTTCGGAAAGCTCGGTCAATACCCCTTTATAAAACCGCGAATTGATAAATTTCTCATCAATACCTATAGTCCCCGAATCAAAGGGCAAATTGCGGGTAAGGGTTTCCCTGATAGTCCGGTTGACGTTACCGCAAATGGAAGCAAGCTGTCTTATCCTGTCCAATAAAGCCATAAAAGCCTCGCGAAGTTCGGGATAACCGTCAAACGCTCCCTTGCGGTTTAAAAGAACCAACAGACCGCGTTCATTATCCCTATCTTTGTCTTTTTTGGGGGAATAAAGTTTGCGGAGATGAAACATTATACCCAGAATAGAAAAATCCTTAGACATAGACTTTAAAGCCACGTCTTCTATATGATGCGCTTCATCAAAGACAATTCCTGCAAAATAAGGAAGCGCGCTCCTGTGACTCATCTCATCAATAGTGCTGAAAACCAATGAATGGTTAGCGATAATAATATTGGATTTTTCTGCTTGGAGTCGCGCCGAATAATAAAAGCACTCGCTGTAATAATTGCATTTTTTTCGCGAACAGGTCATAGAATCGCAGGCAATTTCTTCCCAAATATCGCTACCGACCGGCTCGCCGAATTCCGCGCGAGTTCCCTCAACGGCGTTACGAACCCATTGCTCAATAGCAAAAAGCACCTCCATTTCTTCCCCTTCGTCAAATAGAGATGCCTGTTTATCGCGGTCACGCAATATGTCATACAACTTTTTTTTACACAGATAATTTCCCTTACCGACAAGAACCGAATAATTGACATCCTTTTCAAGATAATTTCTGATGACACGGGAAACAATCTCCATATCCTTATTGAAAATCTGTTGCTGGAGATTAATCGTATGGGTAGAAACCAAAACCCTTTTTTTATTTTCGACTGCCCAGATAGAGGCGGGAATAAGATAAGAAAGAGACTTACCCGTCCCCGTGCCTGCTTCGCAAATCAAAATCCTGGAATAGTTGACGGCTTCGCATACCTTTTCAACCATCTCAATCTGCTCGGCGCGAGATTCAAAATTAGAAATATTTTCGCAGAGAATTCCCCTGCTATGAAAAATATCCAAGACCTCGTTTTCCTGTATATAAATCCTTGCCTTGGGTTTAACGATAATATTTGCAAATTCGCATTCGTTATCGATAATATAAAAACCGATACCTTTGTTGGCAAGCAGGGAGGATAAATTAATATCCTGAGCGGATGCCTGAAGCTCGCCTGACGGATGGTTATGGATAAGCACATCCCCCTGAAGTGCATCAATCATCACCACCGCGCTTGACTCCGAGTTTCCGTAAGCAACGGTTTCAATCTCATTGACTATACCGTAACGGTCAATATTGCCGACAAAGCAAATTTCATCCCCTTCATTAGCCGAAATCTCAGAACGCATAAACTCCATAGCATCAATGGAAAACAACTCGGTAGCGGGCTTTTTCAATTTTCCTCCGATAGGAACTAAATATAATTTACAATATCTTCCTGCTTGATAAGCACCTCGCGAGGCTTACTGCTGCCCCGAAATGGTCCCAGTATATTTGCCTGTTCCATAGCCTCGATAATACGTGAGGCGCGGTTATAACCGATACTGAATTTTCGTTGCAAAAACGAGGCGGAAACCTCGCCCTTTTCTACCGCAACCCGCAGAACATCCTCCCAAAGCGCATCTTTGGAATAATCGACCGTATAATCGCTGTCTGAAGAGGTTTGAGATGCTGCAATAAATTGCTCAAAGTCAATAGTATAATCAGGCGTGCCGTTCTTTTTCAATTCGCTTACAATCGCTTCAACGTCGGAATTAGGCACATAAGGCGACTGTATTCTATACATTTCCGAGGAGTTAGGCGTTCTAAGCAACATATCGCCTTTATTGAGGAGACTCTCCGCTCCGTTCTCATCAAGAATAGTCCGCGAATCGGTCTTGGAATTTACACGGAATGAAATTCGCGAGGGAAAATTCGCCTTAATAATCCCGGTAACCACGTCAACGGAGGGTCTTTGCGTGGCGATAACCAGATGGATACCCACCGCACGTGCCATTGCGGCAATACGCGATATGGCTTTTTCGGTCTCCTTCGGAGAACGAAGCATTAGATTTGCAAACTCATCAATAATAATCACGATATACGGCAACTCCTCCAATAGCTGTTCGCCCTGTTTTTCACGGACAGTGTTTATTTTGCGTATTTCCTCGTTGTAGTCTTTTATACTACGCACGGAAAATTCCGAAAGAGTTTTATACCGTGAATCCATCTCGGCAACAGACCACTCAAGCGCCGCAAGCGCATCCTCCGGCTGGGTAATTATAGGAGCAAGGAGATGCGGTATCCCGTTATATAGTTCAAGCTCTACCATTTTCGGGTCTATCATTATAAATTTCAGTTCATCCTGACGATGTTTAAAAAGCATCCCGCAAATAAGCGAATTTACGTAAACGCTCTTACCGCTTCCGGTAGTTCCCCCGATTAACAAGTGAGGCATAGACGATAAATCATCAATGAGTATATTGCCGGTAAGGTCTTCGCCGAGTATTAACGGCAATTCGGCATCGGAATTTATAAATTCCTTGCTTTCTATTATTTCACGAAGCATAACGTTGCGTCGATGTTTATTAGGCACCTCCACACCGATAAGGCTTTTACCTCCAATCGGAGCAACAATACGGATATTGCGTGTGCCGAGTTTCAACGCAAGGTCATCTTCAAGATTGGTGATACTTTTCAGTTTCAATCCCTCAGGCGGAACTATCTCGTAACGGGTAATGGCGGGACCCCGCGAATATCCCGAAACCTTTATCTCAATTTTAAAGCTCTCGAAAGTCGATTCTATTATGGCGGAAACCCGTTTAAGTTCGTTTTCCTCTTCCTGCGGGGTAAAATTGTTGAAACTTCTCTCAAGCTCGGCGCTTTTAGGAAAACGATAATCGGTATCCTTTTTGTCGGGAGTATTATCCGCAACTTTCGTTTTTTCCTCTAATTCTTTTTTGTTATCCGAAGCCTCTTTTTTATCCGCATTATTACGTTCGGCAATAGCGCTGTCCAAATTATCGTAAGCTTCATCAACAGGAATATGCGACCCGTTTAAACCCACATATTGTGAATTGTCCGAAGGTGCATCCCCGTCTTTTTCGGTTTCCTCATCAAAAATAACCGAGTCATAAGCCGAATCGATATAGGAAATAATAGCTCCCTTCTCTTTTTTATCGGAAAGAAATCCCGGAGTGCTTTCGTATATGGAGGAAGAAAGCGGAACATCGCTTTTTGAAACCTGATGAAATTTTCTAAGGTATTCGGGCTCGTTTACGATATTGGTATCGGATTCGTCGGCTTTTATATTAGATGGAACGGATTTTTTGTCGATAAATACACTGTTATTGTCGTAAGCATCCTCAAGTGAGTTGTTTTCAAAATAGGATGGGGTTGTATTTTCAGTATCGTCTTTGTTATCCCTGTTTATTAAAAGCCCCAATGCGCGAAACGGAAAAAGCAAAACAGCCCCAACGCCTTTTGCAATAAACACTGTGAATTTTTGAAACAGCTTCATTGAGCCGGATAAAGCCAAGAAAAGCGCAACGGAAAAAAGAGGAATCAATATAAACCGGGGGATAATCAAAGCAAGGGTTTCTCCGATAATTACCCCGATAAGCCCCGCCTCAATATAAGTCGGAGATTTAAGAGAAAGCCCGAGAATTATGGAAAGACTGATGGTACAAACGATAAAGAGAAGGAATTTTATAAAAATTCTGCCGATTTTGGTTTTGGTAAGTATATTAACACCTACTACAAAAATAGAAAAACCGATAATATAACCCGCCCATCTGCCGTATAACAGGACAATATAAGAACTTATAAAAGCCCCGAAACTGCCGGCAATATTTTCAGGCGGAACATTGACACGGGATACGAACAATAGGGAATCATAAGGAGTAAAACTAATCAAAGCCAAAATAACGACAACCGAGAGAGCGATAAAAAGATAACCGAAGGCAATTTTCATAAAACCAATCCCCTCTCCCATTTCCGCAATACTTTATAAAATACCCAGAATCCTTAAAACTATGCTTAAAATCCCGATACCGAAACAATAATAAGAGAAAACGTGTATTTTTCCTTTATCAACAAACTTTAAAAGGACTTTAAGAGCAACCAATCCGACTATAAAAGAGAGTAAAAATGCCAAAACCATCGGGAAATTAATGATTCCCGTTGAAAAAGGGCATCCATCCTGCGAAATTTCAATCCATTCAAGCAAAGCCGCGCCCGCCACTGCCGGAAGACTTATTAAGAAAGACACTCGTCCCGCAAATTTACGGTCGCTTTTAAGAATAAGCGCCGTTGAGATTGTCGCTCCCGAACGCGAAATTCCCGGCATTACCGCCAAGCCCTGAACCGTTCCCAAAATCAATGCATTTAAAATTCCGAAATTTGAAGCATCCTTTGCTTTATTCTCATCAACCTTAATAAACCTTGAGACCAGAAGCACACCGCCGGTTACAAGAAGCATCGCTCCTACTATAATGAGATTTGCGGTTAAATCCACGTAAACCCTTGTAAACAACAGACCGATTATCGCCGTAGGTATGGATGCCGTAACTATATATACAACCATTTTAAGGTCATCATTCATAGACTTTTCTTTTATAGCGGAAGGAATTGTAAGCAGGGATTTCAGGAGACGGATAATATCATCCCAAAACACCCAAATAACCGAAAAGAGAGTCCCGAAATGTGTAATTGCTATGTATGTTTTCAGATTATCCGTTATGTTATCAAATAAAGCATCGGCAATAGCAAGATGACCCGAACTTGAAACGGGAATAAATTCCGTTAATCCCTGAACGACTGCAAGTATAATCGACCTGAGTATTTCCATCGTAAGCTCCTAATATAAACTGTCTTATATTTTATTACAAAAACGGTTTTTTTTCAATATGTAATCGAAAATAAATTATATGTTGCTCTTTTCCGAACAGGCGTTAAGCTATTAAAATCAGAGCTATAATATTATCCATTTACCGGCATAAATCGTCAAGAAAATCCCCCCTCATTTCCCGACATATTTATCTAAATAAGGCATTGTTTGCGGTATCATCTCTTCAAACGCTATTTAATAAAATTTAACTTGAAAAAAAACGTGTTTCTTTTTATACTTTTAAAAAATTAGAAACGGAGTTTATTATGTTTAAGGTGTTGCATATAGAATTGGCGGATTTTTCCCGTGATATATTAGAAAAAAGTCTGTTTAAAAACGGTATCGGGTATTACCATTCAAGGGATATTGAAGAAGCATCTAAAATATCGGAAAGGGAAAATTTGGATTTGGTTATAGTCTCTCTTGACAACAAAACCGACATTGAAACGGTTGACAGCCATTTACACAACGAAGACAAGGAATCTCATATCCCGCTTTTGATTATAACATCCGATATATCGCTTGAATACAGGAAAAAACTTTTCGATTTGGGGATTCTCGACTATTTCGGTTCGGACATATCCCCCGAAAAATTATCAAGATATGTTGCAAAAATTATCCGTAATAACGCAGAACTCCCTGAATTGAATCATATTTCAATCGCCGTTATCAGCGAAAGAAACTGTGATAATATTTCGCTAAAAAAAGTCCTGGATACCCTCAAGGTGAAAAAAACCGCCTTTTTCTGCTCATGTAATGAATTTATGGAAAATAACGACGAGTATGATATATATTTTATCAATTTCGAGGGAAAATCCAAGCTTGAAGATAAAATAATCAAAAAGATACGTGAAACCAATAAAGATGCGCGAATTATCGCCGTATCAAGCGTTACCAACTATAAAACCATATCAAACGTCTTATCATCGGGAGCGGATGATTATATCCTAAAGCCGTTTAACCGCGACATTTTTTTGGCAAGACTTAAATCCAATCTGCGAAACTATGTGATGATGAAAGAATTGGAGCGAAAAAACCGGAGCCTCGAAAAAATGGCGGTTACGGACAGCCTTACGGGATTATATAATCACAACTATATATTTGAGCTTCTGTTCAGCGAGGTTGAAAGAACCGACCGGTATAAAAACGACCTCTCTATTATTATGCTTGACATCGACTATTTTAAAAGTATCAACGACACCTACGGCCATCTTGAGGGGGATAACGTTCTTAAACGTATAGCTTCGGTTATAAAATCCAACCTAAGAAAAACCGATATGGTCGGGAGATACGGCGGCGAGGAATTTCTTATCGTGCTTACCGAAACTAATTGCAAAAAGGCAAAGAGTGTCGCCGAAAAAATCCGCAAGAGCGTAGAAAATATCGACTGGGACGGGGAACTTAAAACTACAATCACCGCGGGGGTCGCACAGTATTCGGGAGAAAGCGTCATCTCCTTTGTAAACAAGGTTGATAAACTGCTCTACGAAGGCAAAGCTATGGGAAAAAACCGCGTGGTCAGTGAGGAAACCGATGAAATATAAAATCCTTGTCGCATTATCAATATGCCTGCTATGGACAGCCTTTTTATATGCCGATAATACGGAATTTTGGAACGGACGGGTTGTCCGCGTTACCGACGGCGATACATTATGGATAACCCGCGACGAAGGACATGCCCGTGTTCGCCTTTACGGGATTGATGCTCCCGAAAGCAACCAGCCTTTCGGTAAAGAAGCTACCGATTTCGTTTATCAATTGGTTTTCCGTGAAGACGTGGAAGTGGAAACTTTCTACCAAGACCGCTACGGCAGAGATATTGCTATGGTTTACTATTTCGTCCAGGAATCCTTTGACCAAATGCCGGAACGCTTCAACCTGAATGAGGAAATTATCAAAGCCGGTTACGCATGGGTTTATGAGCAATATTGCGACGAACCGATTCGTAAGCAATGGCAGGAACTCGAAAAAGAGGCAAGAACGGCGGGGATTGGACTTTGGCGCGACGACACCCCGATTAAACCATGGGAATACCGTCGAGGCGTCAGAGCGGATGGAGAAATCGTTAAAGTATCCGAAGACGACAAAGCGGAAAGTAACGACTTGGCGGCATTTTCGATTATATTCGTTATCGCAGCAATTTTACTTTCGGTAATGCGTCTTATCCAAAAGCGCAGATGGGTTAAGAAAAAAAGAAAATGGGGCAGTATTCCTTATAAAGACAAAGGCACAATAAACAATCAGGAATACTATGCCAAAAAACTTGACGCCCTTAGAAATAAACGAAAACAGGATAAATAACCGCCTCCAAACGGGGAGGGTAATCGACTGTTTTTAGAAAAAATGTCTTATCCGAATCACTCTCTATTTTCGCTCTCAACTATGAATTCAATTATGGGAATACCATAACCTCCTTCTTCGTTTGCATTTTCAGAAACGTTTGAAATATTTGGAGGCTCATTTATCGAAAATTGCTCAGATTCTTCTGATACTTCCTCTGAAAAAAAAGTGCTATCTCCGGTAAGAAAACAAATTATTCCTTGCTGTCGGCTTTGCGTTTTACCAAGATTACCAAGATAAGTTGAAACGCTATCCTTTGTAATTTTTATTAAATCGGAAATAACTCTATTCCACCCTAAAGAATTGTCCGAATCAGAATCTTCGTAAGCTTTTCCTGCATTTCCCAAAATGAAATCTATTAACTCCATTATAAAGCATCTGTAATTACTTAACTCCGGTTGTGTCGGATATGCCGTCATTATACAAGCATACCTATGGCAAAAATGACAATGTTGCCAAATAGGAAAAGTGTATTCATTATTATATAAAAAACAAGGGTTTTCAAGCATAGCAAAAGGGAAATTTAATAAAAGATATTTACTTGCATTATATAAATCCAATCCTGCAATTTTCCGTTTTTCCCCATTAAATTTTTTTCCAGCTTTATTATACACAAAAGCTGGCCACTTTGCATATAAATCATGCTGAACTTTATCAAGTTTTACAGAAAAACCTTGATTTGTTTTATTCTTTTTGGCTTGAAGCAGTATTGCCGAATGGGAACTGGTTCCGTTATTCTTTTTTTCGGTTCTCAAAAGTAAAAGGTCTCCTATTTCACATCCTTTTTTTGCACCTTTATATTGAACAATAGGTTTTTGATGTACAAAAACTCCGCCTGACTTTATTTGTGCAATATTGAGACTATTAATTATTTTAGGAATATAAAATACTATATTAGCTACCAATTGAGGTTCTTTTTGTTTGGTATTACCTAAAGCTAAACATAAAGCTTTGCAAAGCGCATTCTCAATATCCCGTATAATTTTCAAATCTGCAACCATCTTTAAACCTCCTCAAAAATTTTTGTTATGCCAGAGTTTTGCAAAAACAGCCTACATATCATAGATTAAAAACGATAAAAGTCAATACTTTTTTTATTATTTTTTCACACAGATTACCGTTTAACCCTCGCCCTTCACCGCTCTGCCGACCCACTCCACGGCGCGCTCAATTTCACCATCGCGAAGGGGTCCCTCCGATGCCTCCACGAAAAACCCCTCCGGTTCGGCTATCGAGACCCCGCCCTTTTTCACCATCCCGTTTAAAATCGGTTTTGCGGCGTATCCGAAAAGCCTTACGCAGAAATGCAAAAACTTGGATTTTATTTCCGCAACACACATCCTTGTATCAAACGCCATAACCCTGATGCCCGTAAGCGATTTGGACGGAAGTTGCCTGAGAAAAGTCTTGACGGAGGGAGAGGGGCTGAATGCGCGGGTGGGAGAACAGGTTATTAATAAGTCCAATCCGTTGAGATATTTCGGCTTAAAATCATGCGCCTGAACCATCAGAGTTTCGCCGGTGCGGCTAAGAGAATCGTTTATCGCTTTAGCTACTTTCTCCGTATTTCCGAAAAATGAATCATAGACAATCAACGTTTTCATAGATACCCTCCTTTTTATGAAAATATTTTATAGTTGAATTGTGCTTTTGTAAACAAAACGGCTTTTATTTTTGTTTTTAACGGGGATTCCCGCTATAATACCTTGAGAGATTTTACGTTATCTAACTGTATTTTCATTATGCGATACGGGAACAGGAGTATTAATATGAATAACATCATTATAAGAAAAGCAAAAGAGGCGGACTTGACGGCGCTTGAAAATTTAATATCCGAACTTATTGATTCTATGGGAACCCGTGAAGGGATTGACCTGTCTATGGCGATTAAGAATTGCAGAAAATTTATAAACGACAATAATTCTTATCTTGCTGTTGCCGAAAAAAACAGGGATATAATAGGATTTATCAATTTTACAATGCGCCAAACGGTTCTTCATTACGGGGGTTCGGGTCTTATTGATGAACTTGTTGTCGGCGGGAATTATCGGGGTAAAGGTATCGGCAAGATGTTGATGAATTTTGCTATTGAGAAATGTAAGGAACTCGGATGCTGTGAAGTTGAAGTATCTACCGAATCTACGAATACTAAGGCAAGGGAATTTTATAAAAGCTATGGCTTTGAAGAAACAGGTATAATTCTTGAAAAAGACCTGTAATGTATCTATTTTTTGTATATATTCTACAAAACGGCTATAATATCCTGAACAAAAAAGGAGGTATCCTAAATGGGTGAAACAGTAAAAAGCGAAAGAGTAACTTTCTTTTGGAGAGTAATAGCCGCTCATACTATTGCGTATTTTATCGCGGGGATATTTGCGTTGATTTTTATGAATTACAGGGAGGTATATGCCGGCGAGCTAATGTCTCTCATTATGCGCCCGGTTGATTCCCCGATAGTGGCATTGGGTTCGGGGCTTCAGATATTTCGCGGTTTTATTATCGCATTGGTTCTTTTACCGTTCAGAGAGGTGTTTTTGTCGTCTAAAAGGGGATGGTTAAAACTTTGGGGACTTATTATCGGATTGTCGTATATTTCCACAATAGGCCCTACTTTCGGTTCTTTTGATGGATATATCTTTACCGTAATCCCTTTGGAATACCATCTGCTCGGAATACCCGAAACTTTGATTTATACAACTTTGTTTTCTTTTATGGTTGTTTTGTGGCATAAGAAACCGCTTAAGGTTTGGAACGTTATCGCGATAATACTCGTCGTATTGATAATGCTGATGAGCTTAATGGGGTTTTTATCGGGGATAGGTATAATGCCGGGCTAAGCGGATAGTATCCCGATAAATACTCAAACTTGAAGTTACCGATATTTTCTCTTTCAATCTTTGACAAATCCTATTTTGCAATTATAATAATTTACTCTTGAAATAAACCTACGGAGGATTTATATGTCCGCTTCGTTAAAGCTGATTTACGATTCGATTGTATCAAAAAAACGTGAAGGAACCGAATACTGGATACCCAAACTATGGATTACTTCCAAAAAAGTCAAAATTCTTGAGGAGAAAAACGGGTTTGCCAAAGTCGAGCCTTACCGGTTCTTTTCCTCTCAAATAGGGGATATTCTCAAAAATTGTGATGATAAATCGAATTACGCAGAATCTCTGTCGAAAATAAATAAATTGGAAATACAAAACGGTAAGGTGGTTGATAACGAGGTGAACCGAATACCCGGCGATTGGCTTGCCGGGGCGAACATATACGGCTTGTATATCCGAAACTTCAGCGCGTTTGACCATAATTTAGACGGGGAACTCGGCGGAAGCAAGGATGATATAACGCTGAATGCCGACGGTATCAAAGAAACGGGAACTTTCTTTAAAGCAATATCTGTTCTTCCATACATAAAGTCTCTTGGGTTTAATACGATTTACCTGTTGCCCGTAAGTTTGATAGGAAAAGCCAACAGGAAGGGAGAACTCGGAAGCCCTTACGGTTTGCGCAATCCCTTTAAAATCGACCCGGTTTATCACGACACCCTTATCGACGAATTTGATATAGACGTGGAATTCAGGGCGTTTGTAGAAAGCGCTCATATTCTCGGGATGCGGGTAATGCTGGACTTTGTTCCGCGCACCGCCTCACGCGACTCCGAATTTATTAAAGAACACCCGGACTGGTTTTACTGGATTAAACGGTCTGAGGATGCGGGTTATCATTCGCCCGAATTTTCCAACGAAGAACTTACGGAGATTCATAAAAGATGTTCGGGAGTTCACGGGCCTAATACATCCGAGATGGTCCCCCCTCATGACAATTATAAAGCGATATTTACTCCTCATCCGGCACCGGAAGATATTGTCTATGCGGGTGATGATACGGGTTATATAGGCAAGGTCAACGGTGAGGAAGTAGTGGTTCCGGGCGCCTTTGCCGACTGGCCTCCCGAGGATATTCAACCCCCTTGGACGGATGTTACTTACTTCAAACTTTATGAAGATGAGGAATTTAACTATGTGGCATACAATACAATCCGTATGTATGACGGACGGATAAAAAAGGCAAACAAGGCGCTTTGGGATAATATCGCTAATTTTATTCCTTTCTTTCAGATTGAGTTCGGAATAGACGGTGCGAGAATTGATATGGGACACGCGCTCCCTCATAAACTTGAGCGTATGATAATAGAACGTGCCCGCAAGGAAGACCCCGATTTCGGGTTTTTGGCGGAGGATTTTAACGTGTGGGCTCGCGCACGTGAAAAAGGATATAATATGCTTATGGGCAACTCGTGGTTTACCTTATCAAGAACTTTGGTCAGCGAACCCAACGGCGACAGTATGGCAAAAAACTTTATCAAGCTATTGCCCGATTACCCAAACCCCGTTTTGGGATGCCCAGAAACCACCGATACTCCGCGCGCCGCTTCCCGAAAGGGCGGTATTAAATTTTCCAAAGCGGTATGGTGTTTGGTAAATACTCTCCCGAATATTGTTCCGTTTTGTGCCGCAGGATTTGAACTCGGCGACAATCACCCATCCAATCTTGGGCTTGATTTCACACATGAGGAAATAGAGGTGTTGAGCAAGAAACCTTTGGCATTTTTTGACCGCGCCGGTATAGCATGGAATTCCCATTACGCAGAGGAAATGATACAAATAGTCAGGGACTTAAACCGATTCCGTGAAGAAAATAAGGGCAACATACTTAATCTCGATAACTTTTCGTGGGTGGAAAACGATGTTGACGGTAACCCCTCTATGTCTCATAAAAACCCCGTTGTTTCTTTTATGAGAAGATTTGAGGAGAATATGCTAACCGTTCAAACAAGCGGCATTTTCGGCGAGGTGCTTTTTCCTGTTGGAATTGATAAAGATTATCTTGTCGTTGCAAATATGGATTGCGAAAATGAGGCAATAACTACACTCAAAATAAAAAGCGAAATGGCTTTCTTCAATATTTTCAACAATGAGGAGTATAAAACGGTGGATAATGAACTCAATTTTCGTTTAAAACCGGGTGAGGTTGTTATTGCCGTAAGCGGATAGAGGAAAGTATGTTCTATTCAATAAGAGGAAAACTTATCGGAAAAAGTGAAACTTCCGCAGTAATTGAAACAGGCGGAATATCTTATGAGCTTTTGATTCCATCTAATGCTTATCAAAACCTGCCTGAGATTGGAGAAGAGGCAATTTTATACTCAATACTCATAGTGCGGGAAAATGAGATGTATCTTGTGGGGCTTGCATCTTTAGAGGATAAGCGTCTCTATGAGACATTGATTACCGTATCGGGAATAGGACCTAAGCAGGGTTTGCGTATCCTGAGCGACTTATCGGCATCCGAAATACGCACTGCAATAGTCACCGGCGACAGTGTGCGCCTAAGTTCGGTTAAGGGAATAGGCACAAAAACTGCGAGTCGAATTATTCTTGAACTCAAAGACAAAATGAAAACACTTCCCGAAGGAGTTGAATATAAAAGCGTGTCTCAAGCCGGTAAAAAGCGTCTTGAAGTGCTTATGGCTATGCGGGTTCTCGGTTTCAGCGATACGGATGTCAAAGAGGCTATCGATAAAATTTTCAATATCCCCGAGTATGCCGAAAAAGATATTGAAGAAATAATCAAGGCGGTGCTTTCCGCTAAGGCTAAATAGGAGACATTTATGAAAATAGAGCCTTCAAGCCCGGGAAAAAAGGACAAATATAAGTCCAAGAAAACCGCAGAAAAAGGCGATATTGGCTTCATTGATGCGATAATTTCATCCGAAAAAGCTATTGAGGATTCCTTGCCCGTTGACCCAGATTCTGCGGATGAGGACGAAATAAAAAATTTAGCCGATACAATAAACGCTCTTGGAGACAATCTCTCCAAAAACCCTACCCCCGAAAATTTTATGCAATACAAAGAACATATCCGTCTTTTTCTAACCATAATAAAGAAAAATCTTGAAGTTAAAAACAAGATGATACGCGTCAATATCTCACGACATAAATTATTTCAGGTTATAGAAACCGTTGATGAGAGACTTGGGCGTCTTGCCCAGATGGTTATGTCGAAAGAAAAAAAACGCATTGAATACCTGCAATTAACCTCAAGTATCAAGGGTATTCTTATCAACCTGATTACTTAATGCAAAAAAATAACGCCGATTTCCTTTGAAACCGGCGTTACGGTGTTTGATTGAATAACGAAATTACTTGGAAGTTATCTTTATTTCAACCCTGCGGTTCAATGCCCGTCCTGAGGCGGTATCGTTTGAGGCTACCGGAAATTTGCTTGAATGCCAAACCTGCGAAATGCGGTTACGGTTTATCCCATTGTTGACTAAATAATCCGCAACCGCTTTGGCGCGCATTTCGGAAAGCCGTTGATTTAAGCTATCTTGACCTCGGCTGTCGGCATGTCCCGACACCTCGATATTTATATGAGGATTTTCTTTAAGAATCCTCACTACCTCGGTTAAGGCGGTAACCGCCCCGGATTTTAAAGTTGACTTTTCTCTATCGAAAAGTACGTTCTCAAATTTAATAGCGGCAATATTTACCGGAGTGCTCTCAAATTTTTGCTCCTCTTTTTTCGGGGCTTCTTCTACAACAACCGGCGCAACAACTTTTTCAACAGGCTTTACGGCTTCAGGTTCAGGCTTCACCGTTTCCTTTTGCCCGCATCCCATTCCGGCCAAAACCGTAAAAACCAGCAAAGCTATAAAATAGCTATTTATCCTTTTACGCATAAAATTCCTCCTCAAGAATTTGCTTAAATTATAATTATGAAACTTGATTTTGTCAAGTGTTTGGATTGTTTT
>CAZQBT010000045.1:0-20584 GCA_964591955.1 uncultured Brevinematales bacterium | reverse complement strand
AAAGGGAAGTTTCATTTTTGGAGTTACATAGGAACTCTTGGCTTTGGACGACAGCTTAAAATTTGACATTCATTAAATATCGGGGTAAAATTGGTATAGAATTGTATAAAGTTTATCTGCAATGCAATCCGGGGGGATGAATTTATCTATACGAAAAGGGAGGATTTTAATGAAAAGGTTTAGGTATGTTTATTTGATTATGGGTTTGTCCGTTATAGCGGGCTTAGGTGTTTTAGGATGTGGCCCCTCGGATGAGGAAGAAAAGGAAAAAACAACCCCTCCGGATACTACCCCTCCGGTTTTAACTATCTCAAGCCCTACAAACGGGCAGGAAGTAGGGCGGAATTATCAACTTTCGGGGAGCGTTACAGATGATAAATCCGGGGTTGACAAGGTGTTTTATAATATCGACGGCGGAGATTGGAGCGAGGCAAACGTTTCGGGTAATAACTGGAGCGCGACTATATCGGGTTTAACCGAAATAAGGACTTATACCAATCAAGTTTACGCGGTTGATAAGGCGGGAAATAATAGCGACATCATTGAAGTCTGGGTCAATCGCGTAAGGATTCCTTATATTACAATCGATTACCCTGTAAACGGGTTTTCCACTAATCAAAATACCGTAACCGCTACGGGAACGGCATCTATTGAAGAACCCGCTTCGATAACTAATTTGCAATACCGTCTAAACGACGATAACTGGATTGAAATTGACCTTGAGGATGAGAGCTGGTCTGTTGAACTTACGCTTGAGGAGGGGGAAAACGTTTTACAGCTTCGCGCTTTTGCCGATAACGGGAGAAGCTCATCTACTCCCGAGTGGACAATTTCTTATGATAGAATAGTCTTTGTATGCGTAACGGGGGATGACGGCAACGCGGGAACGCGAATTGCACCGCTAAAAACTATCCAAGAGGCGATTAGTAAGTCCCAAACTTTAGGTTTTGATACAATCCATGTGGCACAAGGCACTTATACCCCGGGCAACGGTTTAAAAACTTCCGGTAACGAAGGTTTGTTGATTAACGTAGGCGCAATAAACTTTGTCGGCGGGTGGAATACAAGTTTTACCTCACGTAGCGGAAGAAGCGAACTTGATGCACAGGAAAGTCTTTATCACGTTATATGGATTAACGATGTTAACGGCGTAACTATCGACGGGTTTATTATACGCGGAGGTAAAGCCGATGGAGGCGCATTTCATAGCTGCGGAGGCGGTATCTTTATCGATAACGGTCAATGGCATCGAATTACAAATACCGTAATTTCCGACAATACTGCCGAATATGGCGGAGGTATTTTTATAGACCATGGCATATTTCACTCCATAGACGGAAATATCTTCGACAATACCGCAAATCGAGGCGGGGGTATTTATTTTAATGCCGGATTAGAGCATTTTATAACCGCCTCAGTTTTCAATAACATTGCCCAAGAACACGGAGGAGGGATGTATCTGCACCAAAGCGATGCATATACTTTAGACGGAACTATATCAAACAATATCGCTACTAATGACGGCGGCGGTATATTTGCCAATCAAAGTTCCAATATTATTATCAGCGCAAACATAATTACTAATAGAGTTGACAGGTATGGCGCAGGAATGCATTTGGAAAATTGTGATAGCAATACAATCAGCGGAACCGTCAGCTTTAACACGTCTATCGGCGAAAATGATGACATTTCCCAAGGCGGTGGAATTCGGGTACATGGAGGAGGTAACCACACAATTTCCGGTGATATTATCAGCAACAGGATGCGACACTCCGGCGGTGGAATTTATTTAAACTGGACCGATAATGTTACGGTTAGCGGAAACGTTATCGGTAATTGGGTTCGGCAAAGTGGAGCAGGCATACGCATATCATACGGAACGGGGCATACCATAAGCGGAAATATTGCAGGTAATAGAGCAGAAATGTATGAAGCCGGCGGAATTTATATAAATGAAGGAAATTCACACGAAATCTCCGGCACGGTTACCAATAACCAAGGAAGATATGGCGGCGGTATCCATATAAGAAACGGTAACGGTCATATAATCAGCGGAAATATTTCCGGAAATTCAGGATTTTTAACCGTCGGTGGGGTTTATTTCAATGATGATGCCGAAAATGATAGTTGCTCATTTGCAGTCGGCGCTTTAATAGAAAATAACTCCCAATGGGGGGTTGCCCGCGAAGATGAGAACAGTAACCCGCAGGGATTGGACAATATCAACTGGGGAGATGGAAATAATAGCGGGAACGTGGAGTGGGATGACCAATACTAAAATATAATATTTAATGTAACCGCACCGTTCTGTTTTAATATAAAGGCGGTGCGGTTTTTTATTATTTCAACTTACCTCTTAACGATATAAATTCAACTTTTATGTTTTCTTGACGCTTTTTATCTTGATTTAAACAAAAAAACAGGTTAAAATTATCCACGTAATTTTATACAGGAGCTACCAATGGTTAAAACCCGTTTCGCACCGTCCCCGACAGGAAATCTCCATCTCGGCAACGTTCGCACCGCCCTTTTTGCTTATCTCTATGCAAAACACACGGACGGGCATTTTATTCTGCGTATTGAGGATACCGACAAAGAGCGTTCCAATAAAGAATATAATCAACTCCTGATGGATGACCTTCGATGGCTCGGGCTTGATTGGGATGAAGGACCCGAAGTCGGCGGCGATAACCCTCCTTATTACCAGAGCGAACGTGAAGAGATTTACTCATCTTATGCAAAAAAACTTATAGATGAAGGACGGGCTTATTACTGTTATTGTAACGAGGCGGAACTTGAGGAGAGAAAGAACAATGCAATCGCCGAAGGAAAACCCCCTCATTATGACGGTAAGTGTAAAAACCTTTCCCCATCCGAAAAACAGAAATTTATAGATGAAAACCGAAAGTCTGTCGTTCGCTTTTCCGCTTATGATGAGGATTTCAGCTTTAAGGATATAGTCAAGGGTGAGGTGAACTTTCCGAGGGGTATGGTCGGGGATTTTGTTATTGTCAGGAGCAACGGAGTTCCCGTATATAATTTCGCCGTTACGGTGGATGATTACACTATGGGAGTAACGCATGTCCTACGCGCAGAGGAGCATCTTTCAAACACGGTTCGTCAGCTTATGATTTACAAGGCGCTTGGAGTAACCCCTCCCGCGTTTGCTCACATGGCGCTTGTTTTAGGTCCCGACCGTCAAAAACTGTCGAAACGTCACGGCGCTACAAGTGTAGGGGATTTACGCAGGGCGGGATACCTTCCCGAAGCCGTTGTTAATTACTTGGCGTTGCTCGGATGGTCAAGTCCCGACGGCTCGGAGATGTTTACAAAAGAGCATCTTATTGAGATTTTCGACCTTGACAGGTTATCATCCCATCCCGCTATATTCGACCAAAATAAACTCGACTGGTTGGCAAAACATTATATAATCAACTCTGATATTGAACGTATCTTTAAGTTGAGTGTCCCGTATATTTTGGAAACGGGGCTTATAGATGAGGATTACCTTAAAAGCGGGGATAATCTTCGCTTTTTGCGCGGCGTTGTGGAATTGACTCGGGGTTATTGCGCCTGTCTTTCACAGATAAAGGAGCATATCGGGTATTTTCTTGACGATGAGTATGAAATATCCGATGATGCTATGAAATTTCTAAGCAAACCCGAATCCCGAAAAGTGCTTGAGATATTTTATGATGCCGCTGAAAACGCGGACGGCGCTATCGACGAGGAAAAATTCGGAAAAATCGCCGAGTATATTATAAAAAAAAGCGGCGTAAAAGGAAAACATCTGTTTATGCCGTTACGCGCCGCGCTTACCGGACGAACAAGCGGACCTGAAATATATTTCCTTCTGCCTGTTATCGGGAAGGAGCGCACCTTGAAACGTATCAAACGCGCTATCAGCCTTATATAAAACTTATAAAACAGAGGGGCTTATGAGAATATTATTATCGGTTTTGATAGTGGTATTATCCGCGGGGATAGCGCACCCGGCGAGGTTTGCCGACAGAGGCGTTTTCCTAAATCCGCTTGCCGATAAGATAGAGGGCGAGGGCGGGTTTATTCACAGTCTTATCGCGTGGACTGAATTTTCCAGATACTTTTCGCGCACCGATGAAGCGCATCACTGGTCTGCCCGTCTCGGTGCAAGCGCCGAGATGTTTCGGTTGAGAAACGATTTCTCCATATATATCGAAAGCTCGATAGAACTTATATGCGGGACAAACAGCGATATCCGTTTTGAACCCTTGTCGTTTTTCTGGCAGGAGTCCGTATTTGTGATGCATAGACTGCCCGATTTTATATGGGGTGTCGGGTATTATCACAGGTGCAAGCACGATATTGATAACGCCAGACGACTTTTGCGGATAGATGAGGCGCGGGAGCGAATCCTTGTGTATGACAGCGTTTCGTTGAAATTTGCTCCAAACCCTTTTGTCTTTCAATGGAGCGACAATTTCTCCTCATCAATAAAAATCCTTCTTGAAAACCATTTCTTTGTTTTGTGGAATGACTGGGTGCTTGAGGAGATACGCCCCCGCGAGTTTACGATTTTCGACTTGGTTAATACAATAGATTTCGGGGCGAGGTTTGACCTGTTGAATTGGAAAGACTTCGGGATATATTTTAAACCCAACCTGTTTTGGCATATTTATCGCAATGAGACTGAAACGATATTCCCGTTGGATATTTTACTTGAGGCGGGAATTGAGGCGAGAGGCGCTAAAGCATCGTTTAGATTTTTTATCAGGTATGAAAAGTTTTTTGAACCCGGGATTGAGCCGTTTCTCCAAAGCGGGGAATACGCTATGGTCGGCGTTAAGGTGCTTTAAATTTTAATAGAGGAAACCTATGGATATTACCGCGATTTTTATTCTCTCCGCAATATGCGCTGTTGTGTCTATATTTCTGCTTGTCGTAATCGCCGATTGGATAAGTAAAAAACCGATAAAGAGGTATTACAGGCAATACAAACTTTTTTTCGGAACTAAGTTTAAATCCGTTGTGGCGGTATCGCTGATTAATATAGTAATTATGCTTCCGTTGTCTTTGATTTACGGCGGCGGGATAAGTCCGATTATAGCGCTTATATTAAGTATCGTTTTATCATCGGCGGTATCAATATACGCGATGCACTCGTTCCATCCCAAGCGTAAGCGCCCGAAAGACTTTGCGGAATATATGGAGAGGGTTAAGGCGCAGAGAGAACGCCGTCAAAAGCTTATGGAGATGCCTGCCCGCTCATTGGGGTTTCTCAAAAACTCGGCGATACAGGCGGGGGAGACCTTGAGACAAATCGGCAAAAACGGGCTTGATAAAAGCAGGGTCGTTATTGTTGCAGTCAGGGATAAAACCGCAGAGGTTTTAAAGTCAAGCGGGGAAAAACTCAAACCTAAAGCGGAGAATTTAAAATCGCGTATCGGGGGAGGCTTGTCAAAAGCAGGTGAGTTTACTAAAAAGACCGCGCGTTCGGTATCGGACGGGGTTAAAAAACTTTTCGGCAAAATCCGCAGAAAAAACAGAGAATAGACCGGTTATTGAAATATCATTCATCTGCTTCAATATTTTTCTTGATTTCAAGAACCGCCTTTTTTAGCAGAGGAATATCCCGTTTAACGGTATTCCATACGATTTTGCAATCTATTCTGAAATATTGATGAATTAAAAAGTCTCTCATACCGGCAATTTGCTTCCATTCGGTGTAATCCGTTTTGTCTTTCCACTCTTTAGGCAAAGATTTTACCGCTTCTCCGATAATTTCCAGCCGTCTAATAACCTGATCTTGCATACCTATTGATTTAATAAAATCCTTTTCTTCCTTTCCTGCTATATAAGTTTCTATAAGTTCAATACTTTCGATAATATCATACAGGAAAACAGACCTATCTTTTTTCATATATAACCGTTGCTTCTTTCAAAATTTTATTTCTTAGTCTCGGATGCAGGGAAGTGTAAGTCGAAATGTCGGCTTTGCGATTAGTTTTCGATTCAATCTCCATTTTCATACCTATTAATTCCGGCAACGTGGTATTATCATCGGCTTCAACAAGAATATCTATATCGCTGGTATCATTATCTTCATTGCGAGCGATAGAACCGAATAGAGCTGCTTTTTTTATTCCGTGAGAAATTAAAATCGGGACTAAAATATCTCTTATTTTTTCCTTATCCATTGTTTACCTCTCGGAAGCGATATATTTATATTAATATACAATTCTAACGATGTCAATTAAAAAAAATACTTTTTGCAAGGGTAAAATTCGCAGAAAAAACAAAGAATAGACATCAATAACCTTGACTCTTATCTCCGATACTTTATAATGTCGATACAAAATCAAATCGGAGAGGATTTGTATGCAAATAAACGTAATAAAAATCTATACTGTAATAACGGCGTTGCTGTTTGC
The DNA here is from genome assembly GCA_964591955.1 of uncultured Brevinematales bacterium. Classification (GTDB taxonomy): domain Bacteria; phylum Spirochaetota; class Brevinematia; order Brevinematales; family CAZQBT01; genus CAZQBT01. The sequence continues at coordinate 14,174 of CAZQBT010000045.1, read as the reverse complement.
TTTTTCCTGTAACAAAAATTCGGGCAAACCCGAAATATCGGGAGTTATAAAAGAACACGCGGTGGAAATCAGCGATGCCTCATCTATCGACAGGCTGATAGAAAAAGTCGGGGATAAAAGTCTTGTGCTTCTCGGCGAGGCATCACACGGAACTTCGGAGTTTTATATCTGGCGCGATAAAATAAGCCGTCGCCTGATTGAGGAAAAGGGCTTTTCGTTTATAGTGGTTGAGGGGGACTGGTCGCCTTGCTTTGAAGTGAATCTTTATATCAAGGGTATTGCCCACAACGATAAAACCGCATCTGAGGTGCTAAAAAAGAATTTTAAGCGATGGCCCCCGTGGATGTGGGCTAACTCCGAAGTTGCGAAACTTGTCGAATGGTTACGCGATTACAATTCGGAGTTGCCGCTTGATGAAAGGGTAGGGTTTTACGGTATGGATGTTTACGGGCAGTGGGTTTCTATCGACAGGGTAAAGAAATATCTTCAAGATTCCGGCATTGATACATTGCAGGTTCTTGAGGAAAACTATAAAGGATTTACAAGGTTTGCGCCCGATGAGTGGAATTATGCTCGTGCCGTTGCTCAGGGGATGCCCCCCGTTTATTCCGATATGAAAATAGTTACCGATACTTTGCGTAAAAACCGCGATAACTTGGAGCAGTTAAACCGATTGGATTATCTCAACGCTAAGCAAAATTCTATCGTGGCGAAAAACGCCGAGGAATACTACCGCTTGGCTATTTTGGATGGTCCTGACGGATGGAACAGTCGCGTGTATCATATGGAGGAGACGGTTTGGCGTCTTTTTGATTTTTACGGGGAAAACGGCAGGGGTATTGTTTGGGCGCATAATACCCATATCGGGGATGCGCGTGCTACCTCTATGGCTGAACGGGGGCAGGTAAATATCGGACAACTTGCCCGCGAAAAAATTGGTGAGGAGAATGTCTTTTCGGTAGGTTTTTCAACCTTTCGCGGAACGGTCAAAGCGGGTTACAGATGGGGTTTGCCGGGTGAGGTTATGACTGTTCCCGAGGGTATTTCCAACAGCTATGAATATCTTTTTAATAAAAGTGGGTATGATGAATTTTTGCTCCTGTTAGACGATAGTATAAGAGAAAACACCGCATTTAACGAGAGGCGTGGACACAGGGCAATCGGGGTGGTATATGACCCTGCGATGGAGAGGTTCGGGAACTATGTTCCGACAATTTTACCCCGTCGCTATGATGCGCTTATTTTTATTAAGGAAACTGAGGCGGTTTCGCCGCTGTAAGTTTATTTAAAAGTGTAATGCTTGCGGATATCCTCTATAATTTCCCACGTGCAATCCAATCCTTTGGGAAAAGTTACCAAATCGCCTTTCCCGAACTCGATTGTTTCGTTGCTTTCTTTGGATACCACTTTCGCCCTGCCTTCAAGTATATAACACACCTCCGTAGCATCATAATGCCAGTCGAAGATGCTTTTCTTTTTTTCCCAGATAGACCAGTTTTTTACTCCGAGTTGTTCTAATTTCTCATTATTCGGTTTTTCAACGGTTGCAAACATATTCTACCCCTTAAAATTTATTTTGAACCTCCTGAAACTCCACACTATCATCGCCGATACTGAATATCTTGACTATATTCGGTATCTTTGCGTATAGGTTTAAAAGGTTATCGGGTTTTATACGGATACTTTTGGTATTAATTCCGGGGTTGAACATAAAATATTTGAGTGACAGAATATCCGAGGCGACATATATCGGCAAATTGTCATTTAAAATCCCGAAAGGAGGAAGCGCCCCACTTTCACATCCCGTTTCGCGCAAAAGTTCATCATCGTAAGCAAACCGGATATCTTTAGTTCCGAATTCGCGTTTAAAAATCCTTGCCTTGTAAACCATATCGGCGGTGGTAACTGCTATATAAAAACGCCCCTTTGCGTGAAAAAGAATATTTTTACTGCCCGCACCGTCAACCCATCCGCGTTCCTTCCTGAAAGCATAGGAATCTTCGGTGGTTTTTACGGGCGGATGCTCTATTTCCTCGCAGGTTATGCCGTTTTCCTCTAACAAACGTTTAATATTGTTATATACCGCTTCCGACATTTAATATCTCCCGTTAAATATTAATATATCCGCCGTTTTTTCTCAAACAAAGAGCTAAAAGTTCTTTAAAACCTGCATTTCGTTAAGATATAAAATCCAAAACCCGCGCGGATTTTGCCACAGGCTGAGAATTTTCTCATAGGGTTGACCGACCGAATATTCGATTAAAACCGCGACATAGGCATACGGGGGATTATGTTTCTCCTCCAAAACCGTAATACGTGTTACGGTTTTTCCTCTTGTGATTCTGTTCCAGTAGTTCTGTTTATCGCGGTGAGATATTGTTCCGCTGTCCCGTCTCCCTTCAACCGCGTATGATATATGCGGTGAGGTAATATCTATTGTATTGTCGTTAATACCGTGAATAATGCCGGTCAAGGCAGATGAGGGGGATGGGTAGTCAAAAAATTCATAGTCGATTTTTTCGGGTCTGGGTTTACCGCAGGAGACCGTTAAAAAAAATACGGCTAAAAAGGCGAAAAGTGTTTTTTTCATAAGGTTTCTCCGAAAATTACAAAAACACCATATTGTCGATATGGACAACGTTATTATATTTGTTTTTATAACCGAGAGTCGATTCAATCTCCGAACTTTTTTTGCCTGCAATCAGGCGAACATCCTTAGCGCAGTAATTGCTAAGACCCATAGCGAAATTCACTCCTTCCTCATCGGCAATAAGAACAAGGTCGCCCTCACGGAAATTACCATCCACACCTTTAATTCCCGTGGCAAGAAGACTTTTTTTGTCTTTAAGCGCCGAACGGGCGCCGTTATCGACCAAAATCTTGCCTTTGGGTTTTTTGCCCGAAATCCATCGCTTTTTATAATTGAGGTTGCAACGGTCGGAAATAAAGATAGTTCCTTCGCTGATATTATCGAGAATATGAGCAAGAATATTGTCTTTAAACCCGTTAGCAATAACGGCGGGGATACAGCTTCTGTTTGTGATAAGCGCACCTTCGATTTTGGTAACCATACCGCCGGATGTGTAAACATTGCCGCGTTTTCCCGCGTGTTTTTTTATTTCAGGCTCTTTGTCTATATCGACAACGCGAAGCAGAGACTTCTTGTCGGTTTCATAATCCTTATAGAAACCGTCTATATCGGAAAGCATAATATAAAGGTCGGCATCAATAAGCAGGGCGACAAGTGCGCCGAGACGGTCGTTATCGCCGAATTTTATCTCATCAACGGCAACGGAATCGTTTTCGTTAATGACCGGAATTATTCCCATTTTAAGCATAGTATTCAGGGTGTTGCGGGCATTAAGATAAGAACTCCTGTTTTCAAAGATGAAATGGGTGAGTAAAACCTGTCCGACTTTTATACCGTATTTTGCAAACTCATCTTGGAAAACCTCCATAAGTTTTACCTGACCGAGTCCCGCAAGCGCTTGTTTTTCGGGAATAGAGAGATTTTCGACAGGCTTATCAATACGGTAATCCATAATTCCAAGCCCGATAGCCCCGCTGACGGTGAGAATAAACTCCACGCCCTTTTTACGAAAATCCGCAACTTCGCGCACAATTTTGGCTATATTATCCGTATTAATATGATTAAGGTCTGTTACCTGCTTAGTGCCGAGTTTAAGAACAATCCTCGAAATTTCGCTCTCAAAGCCGTTGACTTTTAGCCTAATCATTCTCTTCTTCCTCGTTGTATTTCTTTTCGGTTTCGATATATTTTTCATAAAGATTGGACTTGAGTTCTTTTAACCCATCGCCCGTAACCGCGGAAATAATCTGAGTATCCGCGCAAAGTTTTCTAAAATCCGCTATAACCTGTGCGACCTCTTCCTTGTCATAAACAAGGTCAATTTTGTTCAAAGCGATAAGAAAATCCCTGCTGTAAAGCGCGCCGGAATATCCGAGAAGCTCGTTGCGAAGTATCGTAAATTTTTCCATAGGCTCATCGGTAATATCAAGGATATAAAGGATAAATCTTGTTCTCTCAATATGCTTGAGGAAATCAATACCGAGACCTTTGCCGTTATGCGCACCCTCTATAAGACCGGGGATATCCGCTATCAAAAGGGATGAATGTCCGTTGTCGAAACTCATAACGCCGAGATTGGGTTGTAGAGTAGTGAATGGATAATCGGCGACTTTGGGACGGGCATTAGTTAAACGCGAGATAACGGTAGATTTCCCGGCGTTTGGGAAACCTACAAGTCCTATATGCGCTATAAGTTTAAGTTCAAGGCGGAGACTTTTTTCCTCACCGGTTTTTCCCTGCTCGGCATAGAAAGGGGTTTGATTGACCGAGCTTTTAAAATGGGTATTACCCCGTCCGCCCCTGCCTCCCTTGGCGATTATAAATTCCTGATTATCCTCGACAAGGTCGGCTAATATCCCGTTACTTTCCAAATCGTGAATAACGGTCCCGACGGGAACTTTGATAACGACATCCTCCCCGTTTTTCCCGAATTTATTGTTTGAACTTCCGTCATCGCCGCGTTGAGCTTTAAATTTCTGGTGGTTATGGATATGAGAAAGCGTGCGAAGTTGTGAATCGGTATGGATAACGACATTACCGCCGTCGCCGCCGTCGCCGCCGTCAGGACCGCCTTTCGGGATAAATTTTTCCCTGCGGAATGTCGCTGCGCCGTCGCCTCCGTTTCCCGCTTTTACATATATTTCGACTTCATCTTTAAATATCAATAAATTCTCCAAATCAAGTTTGTATAAGCCTAATTATCGGAATACTCAAGCAATTTGTCATAGACAAACCGCGAAACGTCCTTGTCGATATCCTTGCTTTCCGCAATAAATCTGTCCGCTACGGATTTATTGTCGAATGTTCCGTCATCTATTAATATAGGGGTTTTGTTATCCTGCGGTTGAGTTTCGCCGTCATCAATCTTATTATGCAAAAAACCTTTGCCCTTTTGCCAAGTGATGGAATGTTCTTTGACGTTTTTATTATAGCAAAGCTGAAACCCGTCTATTGTATCGTGATTATACCACAGGTATAAATCAAAATAATCATCGGAAAACCATCGCCTGTAACCCTCCCCGGGAATTTGGCGAACGTGCTTTATTTCCAACAACATTACAACCTCCCGCATTTTTTATGACATATAATTATAATAAGATATGCAGATAAAATCAAAATCTCAGCAATTATAAAAGGGAAGGATTCGCTTCATAGCTTTATCGACAAGGCGCTTAAAGGGTTCTTTTTCTTTTTGGGCGGCTTCTAAAATTTCCTTGAGCCTGTGGAAATCCATAATCTCGACATTGATAAGGTCGGGACGCACATAGATATTGGGTTTTACCGAATCCATAAGACGCTTTACGATAGTAGTTTGAGCAATATCCGCCGCCTCCAATGCGGATTGCATAGTGGATGGCATCAGGTGATTAGTGGACTGGGGCATACGTCGCCCGATAACGTCAACGGCTATCAGCAAATCGCACTCTTTGCGGATAATATTGTATGGAACCGGATTAGCAAGTCCGCCGTCTATAAGAACGCGCCCCTGTTCGATAACCGGCTCAAACACCCCGGGTATGGACATACTTGCACGCACAGCCTTGACAAGTTCCCCTTCGTCAATCACTACCTCCTCCCTCTCCCAGAAATCCGAAGCTACCACCTTGAGAGGTATTTCCAATTCCTCGAAAGTTTTTGCGGGTAAAAGATTTTCTAAAAATTCAACGACTTTGTCGCCCTTAAAAAGACCCGTATTGCGGAAAAACGTAAAATCAAACATCTTACCGATTTTAAAGAAATTAAGCGAATCGACAAGCTCTTCCATATCTTGGGAACTAAGTCCCGCGCAGTAGAATGCGCCCATAATAGCGCCTATACTTGTTCCCGATACAACCGATGCTTTAAGCCCCAACTCCTCAAGCGCCTTGATATAGACAATATGCGCCATCCCCCTCGCACCGCCTCCTCCAAACGCTATACCGATTTTTTTCATAGAACCCTCCCCAAAAGGTTTCGATATTATAACACACGTTCATTTTTCCAACAAACAAAATTATCGTTATTTTTTTATTTTGCCTTTTTTGTGATTACACGTTAAAATAAAAATAAAACGCGGGGTTTACTATGGCTATTAGCGATAAGGATTTTAACAGGTTCAAAGACGTCAGCGATAAGATATTCCACAATATGGCTTCGATAATCTACGGGCAGGAAACCGAAATAAAGATGATTATTGCCGCTATGTTCGCGGGAGGACATATTCTTCTTGAGGATATGCCCGGCACGGGAAAGACCACTCTCGCGCTGATACTTTCAAGGTCTATCAAGCCGAAAGCCGGCATCCATAATTTCAGGAGAATCCAGTTTACCCCCGACCTTCTCCCGATGGATATAACGGGGTCGAATATATATAACCAGAAAACCCACGAGTTTATATTTCGTCCGGGACCGGTTTTTACCAATATTCTTTTAGCCGATGAACTAAACCGCGCATCGCCGAAAGTCCAGTCCGCCCTGCTTGAATGTATGGCGGAAAGACGGGTTACTGTGGAGAACGTTACTTATGAACTTGAAAAGTTGTTTTTCGTTATAGCCACGCAAAACCCTATCGAAACCGAGGGAACATACAATCTCCCGATAGCGCAACTTGACCGCTTTTTTGCGCGCATTTCCCTGTCGCATATTTCCAAAGAAACCAATATTAAAATACTTCAGGACTATAAAAAAATCACAACCTATGAAGGGATAAGCCCCGTTGCAACCGTCGATGACATTATCCGAATGCAGGGGCTTGTTGACGAGGTTCATATAGAAAACAGTCTCTTGGAACTAATCGCATCAATTATAGCGGAAACCCGCGCAAGACAGGATATAATCCTCGTGCCGGCATCACCCCGCGCAAGTATCTACCTTCTCAAGTTAGCCAAATCATGGGCATTGCTTAACGGGCGGACTTATGTAGAGGAGCAGGACATCAAAGATATGGCATATCCCTGCCTGAACCATCGCCTTAAATTCCATTACACGGACTCGGAGGAGAGAGAGCTTCGTTCGGTTATAGATGCCTGTTTTGAGTCGCATATAGGGAACGTGGTTTAGTAAGCGGGAAGCGGTCATCTTGATATACGGGTGCCTCGATACACCTCGCCCCGCACCAATTTGTAAAGCCGCACCTAAAGTAGCCCGCAAATTGGTGCTGGGCCCGGCACTCGGCAACCGGATGGTTTAAGAAAAGACTTTTAGATAAGCGTCCGTTCCCCTCGATACTCGGTCGTAAGACCGAGTATCGAGGGGAAAGCCCTCTAAACCAGCCGGTTGCCGAGTTGTCCCCTTCTACAACTCGATTTTTTGTAAATTAAAAACCGCGTTGAATATATCATCAAAGAGACGTTTTTCAGCCCGCCTCGAAAATTCGTTTAACGGAATTTCGCGCCCTGTGATAATCTCGCCGTCCAATTCCACCGACACCCTCACCGCAAACCGTGATATTTCATTCCCGTTGTCCCCGTCATTATCGCCGCCGAAAGACACAATCTCTATACCGATAAGCGGGAAATCCACGGCGGAATTGTCAAAATCGACTCTCCATCGGCGCAGGTCGCGGTCGATTTTACGGACGAGCCTTTCAAGGTTGCGACTTGTTGTTCCGTCGGCAAGCGCAAGTATATCATCCGAAACCCGCGCACCGAAACAGCGGAAGGTCATCTTTCGTCCTTTGAGAGGGATAAACTGGGGGAAATGACGGTAAATCTCAAGGACGTTTTTTTGATACTCCGCGTTGTTTCTCGACAGCTTTGCCGTCTCAGCTTTAGCGTTATGATAAAGCCCCAGAAAAAGCGCTTCGTCTTCGGGTTCGATTAAATCCACCGCGTAAGCCGAGTTAAGATATTGCCTTGCTTTGTCCAAATTCCGTTGCTCAAGGAAAGAATATGCAAGAGTGAGGTCGTAGTATTTATGCGACCTTTCGCGTATATCCGTTTCGATTTTATGACGGTTTATCTTGCGTTCAAGTATGCGGGGTTCAAAATGACGGGCAAGCTCTACAAGAAACGGCAGTGTCGGGGGATGGGAATACTCGTTGAGATAGGTTTTTACCCGTCGGAGATTGTCGGCGGCTAAAAGACGGTAATATGATGATGCGAGGTTGTTTTTTAGAAATACCGGACGGGCTAACCATCCGTTACGCGTTCTAAGATAATTATTGTAATCCCCGTAAACGCCGGAAAGTGCGTTATATATCAGGTAGTTATGGCTTTGAGTATCGTATGTGGTAAACATAAATGCTTGCTGATATCGCGAGGCGTAAACAAGGTTGTCCAATGAGAAATCAAAGTCCCCGCTGAGATAGCCCAAATATCCCATAGCTATAGCGATATTTCCCTGCTTATCCCTGTCGGCGATACCGTTCATAATATAGACCGCTTCGGGCAGACGGTTTTGCGAAATAAGGACGTTCGCAAAGCGCGCGGATATTGTATAGTTATAAAGGGCGAAATTCGGATGGTTTATATATCGCAGGTATAATTCCCTGACCGCCTCAAAATTAAAATCCTCGTAGTAGCAGGTGGTGAGGTTTTCTATATATGCGTTGTCGAAGAGGTCAAAGCCCTCGGAAAGTTTAATCCGCTCAATGTCGCGAAGTATATTATGGTAATGGTCGATAGCCTTGCGGGTTTGAAAAGTGCGTGCAAGGATTCCTCCCTCTATGTTACGAAGCATAAGCCCGTTTAAAGTCTTTTGACGTCTATACCACCAGTCGGCGTAAATCGGTGAGGAGTCGCGTCTTAACCGCCTGCTTTCCTCGCGCACCCTGTCAAGCAACTCGCGGAACTCTTCCCCCGTATCGCATAAGGAAAACTCATGCCATAATTTAAGCGCGGTTGCCTGAAACTCAAATATTCGGTTGCCCGCGTTTTTATATTCCTCAGTGTATTTTAAACTTGTTTCATATTCGTTTAAACCCATATAGAAATTTACCAAATCCCAGTATGCGTAAAAAATTTCCTGTTGACGCAGTCCGTTCAGGTAGATTTGCTTTTCATCAGGCCAGTAGCGGAAAATATGATTTTGTTTGATTACGGGATTATCCCTTCCGCGTATTATGGCATTGGTTGCCGCATCAATACATCGCTCAACACCGCGTCTGTCCTCATAAATCTGGTTGAGATACATAAGATGGATATAATGCGTGCGATAGTATTCACCTTCGGGGTCGTGTTCCCTGACGTTACGATATAAATTCCATAACCCTTCGATAGTCCAGTTTTGCAGGCGTCTTTCCTCGTTTTCATCAAGGTAAAGCGCCTCCTCTATAATCCTGTCAATCGTCGGATGACGGAATTGGGATTGAGCAAAAGCGAGGGTTGCGTTTGCCGTGAGTAGTAATATCGAAAAGGCTAAAATCCTCATTTTTGCTCCTCCTTCCATTCGGGATAGATACGGGTTTTAAGAAATAATCTTAGTCTGAACGGCGATAGAAAACCCGCAATACGTTCTCCTGTGTTGAATGAGGATTTTAAGTCGTTGATAAATTTATTCAAATCCCGTTGTAAATTTTTCCGGCTGTAATCCGAATCATAGGACGGGTCATAGATAGTCCGCAGGTATTTTCTTGTTAAAGCGGTGAAGTTGATACCGTATTTTTTCGCGATATGCTCCGTCCATTCCATTCGTGTAAACCCGAAAGTCTCCTCTTTAAGCAGGAATAACCTCAGAAGGAAATAATTAAATATCAGAGCAAGTCTTGTCTTGGAATCGCGAGCCGTGTAAAGATTTAAGCGGAAAAACAAAACGGTCAAAGGAGCAATACTGTAAAACAATGCGCACAGAATAAGCAGGATTATAAAAATTCTTAGCGGAAGCGCAAGACTTATAGCGGATTTATCGTCCTTATCCCGTTCAAGCAGGTTGGATAATGAAAGACGGTCTTTATCTATGGTAAGTGATATTATATCGAAAACGATTTTGTCGGGAGAGCGTCGGAGTTTTCGTATCTGGTCATTATGAAACCGTCCCTTAGCTATTGCCAAGTCAAGGTAGAACTCAGGATAATGGATTTTATATAAATCGGTGCGGGGCAGATTTGTATAAACATTGGTAGCGTTGGTAATAATCGTTTTGAGTTCAAATTCCATCTTTAAGCCGTAGGAACTGACTTTATCGTGATTATCGGGCATACGGAATATAATACCATCCTCTCCGCCTAATTGATAAGCAGACGGGATAATAAAAATTTCGCCTTCTTCCGGGTAGAGAGCGGAAATAACGCCTAAGACCGTAATATCGGTATATTCGGGTAAGGTCGGGGGATTTTCAGGAGTGGGGTCGGCTGACGGGGGACGGTAATCGCTTTCGCTGAACGGCTGAAAGTCAAGCCCAACCCACCCTGTACCCTCGAAAAACACCTCCGTCCATGCGTGAGCCTGATTGGCGTAGATATAAAAATGTCCGGGGTTTTTTACGGAACGGTCAATCGCAAGATACCCTCCGGCAGCGCGCGACGGTATTCCCAAAATCCTCAACATAACGGCGCTTGCAAGAGCGTAATACTGACAATACCCCTCGCGGTTTTCAAACATAAAGTAGTCAAGGTAATTATCCGCATATTCACCGCGGGGAGGACCCGGTTCAATGTTGTATGTAAAAGGCTTGCCGTAGAGCGGGGGTCTGTTTTCGGTGCGCATAAAAAAGTCGCCGATACGCCTGATTTTTTCAAGCGGGGTGTGGTCGTTTTCGGTAAGACGCTTTGTAAACTCTATAAAGTTTGAACTGACCTTTCCGTAACCCTCGCCTGTATAAGTAAAATAATTGGACTCAAAGGAAGAAAGGGCAACATTGGGACGGGCTATCGTTGAGTCGTATAGACGTTGTTCGGTGATTTCCTGAAGTTGCATAGGATAAGTAAGCGCCTCAATATGATATATAAGTTTGTAAGAACGTTCAAGCGCCTCGGCAAAAGCATCCCCCTCCCCGTGTTTTTCGCGGAGGGTTTCGACTATCTCCGATACGGGGGTTTTGTCGATTACCGATACAAAAGTCGGGAAATTGGGGTAAATCAGGGAATTATCTGAAACAAACGGGGTTAATCTGACTATAACATCCATACTCTCGCGCTCAACCGGATTAATAGGCGACCATCGGCGGGTTCTTCTGTCGAACCAGCTTAATTCTCCCATAAAGAGCGGGAAAGTCGCGCCCTTGGGAAGATAAAGTCCCTGTGTGGGGATAATGCCGGGGAATACCGAATTAAGGAACGTATCCTCGGTTTCCATCTCAAAGCGGAGAAGTTGAGGGTCAAATTTTCCCATAGCGTATTGCTGAAGGTATAGCGCGGGGTAGCGTGAGGATAACCTCGCATAGTCTCTTACAAAGACATTGAAAAGCAGAATGCGGTCTGATGCATCCATCTCGTCCTCAAGACTTATATAGGGGTCTAATTCGTGGATATAATGAGAGGGGCTCGGCAAATTTTCTGCGGGTCTGCCTTTGTCGGAATATGGGGTATTCGGTTTACGGACAAAGCTGTCTTTGAAAATCGCGGGGAAAGCGTTAAAGAGCAGAAAGAGCATAAGAAATACGGCGAAATAGATAATATATTTTTTAAGAAAGTCGCGTGCGAACATAGTTTTGGTTTCGGGGTTTTCGGATTTTATCCTGAAAAATCTTTCAAAGGCAAGCGAATGTGCGATATACCATATCAGGACAAGCGCCATTATCAGGATTACCGAACCGCTGAACCTGTCAAGCAACGTGAAGACGTATCCCCCGAAAAACAGGATGCTTAACACCTCTACAAAAACAAACCGCTTCCATCTTGCAAACCCCAGTCCGAAAATCAACCCGGCAATAAACATAAAGATTGAGAAAATCCACACGTAGCGGGAAAAGAAAAACGCGAACTCGCTGTCGTAATCGGGAATGGATGTGAAAACCGCAAAAGCTAAGAACGCAAGCGCGATAACAACGGCGCTCCAGCTCAAAACCCGTATCGGGAATTTGGAAAACGCTATATAAAATGCGCTTAACGAAACCGCGTAAACCGAAAAAAGCAGTATCGAAAAACCGGGGATAGTCGTCTCGATATTTGATATAGGAGACCAAAACGCCCTTGCGCTTAGAAATATCGCAAGCAGGATGCCTAAGTGAGGCAAAACCCTCGCGACATAATATTTCCATATTGACGATTTATCCAAATAAGTTTTCATATCAGACCTCTACAATAACGGAACGTTTTTTATCCGCTTTCTTCTTTATATAAGTCTCGTTTTTAACAATCCGTGAATAAAGCGCGCGGTATTTAAGTCTTGATGAAACGGTGTTCATCCGCCACGGCTTGGAATTGCGTTCAAAAAAGAATAATGAATACAGGGGATTATCAAACGGTTTGTAGGCAAAAAAGTTTGATGAAAACCGCTTATAAAAAATCAGGAGTCTAACATCCCGCGGGATTGACTTAAAAATATCAAGCCATTTTGTATCAAGCGAGGATGTAAAAATCACTACCGAACCGAGACCGCCCTTTGCGGAAATAGCATTTTTAAGCATATCAATCTGTTTTGGAAGCGGGATAGAGTTTTGCCATCGGTGCGCGCTGATTTTTGCCTGTATTTGTCTATCGTTGTCCACAAGCCCGAACTCCGATTCATATTTCCGCTTTGATACGTTGTCCGACTTGGAGTTGGCATCAAGACACTCCTCGGGGTAATAATCCAGCACAAAGCGCGCGCGACGTAACTCCTCCACAATACCGCTGACCGATGATTTATATTCCGAAAGAAGCCCGTCAAGCGCCTCGCGTGAAGACATATTATCAACCTCGCAGTGGAAATTTACAAAGACGGGAATACGCGAGGAGTTAGGGTTTTCCATTTCGGGCTTGCGAACCATAAGCTCACCGGTGCGCGCATAGATTTTCCATAGTATAAAACGGGGGGAATCCGATGCGGGGTTGTATTTCTTAAATTCGAGAAATTCGCCCGGCACTTTAAGTTTAACCTTAGTTTCCTTTTCGATAACGTCCTTTTGAGGTTCCGGTATGCGTTTACCATGAAGCACCGGCTCTTTCAAGACAAAAAAGGTAAGATTTTCCTCTTTCTCCTCATAGAAAAACCGCACCATACCGAGAAAGTCCTCAAAGAAAATCAGGCTCTTGGTAATCCTGTAACGTCCCGCGGGTAACCCTCTGATAACGGTTTTCCCTCCGAGAAACCCCGCGGGGAGCTTAGTATCATAGTCGCCCATATCCAAGTCGCCCTTCCGGCATTGGAAAATCGGCGCGGGGGAAGTGTATATCTCATCGTTAAGACAAAACGCCACCCGTATATGTATAAGTCCCGCGTGCCGTTTTGACGGTAACGCGGTATAAACCGTAATATCGCCATCCCCCGAAACCCTTGACGGCAACCTGATAAAGATAGCATCCTTCTCCCTGATAAGCGTCCTTGTGGAAAGCAGATAGACAAGAAAAACGATAAGCGAGAAAACAAAGATTATCGCTATAACGGCTACTAAAAACACAAAGACAAGATTGATAAACTCAACGTTTCCCGCCCCGCGGTAGGCATTTCCCGTAATCCGCAATAGTAAAACGGCAAGCCCCGCGACTATTATCCAAAACGGGGCGCGCAACTGGAACAGGCGGAAAAATCTTGATGCTTTCCTCAAAAACACGGGCTTAGTTTTGCCGTCGGGATGATGTTTTGTTTTATCTTTAATCATAGTTTATCCGTTTGTTTGGTTTATTATTATAACAGAAAGGCTGAAAAAAGCAAACGAGCGGGGGATTGCGGACGGGGCTGGCGGGATTTTGCTATATTCCTTTGAATCTGCGAGCATAAACAAAACCATATATTTTAGAAAAAATTTTCTTTTCCTATCTAAATATGACAGATTCTGTCATATTTAGATTATATAATATACATAATCAAGTTTTAGATTTTACTTGATTTTCAAAAATTATAAGGCTGGGAAATTAGCGAAAGGAGTAAAAATACCGCAGTTAGATTTGAGGTGTGTCTGTGCTAATTATTTTTGATATAAGTAGTTAAATGCATCTGCCGTGCAAAGGTTTTCATTAGACCGACATTTGAAAAAAATGGTTCTCATCCATTTTAAGTGGGTAAAAGGAGTCCCAAAAGGTTAAAAA
>CAZQBT010000044.1:0-20911 GCA_964591955.1 uncultured Brevinematales bacterium | reverse complement strand
TGACATTTCTATTTAAACGAAACCTGTGACATTTCTATTTTCTTGACACATTTTTCAATTTTAAACTTGACTTTTCAAAAAAAAGAAATAAAATAAAAAGGGTGAACAAAAAGGAGGGAATCATGGGTATAATATTTGAAAGTCCCGCATTTAAAAACGGGCAACCTGTTCCGAAACTTTATACGTGCGACGGGGATGATATATCGCCGCCGCTTGATTGGAGAAATCTTCCCGATAGCGTTGAAAGTATTGCAATAATATGCGATGACCCCGATGCGCCTATGGGAACTTGGATTCACTGGGTGATTTATAATATCTCATCGGAAAACGATGGGATTGCGGAAAATATTCCCAAGGATAAAAATCCCGGTGGAGGGATTAAACAGGGAAAAAACAGTTGGGGAAGAATCGGCTATGGGGGACCTTGCCCCCCTCGCGGGACGCACAGATATTTTTTTAAGTTATACGCCGTTGATTGTATTCTTCCGCTTGATGCCGGGGCTACAAAGATGGAGGTTCTTGAGGCTATGAGAGGGCATCTCATGGGACAGGCGGAAATTATGGGGACTTATAGCCGATAAATGAAAACAGACTTTATAAAAACGATGCTTGTCTTTGCGCTTGCCGGGATTTTAATGATAGTTCCGTATAAAATATGCCTTAGCGTTTATTCTTATCCGTTTGATTTTATAAACTGGATTGGTATGCTTGGTGTAATGGGAATGCTTGTTTGGTTTGCCGTTTACGGGATAGATGCGCACTTAATTAAAAAGGCGGTTATCGCTTCGCTTGCAGGATTTGCAATACCTTTTGCGTTATTGGTATCGGTGTTATTGATTTTATCAAGCGGATTAGAGAAACCAAGAGCATTTATGTATTCAATCAGGCTTTTTTATCTTATCCCGTTATCGGGGGTAGTTTCCTTTTATATCAGCGCGATATTTACAAAAAAACTGCATCCCGATATGGAGACAAAAATCCTCGTGAGATTAATAACGGCATCGGGATGGTTAATAAGCGTTGTCGGGATAATTATTTTCAAGATAATTAGATATTGGCGTTAAATCTCGAATGTATCGGGGGAATATCCTACAATTTGATTTTTGCCGAGAAATTTTGCGCGGTAGAGCGCTTTATCGGCAAGCTCCAAAAGATTAATAGGGTCATCGCTGTCCTCAATGAAGGTGGCAATACCGAAACTCAGGGTAATTTGAATGGAAAATCCCCCGAATTGAATCAGCTCGCCTTCAATAAACGGTTTGATACGTTTACAAAAAGAAAAAGCGCCCTCCTTATCGGATTCGGGGAGCATTATAACAAACTCATCACTTGAATAACGAGCGATAACATCTTCTATGCGCATATTTTTCTCAAAAAAGCGCGCAACCGATTTTAAAACCTCATCACCGGCAAGCTTCCCGTAATTGTCATTGATAGCCTTTAAATTATCAATATCGGCAAAGACTACGGAATACTTTTTGTGATACCGCAGAGAACGCTTTGTTTCACGCCATAAAAATTCTCTTAGGAAACGATGGTTATAAATTCCGGTGAGTTCATCGACCATAGCATTGTAACGGGCGCTCTCATATACATAAAGCTCAACAAGCATAGGCACCTGATACATTTCGACAATTTCCAAGAAGTAATCCAAAAGAGCGACCCTGAAAAATACCGGACGTTCTAATTTTTTTGAAATTAAATCGCGATGCTCAAGGATTGACTTCCAATGCGTTACGGCTTCTTTAGGTGAAAATTCCATCTGCGTCAGGAGTTTGATAATTTCCCGGTAAACCTCACCCTCATCTTCGCCTTTATTTATCAAATCCTCTATTTTATCTAAAAAGCCGTCCCTGCGTTCAAGGTCTATATCAAGTATTTGAATGACTTTATTATACAATAATTCATTATCCAACATAATATTGCAAATTCTCCTGTAAAAAATAGGGACCATATCGACCGAACTTCGATTACTATCGCCGATTTATAATAAAACCGATAAATAACCTAACCTTTGACTGCGCCTAAGGTAGCGCCTTCAACAAGTTCGCGTTTCATACTAAGGAATAAAACTACAATCGGGATAGATACAACAACGGCAGCGGCTGCAAAAAGCGAAATTTCCTGATTATAACTTCCGCTCCCGCCCATCAAAGATTGCAAACCTACGGGAAGAGTAACCCTGTCGGGGTCGGTCATAAACATACTGGCGACAGCATACTCATTCCATGACTGAACAAAAGCGAACAAAAACGCCGTAAACATAGCGGGACGCGTAACGGGGAGCAATATATAAAACAACATCTGCGGAAGATTCGCCCCGTCGATAATAGCCGCCTCCTCAAGGTCGATAGGAATAGTATCAAAATATCCTTTAAGCATCCAGATAGAAAACGGAAGCGCGGTTGCGGAATAAACAAGAATCAAGCCCCATCGGGTATTGGTTATCTGCAAGCCCGGAATCATACTTGGGAAAACCTTAGCCGCGAGAAGATAAAACGGGACAAGCATCATAGCAAGAGGGAAAAGCTGAGTGGCAAGCACCCACATTAAACTCACCTTTCGTCCCGGAAATTGATAACGAGAAAACGCGTATCCCGAAAAGAATCCCAAAAGAATGCTTACCAACGCAGTCAAAATGGAAATAATAAAACTGTTGGCAAGCCAAATACGGAAGTTGGCATCCCACAAGATGTCTCTATAACTGGCGAAGGTAAGGACGTTAAAGAAGTTCAATAACATTTTTCTATTGACCACGTAAGATTGACGGATAATATTAGCATTATCGTCAAGTTGAAAATAAGCTACCCAGTCGCGCTCATAGTTTTTTAAGTCGGTTGGCTGGTCGGAAACGGTATAGCTTACATTCTCTATAAAATCGCCCTCAGGAGTAATATAAAAATATTCAAGGGTAATATATTTGCCTGCCAAATCACGACCGAAAGTAAATGTTTGAATCTCGGTTAAACTCTTTAATTTATACTTCAACTTCAGTTGATTGCCGTTGATTTCCGAATGAATATGTTCGGGCGAGAAAATTCTTTCAATCATAAAAGGGGATTGGGTTTTTTCGGTTATAGATGCCAGAATAACCCAAATAATCGGCAAGAGCATAATGAATGCCAAAAATATCAAAACTATGTGAATTATAATTTTCTTCATAAAAAACCTCCTAGAACGACTTTTCGGTAAGGCGAGTGCCTTTAATAAATATAAGGATATACCCTAAGAGAATAATAAATATAAGCGCGGAATAAGCGGCGGCATATCCGTAAGTCCATCCAAGCCTCGTTGCTATTTCAGGCGGTACCTCAACAAAGTCGTAAATTCTCGTAATCAGGATATCGAGCCTGTCATCGCCTCCCGTAACGAGGTAAACCAAGTTAAAGTTATTGAATGTCCAAATAGTGGTGAGCAGAACGGATGGAAGCACCGTGCCTCTAATCATAGGCAGAGTAATACGGGTGAGTTTCTGGAACCAGTTAGCCCCGTCTATTTCCGCAGCCTCATAGACACTTTTGGGGATAGTCTGGAGCGCGCTAAGCGTTACAAGCATAATAAACGGGAAAGCATACCACGCGGCAACAAAGGATATAATAAAGAAGCCCATAACCGGGTCGCCGAACCATCCCTGATTCCAAACCCTTGTAGTCGCAGCCATACCCTCGCCGGCTATAATATATCCCGACTCGTTGATTACGGTGAGGAATTGGTCTATAATTCCACGCCCCCCGAAAAAGTAGTTCCACACGAGACCGCTTATATATGTAGGTATAATCCACGGCAACATAAATGCAATCTGATATGGACTCCGAATTTTAATCTCTTTTTCGTTAAGCATAACCGCGATAAGGATACCCAATGTAACCTGTAAGATAACGGCAACTATAGTAAAAAGCAGGGTGAAAATCAAGGTATAATAGAAATTATGAGGATTGCTTAAATCAAATACGCCCAAAATCTCGGCGAAATTGGCAAATCCTACGAAATTTCGTCCTATATTTATCTCGGTAAAATATTTCGGAAGCGAGGTGAAACCGAGAACTACGGTAAATACAATCGGGACAAACACAAGGAATAACATTCCGAGAATACCGGGCAGGATAAAGAAATAAGCGGTTGAAAAATTATGCATAGTGTTAAGGAAGCGTTCATATCCCCTGTTTCTGCTCATCTTGAAAATTATAAGTAACCCGAATAAAACGCCGAGAATCCATCCGAAAGAAATAAACCCTGCATTAGACCTGACTTTTTCAGCGGTAGCGCCTCTTTCAAGAGCCACGCCGTCGGGCATTCTCAATGTGAACCTGTCGGATGGGTCGCCGTACATGTCGGCGTTGAATTGTTCAATTAAATTGAGGAAATCGCGAGGGGAATACTCGACGCCGTAATTTTCTTTTAAAATTTCGTTGGCGTTTTGGATAAAATCCGTATATTTGCCTGCAAGACGGTTTGCGTTAATTGTATAGTCGGATTGCGAGAAATTAAAGGTGATAATTAGAGACGAAGCGGAAAAAGTAATAAAAAGTCCGAGCATCACAAAAAACTTAATTTTTTCGGATTTTATCAGGCGTGAGCCGAAATATGCGCCGAGCATGAAGACAATAAGAAATCCCGCCAAAAATCCAATTCTCGGTAGAGCCGGAAATTTCCATCCGAGAAATTTGGTAATACGGATAATATCATGTCGTCCCATCATAAAGCGGGAGGCTTTGGTGTATTGACGGTAATTGGGATTTTCGGTATCCTCGACAATAACGGTTCGTTCGCGCATTGAACGTTGTCCCATCTGGAAGTGACGGGGGAAAATTCTAACATCTTCAATATCCATACGCTCCGGCACAATACCTGCAATAAGTTCGGGGCCATGATAAACCAAGACTTGACGCAAAGTCGGGTCATCTTCAGTGATTTTTTCGATAAGTTTTTGCATAGATTCGGGGTAACCCAGCGGTCTGTTGGGAACACCGGAATTTATAGCATCCCTGCCTTTGTAAACAAGAGCGTTGTCCTTGATATAATTGGCGGTAAAGCCGATTGTTTCGACAACGGCTTTGGTTTCTTTATCGGTAGTTTCTTTATACATTTCGCCTGAGTTGTAATTATAAAATCCGATAAGGAAAACCGCGACAAAAAACATAGAAACTGCGGCGCCCATAAACGGGTTCCACCACGCCTTTTCACCCTCTAAAACATATTTTCGAACAAAAAACTTCCGCATCTAAGCCTCCTGATTTTATACCCGAACTTACATACACTATTTTAAACTAACATTAAAAAAAAATAAATTTTTAGGCGGAAAAAAGTCTTATAACACATTAAATAAATAAAAAGAGAAGGCGACAAAACCTGCCGCCTTCTTTTAAAGACTATATTTGTATAATTTAATTGCCGCTTACGCTTAAAGGTTCGGTCATTCTGTTGTAGTCGTAACCGAGATTACGAAACATACCCGGAGCCTTTTTGTTTTCCTCGATGGATTTCATAAGCTGAATTTGGCGCTCTTTCCATGCTTCGGCAGGATCTCTTCCGCCGAGAATATCATTAAGACCGCTGGTAGCGGGGTCCCATGTTAAAGCCATTTCGGGGGAGTTAGGCATAGACCAAGACCGTCCGGCAGCTTCACGGAAAATCTGGGCGATTTTATCCCGTTTTACCACGTCATACTCATAAGATCCGCGGTTGGCAGGGGTTTGCTTTCCGACCTCGGCAAAAACGCGTCCCATCGCAGCGCTGGTGAAATACTTGATAACTTCAATAGCCGCGCGTTGATTTCTTGCACAAGCGCTAAGGAAATACCCCTCTACCGTAAGAAACGGAATAGCACGCCTGTTAATCTCATCTATTACGGGGGGTTCCGAAAGACCGTAGCTAATACGAGAATCAATTTCTCCTCTAAACCATTGCCCGTTTATGACAAACATAGCATTACCCGTATTGAAAAGTTGGGTAACAAGAGTTCCGCTGGGTCCTATAGGCACAATTCCGGAATCAAGGATATTTTTCTTCACATATTCACCGGCTTTAATCATAGGTTCGGAATAAAGAAGCGGAAGAAAAACAGGGAATCCATCCCTGCCGGTTCCTATACGACGGAAAATTGTGCCGCCGAAACCCTGAACCCACATCGTATGGTAATAGAAATTACCGGTTTCGTAAACAAATCCGTAACGTCCCATAGCGCCGTGGGATGGGTTGGTGAAACGCTTGGAAACTTCGATAATTTCGCTCATTCTTAGAGGGGGTTGTCGCACAAGGTTTTCATTGTAATAAAGCGCAACATTTTTGAACGCGCCCGGCAATGCCCATTGCGCACCCGGATACATATATTGAAAAGCCCTCAATGTATTCCCGAAATACTGGTCAAGGGTTTCCTTATCGACAAAACTTTCAATGGGAAGGATAATATTGTTTTCCGCCCATGAACCTACAAAATCCTGAGCAAAGATAAACACGTCAGGACCGGTGCCTAACGGGATTGTAGCCCTTAGTCTATCGTTTAAGGCATCAAAGGGAATGGCAAGTAATCTGACCTGTATATTACGATGAGCAATGTTAAACGAACGGGCGACCTGTTCTATCGCGTCTCTTTCCTCACCGCGGTACCCGTGCCACAACTGTATGGTTACAGTAGAAAACGCGCTTGATACCGCAAACAGCATAACTACTACAGATAAAATCAGCTTCTTCATATTTATTCCTCCTCTCTTACTTAGAGCCTTGTTTTAATTCGCTTAAAAACGACTCCTATATATTTTGGCACAGATTTTGATTTTGTCAATAGTAAATTTCTTGTATAAAACCAAAATCACAAAAATAGTTTACCATAAAAAAGTCTTATTTTCAAATATACAAGCCACAAATTAAGCAAAGCAGGACATAACTCTTAGAGGGAGCGTATCAATTCCAACAGCGCCTTAGCCGACTCTTCGGGTCCTTTCATCTCCATACCCGAAACACCGAGACGGGTTCTAATCTGCCCGACAAAAACCCCCGCATCAAAGAAAGCACGGAAATACTCCGATGCAATCTTGTCGTGGAGTTCGCGATACTGCGGAGGCCCGAATATGTTGGCAAAATAGGAGTGGGTAAGCCCTGTCGATGTAGTAGTTCCCTTGCTCATAACGGCGCCCTCACGGAAAACCTTCAGCGCCTCATCGGGAGTTTCAAACTTTTCAATAATGTCGTGAAACTCGTCCAATTCCTCATAGTTGTTGGCGTAAAGAACCATATCTATCTTATTGCCTGAAATCACGTTATTAAACGAGGTAACCGGCAGGACGATACGGGCATTGACCTTGTTGGGGCTCATAATGATAGCGCGGTCAAGCTGCCCGAAAGCATACCCGGGCTGGAGGTCGTCAAGACGGAGAAATGCGCCTATCTCGGTGCCGTAGCCGATAATCTTTCTGTCCGTGTCTATATCAAGCGAACCCATATCATCGGCAATAATAATCATATCCTGAATAACATCCTCGCCGAGTTGACGGAACGCCTCAAGCCCTTCGGATTTACCCGCGCCCGTATCCCCGATAAGCAGGATAGTAGTCTCCTTGTTATCAATCACAATCTTTACAAGCGCGCCGTGATACGGGAGTTTGCCCTCTTTCATAATCCTGATATTGTGCAAGGTCAGCACCATCTTTTTAAGGTAGCCGAAATACCCGAACTCATCACGGTTAGGCACAGCCGCAGAAAGCAACCCGTTAGCCTCATCATCAAAGAACACGGTCGGATACTCGGACAACCCGTCGAGACAATCCCCCGGAACCCCGAAAGTATAAACCGCATCGGGCTTACGTTTCAATTCTTTATCATCTGCAAGCTCAAAAAGGTTTGCAAGCGAAAAACCAAGTTCGTAGAATTTTTCGTTGAAATATATCATCACCAACAGCTTACCGACTTTCGCGGGATAACAAAGCCAATCATCGGGATTAGGTTCAAACAAGCCGATAGGGTTTTTATCAATCTTCATAAACCGCCCTGTGCGTTTGTTCATAGGAGGCCAGAGAATTGTCGGGGGGTATGATAAAATCTGTCGGATTACCGGTATTTTGTTGAGTTTAGCGTATTCTGCGGGAAGTTCCATCTCCACCGGAAGCGCGATAACCCCCACGTTAGCGCCGGCACGTGTCTGACGGTATGAGCGGGGGTGGGTTTTCGTGAGGTTTTCCTCGACGTCGCGGTAAGTTCTTCTGACAAGGTCGGTCAACTGCTCAATAGTGGAGTTAAACGTCCTGTATGGGCGACGGTCAAGGCTTTCACCCTCCGAATCGCAGATTATATATCTTTCGTAGTTTCTCCAGAAGTCATACAAAAACTCGATAAAGTCGCTGAACAGATGCACGTCCTCAAGAAAACTCTTTGACTCAGGCACAACGCTGATGACCTGATCATACTCCAACTTTGTGAGATATTGAAGCGTCTTTACCAATGTATCAATCGACTTATCGTTAATGTCCAAACCGTGAAAGATATTGAGCATCTTGGACTTCCGCTTTTGGAGAGCCGTGATGCTGCGTGTCAACACATCGCGAAAAATTGCGCTGAGGATTAACTCCTCGGCGTTTTCGCAAATCCTGTCGCGAAGCTGAATAATCACCTTGCTGCCGAAAATCTTGTAAGACCTGATATCCATAGATGTCTCCTCATTGAAATTATTGCCGTATATTATAGTATGGAACGGAATAATAATCAAAAAAACGGGGGTAATCCATTACCCCCCGAATTGCGCCGGCAGAACGGACAGGCGTTATCGGGGCGGGCGGATTGCCGTCGCGGAGGGCTTGGCTTTAACATCCCGCCACCCGACAGCTATCGCGCTGGGGGAAATTAAACATCTGCGGGCGTAATTGCGGGTATATGGGCGGGGGTGGACGGAAGTATTGGAGATTTGAGGGTATATGTGTGGTAAAAATAAAAAAAGGGTGGTTTTTAAAAATAAACGCTTGACTCTTTGTGGTATTATGGGTATAATGTCGTTGGAATTTAGGGAAAATGTTTTGTTTTTATAAAGGAGGGTTTGAAAATGAGTGGTAGAGATAATCCAATGGCATCCATCTATTTTCCATTTATAGAAGATGACGTTTTGGAGCATTTTGCTGAAATCAAAAGCAACAAAAGTGGGAAGAAAAAATATGCCAAATACTATGAAAAGAGTATTGCTAAATACCAAAAATTTAAAGAAAATAAAAGCGAATATAAAACAAATATAGTATCCTTGAAAAGAGCTCGTCAAATAGAAAAAGATGAAAGGTTTTGGACTGCCGCTTGTCTTATGACGCTTTATCATAGCGATGAAAAGAAGCGAACTCAAGAATTAGTTAAGTTGTTTAAAAAAGCCTATGGAGAAACCCCTCCGATTAATAATATAGCTTCTTGGGAACAATGTATTAATGGAAATTTAAAACTTTTCTTTGAAGCTAAATTACCTTCACCTAAATTGTATAAAAACTGGTTAACGGAAAATATTAAAAGCAGGCAATTTATTCCTTATGTTTTAGAGTGTTCTCAAGAAAAAACCAATCTTGAAGGTCGTACCACTGTAGATGCAATATTTGTGAATTCTGATAATGGATTTGCAGTTATCATTGAGGCGAAAGTTCTTTCGGATATATCTTATTTTATCACATACGATACTATGCGTAATCAAATGGCTCGAATTATTGATGTAATGCTTGAAAAAAATGACAATCTTACCGAAATTCTAAAAAAACGAGATCCTGATAAAACACTATTCTTATTAATTACCCCTAAAATTTTTAAGGAAAATCCTGAAAGTCGTTTGTATGGATACAAATTTAATGAATACAAAAATAATATAGAAGCCATATCAAAAGATTTGCCACATAGAAAAAATATTAGTAAAAATTTGTCTAAGCGTTTAGGATGGCTAACTTGGGAAGATTTTAATGAGGTCAATAATAAATGTTGTCAGTGGCTAAAAAATAGCGAATAGTTTTTTGTTTACAATAATATTCCGTAACGGCACCTTTACCATCTGTAAAGTTACGGGTCAGGGTTGCACCCACCACGTAGATAATTGAAATTTCCCCCTCTGCAATGTATAATATTCTATCATTACTAAAGAGGTGTCTATTATGTCGGCTGTTGTAAAGGTCAACGGGAGTATCATAGATGAGCAGATGATTGAATCGGCGCTTGCGCGGTATATTGTCCAGCTTGAGGAGGATGATGAATTGGATTTTAAGCCTACGCCTGAAAATATGAAGTTTCTCAGGGCGGAGGTGTTGAATTTTCTTATCGAGCGCGTTTTGCTTCTCCAGCTTGCCGAAAAGAAAAGTATCCGTATAAGCGATAGCGAGGTGGATAAGCGGGTCGCTTCTTTGAAGGCTAATTTTAAGGATGATGACGAGTGGCTGGATAACCTTATAATGCTTCATATCAATGAGGATATGCTTTTCGATGAGATAAAGAACGATATGACTATGGAATCCCTGATGGATGAGATTTACAGTGAGGATATTGACGTTAGCGATGATAAACTTGAGGCGTATTATAACGACAACGAGAGGTTTATGAAGGAGCCTGACTTGTTTTCGTTTTACGAGGTGTTTGTCGGTTCAACCGGGTTGTTGAAAGAGGTAGCGGGGATTTTGGAGAGCGGCGATAATGTCGGTAAAATCCGCGATAAAATCTCTTCGCTTGACTTGGAGTTTAATCATTACGCCGACGTTCCGGCTTTTAAGATTCCCGGCGAGGTGTTGAACGTTTTGTCCGATATGAATGAGGGCGCTGTCGGCACTATGGTTATTGATGAAAACGGTATGGTGGTTTTTAAACTGCTTCGCCGTATAGTCGGGAAAAAACTTGAGTTCAAGGACATCAAGGACAACCTCGCTCATCATATTATAGAAAACGGGCATAAGGACATCTATTCTCAGGTTATCAATAAGGAACTTGATGATGCCGATATCGAGTATATTAACGTAGCCTATCTGAGCGGAAAATGAAGTTAGCGGATTTTTTAAGTATAGCGATATTGCTTATAATCGGGACTGCCGGTATTTTGTTTGCGATAAACGCCAAGGCGGGCAACGAGATTGAGATTTCCACCCCGAACGGAAATTATCGCTATTCCCTGTCTAAAGACCGCGATATTACCGTTATGGGAAAAACCTCGCAATACGATATTGAAATCCGGGACGGGAAAGTCAGGGCGCTTCATGCGGGATGCCCTAATCAATACTGCACTCGTAAGGGATGGACTTACCGTATCGGCGACAGTATTATCTGCGTGCCGGAGGAGGTCATTATCCGCGTTACCGGCGAGTCGGAGGATTATATCGATGCAATTACACAATGATATAAGGAATTACCGCTCCCTGCCGAAAAGCAAAAAACTTTATCTGCTGGCGTTTCTTGTGGCGTTGTCGGCGATATTGTCGGTGGTGGATTATATAATCCCGAAACCGTTGCCGTTTATAAAGCTCGGTATAGCTAATGTCGTAACGCTGATACTTGTCCTTGAGGGGAGGATTGTCTTAGCGCTTGAGACAGCGTTTTTCCGCACGCTTATAGCCTCGATGATTATGGGGACTTTTTTATCATACACGTATTTGCTGAGCGCATCGGGAGCGATTTTAGCGGTGATAGTAAGCGCCGCGGTAGTCCGCATATTCGGGGATAAAATCAGCGCGATAGGGGTGTCGGTATGGGGGGCTTTTGCAAGCGTTATCGCGCAGGGTTTAATAGTCGGGCTATTTTTCGGTTTTGACCGCGGTTTGATAATGCTGTTATCGGTGTTTATGTTGCTCGGGGTTGCCAACGGTATTATTATAGGATTAGTCGCGCGGTTTTATTATAAGAACCTCAAGGCTTAGAACGGACTATATCCACGCCGAGCCCGCACATCTTCATAACGCAGGACTTTTCGACAACAAACCCCGCCTTTTCAAGAAAAGACTTTATATCAATCGGACGACAGTCGATTTTATCGGGGAACTTGCGCGCAGCCCATTTGTATAGACGGTCGATAGCGCGGGGTTTTTTAGGTTGCCTCATTGTAACGGTAATGAGCCTCCCGTCCTTTTTCAGAACGCGGGCGCATTCGGATAGCGTTTTTGCTATATCGGTTTCATCAAGTATTTCGATTACGAAACTTGCGAAAATCCCGTCGAATGTATTGTCGGGGCAGGGTATAGAGGTTGCGGATACGGTTTTAAGCTCGACTTTTGATTTTATTTTCGCACGGGACAGTTTGCGTATCGCTTTTTTGCGCATAGCGGGTGAGAGGTCTATCCCGCAAAGGTTGCCGTTTTCCCCGGCAG
This sequence comes from uncultured Brevinematales bacterium, assembly GCA_964591955.1. GTDB lineage: Bacteria > Spirochaetota > Brevinematia > Brevinematales > CAZQBT01 > CAZQBT01. Next base: position 8,621 of record CAZQBT010000044.1, on the reverse strand, counting down.
CCCTGCCGATTTTAACAAGCGCGCTTCCCGTTGCAAACCCGATTTCCAAAATCGTTTCACCCTCACTTGCCGATAAAAAATCAAGCCCCCGGTTACGAAACCGTCTTTCCCAAACCCCGGCTATTATATCATAGCTCCCGCTCATACGGTCGTAGTTGCGACGGATTTTTTCCTTATCGGTCATTGTCTCTGTTCCAGTAGTCGGAGTAAACCTTTACAAGCGTATCATTGGACTTGACTATAATAAGCGCGGGTATCTCGCGGGAATTGGCATAACCTATACCCTTATCAACCCCCATAACGAAAATCGCCGTAGAAAACACGTCCGCGCCCTCTGCGGTGGGGGATATTGCGCTTACGCTGACGATACCGTTATCTACGGGGTAGCCCGTTGACGGCGACATTATATGATGGTATAACCTGCCGTCCCGCTCAAAGTTTCGTTCGTAGTCTCCCGATGTGCTTATTGCGGATTCGTTGGTTATAAAAACGATTTCTATAATCTGCGAGGCGTCGCGGGGATGGCGCACCCCGATAGCCCATTGCGTATTGTCGGGTTTTTTACCGAAAATACGGAGATTTCCGCCGGCGTTTACTATGCCCGCGCTGATTCCGGTTTCTTTCAGGTATTCCGTAGCCAAGTCCACGGCGTAACCTTTCATAAAGCCGCCGGGGTCGAATTTCGCACCGTTTTTCAGTTTTATTGTTTTGCCGATAGATATATTTTGGTATCCTATACGCGGAAGTATTTGCTTGATTTCGTTATGTGAAGGCACTCTGTAATCCCTTTCGTGAAAGCCCCATAGTTTCATAATCGGCATAATTGTCGCATCAAAAGCCCCTCCCGTAAGGGATGAGTAAAAATATGCGCTTTCAAAAACCGCGCGGGTTTCAACGTCGGGAAATATCTCCCCGTCTTTATTTATACGGTATATCACCGAATTAGATAACGTTGCGCTGAATTTTTGCTCAACCCCTTTTATTATTTCAAAAGCCTCATCAACCTTTTGCTCAACCGTTCCCGACGGCAAATTTGAATACAGGGTTATCTGGAACAGGGTATCCATCATAAAGCGGGTATATGTATATTTTTCCGTTTTTGAGCAGGACAGAAGAAATGCCGGGACTAAAACAATCAAACCCGTCAACTTAATAATTTTCATATTGAAACTCCCGTTTTTATACTTTAATAGGAAGAACGTAAAGGATAACGCTGAAGAAATGACAAACACTGCCTCCGATTACAAAAAGATGCCAAATTGCGTGGGAAAAAGGCATTTTGCGCCAAAGGAAAAAAATTACCCCGAAAGTATATGACAATCCCCCCGCAATAAGCCACCAAACCCCGGCAGGTTCAATATTGGCGATAACTTTATCCATCCCGATAACAACAATCCATCCCATAATTATATAAAAAACAGTGGAAATAATAATTCCGCCCTTCACGAATTTTTTGCTGAAAACCGACTTAAAGACAATTCCAAGTATTGCAAGACCCCAGACTATTCCGAAAAGCGTCCATCCGAAAGCCCCGTGGAGAGCAACAAGCGTAAACGGGGTATAAGTCCCGGCTATCAACAGATAGATAGTGCAGTGGTCGAAAATTTGGAACAGATTTTTTACTTTGGTATGCTGTATGGCATGCATAAGCGTAGATGATATATAAAGCAGGACTAAACTCGCCCCGTAGATTGAAAAACTCACAACGTGCCATGCCGAACCCTTTAAAGCGGAAAAAACTATAAGCAAAACAAGCGCGGCAATAGCCATACCCGCGCCTATACCATGCGTAATTGAATTTGCTATCTCTTCCGGGATAGTTTCTTTTCTGTCTTTCACAAAATCTCCTTGTTATTCATAAAACGCCGACACTCCGGGTAAATAGAGTTGCTTTTTTGCTTCTTCGGGCGGCAGGGTAAAATAATAAGCCGTAGTTCCCGCGCAAAGATTACCGGAACTATCGAAAACTTTTACTTTTATAATAGCGAGATTGCGCTTTGTTTCGATAATTTTACCCCGTAAAGTTATTTGACCGTTATTGATAAAAAGCGGTTTTTTGTATCGGGTTTCGATTTTTGATGTAACGCCTGCGGTTTTCAGATGAATAAAAACGACCCGGCATGCAAGCTCATCGCAAAGTGAGGATATAATTCCGCCGTGAAGCACGTTGCCGAAACCCTGAAAATGGGATTGAGGATTCCAAAATGACACAACCTCGTCGTTATCCTCAAAAAATTCCATCCGAAGTCCGCCTGTATTATGAGGAGCGCATCCGAAACAATTATATCCGTTAATACCGACAAAAGGATTCTTGAGTTTTATCATTATTTCCCCGGAAAGACGGAATTATTTTTTTGACTTTTTTGCCTTACCCTCGCGTATAAGGGCAATAATTCCGAGAACCCCCATAAGAAAAGCCAAAACAAAAATAACCACGGGACTGACGGGGTCGGAAAACGGATTTCCGATTAGAATTTGGTAAAAAGCTATTATCGAAAATAGAACCGTAAAAGCGATTATAATTATCTTGACTGATTTACCCATTTAGAACCTCTAACTTAGATTTTTCATAACGGAGGAAAGTTTCTGTCTGTCGTAAAGATGTATGGGGCGGTTTTCGGAATACCGCATAGCCTGAGGAGTAAACTTGCCTGTGGTAACATAAATAGCGCGCGTGCCGTGAATAGCTTTCATTTTTTCGACCAAAGCGGCAACCTCATCTTCCGCAACATCCTGATTACTTCGGGAAATAATTACCAATACCTTGCCGCCTCTTACGTTACGCCATTTAGCGCTTCTTTCCACCCCGACAATCTGAACATGGTCATCACCGACAATACGGCTTTCCACAACCTCATAACCCATAACGTCGGCAATTTTCTGGCATATAAACTCAAAAGTGGTGGGTGTAGCGGTAAGCAAGTCCTTGAGTTTATCATCAATGCGCAAGTCCTCATATTGAGACAATTTGAGTTGAACGTCCTGAAAATTAGGACGCATTCCCGCGACTTTTTCCCACTGTTCAACCGCCTCAAGAAGACGTCTTTGTTTTTCATAAGCGACACCGAGAGTATAACGAACGGCGATAGTAACGTTGTTTTCCTCGCTTGAATATTTCAAAGAACGTTCAAAATCGGCGATAGCGGTATCCACGTCCCCCATTTCAAGTTTACAAAGCCCTTTTTGATAGATAGCCTTAACCTTCATACTGTTTTCGCGTGCCTTTTCGGCTTCTTCAAACTCCGTGATAGCCTTTCCGTAATTGCCCATAGCTTTCAAAATCATCCCCACGTAGAAATGAGCTTCCATATTGCGGGGTTCAAGTTTTAAACAGTTGGTAAACGAGTTTAAAGCCTCCTGTGCCTTGTTCATCTCATAAAAAATCTTACCGAGCATAAAATAAGTGGGGGCGTGATTACGCGAAACTTTGAGGACTTTATCAAGATAAGCCATAGCCTGGTCTTTCATACCCCTGTCGTAGAAAATCTTTCCGATACTGTAAAGATACTCAAAATTTTGCGGGTCAAGTTGAGCAAGGACAACAAACTCTTTTTGAGCCTCTTCCATCTGCCCGAATTGTATATAAATTTCGGCAAGCCTTTTACGAATAACCCTTTCCGTGGCGGTTTTGGCGAATTTACCGAGAGTTAATACCTGCTTATATTCCACCATCGCCATTTCATAATTTCCGCTGAAAAAATAACATTCCGCGAGATAAAGATGAGCAAGCGGATTTCGCTCGTCATTTTTCATAAAGGTATTTAGGGCGGAAATGGCGTCTTTATATCTTCCCGCTTCCATCATTGCCTTAATCGAGTCCAATTTATGAGGGACCACCAGCGCTCTCATCAGGAAATAGATACCCAAACCTACCGCGACCAAAACCAATCCGCCGAGAATTAAAATATCTATCATCTATCACTCCCCTTATAAAAAATCAAAAATCGCACCAACCTTTTAATACTAATAATCATTACAAACCTTCCGAAACAGATTTTTGTCCCCATATTTTACATTTGAGATAAATAATTGTCCACCCTTGCCATATTTTTATAATTGGGAAACTTGCTTTTTAGGTTTTCAAACACGGTTTTTGCCTTGGAAAACTCATTCAGGCTGATATAGGAAACCCCAAGATGGAAAAACACATCCGGGTCCTTGCCGTCAAGTTTCATAGCTTGGTCATAATGCTTAACCGCGTTTTGAAAATCTTTCTGGGTAAAATAAATATTGGCAAGCTCGGTGATAGTGGAAATATCGGTGGGGTTAATTCTTAAAGCCTGCTCATAAGCGTTAACCGCTTCACGATAAATCCCGCTTTTGGCATAAGCATCACCCATACCTTTATATCCAATCTCCGAATTCGGATTAATGTCAACGGAGCGTCTGAAATTTCTCAGCGCATTGTCGTAGTTTTTTCGCTCCAAAAACAAAAATCCCAGCCCATTATAAGCATCGGCATCTTGCCTGTTAAATTCAAGCGCTTTTTGGTATGCTTTTTCGGCATCTTCATACCTTGCAAGTTCACGATAACTGTTGCCCAGATTTATATATGTATCCCCGAAATTGGGATTTGCATTCAGAGATTCCTGATAATATTTTACGGCATCGCGGTAGTTTTCGTAATGAGCCAACATTCTGCCGTAATTGTAAGATGCCATAAAATTATTTTTATCGAGGTCGTAAGCCTGTTTATAAGCGTTGAGGGCATTATTATTCTGTCCGAGTTCTTCATAAGTATTTCCGATACGGACTGAGGTTCTTGATGAAGGCTCTAACTTAGCGGCTTCCTCAAAAAATTTGAGCGCCCTTGAAAACTGCTTGTTTGAGTAATAAACCTGCCCGATATTAAACAGCGCCCTGCTTTTTGTTGCATCGGGGTTTTTCTGGTTTCTAACCGCAGCGTCAAACTGACGAAGCGCGTTATTATTGTCGCCGAGTTGAAGAAAGGTCATACCGAGGTTATAATCCGCGCGTGGAAAGTCGGGTTGAATATTCAAAGCCTTTTGAAATTCATTACGGGCTTCGGTATATCTTTTTCGCATATAATAAATAACGCCGAGCATATAATGAGCGTCCGCGTTATCGGGGTCTCCGCTTATGGATTTATTAAGAGACTCGAAAGCGTTATCATAGAGGTCTTTATCGAAAAACATCTTACCCTGAGTATAGTTAGCAGTGGGGTTATAAGGGTCTTTGCGGAGCGCCTCGCGGCTCTTGGCAAGCGCGTTTTGTTCATCCTTGAGGTAATAGTGCGTAAGCGCCTGATAAGCATCGGCATCGGCATTATTTTTATCGGCGTCGGATGCTTTCCTGAATTCTGCAAGCGCCTCGCGGTAGTAATTTTTATCAAGGAGCTTTTTCCCGTTATCTATATGGGTTTTTGCCCTTTCTTCCGGGGATATGGTTCTGTCGGGAGTTTTAGTGTCGGGTTTGGGCTCGGTGGGTTTTTGAATATCGCGCTCTCCCCTGTCGATACCGGTTTGAGGCTGCGGTTGTCCCGATGCTGTTTGTTCGGAAGCATCCTTGTTTCGTTTGGCATCTAAAATCCGTTTGCGAAGTTCATCAATACGCGGGTCATCGGCGCTCTCCTCAATAAAAGCGCGGTCAAGATATTCAAGCGCGCGGTCATAAAGTTCATCCTCGTAATACCGTCTTGCCAACGCAAAATATCTTGCGATACGCTCATTGGCAAAACCCTCCGTAGAATTAATATCCGGGCGTGATGAGCGCAGATTGGAAACAATCAACGTAGTAGCCGTCCCGATAAGCAACCCTCCGAGAATAACCGAACCCCAGAGTATCGCCGATTTTTTTTTCTTTTCTTCTTCTTTCTTTTTATCGGCAGCTTTAGTTCTTGAAGTTTTCTTTTTTTGTTCCATAATCTCCCTCCCTGCTATTTTTCAATATCCTCAAACTCAAAGTCGGATGCTTTACCCCTGTCAACGGGACGAAGCTCATCAAGGACACCCTCGATATTCAGAAGAGGCTCTGAGGTATCGGGTTTATCCGTTGATACGGTGTCCGTTTTAGCGACAACATCGGGAAATCTAAAATCCTCCGCTTTAAGAATAGCAAGAATTTTGCGTATATTATCGCTCTGTTCGCCGTCCGGTAACAAAGCTAAATAGTTTTCCCATTCCTTTATGGTATTGGTTTTATCGTGAAGACGGAAATAGGCAAGTCCTTTAAACCAAAAAACCTGACCGAGGTTGCGGTTTAAGTTATATGCGCGGTTAAGAGTTTGGATGGCGTTGGTGAAATCCCGTTTGGCGTAATATGCGTTGGCAAGATTTACCATAGCTGTTGAGCGGAAACGGTTGTTTCGCGACATATCTATTGCAAGTTGATAATTTTGTATAGCGGAGTCTAAACTTTCAATTTCACGGAAAGCGTTAGCCAAATAGAAATAAACCTCCGGCTCACGATAACCCGCATCTATTGCCTTCTGAAATGAGCCGATAGACAACAAAAACCGTCTCTGCTTATAATAACTCATACCGAGAGTAAAATCCGCCTCCCCGTGATTGGCAAAACCGCTTGATACAAAAACAACGATAAAACAGAAAGCAAGAAAGATTTTAAATCCCTTGTTTTTCATAATTCGCCTCTAAGGTATTCTCTCTTTTGATTTTCGGAATAAATTTCCAAATCATAATAAACGGTAGCTTTAAATTATATATCTTTATTTTACACCCTATCCGCAAATAAAGCAAAGAGAGGGTATAAAACGATAGATATTTTAAGCATCTAATCTACTATAAATATACTATCAAAACGGGGTTTCGTAAACCTGAATTTAAGGTTCGGTAAACGGGGATTGAGGCTTGTTGATAAAATAGATAGGCGCAAATTTTATATTTCATAAAATATATCCGGCACACTTTCATTTTTTAAATTTTCAAAATAGGTGTGTAAAGTTCTATCAAAATTGAATTTGTTTGTAGTTATATTAGTCAAAGTATTGTGCTTAGTTTCTTGAGCATAAGACTGCAATAACTGAAACATATCGTTGTTACTGCTTTTTAATTTCATAATAAGGCTTTCAAGGCAGATTACTTTCCCTTTTAGCAATTCAATCATATAAGACTTAATCTTATCATCTTTTAAATCCGGTAATTGTTTCATCCATTTTTTATCTCCACTGCATAGGATAAAATCCTCACCTTGTTGATAAAGACAATCTGCAAAAAAAAGCAAACGGGTTTCTCCTCTATCAAAATCATCAATTTGGGTTAATTTGTTCATCAAATTGTTTGGATTCTTAGTTGGAATTGGAGAGAGCTTTTCTATTTCTTGCTTGTATTTTTTCAGGAACGCTTTATGTTCTAACTGAAAATCTAGATTTCTTAAATTATTTTTAGATAATATTTTAGATTTAATTTCTCCCTTTGGGATATATATATCCGATAAGTTGTTGATATTGAAAACTTTCGCTATTTTTCCAATCAGATTTACGGCGGAAAAAATAAAAAATATATCGGAATCCATCAAAAACAGCATTTATTCTAAGTCACTAAATCTATAAATTTTTTGCCATGCTCGGTTAAGTTGTATTTATCTATATGCTCTTTTAATGTTTCGGCAACCAGTTCCATTCCTGTTTCATTGCCAATTCTTTTTGCCTTAATAAAAGCATTGGCATTTTTCCATTGATCTGTATTGAATGCGTAATTAAACACCAAAAATTCCGGGTCAATCTTATATTTCTTACTGTATTTCTTTACTTCATTAATTTCAAGAGATATATATTTGCTTGCATCGAAATTAGGGTTTCCAGCCAATAAAGTAAGAGCAAAATTATTGGCTTCAATTTCTTCTTGAGATTTGCTATTGTATTTACTAAAATCTTCAAAAATTCCATCGTGATTGTAAAAAACATGCCCTAACTCATGAGCTATTATAAAACACAGGCTTGAAGCTTGTTTTTTTTCGGTTGCCGTAATTATAATCGGACGTTCATTTGTTTCTGTTTTCAATCCGTCGAATTTCTTAAACGCGAGTGGTCTTTTTATAAGAGGAATTACGGGAATTCCATATTCCCAACTTAATTCTAATATATTTTGAAGACTGACATAATCATTGTTTTTCAGAATTTCATTTCGCAATACCATAGGTTTGGGCAAAGGTTTATAATCATTAACGGCAATATTACGCAAAACAACTTGGATAATCCGGTTTATTAAATGGAAGTTTTTTTTATATTTTTCTATGTCGGTATCATTTCTTGTCTTTAAAGAGAAACTTTGATTAATACCGCTATCTTCAAACGGATTATCTTTTTCTAAAGCTTTAAAATTCAAACCTAAAAATTTTGCAATTGAAATTTTTGCCTCAAAAAGCAAGTCTTCATCAACATCATTAGGATTTAACCAATCAGGAAGCGCATTTTTTTTCAAGAATTTTCTATTGTAGACAGAGTTATTCGCTATTTTATCTAATAGAGGATATAATGAAACCGAAGCTTTTCCCATTAAACCAAACCTCCGAAATTCCCTTTATTTAATATTATCATCGACATTATTATAAGTCAAATTTATATGTATATTTTATAAAAATCGCTTTTTATTCTGTCGTCCAAAGCCAAGAGTTCCTATGTAACTCCAAAAATGAAACTTCCC
>CAZQBT010000043.1:0-21020 GCA_964591955.1 uncultured Brevinematales bacterium | reverse complement strand
GGGAAGTTTCATTTTTGGAGTTACATAGGAACTCTTGGCTTTGGACGACAATTTTAGCAATACTTTCCGAAATAGTCAAGCGTTTAAGTTGCGTTTTATATTTAAAGCCGAACTGAACAAACACCTACCACTTAATATCAATATCTAATTTTTCGCAGAAACGCTTGCTGTTTTATATTTTTCTAAACTTAACAAAAATATGAGCAAATCCATTATTCTTGGAATACTCTTTATTTTGTTTTTTTTTCATAAATTTATTAAAGAACGGCTTTCGTCTAAAAATCCATTTAGAAATATACATATTAATACCTGCCAGTAATTGCCACAATCCGCCTTTAATTGATGCTTTTTCAATTACAAAACCGGTATTAACGGCAAAATCATTAAGTTTTTCTTTTTTATAATGTCTATGCCCGATAAGCCACCACGCCGGGTCCAATATTTTTGATATAAAACTATCGTAAGGTGTGCTTAGATAAAAAGTTCCGTTATTTTTCAGTACCCTGCGTATTTCTTTAAACATCTTTTCTTCACTATTTTTCGGGATATGTTCTATAACATCCCATGAAACCACAGTGTCAAATTCATCTGCCGGAAAAGGAATATCTATTGCACTGCCTATTTTAAAATCGATTTTATCATCGTTTATATTTTCTTTAGCGGTAATCAGGTCTTTTTCAGTTATTTCTAAGCCGGTTATTTTTTTGATATTCTTTTCTGCAATATTAAGTTCAAACCATCCGAATCCGCAACCTAGATTTAAGATTTTTTTTTGTTCAAAATTTTCATTATCAAGAAAATCAAAGGTGTACGATAATCTTCCGCTCAGTTGCTTTGTGGGTTTTTCTTTTAAAATGTTTCTCATTGGTTTGTCCTTATTCTGTTTTTGGTTTTGGTAAAAAACACCTACCACTTAATATCAATATCTAATTTTTCGCAGAAACGCTTGCAGTATTCAATATCTTTTAAGCCGAGGGTGATTTTCAGGTCGCCTTTGGTTTCGTTATACCGGTTCAAAATTTCGTCGGAGGCGGTTTTTTGAAAATCGGTGATAGATTTTATCCCGCTTTCGTGAAGCATACGGGCGAAAACGGGACCTACGCCGGTTACTCTGACTAAGTCGCTTAGTTCAAGTGCGCGCTTCAGCTTGGTTTTGCTTATTGATACCTTTTCGGATAAGGCTTTTATGTCGGCGGGGGTCAGGGAGTTTGAATATAAATCTTTTGTTGTTTTTATCCCGATTTCCGTTAAGACCTTGATTTCCTCTGGCGGGAAAATATCAAGTTTAGTCAAAGGAAGAGGTTTGGACTCGTAACTGTTAATCTCACGGCTTAGGATAACCAAATAGTTTTCATCTACGGGCAGTTTTTTTGTTAGCGAGGGGTATTCGGATTTCTTTTTAAGAAGGCTTTGCAGTTCGGAGAGTGTTTTTATGCCTGTTCTTTTCAGCGCGGATACGGTTTCCTGAAGGTTGTCCAAAAGAACCCGTCTTCCGGGCAGAAGGTCTATTGAGCGCAGTATTTCGGCAAACTCATCAAGAGTAAATTTGCTTAGGTTGATGGAATACATCCGTTTCTCCTTAGTTTTGTTGGCTTCCTATTTTAAAGACTAATACGCGATGGGCTTTTTTGGCAACCGGAAATGCCCCCATTATTTTAAACAGAAACCTGTAACCCGAACTTAATTTGTTTATTTCTTTAGATTGCGTAAAATACCATTCCTCTACAAAACGGATGTTTTTATCCCACTCCTCAATATCTTTAGGATTATCAACCCCCCAGTGAACTACCGCGCCGGTTTTCTTTAATGACGGATGGTTTTTTACTCCCTTAGCGGTAAGTTTACTGAAACTGTCGAATACAATCATACATTTCGGGAATTTACCGCTAAGGGCTTTGAGCAATGCTTTGATTTCTTCTTCTTTTATATACATAAACAGCCCTTCCGCTAATACCAGTACCGGTTTATTTTCGGTTTTGATATTGTCCAGCCAATTGAGATTGGTAACCGAAGAGGGGATTAGGCGATACCTGTTTGTTTCTTTAAAGAATTTTTTTCTCAACTCAATTACATCGGGAAAATCCAAATCAAACCACTCGACAATGCCGTTATCGACACGGTTAAATCTGGTATCCAGTCCGCATCCCAGATGAATTACAATACTTTCCGGGTTATCTGCTAAAAAAACTTTCGTATAATTATCGAATTGTTTGGCTCTCATACATACCGTAACCCAAGTCTGTTTAGGTATATGCAAATCTTTGTAATTATATTCTATGGCGTTGACTAACTCTATCGATTTATCATCTCTGATTATCGGGGATTTTTTTCGGCTTTCCGATGCTTTACAATAAAGCGGGATTAGCAGGGTCTCTTTTTCTTCGGTTAGTTTGATTTTTTCTTTCATAGAGAAATTTCTCCCTTTTTATAAAAGGCGGCTCAAATACTAAGGTATAATTCGACGGTAAATAGATTGTAATTTTCTTTGCTAAAATAGTCAAGCGGATATTTGTTATCATCGGCGTTTTGTTGAAATTCCCGAACCGCGGGTACCGTCAACCGTGCTGATATTCAACCTGCGGGTATGTGTATAAACGGCATATCTCATAGCGTCCATAATATGGTCGTCGTATTTAATCGGGGTGTCGGTAACGTTACCGTCCTTGTCGCTATCCCACTGGTAGTTTTGTATCTCGCGGATAGCGTTGATACATCTCGGATGGATAACAATATCCTGCGCGAGGACGCACTCAATACCGGCATTAACCGAATTGGGATTTTTAATCGCGCCGAAAATATGAAACCCCGCCCTGTGCCATTCGGTAATCTTGTCCCTGTCGGCGGAGTCGGCGTATATGGTTATATGTTTCTTAAAATCCGCGTGCAGTCTTGCAAGTTTCGTTTCAACGAGACGGATAAACTCATAGTTAAGCCCGCCCGCGCGATAAGCCTCATCGTAAAGGATATACCTGCTCCCGATACGCGCGATAAGTATAAAAGCAAAGGGAGAGATACCCCCATGCCCGAAATCCAACCCCGCAATCCACTCATCGACATCATTGAAGAGATTGCCGATATTATATTCTTTAATAGTATAGTTGGAGTAAATGACATTTTCGGCGCTTACCCATAAGCCGAGGATATTCCGCTTATACCATACGGAATTTTCGGGCAGGCTTTTCTTTAAGGATTCGATATAGTCTTTCGGCAGGAAGGGGTTATCCTCCAATACAAAATGCCACGCTTTAATTGTGAGGGTTTGAGAGCCGTCGATGTTTTCGCTTTTGTCGATATATTGGGTTTTTATATAATGGGAAGGGCTTGAGGGGTTGGTATCCCAGAAAATCCGCGCCCCCTCGCCGGAACATCTTGCAAACGCCTGTTTGATTGCTTCGGCGTGATGTTCCGTTATCTCATTGCCGTACCATCCGTAAGCGGTAAAGCCCTTGATTGATTTATGCGAGTTTGATTGTCCCGAACCGAAACATATTACGGTGTTCCCGAAAACGGTAAATTCGTTTTTTGAGTTAAGGGTTGTATTAATATTGAACGTTACGGATAAGTCGTCAAGCACATTGCGCTTGATACTTCCGAGGGTATTGCCGGTCATAATGAATTTCTTTTTCTGGTCGGCGAAATTCCTGATATGCAAAAGCCAGAGTATATTATTAAGAAACGTTTTACCGCTCCTGACGGCGCCCTCAAGTATTGTTATTCTCGGAAGAAAATTGTTTGAGTAGCGTATTATCTCAATTTGCTTGGCGGTAAGCCTGATTGTAACGGTTTTTCCCATCGGAATCCTCCCTTACTATTATAGCCACAAAAGCAGGGAGAATAGTTCCGCTATGCAAAATTTACTCGATTGATGATGTATCGGGGGATACGGTATCGTAAAACCTGTTGCGGTTGATAAAAAAGTCGATTAAGAGGAAAAGCAGGATGGCAATTCCCGCATAGAGACGTATCCGAATAAGGCTCATAACGCACGAACCGAAGAAATATAATATAGCCGTATAAATCAAGGCAAAGACAGTGCCTACTATAAAAACGCGGTATCGGTTTACCGATATGAAAAAAGTTCCTATATAGTTGATAAATACATAAGGCACAACCGAAACGGCATACCATTTCATAGCATCCGTTGCGTTTAGATATTCGGGGTTAAACAGATTTACGAAGGGACGGATAATTATGAAGAAACCCAACAGGCTGCCGAAAGTCAGGAGCGAAACTATCCCCATACCTTTAAGAAAAGGCTTCATATATGAGGTTTGTTTGTTAAATGCGTTGTTGATAGCCACATAGAAAAGAGGGATAGTGATATTGCCTATCCAGAATACGGTTTTACCGAGAACCGAAGCGGTTGCGAAATCGCCGGATAGTTCGGGAATAAGGTTTGCCCGCGCCACCTGCATATCTATATTCATAAGTATAGTGAGGAAAAAAGTTCCGAAACCTATCTTGAAGAAATATGAAGGCGTTACGGATAGAGACTGTTCTTTGTCCGGTTGCTCTTCTTTAGTAGTATCAAGTTTTTTATATTTTAGATATGCAAAAAGGGCAAAAAACAGGAATCCCAAAACCGCACCGGCTACGGTTGCAATCATAGCCTTGTATAACCGAAGTCCGGCAAATATAAATATAGCGGTGAGAACTAATTTAATAAACATATTGGCAAAAATCGCGACAGACCGCTCTAAGAAATTGTAAAAACTTTCAAGGAATGAAAAGAACGGCACTTGAAGATATGTAAATACTATTACGCCGAGTGTAAGCCAATACGAATGAAAATCCTCGGTTTGGTAAATACCCAATATCCGTCTTTGGAACAAAAGCGAGCCTGCAAGAAAAACCGCTATAATTATCCCGACAATTTTGAAAAAATATATATACGTTGCGGAAATTTGAGAGTATGCTTTATGAGAATATATTTCGGAAAAAACCTTTGTGCTCCAGTTTTTTAAGACAGTTGCTAAAAACCCTACTATCATAGTAAAAGAAAGAAATGTGTTTAACAGCCCGTAAGCCTCTTTGGATAGATTCCTGTTGGCGTATATTTGGAAAAAATACTGCCCTACACTTGTAACTACGGTAAAGACAAGAAGTATTACGCTGTTGCGAAGGTATAAATCCTCTTTCGCTCTATTTATTAAAGCGGATAATTTTTTCCACACTTCCCGTATCCCGTCAGCTTGAAGCTTTTTCTTTGTTTTTTAAGAAGCGTATAAGGGAAAATATACCGTAAGCTGCGGTTAGTCCCAGACCGAATAACACCGTAAAGAGAGAAATAAGGAACGGTTTATTATCCGGCTCAAATTTAAACTCTACAACATTTTTCCCGCTATCGACAAAGACACCCTGCATAATATAGTTTGCCTTAAGGAGTTCGCGTTTCTCCCCGTTGACATAGACATTCCACGCAGGGTCGTGCTTGGTCGTATGCAAAACCAAACCGTCGGTAGGCGCATCAAATTCAGCTTTAACGTACCACGGTTTGTATTCTACAATATCGACTTTTTGCACGGGGCTGACAATTTCGGGCTTGTCGGAATAATCACCGTAAACAACCGCCATCTCGTTAATATCGAAATCGGGGAAAGATATATATTCAAGCGCGGTTTCATTATCGGTAACGGCAAGGAAGGCGGAGTAAAAACCTACACGCGGAAGCGGGTCTTTTAGACGGAAAATTGCGTGCTGACGGTCATAATACGAATGGACTATATTTTCCAATTCAAAGTCCGGGTGATTATCCAAAGTCTCGTAAATCCCTACGGGTTGTTGAAATCCGTATAATCCCCCGTCCGTTATAAGATACTTAACGTTGGCAAGACGCATAAGACGGATATTTATATCTATAATTTGCGTGATGTCGGTTAAGGGAGCGGTTATTGAACCGATTAAAGTCCCGGTAAAAAACTTATTATATTCGGGGTCTAATCTTGATACCGCAGTAACATCCAAAGCCTCGATACCGTAATACGGGAATATATATGTAAGGAAATGCCCGCGAATTCCGGTTACGGGAAGCGGAACCATCTGCCCGTTGTTGATAAATTTAAGCGAGGTTATAACGCGATGGATTTCGGGGTCTTGCTCAATTGTTTGAAGAACCGCATCCTTGTAGAATATATCATCAGGCTTAAAATATGCCTTATTGAGATAGAAATAATTTATACTAAATAAATCGAAAATCATCAGCAGAATAAACGGGGTAACGCAGATAAGCAAAGCGTTTTTGTGAGTTCGTAGTTTTTCGGTAAGAACGACAATACCCAACGTAAGCCCAATAAATATATTCATCCGCAACAGGGCGTTAATCATATTATTAGCCATCTTCCTGCCCGCAACGTTTCCGAATTGATTGGAGAAAGACGATGCTATACTTTGGTTTGCCAAAAGGACAGCAAAGAGCCAAACCAGTCCCGCGCCGAAACCTATCAGAATAGCTTTGCGGATAGTTTTCAACGTTTTTGTGGCGTCCCTGTTTTCCGCTTTAAACAGGTCGATAAAAAACTGCATCCCGAAAGCGGCAAGAATTGCAAAAGCAAAAGCCGTAACGGTATGGAATTTCACCGGCGCGCGGAATTTATCCATCAGCGGGATTTGATACCATAACCAGAACAACGGGCTGCCGGGAATATATCTTCCCATCGCCAAAAGAAGCGCGATTATCCCTCCCCAGAAAAAGAAACGAACGCGGGAGTCTTTTTTATAATAAGCGACCGTGCCGAGAAGCATAAAGATAAAGACAAAGAAACCAAGCGCGACCGAATTTCCGCGATACTCTAAATATCCCCAGTATGGACGCTCCTCATCGCCGCTTACAAGTCCGAGATAACCGAAAGCAACGGTGCCGATAAGTTCGGTCGGATGCATAGACCAGCTTGTAGCGAATTGCCATTTAGATTCATCGGTTTCGGTAACGCCCGCCTGTTCCCCCTCTAAAACTTCCCCGCCAATCCAAGATTGTATCCCGTTGAAAAACGCCAAAAACAGAAACACCGCTATTACTAAAATTTTGGCTATATCGGTTAAAAACGGACGCGTGGCTATATCTTTAAAAAAGGTCTTGATTTTAACCTTGTGGTTTTTGAAAAGAAGGTAAAGGATATAGGCGGCGTTAAAGACTGAGAAATACAACCCGCGCTGAGGGTCGCTGGAAAGCATTATGCCCCAAGCGATTCCCCCTATAAGTATAAACAAAAGATTTTTCCATTTGTTTTTTGTTTCGGATAGTATTATATCAATGCTTAATAATATTAGAGGAACATACATCCACATATCAATAGTACCGGAGTGGGCATCTCGGAATAAGGTAATGATATGAGGAGTGAATGCAAATGCAATTGCGCCGAAAATAGAAGCGATTTTTGAAAGTTTCCATCGTCTAAACAGCAAATAAGCAAACAATAGAGATAAAGTTGATGATAATAAAGCAAAGACCTCCATATTACGCAATGGGAAGAGATAAAGGCAGAGCGTGTATAAATTTGCCAAAGGGCTAGGCCCGCTAAATCCAATCCATTGAAAATTGTAATAATACTGGGAAATCCCGGCATTTAAATAAATTTGGTAAAAGCGTCTTATTGAATAGTTGGAGTCAACGCCTAAAAAAGAATATCCCCCAATAATTTTATAGAACAAAACTAATGCCAATATAATAAAACCTAAAAAAATCAATAAATCAAGCCATTTATTTTTTCTCATAAACGTCTCCTTTTGATAAATTAGATAATATCATACCAAGGAAAACTGCCGTTGATTCAAAAAACTTCATAAGAAACATCGAGACAGTTAGTATGGGATGACGTATCAGAAGTTTCCATTTCTTAAATATGCCTAAACGAAAAAAAGGAATTCTTTTAATAGACTTCCCTTTATTGATACTAATGTAATGTTTTAAAAACCTTCCATAATAAAATTTTTTCTTTAAATTTGAGAAAAACCTCAGATGTCCTAAATGATGGCGTATAAACTTAGTGCTTCGGCAATAAGTATAACCCATATCTTTAAGGCAGTCAAATAAATGCCAATCTTCACCGGCTATAAGAGTTTCATTATAACCGCCAACTTTCATGAACGCCTCTTTTTTAAAGAACCAAGGAGCTTCGACGGAGTCGTTGCCCAGATAAATTTTACGTTCAAATGTTTTAACTTTTGCCCAGAAACCTTTACCGCTATGAAATTCCGGGATAATAACCATATCTGCGTTGTATTTAGTTAATGTATTAACACAGTCTTGTATAACATCCGGCGTTGGTTCTGCATCGGAGTCCAAAAAGAAAAGTAATTCTCCCATAGCTATTTTTGCACCATAATTTTTTTGCTCGCTTCTTTCATTGCCGTAATTATGGATATTATCTGTATATTGTGAGGCTATTTCTAAGGTATCGTCCTTAGATTTATTGTCAACTACAATTAGTTGTATATATGCATAAGTTTGAGATTTTATAGCCTCAAGAACAGTTTTCAGCGTATTGCCTGAATTTCTCGTAGGTATAATTACCGAAACGAGAGGAAAATCCTTTTTGATTTTCACATAATTCTCCTATGTTATAAATCGCCTCGCTTATAAAACCACTCTGCTGTTTTATGGATACCTTCTTCTAAACTGACGCTTGGAGAATATCCCAGTATTTTTTTAGCTTTATTACAGTCATAAACATTCATATCCCGACTCATCCATAACGCAGCGGTATTAGAAAAGGGAGGATATTTTCCCATAATTGCAGATGCGAATTCCATAAAATATCCGGCGGCAACTCCGATGAATGATGGTAGATTAAGCAAAGGAGGTTTAACTCCTAATTCATTAGCTATAGCTTTTATCACCTGTTCTAAGCTATATGATTGACCGTCCGTAATATTAAAAACCTCACCGATTGCTTTTTCATTTTGTTCGGCTAAAAGAATAGCATCAATTAAATTATCCACATAGCAAAACTCCATTTTAGCCTTTCCACCGTTAAACAGCGGGAACAAACGTTTTTTTGTGTAATCAAACATAATTTTTCTAACGTAGCATCTGGGTCCATAAGTTAAAGGGGGACGAATTACGGTTAATGGAATTTTGGTTTTATGGTAAAGTTCCAATGCCAATTTTTCTCCCTGCCGTTTGCTTAAACCGTAATCCGTTTTTTCGGGCTGGAATTCATTTTCTTTTAGCGGGTGTCCATCGGGACTTGTTCCTAATACCGATACTGTGCTTATATGAATAATTTTTGAAACGCCTGCTTTGATAGATGCGGTTAATATATTTTCCGTGCCTTTAACGTTTGTATCATAGTAAAGTTGCTTAGGAATTTTCATAGGGCGGGATATTGCGCCGAGGTGAAAAACGCAATCGATTTCTTTTACTGCCGGGTAAAGAGTTTCATAATCAATTAAATTCCCGTAAACAACTTCAGCGCCTGCTTTTGATATAATATCTATGTTTTCATTTTCAATGGGTTCAAAGGGATGCGGTAAAGCCAAAACCCTGACGGTTCTTCCGTTTTTTATTAATCTTTCGACAAGATGGCTTCCAATAAATCCTGTGCCGCCCGTAACCAATACTTTTTGGTATTTCATTGTTTATCCTTTTTTCCTTGAATTATCGGATTTGCATAAATATATTTTTTGTTCGGAAACCAAATTTTCATATCAAACCAGTGATCATAATAACCGATTCTGTCGCTGATATTATAACGTAATTTAGAAAAAATAAAATATAGGTATTCAAAAACGGCGAATCTTTTATGTTTAAACAATATTTCACAGAATATTTTAGTGGCTTCCATTTGATTAAGAAAAAGCGGCAATTTTCGTGCCTTGCTTTTATGGGCTTTGCCAAACAGAGAATTTCCGAATATTTCGAGATGCATATTATCCAATCTTTTTTCTAATATGTTAAATCCGATTGTCCAGTTAAATTGAGAAACCTTTGTTTTTATTTCTTCCCAATTTACTTTTTCATAGGCATATTTAATTGCTAAGAAATCGAGTAAAGTAATATAATTTCTTTCATAAGCCAATTGTTTATTGTTTAGAAGGAAATCCGTTTCAAAGGATGGTATTGGGGTTTTAAGTCCTGCAATAGTCTGATATTGAGTGTTGTGCCAGATATATTCTTCATCCAAATGCTCTATGCCTAACCAGAAGAATTTACGATGGAGGTCAATATTAAGGAGACCCTCTTTGTGCAAATTGCGTTGATGAAGTCCTTGTGTGTTTTTACCGGGATGTGGTTTAATTGCAAAATTGTTTTTTTCAAACGCTTCAATAGCTTTTTCAAAATCATTATAATGAACCAGTAAATCAACATCAAAAGTTATAAATTCGATAAATTTATAAGTTTTAACTATAAGATAGGGGATTTTATTTTCTGAGCAGATTTGTTCAATTACTTGAAGGGTGTTGTTTAGAGCCTTAATATTTTTCTCACCTTCGCAGATAATCGCATCTAAAGGGGTTTCCCAATCATCGGGAAAATTTCCAATCTTTATAATTTTTTTTGCAAGTTCGTATAATACTCTGTTATGAGATGCGCAAACGAGAAGTTTCTCTAATTTAAGATTGTTTAAATCGCCGGCCTTTTCATATAAGATTAAATCTACTATTGTTCTGGAATATTTATCTAAAGGCACTGTTTGTCTCCTTTTTTTTGGTTCAATGTTTTTTTTAAAAATTTATGCACTTCTCCCGTATTTAAGATAGATGTGTTTACCCGCTTAATAGAAGAATTATTATCAAACAGATTGTTGAATAAAATCTTAGCATTTTCCAAATCTTCTCGAGTTAAAGAGTGGCTATCATTAATGCGAAAAAACAAATCTTCCGTTTCAGCGTAGAAATAAAAGTGTATATGAGGTTTCGGAAATATTTTTACCATCCATTTATAAACCGGCAATTTGCATCCCATCAGACAAAAAGAAACGTAAAAATCGTGTATATAACGGTCATATATATATATATGCTTGGAAAACCACTTAGTATATAAGACATAGATTAGTATATCAAAATAAACCAAATATCTCCAAAAAAACAAAAGAATACGGTTTAAAATGCTTAATTTCTTTTTTTTATTGTTTTTATTTTTATCAAAGACATCGGAGCGTTTTCTTTCCGTGATTTTTTTTATAATCGGGAGTTTCAAGATTTGCTTTAATATAAAGTGGTTAAAAGTAATAATATAGCGGGGAGATTTAAGTTTTTCATTTGTAATATATTCTTTTATAAAAATTCCGGCTGTGCTTTTTCCGCTACCGTCAATCCCGCTTAAAGCAATAATTTTGCCCATATCATCCCCTATTTACAATATATATTTATTAAATTTTCAGCGTGTGATTTTAAATCAAATTCTTTGCCCAGAGTTGATAAAGCATTGGAAGATATTTTAGATGCTAAATTACGATTATTGAGCAACTCGTCTATTTTTTCGGTCAAAGATTTGCTGTCTTTTGCCTTAAATAACAGAGCATTTTCTCTATCACGTAGAAGTTCCTGATGTCCGGGAATTTTTGATGCAATAACAATCATTCCGTTATATAACCCCTCTAATAGCGTTGAAGGATGCGAAAAAGTTCCTGATATATCGTCGGTCGGTAAAAGCAAAACGTCATTTTCGCTCATTAAATCGGGAGTTTCTATTTTTCCTTCAATGATGTCTATTTGCATATCGTTTTCAGGTAATTGTTGTAAAAACTCATTTTTTGCTTTCTGAAATTTGCAAAAAGGAGTATCTAAGTTCATAAGTGCGAAAGTGATATGAATATCTTTAGGCATTGATACATCTTTAAGCGCCGTTAATAGGGTAAATATACCTTTGCTTTTTTCTATTCTGCCGAGATAAAGGAATTTTATTTTTGATTTATCAATATCACGAACTCTTGCTTTTTCAATGAAAGGTGATGAGATTATTCCTAATGGCAGGATTATTTCGTTAGGACGTTTAATTGGAGCGCCGACAAAGGTTTTTATTATTATATCTATTGAATTTGATGCGAATTTTAAAAATCGAGGTGAATAATGTCTGCTATGAGTTACTAAAGAAAAAACCGTTTTTATAGAATAAAACTTTTTAATTAGCCAACTTCTAATAAATAATAATTCAGAAGAGCCATATTCATGGATTAATTCCGCCTTAATTTGCTTTGCAATTCGCAAGATATTAAATAAAACAGTCCAGCGGCTTACAAGAAAAGATGCTTTGCAGTTTGCTGTTTTTTTATAATGAAATTTTATAGAATACCGTTCACACATTTTAAGGATGTTTTGTATTTCTTCTTCCGATTCCTTTGAATTTATATAAGAAAAAATATGAATTTCAATTTTCGGGTGATTAATTGATTGATAAAGACGAGTTATCCATTTCATTCCCGCCATTTCAGATTGTTTTGAACCAAACCCATCGCAGAATACTAAGATTTTTTTTTTCATTTATTCTCTCCCAACTTCTTGTTCAAATCTTGCAAAAGATTAGGTTTGCAGATAGATAATAAACAATTTATATCATTTTTTAGTATAGGGATATCCGAAGATTTACAAACCGGACATTTCATAGTTTCCCCTTTTTATTTCTCTTCTTCCCGCCGAAGTCGAAAATGTGTCCCAGCACTTTCCCTCCCGCGCGAAAGAAATATTTTACATCGTTCCAATCTCGGATTGAGAACAGCTTTCTAATCAGGAAACCGGGGTGGAACGACACCGAATATAAACCTCTCACGTATTCCATAAGTTTTTCGTTACCCATCGGCGTTTTCATTACCGGTTCGCGCATATCGAAACGTTCCCAGTCTTCGGTAGCAAGCCAATCGTTTTGACGGCATTCATCATACAGAGGCGTGCCCGGATATGGGATTACCACCGTAGCCTGCATCGTATAGGCAATATTTTTTATCAGGAGTTTCCTGCCGAGTTCGAGCGTGCGTTTTGCATCATCCTCGGTTTCCCATGGGTAGCCGAACATAATGGTAATATGCGGGAAAAGCCCTGCTTTCCGCATAAGTTTTACCGTTTCGACCATCATTTCGATTTTTTCGCCCTTGTCGATTTTATCAAGCGTGGTTTGGTTTGCCGATTCTATGCCGACTAATATAAGACGGAATCCCGCTTTCTTCATCAGGCACATATCCTCAAAGGTCAGTTTTGATGTTAGACGCATATTGCAGTCAAAGTTGATACGTTTATTGTATCCGCGTTCTATCATTCCCTTACAGAACTTGCGAAGCCACTCTCCTACTGGGAAAGTGCCGGTATCATCCATAATTTCACGTATGCCGTATTTTTCTATCAATACGCCGACCTCATCAAGCAGCGATTCGGGGCTTCGGGTTCTGAATTTCGGGTAGATTGTAGTCCACGAACAAAAACGGCATTTGGCATACCAGCAGTCCCGTCCGGTCATTGTGTATGTTCCCGGGGTTTTCTTGTAGTTCCCGTTGTTGTATGCGTAGAGTTTCCAGTCGGTGAGGTCGCGGTCTATCGTGGGAAGCGTTTCAAGATTATGGTTGAGTTGGAATTGTCCCGTGTTTTTTATTTTGCCCGATTTTTCGCGGTAATATATTCCGCTGTCTAAAACTGCGTTCGGTATATTGTTTAAAACGTTGGCTATACTTAACAGCGAAAAATCATAATCCCCGCCGGTAATAACGTAATCGGTTTTGCAGTTTTCAAAGGATTCCATCGGCAGAGCAGTAACATGGTCGCCCATCAGCACGATTTTTGTTTCGGGAAGGGTTTGTTTTATATCGTTGATAATATTCCGGTATTGTTTGATTACCGGGGTTTTTGCCTCTATTGCTATAATCGACGGTTTTTCGGACAGGATACGGTTTTTCCATTCCGTATAGGTTTGACGTCTCGCGATAGCATCATCCCAGAAAACATCATATCCGTTTTTGGAAAGCAATGTTGCGGCGTAGGCAGGCACCATCGGGTATATAAACGTAGGCGAGTTAAACCATTGAAACTGCCTGTTTTGCGATAGAAGCGGTATGCCCTTTTCGCTTTCAAGCGGAGGGTATGATATAAAAACCTTCATTATTACCTCTTCAGCTCTCTTTTAAAAAGTCCTTTGATAAAGAAAAAACCGTAGAACAGATGTGAAAAGAAGGTTCCGGCTACGGTTAAAATCCATTCCGTCGGGTTGAATTTGAAGTTTACCAATAGATTTATCAGAAAATAAAACGCCACGATACCGAGATATATATCAAGTATCAGCGGGGAGAAAATCGAGGCTATCCCGCCTGCGATTAAACCCATCAGGAAAAGTGAGGGTAAAAAATAGACAAATTTTCGCGAGGTTTCCGGGTATTTTCTAACGAAATACCCCCTGTGCAGGGCGTAATTTGCAATTTGTTTGAAATGCGTGGGTATAAGCGCCCTTCTGTGATGATATACCAAAACCTTCGGGTCATACATAATTTTATATCCGAGTTTTTTTATCTCAAGGCAGAGCTTTGTATCCTCGCCCGGGTAGAAAGTCGAGTCAAACCCGCCGACTTTCAGGAACACGTCTTTACGGATAATGAGGTTTACCGACGGCAAATCGTAGTCCTCGCAGACTTTTCCCGACGGGACATATCGTCTTCGATAGCTCCCGCTCATTATGGGGGAAGCGTAAATATGCCCTGATATTTTCCGCCATATTTTTTCTTTAGGCGGGGTAACCGCAGGACCTCCCACAGCCCCGATAGCGTTATCCTCAAAATAAGGCAGAGCGTTTTTAAGCCATTTCGGGTTCGGGAAAGCATCATCATCGGTAAAAGCCAAAATCTCTCCTTTGGCGTTTTGTGCGCCGAGGTCGCGTTTTTCGGCGGGTCCCACCTTACCGCTCGGTATTATCTTTATATCAAGTTTCTCGGATAGCTTTTCGCTTTCCGCCTCATCGGGCAGTATTATTATCTCGAAATTTTCATAATCGAGTATTTCGTAGTAAGCGACAGCCTCGCGAATATAGTCGTTAAAGCGGGGCAGAGGGATTATAATTGTAACCTTTTTTGCGCTCATAAACTTTCTCCCGTTAAAACTTCCCTTGCATAATTGAATACAACAATTATAACAAAAATTATTGAAAAAGTCATTTATTGACAAAAATTACTTCGGCACACCCTCAATTATTTTTCCGTTTTTGACGAAATAGGGTGATTCGGCGAGATTGAACAGGGGAAGGTCTGATTTGCTGTCGGAATAGAAACGCGCTATATGGTATTCCGTATTGCTTTGTTTTGCCCATCTTTCAAGACGGACAACCTTTTCCTTGTCGCGGCAGTTCGGCGACACAAGGCGGTTTGTCTGGTTCCCGTTTTTGATTAAATAGTCGCTTGATATAAGAAGGTCAAACCCAAGCTCCTTTGTTATACTATCAAGCAGGAAAGACGGTGATGCCGAGATACATACAAGGTAAAACCCGTCGGATTTCTCCTCACTGATTCGCGATTTTACCCATCCGTATATCCTTTTCCTGTTTTTATCCCAAAACCGCGATACATATTTATCGAAATTCTTTTGCCCGATAAAAAGCACGTAACAAAAAAACGCCTCCTTAAAACGGGAAAGTGAGATTATTCTTAACAGGCACAATAAGCCCATAAAAAGCTGGTAGGGGAGAAGGAGTATTATATAAGGTCTTCGTAGTATGGAATAAAGCCAAAAGACCGTAAACGAATCCCCGTGATATAAAGTATAGTCGAAATCGTAGATTGAAAGTTTGAGTTTCATTTTTGCTCCCGTAGTGTAATGGCTTATATTGTATATCGTTAGCTATGAAAAGACAAGTTATGCGGAGGAGAGGTTATCTTGATACCCTTCGGCTCCCCGCTTCGCGAAAAACTTGATGACCGGATGGTTTAAGAAAGGACTTTTATGTAATGTTTCGGTCGCCGAGTGCGAGTGAAACGAGCGTATCGAGGCGACCGTTATCGAAATGACCGTTATCGAGATACCCGCCTGACTTGATGAAGTATCTCCTTTACGGGAAGTAGATTCTTCAGGGGTTGGGCTGAAGTAGAGCAATCAGAATGACACTTCAGGGCTTTGATTGCGTTCAGCCACCGGTCATTGAGCGGAGCCGAAATGACCGACGACCATCCCACCGTGCTGTGCCGAATATACCCGCGTCAGTCTAACTTGGTGAAGTGTCTCCTTTACGGGAAGTAGATTCTTCAGGGGATAGGCTAAAGTAGAGCAATCAGAATGACACTTCAGAGGTTATCTTGATACCCTTCGGCTCCCCGCTTCGCGAAAAACTCGATAACCGGATGGTTTAAGAAAGAACTTTTATGTAATGTTTCGGTCATCGAGTTTGCCGATAGGCAAGTATCGAGATGACCGTTCAGCCACCGGTCATTGAGCGGAGTCGAAATGACCGTTATCAAGATGACAGCCGAAATCCGTTACCACGCCTTTCATTTTTTATCAGTCCTTTCCGATAATATTTACAAACGCTTTGAAGGGTTTTTTATGAAAAACGACAGGATTTATTTTGTCTTGATGTTTCTTATTGCTATGATTATCGGCGGGACTTTTATCTATTCGTTTATTGAAAACTGGAGCTTACTGGATTCTCTTTATATGACCGTCATTGTGCTGACAACTATCGGGTTTAAAGAGGTGCATCCCTTATCGGATGCGGGGAAGATTTTTACTATAATCTTTTCATTAATAGCGTTCTGTATGCTTGCGGGCGTAATCGGTATCTTGAGTTCCACTATTATAGAATCGAATGTTTTAGGCGTAAACAGGAGGAAGAAAGTGATAAAAAAAACAAGCAGGTTAAAGGCACATATAATTGTTTGCGGTGTGGGGAAGTTAGGTTCTCACGTTGTGGTCGGTTATTAAATCGGGTAAGGATGTGGTAGCTATTGATACTAATATGGAGAAATACGAAAGAGTTGTCAAAGAAAATATCGGCCTTAAGGATTTTCATTTTTTGCAGGGTGATGCCACCAAAGAAGAAATTTTAATGCAGGCGGGGGTCAATAACGCCTACGGAATTATAACATGTGTCCGTGATGATGCCGTCAACCTGTTTATAGCGCTTACCGCTAAAAAAATCAACCCTAATATAAAAATATCCTGTTACGTTCTCGATGAGATTAATATGTCGAAATTTAATATGATAGGCGCGGATGAGGTTATATCCGGGGATTATGTCGTTGCAAAACGCCTTACAACCTCACTCTTGAATAAGAATATATCCTCTTTCCTTGATGAGACCACCTCTCTGGGTGAAAACTCCACGTTTTATATCGGGGACGTTAAAGTCTCGCACAAGTCGAAAATTGCATATAAGACTCTCAGGGAAGCCGAAATCTATAAAGCCGTGGGGCTTTTAATTTTCGCGCTTAAAAAGAAAAATAAAGACAGATACACTTTTAACCCCAATTCCGATATTGTCCTTGAGCCGGGAGACGTGCTTATCACTTTCGGGTCGCAGTCCGACTTAAACAAATTGGAGAACTATGTCAACGGGTAATCGTTTACTTATTATTAGTTTGCGTGGAGGTTAAAAGATAGAAATGCTTAAACTTTATCTGTTGCTTCGCTCATAACAAGGATATCGTTCTTTTTTATATATGTGTCTCCTTTGGGAATTATGGTTTCATTATCTCTTTTTATCAATACTACTAAGGTATCTGCTGAAATACCTAAATCCTTTAGTTTCTTAGCGACCCAAGGATGCCCTTTTGTTATTTCCTTTTCCGTGAGCTTAATATCGGATATTTTCGGGAAAGATGAACTGTTTAAGAAAATTCTGTCGTCTTTCCGAATAATTGTATTTCCTTTAGGGATTATTGAAATGTTACCACGCTTAATCAAAACTATAAGGGTATCCGGGGGCAAAATAATTTCGTTTATGGCTTTATCGCACCATTCATGTCTTTCCGAAATCACAACCTCATGTAATTTCATATCTGCATCATCCTGATAATCCGTAAACGTTTTCATAACCGAGAAATTATCATCAATAAGGTCTAATTTTTTAGCAAACACAGGAAGCAAAGTTCCTTGAAATAAAATTGTAAGCAAGGCAACACAGAAGACAATGTGAAATATATCTATTTCGGTTTGAACTCCGCTTGTTACTGCAAATATAGCAAATACAATAGAGGAAGCTCCTTTAAATCCGGTCCAGGCTACTAAAAGCTGTTGTTTGAAAGGCATTTTGAAAGGACTTAAAATAGAGAAAGTGGCAACGGGACGCGCAATAAAAGTCAGGAAAGCCAATATTGCCAATGACGGTAAAATGATCTGAGGCAATTTTGATGGAAATGATAAAAGTCCAAGCAGGAAAAATATTAAAATCTGCATAAGCCAAGTAATACCGTCAAAAAAATGAACTAACTCGACTTTTCGTCTTATTTTACTGTTTCCTAAAACGATACCCGCAATATATACGCTTAAATAACCGTTTCCATGTAAAAGCGTGGGAACGGAATATGTTAAAAGTGCAACAGCCAAAATAAAAATGGGAAATAGCCCGCTTGCATCAAAATCGAATTTTCTGAATAAAAAAATCGATATGTTGACAATAATAAAACCGAAAACTATTCCGAATACAAATTGTGCAAAAATCAAAAATGGAACCGAAATTGTTTGCATCGGCAACATCAATGCTAAAATTATTATCATCACAGAAAAAGCGGTGGGGTCATTACTCCCGCTTTCTATTTCAAGTAAAGATGCAAGTCCGTTTTTTAAATTAAGCTTTTTTGAGCGAAGTATTGAAAATACGGAAGCGGCATCCGTTGAACCTATTACAGCGCCGAGCAACAGACTTTCAAGCAAGTTTATTTTTAGAACCAAATGACAAAAAAGTCCGGTAAGCATCGCTGTGATAATAACCCCAAGAGATGACATAAGCATTGCTCTTCCGGCAACGGGTTTTCCCATCTTCCAGTTTGTTCCGAATCCGCCGTAGAACATCATAAATACTAAACCTATTTCGCATATTTTGGAAGCAATATTATAATCCTCAAATTGTATTCCCAAAATACCGTCCGAACCAAATACCATCCCCAATATGATAAATAGAAATAACATAGGGATACCGAATTTATTCGATATTTTAATTGTCAACGTGCATATAACTATAACTATAGCTGCTATAAAAAGATTTAAAGCCATATTTTTAACTCTCCTTTGTATGTAGAAAAATACAAATTTGCGTTTATGATAATTGTAACATAGAAAATTTTTTTGTAAAATAAAAGCTCTTATCACTTTCGGGTCGCAGTCCGACTTAAACAAATTGGAGAACTACGTCAACGGGTAATTCCTCCCGGTAATTAGATTTTTTCGTCATTTTAGTTTAGACTTAATAATAGCTTAATTTTAATTATATTAAATGTATAAGCGGGAGGTTTTTATGAATAAGGTTTTGCGAAAATTTGTTTGGGTTTTAGGTTTCATTATCTTTGCCCTGTCTGCCTGCGACAAGGGGGATATTTCCTATACCCCGCCTCAATACGATGATATTGCAAAGGCGAAGTATGTTTTTTTCTTTATCGGGGACGGGATGGCATTGCCGCAGATACACGCAACTCAGATTTATCTGTCGGGCAGGCACGGGATTACTCCTTCTAAAGGGCTTGCCGAACTCAACATAACAAAAATGCCCGTAGCCGGCTTTACTACCACTTACTCTAAAACTTCATATATAACCGACTCCGCCGCATCGGCTACGGCATTAGCTACGGGGTTTAAAACCTCGGCAAACGTTGTGTCGATGGACGAAAGCGGGACAAGGAAAATACTCACTATGGCGCAGAAGGCAAAGGAAAGCGGGATGAAGGTCGGGATTTTGTCGAGCGTTTCTATTGACCACGCTACGCCCGCCGCTTTCTATGCCCATCAGCCAGACAGGGATATGTATTACGAGATTGCAGTCGATTTGGTCAACAGCGGGTTTGATTATTTTGCAGGCGGGGGTTTTAGAAACCCATCCGGTTATGATGAAAATGACGGTGATATTTTTACGCTTGCAAGCAAAGCGGGATACCTTATAGTCTCAAACCGCAACGATTTTTTAAAACTTAACCGGAAATCGGGAAAGGTTATCGCGATAGACCAATATCTCGACAACGGCGCCGCTATGCCTTACGAAATAGACCGTCCCCGCGACAGTGTCCCCCTTAAAGACTATGTTACCAAAGGTATTGAGCTTTTGGATAATCCCGACGGTTTTTTTATGATGGTTGAGGGCGGGAAAATCGACTGGGCTTGTCATGCCAACGATGCGCTTACGGTATTCAAAGATATTATCGCGTTTGATGAGGCTGTCGGGATGGCGCTTGAGTTTTACAAACGCTACCCGAAAGATACGTTGATTGTAGTTACGGGAGACCATGAGACCGGCGGGATGACAATAGGTTTTAACGACACTAAGTATGATACCTATTTTGAGGCGCTTAACGGGCAGACTATGTCTTATCAGGCGTTTGAGGATAAAATCGCCGAATATATCGAAAGCAAGGGCGGGGATAATGTTAATCTTGCCGACATTTACCCTCTGATAGAACACGCTTTCGGCTTGAAGGTTATCGACAATGCGCTTTATCAAAGCCTGTATAGCGCCGCAATGGAAGGCGATATGGAAGCGAAAAATAAACTTCGCAACGTTCTTTCTCCTGAAGATATATCCCGTCTTGAAGAGGCGTTAAAATACAGCGCGAAAGGCAGGTCATTCTGGCGAAACGACGGTCTTTGCGAAAAAAAATACGGCGGAAACGAACCTGTCGGCGCAGTCCTTTCCCGTCTTTTAAGCAACCGTGCCGGTATCGGATGGACTACTCATTACCATACGGCGCTTCCGGTAACGACTTTTGCACAAGGCGTGAGCGCCCATATTTTTTCGGGATATTACGACAGCGCCGAACTCGCGCGTAACATTATGCTTATTATGGATTTGTCGGAATAACACTTTAGGGGTCATCTCGATACTGCCCCTCCGTTCCATCGGGGCAACTCGATGACCGCGCCGCCGTGTCATACTGATTACACCCGCGATAGTCTAACCCGTGAAGTATCTCTATCTC
>CAZQBT010000042.1:0-21058 GCA_964591955.1 uncultured Brevinematales bacterium | reverse complement strand
AGATTTAATAATTTCAATAAGGTCGTCTTCAACCTCGTCCATAGCTATATATCCGAGCTTAAGCCCGTCTTCCATATCAATAATACTATAGCATATATCATCCGCCGCCTCGACAAGAAACGCTAAGGGATTACGGGCAAAAGACAACCCGCCGTCTTTTCTTTCTATAAAAATTAAACCGCTTTCATCGGCAACCTTTTTCAATATTTCCTTTTCGGATTGAAACACCGAGAATTTTTTTTGGTCTGCACGCTTAGCTTTGGTTTTATCCCTTTTGAAAGACTCCTGCGGGTATTTCATAAATGCCGACAGCGTAGCGCCGGTCAACTCAAGTCCGCCCTGTAACGACACAAGCACCCGAAACCCCTCGGCG
Source organism: uncultured Brevinematales bacterium (assembly GCA_964591955.1). Taxonomy (GTDB): domain Bacteria; phylum Spirochaetota; class Brevinematia; order Brevinematales; family CAZQBT01; genus CAZQBT01. Next base: position 20,685 of record CAZQBT010000042.1, on the reverse strand, counting down.
TTACCTTCATAGCTTAAAAGGTCTGCTTGTTCTTTCTCGCCCATATCCCTTATAAGTTCTGCGCCATACGGGTTATTAGCAAAAAAATCCCCGATAGCCTCTTCGCCGAGATGACCGAACGGGGGGTTGCCTATATCGTGAGCAAGACAGGCGGAACTTACTATATCCCCGAAATCGTTTGCAGTTATATTCAGTCGATAAAAAAGCTCCCGTTCCTTTTGTATTATATGGTATCCCGCAATCTTACCGAGCGACCTTCCCACCGATGCGCACTCTAAGCTATGGGTCAGACGGTTATGGACAAAATCGTTTTGCGGCAGCGGTAAAACCTGTGTCTTGTTCTGAAGACGGCGAAACGGGGTTGAAAATATTATACGGTCGAAATCCCGCTCAAACTCGCTTCGTTCGGGATATTGCGCCTGCGAATCTCTAAACTCATTTTTTATCAGACGTTTTGATAATAGCAGCTTTTCCCATTGCATCTCGTTTTGCATTCACATTCTCCTCGTTATTCAGTGAGTTATAATAAAAAAGACAAGCGGTTTTGTCAAATCATAGGGCTTGTAAGTCAGGACGGAAAACAGGACTATCGGAAAGTTCCCGGCGTTCCTACATATATTATGCTCATAGAATCTTCAAAATGAGAAAATTGCCGTTTTATAACGCTGTTGTCGGAATGGGGTATATGATAATAAACCTGATAACGGTAAGCTCCGGGCGGCATATTGGTTTTAAAGATATAAAAATTGTTGCTTTCTTTCATAGGCAACTCTTTCCATCCCGTAAAATCCCCCCGTATATAAGGCGGAGATTGGTAAATTGCTTTCGGGAGACGGATTGTTACGTTGGTATTATCTATAATCGGGGGAGAAGCCTCAACGTATCTGATGGTTTCTTCTGTCGGAAGCATAAAATTGATACTTATATCAAATTTTTTCAGCCTCCTGAACCGTCCGCTGAATTTTGCCTTGTTGTTTTTTATGAAATAATTGTGGACTGTGGATAAAACATCGGTTATCTGCGCTTTTTCGGGAAGTTCTATTGTTTTAACCTTTATCGCGGGGGTCGCATCCCAGTTTATATAATGCAGTGTAAAAAGATTGCCGTTATGCCGAACTACGTTAAAAAACGGGGAGTAATTATCCGCATAATACTTTACCGTGTAATCAACTATTTGTCCCCTTTTTATCGGATTCTCGAACATAATAATCAGGTTGTTGTCTTTTATCTTATAGTCAAGCTCTTTATTATCCCTTTTTATTACGGCAATAATATTCGTTGAAATATCCGAAACCGGTATCTGTTGTATCGAAACGGGATAACTCTTTTTATATTTGTATCGGTAGCGTTTTGAGATAATAATGTCGTTTTCTTTAAATTCGATTTTCTCAAAAAGACGGGGAATTACATTCCAGCTATATAAGGAATACACCCCTATTGATGCTGCTATTGATAAGAAAACCACCGAGAGTATAATGCGGTTTTTACTATAAACGAAATCGGGTTTTTTCTGTTTATTTATCAATATTACAATCTCCGAAAATATTTAGAATCCGACATAGTTTAAATATGCATAATCCGGCTGTATCGAATCAAAATAGGTTCTCGGTGCTTCATTGGTAACGGATAATGCCCTTGACGGAGAATCGGGAGAGGATGAGGAAAGCGAGGCTCTCGGCGAAGGGGCATCCGTTTTACCCATAAACGAAGTAAAAAATACAAACAATGCTATTATGCTTGCCGCTACGGTTGCCTGGGACACCCTGTATAGCACACTGATAAAAATTCCGAGCCTTTTACTTTTTGCCTCATAATTTTCAATCCGTTTAAGGATTTTGGTTTTTATATGAGGATTTATTTCCTCCTTGGGGAGTTTAGACATCATAGAAAATATTGTCTTGTCTAATTCATCCCTTTTACGCATTTTTGTCCTCCGTAATCATTTGCTTAATTTTATCGCGAGCCTGAAAAAGACGGTTTTTTACCGCCGCCTCGGATATATTTTCCACTTCGGCAATCTCTTTCACCGACAGCGATTCATAATAAAACAACACTACTACCGCCCTGAGTTTGTCGGTCAGACGGTCTAACAGTTTTTCCATAAAAATCCCGTCAACAACCCCGTCTTCAAAATGACGCTCCTCATTGGCTATATTCTCGTCCAATTCCACCTTGCGTTTGCTCTCTTTCCTTACCTTCTTCGATAGCTGAAACGAGTAATTAAGCGCAATACGGTAAACATAAGTGGAAAACTTCGAGTTACCCTTAAAGCTGAAAATTCCCTTATAAACCCTGAAAAAAACCTCGTTTATATGGAAATCCACGTCGCCTCTTGAACATCTCCCCACCTTTCGTATTACCGATGCCACCATCTTTACATACTCGTCATACACTAACCCAAACGCTTTAGTATCACCCTGCCTGATTTTTTCGATGACTTCGTTAATTTCATCCAATACGCTGTTTCCACCGATTAATTGAGTAGTTTTTGTTCCGTTATAGAAACACAATTCTTTTTTGCCCAAAACAATTTGTCCCCCTATAAACCTTTTACTATATTAGAAAGCATAGCGCCTCAAAAGGTTAGAAACCTTTTGTTTTTATCTTTCGGTTTTTTGTTTCCCGACCTTTAAGCCCGTATTCCATAAATTCACTATGCCCATACAATTCCGACTACCACCGCACATACCACACCCCATATTATACCTGCAATAACCTCCGCGGGGGAATGTCCCTTAAATTGCGGGATTCCTTTAATAGGTTTGACCTCCCCTTTTTCCATAAGTTCGTTTGTGGTTTTGAGATTAGCCTCGACAACCCGTCTGAGTTTAAGTATATCGTAAATCATAACGGATGCCAAAACCCCTGCAACTGCAAAAACGGGACTGCTCCATCCGCCGAAAATCCCCGATGCCGTTACCACCGCCCCGATAAACGCACTGTGTCCCGACGGCATTCCGCCGTAGTCGGTCAGTCTTTTTAAATTCGGGGGTTTGCCCTTAAAAACGGGAGAAAAAACTTTTAAAACCTGCACACTAAGCATCGCAACAAGCGCAGATATTAAAGTCTTGTTCAAAAATATTTCCCAGATTTTCCAATCGTTTTGCATTCTATCCCCTTTTTGAATCCGTTTTCGTTATCGCAAATCTCCTTATGATTATACTATCATTTGGCTTAAAAATCCACAAAAAGAAATTTTCGGTATAACAAATAAAATCTTTTACAAAATACGGGTTTTATATTAAAATATGGAACGGTGCGATTAAGGGGACAACATGGATAAACCTTTACACGAATGCGGAGTTTTTGGAATATACGGGATGTCGGAAGCGGCAAAATATGTATATCTCGGTTTGAATTTTTTGCAACATCGCGGACAGGAATCCTGCGGTATTGTAAGTTCGGAGGGGGTGTCGCTTTATAAACAGGTAGGTCTCGGCAAGGTCAACGATTTTTTCGATGATGAAAAAATCCAATACCTTGAGGGGTTTCACGCGATAGGACATGTCCGTTATTCGACTACCGGCTCCCCTACTCTTGTAAACGCCCAACCTATTACCGCATCCACGTCAAAAGGCGCGCTTGCCATAGCTCACAACGGGAATATAACAAACGCCAATGAAATTCGCGACGGGCTTATAAAAAAAGGGAAGATTTTTCATTCAACCAGCGACAGCGAGGTGGTGCTTCATCTGATATCCGAAGCGCCTGAAAATGATTTGATTGCATCGGTAAAATGGGCGTTAAGCCGTCTTGAAGGGGCTTTCTCGTTGCTTGTTATGTCGAAAGATATGGTTATAGGCGCACGCGACCCTATGGGATTTCGCCCGTTGTCTCTCGGTAAAATCGGCAACACTATCGGGCATATCGGCGAAACTACGGTATTCTCCTCTGAAAACAGCGCTTTTTCGATTATCTCTGCAGAAAAGGTTCGCGATATTGAACCCAACGAGATGGTTATAGCTACTCCATCGGGGGTTTCTTCTATCAAAATCCGTGATAAAAAACCTAAAAACAGTCAATGCGTTTTCGAGTTAATATATTTCGCAAAACCATCATCCTCAATATTCAACAAAAGCGTTTATGAATACCGCTTTGAAATTGGAAGACGGTTGGCTAAGGAGTTTCCCGTTGATGCGGACTACGTTGTGCCTGTTCCCGACTCCGGAATAGTTTCGGCGCTGGGGTATTCCGATGCTTCGGGGATACCTATGGCTATGGGATTAATCAGGAGTCATTATATCGGGCGCACCTTTATTGAACCCTCGCAGAAAATCCGCGACTTCGGCGTTAAACTCAAATTCATACCCGTTAAAGAAATAATAGAGGGTAAGCGCATTATACTTATAGATGATTCAATAGTGCGCGGAACAACATCAAGAAAAATCGTTAAAATGATACGCGACTTCAAGGCAAGCGAAATCCATGTAAGAATCTCCTCTCCGCCCGTGAAGTTCCCATGCTACTACGGGATTGACTTTTCGACCTACGAAGAGCTTTTGGCAAACAAACTCCATACCTTTGAGGAAATCGCCAAGTTTATCGGCTCGGATACGGTCGGTTACCTGAGTACCGACGGACTTTTCGATGAATCCGATTTAAACCCGTCGGATTTCTGCAAAGCGTGCTTTGACGGACAATACCCTACCGAACTTTCCAAATTTACAAAATCGGGGTTTGAAAATGACATTAAAGAAAAAAACTTTGGAAGAAAAAACGGTATCCACTAAGGAAATCTACAAAGGAAGGTCGTTTTCCTTTTTTTCCGACAAGATAAAACTCCCCGATAACAGAACGGCAACCAGAGATTATGTAAAATACCCCAAGGCGGTCGCGATTATCCCGTTTGCCGATAGCGAAACCGTAATCCTTGTTGAGCAATACCGCTACTCCGTGGGCAGGGTGATGCTTGAAATACCCGCGGGCAAAATCGACGACCCCTCCGAACCCCCCGAAAACGCCGCAAAACGGGAGCTTCTTGAGGAAACCGGCTACGATGCGGACAGTATCGAATTTCTTTTCTCTTTCTACCCCGCCGTGGGTTACAGCACCGAGGAAATTTTGGTTTATCGCGCGGACAATCTTACCGCAAAACAACAGGATTTAGACGAGGACGAGTTCATTGATGTCAGGCATGTGAAAATTGCCGATGCGCTTGATATGATTAAACGCGGCGGGATTAAGGACTCTAAAACCATTCTCGCGCTTTTGTATTTAAAAGTTTAGGTTTAGCCTACCCTAAACGCGAACGGTGAGGCATTCTCTGAACAACCTGTCCAGAGCAAAACCGAGCCGCTTCCTAATGAAGGAATTGGCGTAGCGGAGAAATCCAAGCATTATATATACCCGAAACGTTATACGCAATTCAAAAAAAATATTTTTCTAACGAAAAAAAGAACGATAGACTTTAAATGGAGAAAAATTGACTTTTTTAACCCAAAATTCTACACTTTAATTAGCATAGTTTTTGCAGTAAGAGCAAGAAGCTATCCTGCACACAGCTTTTTGTCTGAAATAAGAGTTATCTAAGGCGAAAATCCATCGTAAATGACGGAGGTTATGTAAAAAATCGCTTTTTTATGGAAGTCATACGTTATCGAAATTTATTCTGTCGCACCGGTGCGACAATAAGGAGAATAGATATGGCACGCAATGATGAATTATTAGAAAAAGATGATCCAAAAGATTTAAGCCAATATAATGATTTAATTAAAAAAGCATTCCTAGCAAAAAGAAAAATTGAGACGGGCTTCATTGAGTTAGCTGAAAGTATTTTCGAGATTCATCGTAAAAAATTATACAAACTAAAATACAAAACTTTTAGCGAATTTTGTGAAGAAGAATTAGGATTTTCTAGGCAAACCATATATATTTATATTTCTATTCTAAATTTAATAAATAGTTTCCCAGATTATTTTCCAAGAAAAACAGCCATAGTTTATGGGCATAAAAAAATGAGATACATTACTGAAGGAGTTAATGCAATCGACAAGAAAATTCCAGATGAAAAAGAGCGCAATAAAGTAAAAGTAAAAATATTCAATTCAATTTCTCCGGAAATGCCTTCAACTGAAATTGAAGCAAAGATAGAAAATATAATTGATGAATATTAATTTTGTCGCACCGGTGCGACAATAAGGAGACAATTTTTTATACAACAGACATATATATACTGAGTCGTTTCGCGAAAAGTATCAAGATAACCGCTCCCCGCTCTGCGGCAAACTTACCCTTTGCGGAATGTAATAAGATATTCGATATTTTTGCTTTTTGCACCGGTTATGGGGGATTCTATCGCTTCGGAGGCGACAAGCCCTAAACTTTTTGCAAACTCCACAATACTGTCTATTGCCGCTTGACGATATTCGGGTTTAACAAATCCTCCGCGCGCAATAAACTCCCGCTTGAGTTCAAACTGAGGTTTAATCAGCGTTACTATTAAAAAATCATCCGCAAGTATTTTTAACAGAGGGGGTAAAATCTTGGTAACGGAAATAAACGACACGTCCATAACGGCAAATTCGGGGGTTCTTGAAAAGTGAATAGTGTCGATAAAACGGGCGTTGGTGTTTTCCATAGCGAGAACGCGGGGGTTATTGCGAATTTTCCAATCAAGCTGGTTTGTTCCGCAATCCACCGCGAAAACAAACTCCGCGCCGCGTTCAAGAAGCACCTCGGTAAACCCTCCCGTTGATGAGCCTATATCTACGGCGACTTTGCCTTTCGGGTCGATTTTGAAACGGTCAAGGGCATGGATAAGTTTCAGCGCGCCGCGACTCACATACGGAAATTTTTCTTTGAGACGGATTTCCGCCGCCAACGGGACAGGCGCTCCCGGCTTTGTTACCACCTCTTCATTAACCAACACGTTGCCTGCGATAATTTCGCGGGTTGCTTTCTCGCGACTATCGGCAAGTTCCCTTTCTGCAACAAGGATGTCCAAACGCTTTTTAGCTACCTTTTTGCTTATATACACCTGCTTCCTCTTTTATTCGGGTGATTAATATTGCTTTCCCCGTTTGTTTATCTATATCAATAATAACGCCGTTGACCTCAAGAGGTCCTGAGTCAGCCGGCGAAAATCTTGCGGGATAATGCTCAATCACGCGTCTGTGGGATTCGGCAATTTTCATACCTATAATCGATTCGACACATCCGCACATCCCTATATCGGATATATATGCGCTTCCATTGGGCAGAATTTTCTCATCGGATGTTTGAACATGGGTATGCGTTCCCCATACCGCGCTTATTTTCCCGTCGAAATACCGTCCGAAAATCTGCTTTTCGCTTGTAGCCTCCGCATGGAAATCCACAAGTATAATTGAAACACCCTCTTTTTTCAGACGTTCCGCCTCGCTTCTAACTTTCTGAAACGGGCAGTCAATAGGCTCCATATAAATCCGTCCCATAGCGTTAATAACCGCATACTTAACGCCTCCCTTTTCAAGCACAACCGAGCCGTTACCCTCGGTGCCGGGAGGGTAATTTATCGGGCGCAAAAGGGACGGGTAATCATTGATGAAATTAAAAATTTCCTTTCTTTGCCAAATATGGTTACCCGATGTTATAACGTCAATCCCGCTGTTGAGAAGTTCCTCCGTTATTCCTTTAGTAACCCCGAACCCGTGAGCCGAGTTTTCCCCGTTGACTATAACGGTATCGGGCATATACTTGTCGCGAAAAGTTTTAAGCGTATTTCTTAAAACAATTCTACCCGGGTCTCCTATAATATCTCCAAAAGCCAAAACTCTGAATACGTTTAGAGATTTCATTAATCAGTCCTATATTTTAGTTTAAAGAATATTGTAAGACATAGCGAATTAAAAATCAAGGAAAAACGATAACGATTTGAAGGCAAAAAAAATCGTCTATTTGATGAAATAAATTTAGAAAAATGGTATAATTATATCGGGTGTAAAATAAAAGGGGCAGGGATATGTTAAAACAGGTTGATGTGCTTAAGTATAAGCTTATCGGGATTCTTAACGAGGAGAACATAAAAGAAAGTTTTATCCTTGATGAATTGGAAAAGGTTTATAAAGAAGCCGATGAAATGGAAAGACGCAATTTCTATCACGAATTGTTGTTGCTGTTGACTCATTTAGAGTTTCCCGAAGAGGAAGCCAAGGAGCATTGGCAGAAAATCTTAGAGCATTATTATACCCTTAAGGATTTGATTAAACGGGAGATGAGCCTGCGTGTTGCGTTGTTGGACTATTTCACCCGTGAATACAAGATGCTGAAAAATCCTATCATTATTGAGATTTTCCTTTATGAGATTACCGAGAAAAAAGCTATGATTGACGAGATGACGGGGCTTTATAATTTTCGATATTTGCAGAAAGCGCTTGAGACCGAATATAAACGTTCGCAGAGGTATAAATTTGATTTCAGCGTGGCGTTTATGGACTTGGATAATCTCAAGGAAATAAACGACACATACGGGCATTCGACCGGCGATGCGGTTCTTAAAGAAATTGCCCGTATAATTAAAATTTATAAACGCACCGAGGATATAGCATGCAGATATGGCGGGGATGAGTTTGTCTGTTTGCTTCCCCAGACCGACAAAGAGGGGGCATATATCTGTATCGACAGGATTATGGAAAAAGTCAGGACTGCTTTTGAAAACAAACCGTATAGAATATCTATGAGCGCGGGAATAGCATCGTATGTTGAGGATACCAACGATGCGTTTCAGGTGCTTGATATGGCGGACAAGGCGCTTTATCAGGCTAAGTGCGACGGGAAAAACCGCGTTGTCCTCTGGAATGCGGAGTAGAACTTTTTTATAGCGAGGGCTTAAAAAAACCGTCTTATCACTATTATCAAAATCCAGTGGATTGTCGCTACCGCGAATGCAAGTATTCCGGTAATTTTATGCCATTTCATTTTATTCTTAAATTTGAGATACCCCGTCAGGGTTGCAAGCGCCAAAAATACATAGGCTATAATTCCGCTTATCCTTACCGTATCATAAATCGTCATAATCCCTCCGAATAACTATGTTTCTTAAAATCTCCATATTTTAAAGTGGGGTTTCTATATGTCAAATATTCGGTTTTTTTGATATGCAAAACAAATTTAATTTGACAAAATCGGTTAGCTTTAGTAAAATTAGCAAATATATTTAGGGGGCTTTTAATGCGCAAAATTTTTAATGCACTTTTAGTATCTCTATTCCTGTGTGTAATGTTTTTCGGTTTAGCTTTCGGCGATTACGGTCGCGAGGAGTATGCCGAATATATGGGCAGACAGACTCATTTCAGCGAACTTGATGAACGTATCCTTAACTATGATGTCGATATTGTTGTTGAGGATGAGGGCGGGCTTATTGTTACCGAAAAAATCAAGGTCGTCGCCAGAAATAATCAAATTAACCGTGGTATTTATCGCGATTTTCCTGTCGTTTACAGTATTCCCGGTGATTTTATTCGAACAGTGCCGTTTGAAATATTGGAAATCAAGCGCGGCGACAGAGAAGAGCCTTATCATACCCAAAAAAGCGGCTCCGATATTCGGGTTTATATCGGGCAGAGCGATATTTATCTTCCGCAGGGGATTTATACATATACTATTACTTACAGAACCGACCGCCAGCTTCTTTTTGATACCAACCAAACCGTTTTATACTGGAATGTTACCGGTAACAACTGGGTTTTCCCTATTGATAACGCTTCCGTAACGGTAAATATTCCTCGCGAGGCTTTTCTCAATACTTTGGAAATGAAGGCATATACCGGAGCGAGGGGTTCTACAAAAGGGGAGGCACAGTGGTATCAGGATTATAACAAATTTATCTGCCGAACCACGAGACCCTTGGGGGCGTATGAGGGCTTAACTATATGGCTAAGCTGGAAACCCGGTATAATCCCCGAACCTTCGCAAGGAGAAAAAACCGGACGATTTATTTTAGATAATCTGGGTATATTTATTATCTTTTTCGGTATTTTATGCCTGTTTATCTATTACAAAATTATGTGGTTCAAGGTGGGTAAAGACCCTGCCAAAGGAAATATTGTCGTCCAGTTTGAACCTCCTCATAACCTTTCACCTGCCGCTATGAGGTTTATCAGACGGATGGGATATGACCAAAAAGCATTTACATCCGCTATAATTAATATGGCGGTTAAAGGTTTCCTTACCATAGAGGATGAAAAAGGACAATACAAACTGATACGAAATACCGAAGATATGAGCGCTCTTTCTCATGATGAAAAAGCTGTTGCGAATAAATTGTTTTCTTCGGGAAGCTCTTCTATTGAACTCAAGAATACCAACCACGCAACTTTTTCTTCAGCTATAAGGGCGTTTAGGAATGCTTTGAAAACCGAGTATGAGATGGAGTATTTTGTTACCAATGTGAAATATTTCGCATGGGGTATTGTAATCTCGGTTGTGTTTTTTATTCTTGGTTTTGTGTTCTTTCCTGCCGGCGGCGAGACAGCGCTTATTATCTTTATTAATCTTATGATGGGCTTTTTTATAATTATGGCTTTGGTTTCCGGCGTTAAATTTATAAAAGCAGGCAGGGCAGGAACTAAGGGATGTGTTGCCAACTGGTTTGTCGGATTAATGATGATTGGAATGGGAACTATTTTTATGGGCGCATTTGCTTTTAGTTTCTTTTCTACTATGACGGCATCAGGCAGCAGTGTATGGTTCTTTGTAAGCGCGGTTTTCCTATTCCTGCTCAACTATATATACTACCGTCTCCTGAAAGCCCCCACTATGAAAGGACGCAAGGTTATGGATTTAATCGAGGGGTTTGAGATGTATCTTGACGCTACGGAGAAAAACCGTATGCAGGTTTTAAACCCTCCCGCTAAAACTATTGATTTGTTTGAACGATTCCTGCCTTACGCGCTTGCTTTCAATATAGAAGGAACGTGGGCAAGCTATTTTTCCGACGTGATGAAAGAAGCCACGCAGGTAAGTTCTACCGGACGCGGATACTCCCCAAGCTGGTATAGGGGCGCGGGATGGTCAACTCTCGGCGCAACGGGATTTGCACAGTCGCTCGGGTCTAATTTCTCAAGTGCGTTACAATCCTCCTCACAGTCCCCAAGTTCAAGCGGAGGCGGAGGCTCTTCCGGCGGCGGTGGCGGAGGGGGTGGCGGTGGCGGATGGTAAACCCCGCTGATGAATAGTCTGTAATTTCCTTAAAATCGGCTTTAAGTTTTCGTGTCAAAAAATTTACTTAAATTCGGCAAGGGTGTATTATATAATCGGGAGAAAAGAATATGCCGTATTTTAAAAAACTTATCGGGGAGAAATGCTACCTCTCGCCGTGGGATACAAGCGATGCCGAAAAATGCTGTAAGTGGTTTAATGATACCGAAATATCCGTATATCTGACCTTGAGCGCCGGTTTATTTTCGGTTGAAAAACAGCGCGAGATTTTAGAAAATTCAGCAAAGCAGGATAATGAAAAGTTTTTCGCTATTGTCGATATTAAAGATGATGAGCTTATCGGGGGATGCGGGCTTAATAAGATTAACTATGTCAACAGCATCGCTAATATGGGAATCTTTATCGGCGAAAAGGAAAATTGGGGCAAGGGTTACGGCGAGGATGCTGTCAACCTGATTCTGGATTTCGGGTTTAATGTTTTAAACTTTAACAGTGTCCAGCTTCGGGTATTTGATTTCAACAAGCGCGGGATACGATGTTATGAGAAATGCGGGTTTAAATATGTCGCAAAAATTCGTCAAAAATTTTTCTTTGGCGGAAAATATCACGACACTATAATAATGGATATTCTCGCAAGCGAGTTTAAAAGCAGGTATATAAAAGGCGTTATTGATAAAGTATAATGGTAATGGATGAAAAAAAATAAAAGGGGCAAATTATGCCGTACTTTAAAAAACTTATCGGGGAAAAATGCTACCTCTCGCCGTGGGATATAAGCGATGCCGAAAAATGCTGTAAGTGGCTGAACGATACGGAGACTATGGTTTACTTGGAGAGTTTTAAGGTTTTTAGCGTTGAAAAGGAGCGTGAGTTCTTGGAAAACTCCGTTAAAAAAGACAACGAAAAAATCTTTGCCGTTGTCGATATTAAAACCAATGAGCCTGTCGGAGGGTGCGGGCTTCACGGGATTAACTATGTCAACCGTAACGCCGAGATGGGGATTTTTATCGGCGAAAAGGAAAACTGGGGCAAGGGCTACGGCGAGGATGCTGTCAACCTGATTTTGGACTTCGGGTTCAATGTTTTAAATCTCAATATGGTTTGGCTTGGGGTGCATAATTTCAACAAGCGCGGGATACGATGTTATGAGAAATGCGGGTTTAAGCATGCGGGAAAATTTCGTGAGGCATATTTTTTCGGCGGTGAATACCACGACACTATAATAATGGATATTCTCGCAAGCGAGTTTAAAAGCAGGTATATAAAAGGCGTTATTGATAAAGTAAAAAGCTAATATTCTAAGGGTATAAAATGGAAGAATTTTTTATGGAACTTCACAACGGTTTGCCGAGACAGGGACCGGGTAGCAACAAGATTACCAATATTGCGCTTTCAATGATATACACAAAATATCAAAACCCGAAAATTTTAGATATCGGGTGCGGACCCGGTATGCAAACCCTGTGCTTGGCTGAGTATTATCAAAACGGCAGGATTATCGCGTTTGATTTATACAGACAATTTTTAGACGAGTTAGAATTACGCGCTAAGGCTAAGGGACTGGATAATAGAATTGAACTTAAACAGGGGGCGATGTCTGAATTGCCTTATGCCGATGAGGAGTTTGATATTATCTGGTCGGAAGGAGCAATCTATATTATCGGGTTTGAAAAAGGATGCGCCGAATGGAAGAGGTTTATCAAACCTCAGGGGTTTTTATGCGTTTCGGAATTGTCTTGGTTAACCGATACTCGACCCGCCGAATTGGAAAAATACTGGAAAGAACAATATGATGGCATCGCTACCATCTCGGAAAATCTCAGGATTGTTGAAAAAACCGGATATAAAATTATCGGGGCTTATGTTTTCCCGAAAGATGCGTGGTTTGATGAATATTACAACCCGATAAAATCCAAGATACGAAAATACAGGGAAATGGAAAATCTTACCGGTGAAATGAATACGGTTTTGGATATGGAAGAAGAGGAAATTAATGTTTTTGAAAGATATTCGGACTATTACGGCTATGTTTTTTACATTATGCAAAAAAAATAGACTTTAGTTTGCCGATAGTGTTTTTCCAAAAAAAGAAAGGTTACGGACACCTTCGGTTACACACTAATATCCGCCAAAACCGCTAAACCATACAAAGCCGGAACGAAAAAATTATTGGTATCAATCCTGTTCATTGTCGAAAAGTTTTAAACGCTTTTCCGCCGACTGAAGAATCATACGATGCATTTCACGGTAGGAGATACCGGCGAATTTAGCCATTTTGGCAAGATGCCCGTCCCAGCACCATCCCGGATTCGGGTTGACCTCAAGAAGTCTCGGAACACCCTCGCTGTCGAGTCTCCAGTCGAGACGGGTATAATCCCTGCATTCCAAGCGGACAATAAGTTTCATACACCAGTCGATAAGCGCCTCGTAAGTGCTGTCGGGAAGGGTTGCCGGTATGGATTTTATTTTCCAATACGGGGAATCGGGCTTCCATTTAGCCTCATACCCGCAAATTCGCGGGAGTTCGGGCGGAAGCGCGGAGTAGTCCTCCTCGGTAACGGGCAAAACCGTATAAGAATCGGGGGAATTTCCGATTATGCCCACGCTTATATCGCTCCCCGTCAGGAATTGCTCTATAAGGATAGGCTTATTATACCCGAAACGGTCGCGGATTTCCGACACCGCCGAGATAATCTCTTCTATACTATTGGCAACGCTGTTTTGAGTAATACCATAGCTTGAATCCCCGAAATTGGGCTTGATAATCACGGGAGGCTCAAAATACAATTCAAAACTCTTATCCTGCGGTTTTATAAACATCGCCTCAGGCACGGGTATTTCCATCTCCTTGGCAATACCCCTGATAAGCGATTTATCATAGCAATAAGCAAGACATTGGGGATTAGAACCGGTATAAGGAATATTCATAATCTCAAGAAGCGCCGGAATATGCAGTTCCTTAGTCGCTTCATTATTGTAGCCCTCGTCGCACAGATTAAACACGTAATCAATCTTGTCTTTCATACGAGACAAGTCCTGCGCGATACTGTCGTGCTTATCCAAGTAGGTAAAATTATATCCTTTAAACTCGCGCAAAGCGGATTTAAGCTGGTCGATAGTATAAATATCATCATCGTCAAAAACGCTGTCGGGTTTAAGAATGTCGGGGCGGTTTGGGTCGCCGAAAAGCACAACGACATTTTTAACCTTCTGGCGTTTTTTTGTCTTGACCGGTGTCCATTCCTTTTTAGCGACTGCGGTAATAACAAGACGTTTTCCCATCATTCCCAAATCCTGATTACGCTGGGAATCGGTCAGGATAGCGCCGTGAAAAGCTATATCGCTAAATCCCGCCTCAACAAGAAGGTCGGTTATATTCTGCTTAGTGTATAAACGCTCGGCATAGAACTGGTCGGCTATAACGCCCTCGTCTATATTGGTAATAACCTCGCGCGAAATCAAGCGGTTATCATCGGTGGAAAGAGACCTCTCGCGGCAAACAAAATGCTTTTTGTCTATCCACTCCCAGGAACGGGGTTGAAAATTAGTTTTAAGATATTCCCCGTCGGTAATATCAAGAAGGATTCTACCCCACGGCTTCAGCACGCGTAAAACCTCTCTAAGCACCGTCAAATCATCCTGAATAGTCTCAAAGTAGCCGAAACTGTTTCCCATAATCATAACATATTCAAAAGTGTCGGGGGAATGGGGAAGTTTCCGCGCATCGCCCTCGCGAAACCGAACGTTAAGATGGGAACGTCTCGCCTGATACCTTGCACGCTGGATAAGATAGCGCGAACGGTCTAAACCCTCGACATCGGTAAAACCCCGTTTGGCTATTTCACGTGAATGACGTCCCTGCCCGCAACATAAGTCAAGCATACGGGCATCCTTTGCGGGAGACAAAATCTTTAGGAATAAATCAATCTCGTCCGATGTGATACGCGGGTCTTCAACAACGTCGCCGTCGGTCTTGAGATAAAGGGAGTTAAAAATATTTTTCCACCAGTCGGGTCGGGTATGCTCCTCAAGTTGGTTTATGGGTCCTAAGCATACCTTGCCGTTACCGTTTTTGCCCGATGAGGGGGGCTCGGATTTATCTTTGTTTGTGCCTGAGGGGGGAGGCTCCTGGAGTTTAGGTTCTTTCATATTATTCCTCTTAATTCAAAAATTCAAATTTCAGAAGCGATATACTAAAGATAACCGAAATAAAAATCAAGAAAACCGTGAAATTATTTTTTTTAAAATTTATTTGACGGGAATAACTGAAGTATGTTATAATCACAATGACTGAAAAAGAAAAATAGTCATTGTTCACGGGAGGGTTTATGAATTTGGTTTATCGCCCCTATTCGGAAAAAGATTTTGAGCAATGCATAGCTCTCATATCGGCAACTTGGGAAATGCTCCCCGAAAATATCAACACGCCGGAAACGCAAAGGCTCTTGGCTCAGGGATATTTCGAGTTATGCCTCTGCGCATCGGATTATACGCAAATATGCGAACGAGATTCCAAAGTCGCGGGGTTTATTTTAGGTTTGACCGATAAAAATTCGTATAATCGCGAAAAGCGAAAGAAAGGTTTGAAATTATTGTGGAATCTTATTATAGGCAAATACGGCAAATTCAAAGGTCGGCTCGGATACCTCAACTCTATGATGAAAACCAACGCTCAAGTGGAATCCATCTGCCGGGATTTTGATTCCGAAGTGATGCTTTTTATAGTCGATAGTAATTTTCGGGGAAAAGGTATAGGCAGAGAACTTATGAACCACCTTGTTGACTACGCGCGCAATAACGGCAAGAAATCCGTTTACCTTTACACCGATATCCGAAGCAACCGGAAGTTTTATGAAATCTACGGGTTTACAAAACTCGCCGATTTCCACGACTATCATCTTTCGTATGTATTAGGCAAAAAGACTATGAGTTTTATCTATAAAATAGATTTATAGGAGGGAGTTATGCCTAAAGCATTTTCCGAAAGAGAACGCGAAATTATCAAATCCCAACTCATTGAAACGGGCAAGCGTCTTTTTTCAATCTACGGGATAAAAAAAACCAACGTTGAGGATATAACCAAGGAATGCGGTATCGCCAAGGGGTCGTTTTACCTGTTCTTCCCCTCAAAAGAAGAACTTTTTATGGATATACTTGAATCCATCGAAATCGAAATCAAAACCGACATTGCTGCCGCTTTGGAAGCCACCTACGGCAATCCCCGCGGGGTTTTTAAAACCATTCTGAAACAACAGTTTCAGGCAATGGAAGACAATCCCCTGTTATCCATAGTGCTGAACAAGGACGAGTATTCCTATCTCCTGCGCAAACTTCCACCTCATCGAATAAACGACCATATAGAACACGATGATAATTTCACAATCAAGATTATCCGAAAATGGCGCGCAGAGGGCGTTATCGCGGAAAAGGATGATAAACTTATAACCGGTATTCTCAAGGCTTGCTTTTTTATGCTTATTCACAAGCAGGAAATCGGCGAGGATATTTTCCCTCAGGTGTTGGATACGCTACTTGAACTTGTTACAAACCATATAATTAAAGATACGTCGGGAGGCGACAATGATTAAAGTAAAAGACCTTCACTACACCTACCCTAAAGGTGAAAGCGAAACAATCAAGGGCTTGTCTTTCAATATAGACAAGGGTGAAATTTTCGGATTTCTGGGACCATCGGGAGCGGGAAAAAGCACCACGCAGAAAATCCTCACGGGGCTTCTAACGAACTTCAAGGGCGAAGTCGAAATTATGGGTAAGGATTTAAGAAAACACACCAACGCTTATTATGAAGAAATCGGAATATCGTTTGAGTTTCCCAATATATATACCAAACTCACCGCGCTTGAAAACCTTGAGTTTTTCGCATCTATGTATCGCGATAAAACCGCCGACCCGAAAGACCTCTTGCAAATGGTGGGGCTCGACGACGTTATAAACAAGCGAACCGAGGAGTTTTCCAAAGGTATGCGGATGAGACTAAATTTTGCGCGCGCCTTCCTGAATTACCCGGAATTGATTTTCCTTGATGAACCCACCTCAGGGCAAGACCCGAATAACGCCCGTAAAATAAAAGACATCATACTGCAAAAAAAGCGGGATGGTAAAACGGTGTTCCTTACGACCCATAATATGAACGTTGCCGAGGAGCTTTGCGACCGTGTCGCTTTTATTATAGACGGAACTATTCCCTTAATTGACTCGCCGAGAAACCTTATGATACAAAACGGCAACCGCTTAGTCCGCGTGGAATACCGCGATAATTCCGACCTAAAATCCCGCGACTTTCCGTTAGACAATATCGGCGGTAACAAGGAGTTCCTCTCTCTTATCAAAACCCACACTATCGAAACAATCCATTCCCTTGAAGCTACGCTTGAGGATATATTTATCAAAACTACGGGGCAGGCGTTGGACAGCGGAGGGAAAAAATGAGACTTCTGCAATGTATAAAAAACGACTTCCGTTTGCAACTGCGTTCGGGGTTCTACACGATTTACGGGGTTTTAACCGCAATCTACGTTGTAATAATGCTTCTCCTGAGCGAGGAGATAAAAAATATTGCCGCACCGCTTGTAATGTTCTCCGACCCGTCGATTTTGGGTATGTTTTTTATCGGGGGGGTGATTCTTCTTGAAAAAAACGACAATACTATCGAAAGCCTTTTCGTAACCCCGCTTACCCCATCGGAATATATCCTGTCGAAAGCCGTATCGCTGTCGTTTATCTCTATATCGGCAAGCGTAATAGTAGCAATAGCGGCGTGGGGTATAAATTTTTCTCCGGTAATTCTCATAGCCGGAATATTCCCGACCGCGGTTTTGTTTACTTTAATCGGTATTGCCGTGGCGTCGTATAAAGAAACAATCAACTCGTATATGATAGAGGTAATGCCGTATTATGTGGCGGTGTTTTTTGTGCCGATATTTGAATATTTTGACGTGTTCTCCTCACCGCTTCTCTGGATTTTCCCGACAAAAGGCTCTCTTTACCTGATAGCCGGAGCATACAAAGGCATCACCCCATTGGAGTTAATCCTCTCGATACTTACGCTTTCGTTCTGGTGCGTAATAGCATACCTTTGGGCTAAAAAGAATTTCACAAAGCATATTATAAAAAAGACGGAGGCTAAAAAATGAGTAAGATTTTATCGCTTATAAAAACCGACTTCAAAAATATCACCCGCGATGAGGTTTTATTCTTTATGCCGTTGCTTCCGATAATTGTCGGGCTTGTTTACCGTTTCGGTGTCCCTCCTTTGCGAAACGCGCTTATCGAATATATTGACCTTGCAGACTACTACGGCTTTCTTACAGGCATAGGGATTATAATGGTGCCTACGATTTTCGGGTGGATTATCGGATTTTTGTTGCTTGACGAAAGGGATGAAAACGTCCTCGCGGTAATAACGACCACTCCTTTAGGAAAACGAAAATTCCTCCGTTACCGTTTCGCACTTTCGATAGTAATAAGCGTTATACTGTCGATTATGCTGATACTGATAAGCGGACTAACCCCACTCCGCCTGCTGTGGACGCTTCCCGTAATAATACTCGCATCAATGGAAGCCCCGCTTGTAACGTTGTTCCTCGCCTCGTTTGCATCAAACAAAATAGAGGGCTTGGCAATAGGCAAATCCACCGGCATCTTCCTTCTCGGCTCGTTTGTCCCGCTTTTCGTAGAATCGAAAATCCATCTGCTGGGTGGGCTTTCCCCGACATACTGGGTAACCCAGTCGTATATAGCAAGTTTCAACGACCCGCTTTGGTATGTAATATACCTTGCGGGAGGGGTTATAGTCCATATCGCGCTGTTTTTACTATTGATGAGGAAATTCGAGAAGCGTATCGGTTAGTCATTCCGTTTGAGAATCGGTCGCCTTGATAACGGTCATTTCGATAACGGTCATCTCGATACTTGCCTATCGGCAAACTCGATGACCGGTTTGTTACCTATGAAGTCCTTCCTTAAACCATCCGTTCCCCGAGTTTGGTCGTAAGACCAAGTATCGAGGGGAACGCCATCCGGTCGCCTCGATACGCTCGTTTCACTCGCACTCGGCGACCGAAACGTTACATAAAAGTCCTTCCTTAAACCAACCGGTTATCGAGTGCTCCCGCACCAATTTACCCGCTTCTCCGGGTTTCCCAATAAATTGGTGCGGGGGTGTATCGAGATAACCCCCTAAGCTACCAGTTCATATTTGCAGGCGTATTCCCGCTTCCCCAGTTGATTGTGCCGATACCCTGCGGGTTGCTGTTGGCATTCGCACGATAAACGCCATACGGGGAGTTGCCCGATATGGTAGGCGAAACAAACGTATGCGTATCATTAGCGGAATTGTCCCAAAAACACACCCCGCCTCCGGTATTCGCCGTGTTGCCCGTGATAGTCCCGCTTATTGTGTGGCTTGTACTCCAACCCACAAACACCCCGCCTCCGGTATTCGCCGTGTTGCCCGCGATAGTCCCACTTATTGTGTGGTTTGTGCCTTCTACCACAAACACCCCGCCTCCGTTATTATTCGCCGTGTTGTCCGTGATAGTCCCGCTTATTGTGTGGTCTGTACCTGCTTGTACCCATACCCCGCCTCCGGTATTAACCGTGTTATCCGATATAGTCCCGCTTATTGTGTGGCTTGTGCCTTCATACACAGACACCCCGCCTCCGAACGAACTCGCCGTGTTACCCGTGATAGTCCCGCTTATTGTGTGGCTTGTGCCTTCATACACAGACACCCCGCCTCCGTTACCCGCCGTGTTGCTTGTGATAGTCCCGCTTATTTCGTGGCTTGTGCCTCCGTTCACAAGCACCCCGCCTCCCCAATTATTCGCCGTGTTGCCCGTGATAGTCCCGCTTATTTCGTGGCTTGTGCCGGAATCCACATACACACCGCCTCCGGAAGCGCTTGAACCCGTCGCCGTGTTGCCCGATATAGTCGCGCTTATTGTGTGGCTTGTGCCTCCGTTCACATACACCCCGCCTCCGTAAGCAAGTGTACCCGTCGCCGTGTTGTTGGATATTACCGCGTTTTCTATATTATGCCCGCTACCTCCATTGATATAAATTCCACCTCCACTGTTATGAGGATTACTTCCGTTGGCAAACCCGCCACGGATAACAAACCCGTCTATTGTTACGTTTGCGACATCGTCAATCCATATAACGTGCTTCAGCGCGGAGTTCCCGTCAAGTTCTGATATACCGTTACGTTCGGTGAAATCGGGATTCCACCCGCCGAGAATAGTCAACCCCGCGACATCTATAAACGCCCCGCTGTATTGATAACCCGCGCTTTCGATATTCAGCCCGTTGCCGGGTGTGTAAATACCCTGTGCAACTCTGATTGATGATAACCCAAAATTCCCTGCGATTTCAACGGCTTTTTGTATAGATTTTACAGGGAGCGTTTTAAACCCGCCGTTGCTATCATTACCTGCAACAGAAACATAGATATACTCATCCCAGTTGATATTTTCCGGCGTGTTGCCTGTTCCCCAGTTGATTGTGTCAATCCCCTGAGGGTTGCTGTTT
>CAZQBT010000041.1:0-21201 GCA_964591955.1 uncultured Brevinematales bacterium | reverse complement strand
AATGTGACATTTCTATTTAAACGAAACCTGTGACATTTCTATTTTCTTGACACAGTCAATTTTGATTTTATTGGCTTTTTTTTCTCTTTATGTTATAATTAGCAAATTTATAACGGAGGATTTCCTATGGGTGAAACAAGCAATGTAGAAAAGAAAGACTGGCTGACGGCGCTGTTGTTGTCGATTTTCTTGGGCGCTCTCGGCGTTGACCGCTTTTACCTCGGATATATCGGACTTGGTATTTTGAAGCTTGTTACTATCGGAGGATGTGGTATCTGGGCTTTGGTTGATATTATTATGATTGCGACTAACAAACTCAAAGATGCTAACGGCGTGGAACTCGAAAAGAAGTAACGGGGACTTGTTTATTTAAGAGGCTGTCTTTAACGGGCAGCCTCTTTTTTTCGGTTGACGCTTATCTTTATTTTTAGTATATTTCTATCTGATACTTTTCTTTTTATATTTAATTATTAACGGAGGTTTTAACAATGTCAAATGTCGAAACTATGCAATTTCAGGCTGAAAGCAGGGAATTGCTTGACCTTATGATTCACTCGGTTTACAGCAATAAGGAAATATTTTTACGCGAATTGATTTCCAATGCTTCCGATGCACTTGACCGTCTTCGCTTTGAGGCTTTAACTAACAAAGAGCTTGCTATTGATAAAGAAGATTTGCATATCCGTATTACTCCCGACACTAAAAACCGCACCCTTACTATCAGTGATAACGGTGTCGGTATGAGCAGGGAAGAGGTAATAAGCAATATCGGAACTATCGCGCGGTCGGGAACAAGGGAACTTCTTGCCAAGATTAAATCCAACGGGAAGCCCTCCGATGCGCTTTCGATGATTGGACAGTTTGGTATCGGGTTTTATTCGGTTTTTATGGTTGCCGATAAGGTCGAACTTATTACCCGTCGCGTAGGCGAGGATAAGGCTACGCAATGGGTATCCGACGGTAAGGGTGAGTTTACGGTCTCGGAAGGAACTCGCGATACTCACGGCACGACTATTACACTTTATCTAAAGCCTGTCGATAACGAAAACGGTATCGCCGATTATACCAACGAGTATGTCATTTCCGATATTGTAAAACGCTATTCCGATTTTATAAGCTATCCCGTCAGGATGGAAGTCGAAAAGAAAGACAAGGACGATAAAACCGTGGTTGAGGACAGGACACTTAATTCGATGAAGCCTATATGGTCTCGTCCCGAAAGCGAGGTCAAAGAGGATGAATATAACGAGTTTTACAGGCATATCTCACACGACTGGAACGAGCCTCTTACGCATATCTCGCTTAAAGCGGAGGGGACTATGGAGTTTCATTCGCTTTTGTATATTCCCTCTAAAGCGCCTTTCGACCTGTTTTATCAGGGATACAAGAGCGGGTTGGCACTTTATGTCAGGCGTGTGCTTATTATGGAAAACCTTGAGGATTTACTCCCTCACTATTTGAGATTTGTAAAGGGCGTGGTTGAGTCCGCCGACCTTCCCCTTAATTTGTCAAGGGAAATGCTTCAGAAAGACAGGCATATCAGCCTTATTAAAAAGAGGCTTGTTAAAAAGGTGCTTGATACTCTCGGCGATATGATGGAAAAAGACCGTGATAAATATTTGACTTTCTGGAATGAGTTCGGCGCTGCGGTTAAAGAGGGGCTTACAACCGATTTTGAGAACAGGGATAAACTCCTTTCATTGCTTTTGTATGAGTCCACCGCCGACCCTGCTAAAAAGGTGAGTTTTAAAGAATATATCGGCAGGATAAAAAAAGAGCAGAACGAGATTTATTATATAACGGGGGATTCCCGCGATGTGCTTGAAAATTCGCCTCACCTTGAGATGTTTAAAAAGAAGGGTTATGAGGTTTTATTTATGACCGATGCGGTTGATGAGCTTGTTGTGCAGACCGTTACCGAGTTTGAGGGGCATAAACTCAAGTCCGTTGAGAAGGGCGAGATTGACCTCGGTACCGAAAAGGAAAAGGAAAAATCCAAAAAGGAAATCGAGGAGAAAACCAATGAGTTTCGCAACCTTCTCGATACAATAAAAAAGCATCTTGACGAAAATATCAAGGATGTGCGTTTCTCAAACCGTCTGCTGACCGCCCCCGCGTGTATTGTAACCGATGAGAACGAGATGTCGCCTCATCTTGAACGCTTACTTAAACAAACCCAGATGTCCGGGATGAGACCTAAAATCAAGCGTATCCTTGAACTCAACCCGAAACACCCGATTATCGAAAAGATGGGTAAGCGTCTTGAAACCAACAAAAACGACAAGGAAATAAAGGATTACGCTGAATTGCTGATGGACTATGCCTTGTTGGCGGAAGGTTCGGAGATACCCGACCCCGTGAAGTTTAATGATTTGCTTGTCAGGGTTATGGAAAAGAGTTTGTAGCAATACGGCGAAGCACAGGATTTACGGATTATTTAGTATATATCTGCCGTTTCGGCTTCGCTCAATGACCGTTCGGTAATTGAGAGGATTGTAATTCAGAGTTACCGATTATATAAAAAAGGGCAGTCTTGCGACTGCCCTTTGCTTATCTATTCTCCGAATTGGCGTTTTCGTGCCTGCAATACCGACTTTGCTTTTTCAAGTGTAGGTTCAACGACGTTGGATTTTTCGTAAGCGGATATAGCCTGACGGTAACTTTTCAATGATTCATAAGTTTTACCCGCTTTAAAATAATGTTCGGCAAAATCGGTTATCATCTCACGACTGATATTTTTAGGGAGATTAACCCCACGGCTAACCCCGTCTTTCAGCCTGATAACTTCGCTAAACTCCTTTTGTTTGACATCTTTTTGCTCAACCTTGTGAGGTTCATTATTCACGTTCGGTATTTGAGAATTCAGCCCGTCAATTCTCATAATAACCTCCTTTTCGGAAGCCGGGCGATTTATGGTTTTGGAGGCGGCGGGAATCGAACCCGCGTCCCAAGACCGGTTGCTAAAGACTTTATCCACAGGCTTGGTTCTGTCTTTAAGTCTCGGAGCAAACAAGGGAGACAGGCAAACCCGTTTGCGCCAAGCCGATAAAGTTTAACGGATACGCCATCGGCAAAACGAACCCGCGGTCCCTCTAATTATGACCCGTATGTTGTTCCGAGGGCGAGTCTAACATACAGGCTGCAGCTTACGCTGCGAGTGCAAAATTTTCGTTTGCAGTTATATTTTTCGGGAAGGTTAAGGGATTCCCGAGCCCTGCCTGAAGTCTCTAACTTCCGCTGTCCTGATCGAAAGCCAAACGCCCCCGATATTCACCGTATATATTATACCAAATATATTTCTAAAAATCAATAGTATTTTTATTATTTGTAGAAAAATTTATATGCAAAATCCCGCTATCTTAGGTATCGGTAGGTTTGTTTTAATACTTTAGGGCTTTTGAAAAAAAGAATCGAATATTTTTTTTCTATTAGCCTTTAAATTGAATATTTTTGTTTTTTAGCTTAAAATATTATTATCATAGAAATAAGGAGAGGCTATGCTTGCCGATAAATCAAATCTGGAATCCGTTGATTCTGAAATTTATAACGCTATAATTAATGAGGAAAAACGCGAGGAATTAAATATTGAGCTTATCGCCTCCGAAAATTCCGTATCCAAGGCGGTTTTGGAAGCACAGGGATGTATTTTTACCAATAAATATGCCGAGGGTTATCCGGGGAAGCGTTACTACGGCGGTAATGAATTTTCCGATGTTGTCGAGAGGCTTGCTATCAGCCGCGCTAAAGAACTTTTCGGGGCGGAGCATGTTAACGTTCAATCCCATTCGGGCAGTCAGGCGAATATGTCTGCGTTTCTTTCGGTATTAAAGCCCGGCGACAGGATTCTCGGTATGGCTTTATCATCGGGCGGTCATCTAACTCACGGGGCTAAGGTCAATTTTTCAGGTCAGGTTTTTGAAGCCTATGAATACGGCGTTGACTTGGAAACCGGACTTATTGATTACGACGAGGTCGCACGGATTGCAGAAAAATGCAAGCCTAAGTTGATTGTATCGGGCGCTACCGCTTATTCCCGTATTTTTGATTTTAAAAAATTTCGTAAAATTGCCGATTCGGTCGGGGCGTATCTTATGGCGGATATTGCTCATATCGCGGGGCTTGTCGCAACCGGACTTCACCCCTCGCCCATACCCTACGCGCATATTGTAACATCCACCACGCATAAGACTTTAAGAGGTCCTCGCGGGGGGATGATTATGTGCAGGGAGGAGTTTGCCAAGGCTGTTGACCGTGCCGTCTTTCCTTACAGTCAGGGAGGTCCTTTAGTTCATGTTATTGCCGCTAAGGCTGTGGCGTTTAAAGAAGCGTTGATGCCGGAATTTAAGGAGTATCAAGCCCGGATTGTCAAAAATGCCTCTTGTATGGCAAGCCGTCTTGTCGAAAAGGGATTCAAAATCATTTCGGGTGGAACGGATAACCATTTGTTTTTATTAGACCTTACCGGTATGGAAGAAACGAAGGATATAGACGGCTTGCAGGCGCAAAACGCTTTGGAGGCTTCGGGTATCACCCTTAGCAGAACCACTGTCCCCGGCGAAAAACGCAAACCGTATTACGGCAGCGGGGTCAGGATTGGAACTCCCGCGGTTACAACGCGCGGTATGAAAGAAAAGGAAATGGAACTTATCGCCGATTTTATCGCCGAGGTTCTTCTTAATATTAATGATGAAAAAATATTTAACTCTGTGAGAAAAAAGGTCGAAAATCTATGTAGGGAGTTTCCTTTATATAATTAGAAAATGGTGATATATTATATCAAAATAACGGGGTGAAAATGCCTGAAGATGTCAAGTTCGGAGTAGTTAATTTCAAGAAGAATGCTTACATCTACATTGAAGACCAAAGCGATTCGGATTCGTTTTTTATAATTCGTCAAGGCAAAGTTGTCGAAACTCGTTCCACCGCCCAGCTTACCGATGAGGATAAAGGGACGGTAATGGGAGTAGGCGATTTTTTCGGGGTGTTGTCTTGTATGGCTAAACGTCCGCGTATCGGCTCTGTTGTCGCCTTAGAAGATACATCCGCTATTGTCGTTAAAGGTTCTCAGTTTGAATCTTTGCTCCAGAAAATGGCGCCTATTGCAATGAAAATTATCCGTTCTTTCAGCAAGCAACTTCGTTTTTATGATTCTCATCTTACAAAATTGACCTTTCAATCGTCCATAGAGGAAAACCCGTGTAATCTTTTTCGTATCGGCGAATATTATTTTGCCAACAAGATGTTTACACACGCCGCTTATGCCTATTTGCATTATATAAAATTTTGCCCGGACGGCGGTTTTGTTCCTCAGGCTAAAGCAAAGTTGGTAAAAATCAACCCCAAGCAGGATGATTTGTTGCCCCGAAAAGAAAAGTTTTTTCAGGTTTATTCGGATAATCAAATTATATTTTTGGAACACGAACCCGGTGCGGAACTTTATATTATACAGGAAGGCAAGGTCAAGATAGCCAAGATGATAGACAACAACGAGGTTTTGCTTGCGGTTTTGAAGAAAGGCGATATATTCGGCGAGATGTCTATACTTGAAAACAAGCCCCGTAGCGCCAGCGCTATTGCTTTCGGTGAGGCTAAACTTATGGCGGTTACTAAGGCTAATTTTGAACCTATGGTGCAAGCTCATCCCGAAATCGCCAAACGTATTATTGAACTTTTAAGCGAAAGAATTTGGCTTATATACAAGCAACTCTCCAATATTCTTATTAACGACCCTGTCGGAAGGCTTTACGATGCTATGTTTACACAACTTCAGAAATCACGTATTCCGGTTAAGGAAGGTATGGGGCATACATTCGATTTCGGGACTGATGACCTCTTGAAATTTATCGGGCTTAACAATAATGAAGGCAAAATCGCCGTAAAAAAACTTTTCGATAACGATAAAACTCTTAGTATTACCGACGGTAAGATTTTCTGCAAAGATGTCAGCAATATTCACAAGGCGATTAATGTTATCAAACGTAATCAGGAGATTGAACTCAAGAAACGGTCGCCTCAAGCCTCTTCACCTATGTATTAGGAATTATATATGCTTTTGTTTGTTTACGGTAATTTGATGAAAAAAGGCGAAAACCACGATATTATTTCGGGGTATTCCCGCTTTGTGTCCATCGCTTATGTCAAGGGTGCGCTTTATGATTTGGGGGTGGGATTTCCGGCGGTTGTTCCCGATGATACAAGCGAGGTTTACGGCGAAATTTATGACGTTGATGATAGACTTATCCCCGATTTGGATTGTTTTGAGGGATTTTATCCCGATGGTTCGGATGAGTCTTTATTTATCAGGACGCAGGTCGAAGCCAAGACTTTCAAAAAACAGGTTTATAGCGTATATATCTATATCCTTCCGCAGGATAATCTTAAGAAATTTGCCTCGGTAGAGCGTTTAGAAGGCGGACGATGGTCTTAAAATTTGACGGTTAGTTCTTATTCTACCTTTCAATATCTTTATTTTTTTTCTAAAATATGCTATAATAAACAATAAGATTCTCTAATGGGAAAGGGGAAAGCAATGTCAAAAAACAACGCTTATGATGCCGCTTCAATCGCTTCTTTAAGTTGGCCTGAGGGTGTTAGAAAACGCCCGGATATGTATATCGGAGACAGGGGTAACGACGGATTTCATCACTGCGCTTATGAGATTTTAGATAATTCCGTTGACGAACATCTTGCCGGCTTCGCATCTACTATCCGTGTTGCGCTTGTGGATAAGAACGTTCTGGAGATTGAGGATAACGGGCGGGGAATTCCGGTGGATATGCACTCTAAAGAAAATATGCCGGCTATTGAGGTGGTAATGACAAAACTCCACGCCGGCGGTAAATTTAATCGCGATTCATACAAAGTTTCCGGTGGACTTCACGGGGTAGGACTTTCCGTTGTTAACGCCCTTTCGACTTTCCTTGAGGTAGAGGTCTATCGTAACGGTAAGATTTATTATATTCGGTTTGAGCGCGGGATAAAAGTAAAACCTCTTAAAGTAGTCGGAGAGACCGATAAAACGGGGACGCTTGTAAGATTCCAGCCCGATGAGACAATCTTTTCGGTGGATAAATTTTCCCCGCAGGCTTTGACCGCACGTTTCCGCGAGATTGCTTTTCTTAATCGCGGGATTGAGGTTATTTTCGAGAACTACCTTGAAAAAAACCCCGATAATCCCGATGAGTTTGTTACATACGGTTATAAATACGAAAACGGTATTCCTGAGTTTATGAAAACAGAACTTAACGAGGATGAGGAAGTAATTTTCCCTGAACCTATTCAGGTTGCAGGCGAGCAGGAGGATATGTTTGTCGAGGTTGTTTTCCAATACAGGAATTCCGGCGATGACCCTGAGATTTACAGCTACGTGAACAGTATTCATACTAAAAATCACGGTATTCACGTTTACGGTTTCTGGATTGGATTTGAGAAGGTTATGCAAAAGTTTGCGTATAGACTTAATATAGACAAAAAAGGCGATAAAATCAGCAAAAAAACTCTTTCTTTCGGCTTGACTGCAGTTATTAATACCAAGATACCAAACGCCGAATTTAAGGGGCAGACTAAAGATAAACTTACCGAACCCGTAGAAACCCGTCGCATAGTAAAAGATATTATAGAAAATCAGTTGGCGCTGTTTTTTGAGAAAAACATAGAACTTGCCGAGTCTATCCTGAAAAAGGCGGTGATGGAATTAAAAGCGCTTGCTGAGGCGGAGAAAGCGCGCGAGGGCGTTCGTGCCAACGTGGGGCGCGGGCGTAAGGCTACATTAACCCAAATTGCGGGGAAACTTGCCGACTGCACTACGCGTGTCCGTGAACGCCGCGAGCTTTTTATTGTAGAGGGGGATTCGGCAGGCGGTTCTGCAAAACAGGGGCGCGACAGGGAAATTCAGGCGATTCTCCCGCTTAGAGGTAAAATCCTTAATGTCGAAAAGAAAATTGAGCGCAAAGCTATTAATTCCATACTTGCCAATGAGGAAATCAAGACTATGATTGCCGTTCTCGGCACGGGGTATTATACCCATTTCGATATTTCAAAGCTCAACTACAACAAGGTTGTGATAATGACCGATGCCGATGTTGACGGGTCGCATATCCGAACCCTGCTTTTGACCTTTTTCTATCGCTTTATGCGTCCTCTTATTGAGCAAGGGCATGTTTATATTGCCTGCCCTCCGCTTTATAAAATTTCGGCGGGCAGTAAATTTGAGTATGCTTATACCGAACAGGAAAAAGAGCAGGTTATAGCAAAGAAATTTGCCGATAAAAAAATCGACGTGCAGCGATATAAAGGTCTTGGTGAAATGAACCCCGACCAGTTGTGGAATACCACAATGGACCCCAAGACCCGAAAAATGCTTCAGGTTCAGATTACCGACTTTGATGAGGCGGAACATCTGCTAAAAGTGCTTATGTCGGATAATGTAAAAAGCGGGGATAACAGGAAGAAATTTATTTTATCCAATGTTAATTTCGTAACCAATATTGATGATATAGGCTAAAACACTATCTAACCGAATTGCCTTTTCTATACTCATACTCAAGTGAATATTAAAAACAAAGGATATTTTATAAGCGGTGATAATATACGCCGTATAAATTTTATGTGGTTTTGTATATGAAAAAATGGATATTGTTTTTGATTTTAATTCCGCTTCAAAGTTTTGCATTGATGCTTGTCCCGATGGACGACACACAGGCTAACCATCTAAAGGCTTACGGGCTTGCATATTACGCATTGCAAAACGGGGTGGAGGTCAAGTGGCTTTTGAATTATCGCGGGGGCAGTTTCGTTATTATGTCGGACAGCTCTAAATTTGCAACCCGCGCTGTTTCAAGGAATGTAACTTACACCATAATTGACTATGGCAGGTTGACGGATATTAATTCCATAATTGAACGGGAGAATATGTATTCCGTGCGTTTGGATAAAGCGCCGACTATTGCGGTGTATGCGCCTCCGTGGAACGCCCCTTGGGATGATGCCGTAACGCTTGTGCTTGAATATGCCGAAATTCCTTACACCCGTATTTGGGATAAGGAGGTTATGGCGGGGCTTCTTACGACTGATAATTTTGACTGGCTTCATCTCCATCACGAGGATTTTACCGGGCAGCATGGGAAATTCTGGTTTGCTTTCAGGAATGAGCCTTGGTATATAGAGAAGGTTGTGCTTTTTGAGGAGATGGCGGAAAAACTCGGGTTTTCATCGGTTCAGGAGAACAAAAAGGCTGTCGCCGTTAAAATCCGCGAATATGTGGAGAACGGCGGGTTTATGTTTGCAATGTGTTCGGCTACGGATACCATTGACGTTGCGCTTTCCACTTTGGGGATAGATATTGTTCCTGTGGAAATTGACGGGTCTCCGATGGATTCCGATTGGCGGGAAAGGATGAGTTTTGAGAGAAATTTCGCTTTTGAGGATTTTACGCTTGTTACCTCGCCCTATATCTATGAATTTTCGGATATAGATATTGACCCTATGGAGGAGAAGATTTATTATACCCCGTTTCATTTTAAGTTAAACGAATTTTCCGCTAAATATGATACTATACCTGCTATGCTTGTGCAAAATCACAGGAATTTGGTCAAAGGATTTTTGGGACAGACTACCGGATTTCGGCTAAGGGTTTTAAAAAAGGATATTACTATCCTGAATACAGTTGAGGGTAAGGACTGGGTTAATTATATTCACGGAGACCGAGGAAAGGGGACTTTTACGTTTTATGCGGGACACGACCCGGAGGATTATGCTCACAGGGTCGGAGACCCCCCGACAAACCTTGATTTATTTCCCAATTCGCCGGGATACCGTCTTATTTTAAATAATATTCTTTTTCCCGCGGCGGAAAGAGAAGAAAGAAGGACTTAGGAGCTTTTATGGCAACGGTCGTAGCAACTTTTGTAAACAGAAGTCTCAGGTTTCTGGGACGGATATTTCTTAACTTATTGAAAATAAATATCTTTTTGATTGTCTCGCTTCATTCGCTTTTATTTTCATGGATTTTCTTTGCAAGTATGAGTTTGAATTTCGGCAATCCGTCATCGGTATCGCTGATGAGGCACAGGGCGAGGAATTCTGATTATACCGTATATAAAGTTAATTTTATTCCGCTCAAGGATATTCCCGCCGATTTCCAACGTATGGTAAGAGTTGCGGAGGATGTCCATTTTTACCGCCATCGGGGGGTTGACCTTGAAGGTATATTAAACGCATACAGGATGAATCGTCAGATGGGGCGTATTGCTTACGGCGGCAGCACTATTACCCAACAGCTTGCACGCACGGTCTTTTTAAATCCCCAAAAATCCTATTTAAGAAAATATGTCGAGATGTGGCTTGCTGTCGGGATGGATTTTTTTATGAGCAAAGACCGTATTATGGAGCTTTACTTGAATTATGCCGAGTGGGGCGAGGGGATATTCGGTATTGGAAATGCAAGCCGATACTATTTTCTAAGACCTTTAAATGGGCTTGATACCGATGAAAAAATGAGATTGGTTGTAATTCTTTCAAGTCCGCTCAGGTATTCCCCGTATAATTTCGGTAACCGTAATATATTATGGCGTCGTTATGAGCTTTTGCAGAGATTTTGTTCGCCCGATAGAAACCACACTTTAGAAGAAGATTTTTCTTTTATTGAAACTCAGTTCGATTATACCGAAATTCCTTCGCTTGTTGATGATTTTAACGATATTGAGGGGGAGGAATTGTCCGAAATTGATATTGATAACCCTGTCGGGGAAGTCAGATGGTATGAAGCAGAGGATTTAACGGAAGAACGCGGGACGCTTGCGGGATTGTTAGACGAAAATTATATTGAATAAAACTAGTTTGATTTTGTTTTGCACTCGGGGTATTCCCGAATTTGATATATTTCAAAAAATCATCTTTTCTATTGACAAATATCTTATTTACCGATAAAATCAAATACCAAAGACGAGGAGGAATTTATGTCGTCTGAGAAAAATGTTGAAAAAGATTTCTTTGATGAAGTGGCGGAGCATTTAAGGGATGCGAAGAAATTTTTTACGAAAGAAATGGACAGGGCTTTTGAAGATTTCAGGGATTTTTTAAATTACGCGGAGAAAGAAATTTCAAAGGAATTTAAAAAAGAAGGCGCACGTTCTAAAGAGGATTTTGAATCCTTCTTAAAATCCGCAAAAACGGACTTTGAAAAATTATCCGCTAAGGCAAGAAAGGAATTCGATAAGGAACTTGAATCAAACAGAGAAAGCCTTAATGCCTTTGTTAAAAGCACTAAAGATGAGCTCAAGAAAGAAGTTGAGCGAAACCGCGAGGATTTTCAAAAGCTAATTGAAGATACTAAAGCGGACGTTAAAAAAGGAGTTCGGCAGGCTAAAGATTTTGTAAAGGAGAAGACCAAAAAAAAGGATAAAAACGCTGGGGATAACAGCGAATAGGAGGGATATATGTCGGGAGAAGATATTTTTGATATTTTACACAGGAAGGTTGATGAGGTTAAGGCTCAGATAAAAAAAGAAATCAAACAGACAGGCGCCGGTGTTGTTGATTTAATCAAAGGCGGTAAAAAAGCCAGCAGGGAAGTTTTAGAGCATCTCGATAAGGAGATGGCGGTAAGCCGTAAAAACTATCAGGAGGCTTTAGAAGCCGTAAAAGAGGCTCTTGCCAAAGAAATCGAACAGTCCGGCAAAGACTACGAAAAAGGGATTGAGGAACTCAAAAAAGAGATTGAAACAAAGATTAGCGCCTCGCTTCAGGACTTTGATAATTTAATAAAAACCGCCGAGAAAGAATTAGAGGATGATTTAGAGAGTAGCGGAAAGGAAGACGATGCTTAGGAAGATTAACGCTACCTGACCGATATAGTAAACGTTGCCGTAATAACATCAACGCGCGCCTCATCCGTAGGCTCAACTCTGATTTTACGCAATTCCGTAAGGAATATAGAATCAATCCTTGATTGACCGGAGGATTCGATTAATTCAACCATAGTGCATAATCCCTGTTGATTAAACGCAAGCCTGACCTTCACGGAGTATCCCATCCCGCGTCTTCTGAATTCCTCGGGGATTTTTGATTCAAGGTCGGGGAAAAACAGGGTTTTACGCGGACGTGCCTGCCAAGTGGCATCGCTTAGAGGGTCTCCTCTGCCCGGTGTTCTCGGTTCGCCCGTATTAAGCGCATTAAGCAAATCCTGATCAAGGCTTTGTTCAATACCACGCGCAACTTCTTTTAATTGGCGGTCTTCGCTTTCGGTTTCGGCAATTTTCGGTATGGGAGTGTCAACGGTCTTGGGTTTATCAACAGGCGTAGCTTCCTGTTTAAGAAGATTTTGTTCCGACTCATTTGCAAGGCGGCGTAGATTTTCGCGTATTTCCGCAGTGGAATCCTGCGTTCTCGGTGTCGGTTGTGCGGGGGTTACTCTGTCGGGAACCGGTTCTTTTACCGCGCTTTCCGTTACGCGCTCAAGTCTCGGTGAGGTTGTTGTCGCGGGTTGTTGTAATGCCTCCTCTATTCCCGCCGTGATTGTTTGGGTTGCGGGTTCTATATTGACTATAATAGGAGACGGCGCATCCAAACTCGGCAGATTTGTCAGCGATATACTCAAAATAAGTATCAATAACAAATGTATCAGTATTGAAATGATAAAGCTTTTATTTAAAGTGAGACCGGAAAGGTCAAGCTTTTTGGGCTTTTCCTTTACCTTGACAGTGTGCATAAATTACTCCTCTTTCAGGCGTGTCGCAAGACTCATCCGCTTTACCCCGGAAAGACGTATAACGTCCATTGTTTCTATCAGTTTACCGTAATTGACTCCCCTGTCGCCGCGGATTGTTACAACGAGGTCGTTGTTTCGGATATAAAGCTCTTTTACACGGATACCGAGTTCGCTTATTTCGATAGGTTCATCATTTAAGGTTATGGCGTTGTTTCGGTAAAGAGTAACAACCGCCTCGCGAATAGGCTGGGCATCGGATGTTTGCGCGGTCGGTAAATCTACGTTTATTGCAGAAGTTTTGATAAAAGTCGAGGTTATCATAAAAAACGCCAATAGTTGGAATACAACGTCTATCAGAGGAGTCATATCCAAACTCGCTTTTACCTGCGATAATCTTTTTATTTTCATAAATTTCTCCCTTATTATTAATATAATATAAATTCGCTAAATAAACAAGTCAATATTACGGTAAAACGCGGGTTATTTCATTGATGCCTCATAAGCCTTTTTAAAATCGGGATTTTCTTCAAGGAAACGTTCGACAGCTTCCTGATTATTAGGGAGACTGTAATATCTTGCGAAATCGTTTTCCCTGATGGACAAACCGGCAAAAAAGTCTTTTCGCCTCTGTGCAAAAAATTTCTCCGGGTCGATGGATGGGTCGGATATTTCGTTAAGTTCATCAACCCATAGTTGTTGGTGGTGTGCGTATAATATTGCTATTTGGATAAATGTTTCGGGGTTATCAAGAACGACTTTTTTCCCGGATTGGATTGTTATTACGCTTAGATAATCAAAATCATCTTCCTCATCGTTTGTTGAAGTAACTTGCGTTTGAATATCGTTGTTATTTCCGGTAGCCTCATCTTTGTCACACCCGCCGAATACCAAAAAAACAAAACTAATTTGAAAAACCAGCAAAACATAAAAAAATCTTTCCATTATCAGCCTCTCTCTTGTTCTTTTGAAAATATAAAACTTAATCGCACCAAATTTTAGATTATTTTCAATTAACATTATAGAAACTGTTTTATAATTTGTCAATTGAACAAAAAGAAATTATAATGTAAGGGACTGAATTTTGGAGGTTAAGGAGAGTATGATGGCGAATCAGGAAAAAATGACGCTCGGTCAGTTTTTACAGGAAACAAGAAAATCAAAAGGGATTTCCATAGACGAAATTTCAAGAGAAACTAATGTTTCAAAAAGATACCTTGTGGCTTTGGAGTCGGATGATTTTGAAGAGTTCCCCGGTGAAACCTATCTTTTCGGGTTTCTGAATACTTATGCCGATGCTCTTGAGGTTGACAAGGAGCGCGTGCTTTCTATGTATAGAAGGCAAGTCAAGATTGAGCAGGATGTGCCTATTGAACAGTTAGTAGGCACGCAAACCCGTAAAGCTAACGCTAAAGGCGGCAAGATGGCGGCAGTTATCGGAGGAGCGATTTTAGGGCTTCTCCTGGTTGTTTTTTTGATTGTAAAAATTATCGAGAATCGAAGCGTCGTCAGGGCGGATATTGTTTCCCCTCAATCTTACCATTTTTCCTCCGATGTTATCGACAGGATTGTTAATCAGGAATTTCAAATCGGCGATACTATTTATATTACAAATATGATTGTGCCGGAAAACCTTCGTGTCATTGAAATACAGTTAAGCCGTCTCGGTATTTCCAAGACTTTGGAACTTCGGGTTAATCGTAAGTCTTATCATATAAAAGAAGGCGGTGTGCTCAATATCGACACAAGCGATAATAAAATCGACGACCTCGGTATTGAGGTTTTTGCAATTGAAAACCGCAAAATCAGGATGGCAGTGGCTTTGCTTCGTGAAGAACCGGTTATTCGTGATACGGCAACTATACCTTCCGAGTATAAAGAGAATGTTGCCGTCGAGACTGTTCTTCTTACCGCGGATAATAAGCATCCCGTTAATATCCGTCTGGTATCTTCGGGTGCGGGATGGGTTGCGTATTCGGCGGACGGCGATACCGAACAGGAAGCACAACTTCGCCGCGACCTTGAAATTAATATTTCATTTGAGGATAAATGCAGAGTTTTTCTCGGTAATGCAGGGGTTGTGAAATTTGTTGTCGGTAATAAAGAAGAGAAAGGCGGGGCTTTGGGTGAGGTTAATAAATCCGTGTTTTATTGGAAGACCGAAGGCGGTAAATTCCATCTTGTCAGAGCCATACTTAAATAGTTATGAAAATCTTTTTTGATTCTTTGGGGTGTCCGAAAGCTCTTGTGGATGCGGAGAGGATGTGCTTTTATTTGCGGGGGAAAGGCTTGGACTTGACGTTCTCTACGGAAGATGCCGATGTTATTGTTGTAAACACCTGCGGGTTTATCGAATCGGCTAAAGAGGAATCGATAGATGCCATTTTGCAGTATGCATCCATTAAGGACAATCGTCCCGATTTAAAAATTGTAGTAGCGGGATGTCTTAGCGAGCGTTACCGTGAGGAGCTTTTGCGTTCCGTGCCTGAAATAGATTCGGCTATCGGTGTCCGCGACCCGAAAAAAATTGTCGATGCCGTTTTGTTATCGGTGAAAACCGGTAATTTGCTTGATGAGGGCGAATATGCGGATTTTTCATCCGAAACGCAGAGGGAACTTGTCTTTTCGGGGCTTTATTATGCTTACCTTAAAATCTCGGAGGGGTGCGACCGTAACTGCGCGTTTTGCGCTATTCCCTCTATAAGAGGAAAAGAGCGAAGCCGTCCCGTTGAGGATATTTTATCCGAGGCTCAATTCCTGTTAGATTCGGGTGTTCGCGAGTTGATTCTTGTCGGCGAGGATATTACCTCTTACGGGCGCGAATTATACGGAAAAAAGGCGATTGTCGATTTGATTAAACGCCTTGCCGATTTGGACTTTAAATGGATACGGCTTTTGTATCTTTTTCCCGATGATATTATTTATGAGATTGCCTCGCTTTTAAAGGAGAGGGATAATCTTTGTAACTATATTGATATTCCGCTTCAACACGCAAGCGGCAGGGTTTTGCGCAGGATGAACCGTCCGGGCGGTATGGATGAGTATATTAACATAATAGACAGGCTTCGCGACATTAACCCCGATATTGCAATCCGTTCCGCTTTTATAGTTGGGTTTCCGGGTGAAACCGATGAGGATTTCGGGGAGCTGAAGGAATTTCTTACCCGAACCCGTCTTAATCGCGCGGGATTTTTTGCTTATTCCGATGAGGAAAACACTTCGGCTTACGGATTGGACGGTAAACTTAATAAGCGGATTATCAACGCGAGACTTAAAGAGATTTCGGCTTTGCAGGAAAGTATTTCCCGCGAGACTATTTCCTCTTATATCGGGAAAACCCTTGTGTGCATAAACGACGGTATAGCTGTCGGCAGGGACGGGGATAAGGGGCGCGAAATTGTTTTGCGAAGCGAGTATGACGCTCCCGAAATTGACGGGGCGGTTTATGCGGATTTTTACGGCGATATTGAGGATATTGATTTCGTTAAGGTAAAAATAAACGGTGTTAGAAACAATTACGATTTGCAAGGAGAGATAATTGACGCAGAAAAAACGGATTAAATTTCAACTCACAATACCTAATATTTTGACCGTATTCAGGGTTTTGCTAATTCCCGTGATATGCTATTTTTTAGTTGCGGAGACTTTTGTTGCGCTTTGGGCGGCTTTTGCATTATACGGGTTGTCGGCGCTTACCGATATGCTTGACGGAAAAATTGCGCGGAAATATAATCAGGAGAGCAGTTTCGGCGCATTTTTAGACCCTCTCGCCGATAAAATCCTTGTTTTAAGTGTTTATACCGTTTTTGTTTTTATAGACGGGCTTTTGATACCCCTATGGCTCGTGGCGTTTTTATATGTTCGCGATATTTTTATTACTCTGCTCAGGGTGGTTTCGGATAAAAAAGGCATAAAATTTGTTACATCGTTTGTGGCTAAGGCTAAGACTACCGCACAGATGATTGCTATTGCCTGCGTTATGGCGTATATGGTCAGTGCGCGTATAACTGCGCTTGTGCTTGAAATTGACTTTATTAATTACCCGGTGCTTTGGGAGGTTACGGGACAATCATGGATTGCATTTATCCCGTTGGCGTTGACTTTTATTATCGTTGCCTTTACTTTATACAGCGGCGCGGGTTATTTTATCTCTTTTCTGAAAGCGAGGAGGAGTGATGGTTGAGTTGTGGAGGAAAATTAAAGAATTTATAGTTACCGGTTTTTTTACGGGATATATCCCTTTTATGCCCGGGGTATTCGGCACGCTTATAGGGGTTGTCATCTACGTTTTTGTAAGTCCTCATCCCGTCTTTTATTATATTCTGTTGATTGCTCTTATCATTATTGCTATTCCTCTTTCGGATTATGCCGAAAGGGTTATGTTCAAGGAAAAGAACTGTAAATATATAGTTATTGATGAGATAGTCGGTTATCTCGTTGCGATGGTATCTTTCCACTTTGACGGAGGCATAGACAGTATCAGGTATATGGTGATAGGGTTTTTGTTATTCAGGCTTTTCGATGTGTGGAAGCCGTATATAATACGAAAGTCTATGAAACTTGAAGGTGGGATAGGGATTGTATTTGATGATATACTCGCCGGAGTGGTTACTAATCTTTTCCTTCAGTTTTTAAGGCTTATAGGACCGTCTATAATCGGCTTTTAGTCTTCATCCTTGTAGGTATTGAATATCTCTAAAATATCGTCTGTGGATTTTTCAAAAGCTTCGACTATTTCAGGGTCGAAATGAGACCCGCAAGATTCCTTAATAATCTTGAAAGTTTTATCAAGCGGGAAAGCGGGTTTATAAACGCGTTTGTTTGATAAAGCATCGAAAACGTCGGCGATAGCGGTAATCCTGCCTGAGAGGGGGATTTTATCGCCTTTAAGCCCGTTAGGATAGCCGGTTCCGTCCCATTTCTCGTGATGGGAAACGGCAACCTCAACGGCGAGACGCATAATTTCATTATCGGGTTTTCCCAGAATTTGCGCCCCGATATTAGCGTGAGTTTTCATTATTTCATATTCGCTTGTGGTGAGCTTTCCCGGCTTTCGGAGTATCTGGTCGGGTATGCCTATTTTCCCGATGTCGTGAAGCGGGCTTGCATATTTGATATTTTGGATATATGTCGTATCCTTACCTAAGGTGCGCGCGATTATTTCGCAATAGGCGCTAACCCTTTTTACGTGAAATCCCGTTTCGTTATCGCGAAATTCATTAGCTGCGGAGAGACGCATAATTGAATCGTAGTGGGCTTTTTTTAGGTTTTCTGTTAGACGGGCATTGTCAAGCGCTATTGCCGCCTGTGAACCGAGAGATGAGGCGATTTCCTCGTCATATTTTTTGTATGAACCCACGGTTTTTCCATCTTTTGACAGTTTATTTATCAATTGAAGCACTCCTATTATTTTTCCCTCGCGGTTAATTAACGGCAAAGTAAGCAAAGAGCGCGAACGGTAATCATTATTTATATCAAACTGCTTGTTGAATGAATAAGGAACATTATCTTTTAATTCGTAAACATCTTTTATATTGACAATACTACCGGTTTCCGCGACAAACCCGGATATACTTTCGGTCGAAATAGGAATATGGAACGGCTTAAACTGGTCGTCAAGTGTTTTTTTGCTCCATCGTTTTTCAAGAGTTTTGTTTGCGGTAACCACAAACTTAAGTTTATTGCCTTCAATCAGATAAAGACTTGCGGCATCGGAGCCGGTGATATGAACGGCGGAGTCCACGATAAGACGCAGTAGCTTATCGAGATTATGCTCGCTGGTAATAGAGTTCATAACATTAACGAGGTCAAATAAATCGCGTTTTAAATCTGCAATACTTTGATTTCCCACCCTGTCTCCTATTATATTTTGTTGTAACTATATTTTCGATATTTTAAGCCTGAAAGTTTAAAAAAGCACAAAAAACGTCAGTTGTCCCGTTTCCCGCAATAATTTTCGTTGAACGGTATTTCTATACGTGAAACCGTAAACCCATCGGTAAAGCGTCCCACACGGAAATTTGCGGGGTTAATCCCCATTTCACGAAGCATAAGCACAAAAAGAAACAACCCAAGCCCCGCGCCCTCAAGCTGGTCTTCGCCCTCCGCTTCAATATATTCTATAAGAGATTTATATTGCATAGCGCGTTTGAATTTTTCCCGTATTCTTTTTTCCTCAAATCCGGTAAGTTCGCTGTTGTTCAGCACCTCTATTTTTAGCCCGTTTTCAAGCATAAAGAAATAGATTATCAGCACGTAGCCGTTATCTTTAAGTAATGTTTCAATAGTGTCGGAGTCGTGAGTTACTATAAATTCTTTAAAAAGTTTCATACCTTTTTCTATGCTTTTGGGTTTATCAAGGCTTATGTCGTTCTTTTTAAATATAACGCGTTTAAGGTTAGCTTTCAAGCCGTTGATAATAATTTCTTTCATACCGTTGTAAAGCAAATCAATGTAGTGAGGGAAACCGCTTTTGAGTAAAATAGCTTCGGTAATGGACTTGACCTTTTTGAGAATAATATCGTCAAAGAAATAAAATTTGACTCCGAAAGAATCTCCGTTATCAATAAGTTTTTCTATATCGCTGAGATGCCTGATACCTTTTAGGTCAAAAAGAGGATAATCTAAAAAATCATCAATCATATTTAAAAGAAAAAACCCCGAGGCTAATTTTTAATTTCTCTGCTCAACTCTTCGCAGATTGTCCTGAGCCTTGTCGTAAGAGGGATAATAGCGCAAAGCTTCGCGGAAAAAATTTGCGGCGCTTTCAAATTCTTCACGGGCTTCAAAAGAAACGCCGAGATTATTAAGATAAACGCCTTTTGCCACAGGTCTTGTGTCGCTTGAGAAAAAAACGGCGCCCCTGAAAGCCGCCTCCGCCTGATGAAAATTGGATAATCTGAGCAGGGTGAGCCCCATACGGTTATAAATATCCGAACCGGTGGGGGCTAATCTTAAAGCGAACTGATACGACACAAGTGATTTGGAAAAATCTCCCAATATACGGTAGTCATCACCGACAATCATATAAAGATTGGCGGAATCCCCGAGATTTTGCAAAGCCTGAAGTGTTATCCTGATTCGGTCGCTGTATCGACCCTGTGAACCGTATAGACGGATTAATTCCATATATGCCGATTCGTTGCGGGGATTTGATGCAATAGCGTTTAGGAGTCGCTGTTCGGGTGAAACGGTAGGCGTTCTTGCGGGTTGTGTTGACGGTTCTTCCCGTTCGGGGGTTGGCGTAGTTTCGGGACTGCTTTCGGTTGTTGTCTCGGTGTTAGTTGTCTCCCGTCTTGGCCGGCTTTCCGTTTCGTTTTCAACATCGTTTGTGGTTTCTGCAAACAGAAACCCGCTAATAAGTATTGCTATTAAAATGGAAATAAATTTTTTCATAGATGTCTCCTCAGCTTAAATAATTCAGCGTTTTATCAGTTAACCTTTATAGTCATTTTTATTTGGTTGCCTTTTTCGTTAAACTCTAATTTGTTTACCACGTGTTTAATCAAAAAGAGTCCTTTATTTAATTTATCGGTATATATATTGCTTTCAACATCGGAAATAAATCTTTTATAATCAAACCCGTTGCCTTCATCGGTAATAGTAAATTCCATTTCGTTTTTAGAAAACCTGAAAGATATAAGCACAAGTTTACCGGCGAGGGCAGGGTCTTCAAGTTTTTTGAGTTTGTCTTTAAGGAAATTGTCGAAAATTTCAATAGTATGGTCGCGTGTAATGGATTTATCCAATTTGAGGTTGCCGTGTTCTATTGCGTTAGTGAGAGCCTCGTAAAGCGCCAAAGTCAGGTTATCAACGGAGGCTTTGGGCGCTCCGAAATCCCGTAATTCCGTAGTAAGATAATTTACCATCATGTCCAAGTTTTGATGGAGTTCTTTTGTCGTCAAACTGACGGACTTGTTTATATCAATGATATAATCCTTTACTTTGAGATGAACGCTTTTGCTGAATATAAAATCCTCGGCTTTTTTTATTGTCGATATAAGCTCAACGATACTGATGGGTTTCTTTATAAAGTTAATTGCTCCCATCTTCATTGATTCAATAGCACTTTCAAGAGTCCCGTAAGCGCTCATAATTATAAAAATCAGGTCGGGATAAGTGTCTTTTGCCACCTTCATCAGCGAAATCCCATCCATCTCAGGCATTTTTATATCGGTTAGAACAATATCATATTTATTTTTGGCAAGCATATCCAAAGCCTTTTTCCCGTTTTTCGCGGAGTCCCCCCTGTAATTATTCATAGACAGGAAACGTAAAACCATCTTGCAAATATGCTCTTCATCATCGACAACCAAGATTTTTATTTTATCCATAGCAACTCCCGTTTTTACAATGCGTTAATAGGGTAAACCGAGGCTAAGTCATATTTTACGACTTTTAGTATATAACCATATTTGATTTATGTCAATATTGAGATAAGCCTGATGTGTCAAGAAAATAGAAATGTCACAGGTTTCGTTTAAATAGAAATGTCACAT
>CAZQBT010000040.1:0-23107 GCA_964591955.1 uncultured Brevinematales bacterium | reverse complement strand
TTGGGAACTCTCTTTTTTGGACTTAGATGTATCCTTTCTTTTTTGGAACGACAAGGGGTCATTCCGATAACGCTCCCCTTGATACTGACCTTTTAAGTGTCATTCTGATTGCTCTACTTTAGCCCTACCCCTGAAGAATCTGCATCCGTTAAAGGAGATACGCTTCACCAAGTCAGGCTGACACGGGTATAATCAGCATAACACGGCGGGATGGTCATCTCGATACTTGCCTATCGGCAAACTCGATGACCGGTTTGTTACCTATGAAGTCCTTTCTTAAACCACCCGTTCCCCGAGTTTGGTCGTAAGACCAAGTATCGAGGGGAACACCGTCCGGTCATCCCGATAACGCTCCCCTTGATACTGACCTTTTAAGTGTCATTCTGATTGCTCTACTTTAGCCCTACCCCTGAAGAATCTGCATCCGTTAAAGGAGATACGCTTCACCAAGTCAGGCTGACACGGGTATAATCAGCATAACACGGCGGGATGGTCATCTCGATACTTGCCTATCGGCAAACTCGATGACCGGTTTGTTACCTATGAAGTCCTTCCTTAAACCATCCGTTCCCCGAGTTTGGTCGTAAGACCAAGTATCGAGGGGAACACCGTCCGGTTATCCCGATTGAACGATAGACTTTTTCAACTCCATAGCGGAAATCTTCGGGTTATCGGCAAGACTTATAGCGGAAATGACGGCAACCCCCATAGCCCCCGCGTTAAAGCATTGACGGGCATTGGAGCGGTTAATCCCTCCGATAGCCACGACGGGTATATTAACCGCGCGCGCGATTTCGGATAAACCGTCAAAACCGATAGGCTTGCCGGCATCGGGCTTGGATAGGGTGGCGAAAACCGCCCCCGCCCCGATATAGTCCGCGCCTTCTTTTTCGGCGAGTATTGCCTCATCTGCGCAACTTGCCGATACGCCGATAATTTTTTTATCGCCCGTCAACCGGCGCGCCGTTGACAACGGTATATCGTCCTGTCCGATATGAACCCCGTCGGCATCAACCGCTAAGGCTATATCAATACGGTCGTTGACTATAAAAGGAACTCCGTAAGCGTTGCAAATTCTTTTGATAGCGACGGCATCGTTTAAAAACTCCCGTGATGATGATGTTTTGTGGCGAAGCTGGATTATAGTAGCCCCTCCCGATAAAGCCATTTCGACTAATTCGGGCAGAGTGCGATTTCCTCTTACCGTTGAATCCGCTACAAAATATACGGAATAGTCTATTGCGGATTTACTATGCATTTTCAATTCTCGCGTGTTTTTCTACAATTTCGGGGGTAAGGTTATAAACCGTGTCGAAAAATGCCGTTCTGAACGATGCGGGTCCGTTGGCGTTCTGTGCGGCGATTTCGCTTGCGATACCGTAAACCGCAAGACCGCAGGCGGAAGCGGTAACCAAATTATCACCCACAGCGCAGAATGCCGATACGACAGTCCCCGCGCAACATCCGCTTCCCGTAATAGCCGATAGCCACTTATGCCCGTTGGATACACAAAGCGTGGTTTTCCCGTCGGATATATAGTCTTCTTTGCCCGTAACGGCGACAACGGTATTGAATTTATCGGCGGCTTCAACGGCGCAAATTTTAGCCTCCGCGCCTCCCGATGCCGAATCAACGCCTCTGACCTCGCCGCCCAAACCCGCGAGAACCGATATTTCACCGAGATTGCCTTTAAGAACCCCGACGGGATAGTTATTAAGAAAATTAAGCGCGGTTTGAGTTCGCAATTTTGTTGCTCCCGCTCCAACCGGGTCAAGGATAATGGGTATCCCGCGGGTTGAGGCTTTTTTCGCGGCAACTTTCATTCCCTCTATCCATTCGTTATCGAGCGTCCCGATATTGATAACAAGCGCGCTTGCTATACCGGTCATTTCCTCCATCTCATTGTGAGCGTGCGCCATAACGGGAGAC
The DNA here is from genome assembly GCA_964591955.1 of uncultured Brevinematales bacterium. Classification (GTDB taxonomy): domain Bacteria; phylum Spirochaetota; class Brevinematia; order Brevinematales; family CAZQBT01; genus CAZQBT01. The sequence continues at coordinate 21,178 of CAZQBT010000040.1, read as the reverse complement.
CCCCCGATATGTAACGCCATATTCGCGCAGTCGTTCATCACCACGTAGTTTGTAATGTGATGTAATAACGGATGAACCTTCCTTACTTTTGCTAATAGCTCTCCTGCAGTTTTTGCATAATTCATTATACACCTCCGATTATCTTAGTTTTTTTATTATATCATCTGCGGCTTTTTTTCCCGAAAGAAGCATCCCGCCGAAAATGGGTCCCATTCTCGGCGAGCCGAAAAACCCGCAAGCCGACATTCCAGTAACATAGAGGGAGGGGAAAATTTCGCTGGTATTCTCGACGGTCATAGTCTCGCCGTTTTGGCTGTCCAACGGGGCTTCGCCCTTGGGGGTTTCAATTATCCCGCGCTTTGCAAGCATCGAGACTACCGCCGAGGGGTGTCCCGTTGAATCGACTACTATATCTGATGCCACCATAAGCGGGTCAACGTGCAATCCCGTTGCTTTGACGGGAGACCAGTTTATCACAAGCCCTGCTACTTTATTGCTTTTCACGACAACGTCTTCTATTTCTATTAGGTTGAAAACCTTAGCGCCGGCGTCGATAGTATGAGCGGTGATTTTGGATGCCATTTCCACCGATGATACGGTAAAGTATCCGGGTTTGTATTCGACAAGGTTTAAGCCGAAAATTTCGGCAATAGAACGGCTTTCTTTCTGGATTACTACCTCGTTAAACATCATACCGCCGCCCCAGATTCCCCCGCCTATGGAGAGTTTTTTTTCAAAGACTGCGGTTTTTATCCCTGCTTTAGCGAGGTGATAGGCGCAAACCAACCCCGAGGGTCCTCCCCCTACGATAGCGACCTCCGTTTCGGTAAAGTCGGTCAGGCGTTTCATATAGGTTTCGATAATTGCCTTGGATATTATTGTTTCATTGAGCATATTATTGCCTCCGAAAAGTGTTTTTGTAATTAACGATGGGGCAATAAAAAAACCGCCCCACGCAGGGACGGATTTATTATGTATCAGGACAGCAATCCGTTTCCCTACGCCGGCATTAACCGGGTCAGGTGCTAAGGGTCTAATCTCAGCCTCTAAAAAGAGGCACCCCTAACGGCACGCTTTATTATACAGTATATTGATTTAAAAGTCCAGAAAACGATAAAACGCTTTGTAACTTTGTCGAGTCTATATAAAATAAGGAAGCGGGAATTTTTAATTAAATATTTCGCTTGATTTTTTAACTTAGAGCCTTTAATATAATATTGAGCAAATAATTAAGAAAAGACCTGAGTTTCCGATAATATTAAAAGCGGAAAATTTTTCTCAGGAGGGAGAATATGGCCGACAATGAAGATCTTGATATTGGCGTAGAAGAAGAGAGCGCGCCCGAAGAGGAGGTGACGCAAGGTTTTTCTATTGGGCTTATTATTGAATGGTTGCTAAAAAACTTAATTCCTATAATAGTTGCGGTTGTTTTATCGACTATAATTGCGGTTATAATAGTAAGAGCAAGTGTAACCCGAAGAAGTGAGGAGATGTATCAAACGGTAAGGCTTCGACCTAAACCGCCTCCGCTTGCAGTGTTTCATCTTGAGGATTTCAGGGTTAATACCGCGGATGTTGATGAAATACATTTCTTGAGGGTCAGGCTTAGTCTCGGTTATGATGATGTCAACAAGAAACTCCAGCAGGAATTAACCGACAGGCGCGTTCAGATACGCGATATTATATTGACAATCCTGAACTCTAAGGAAAAAAGCGACATTGACGAATTCATAGAGCGCGAAAGGCTTAAAGAGGAAATCAAAAAAGCTATTAATAACGTGCTGATTAACGGAGAGATATTAGACGTTTACTATGACGAATTTGTAATTTCATAGGGAGTTGTGAATGACAGAAATTCTGTCGCAAGACGAAATTGATGCGTTACTGACGGCGGTATCAAGCGGGGAAAGTGTCGAAGCGGATATGAGTTTTGGCGGAGGCGGGGGTTCATCCGTATCGGCGGGAGGAGGTCCTAAGGCAGGACGCGAGAAAAAGCGTTTGAAAGTCTATGACTTCAGGCGCCCCGATAAGTTCTCCAAAGACCAGATTCGCACCCTCCAGATGATGCATGAAACGTTCGCCCGTCTTACTACAACCTCGCTTTCCGCGCAATTGCGCACGATGGTTCATGTGCATGTGGTATCGGTTGACCAGCTTACTTATGAGGAGTTTACCCGCTCAATTCCCTCGCCTACCACGCTCGGCATAATCAATATGGACACTCTTAAAGGAAGTTCGGTTGTGGAGATTGACCCGAGCGTTACTTTTGCTATAATAGACCGTTTGTTCGGCGGGAAGGGGGAGCCGTTAAAAACCAACCGCGAATTGACGGATATTGAGCTTTCGGTAATAGAGGGTATTATCGTGCGTCTTTTGGGTAATTTGCGTGAGTCTTGGTCTAACGTGATTGATTTAAGACCGCGTCTCGGTAATATTGAGACAAACCCGCAGTTTGCAGGTATTGTTCCGCCTAACAGTATGGTGGTTTTGACCACGTTTGATACTAAAGTCGGCGACGTTGAGGGTATGATGAATTTCTGTATCCCGTATATTACCATTGAGCCTATAATATCCAAACTTTCCGCGCAATATTGGTATTCAAGTATCAGGAAAGGTATTACAACCGAAAACCTTAATTTAATAAAAGAACAAATAGAGGACGTTTACGTTGACGTTATTGCGAAACTGAGCGAAACCGAATTGACGTTTAAGCAGATCCGCGATTTTCGGGTGGGGGATGTTGTGCGGTTGAACGATACGGTTAAATCGGAAGTTGAAGTTATAATCGGAAGCAGCACAAAGTTCAGGGGCAAGCCCGGCGTTGTCGGAACAAAGCGGTCGATACAGGTTCAGGAAGTTGTATCGACTATTGATGAGGAGATGTTGCTTGATATTCTTATGGGAGAAGAGGAGCAATAATATTGCTAATGAAAGAGCGTAAAATTCCGATTATTAAGTAGAAAATAAAATGGAGGAAAGGTATGAGTGACGGAACATTGTCTCAAGATGAAATAGATGCTTTATTACAGGGAACAGATGAATTAATGACGGAGAATCTCGGTAGCGCGGGAGGCGGCGGGTTTGGCGCTGCGCCCAGCGTATCGGGAGAAAGTCTTTCAGAACCCGATAAAGCTCTTTTAGGCGAACTTATCCGAGAGATAGGTAACGCACAGGCTACCGCTTTGGGAACTTTGACCGGTATTTCCACTAAATTCACCTCTCCTTTTATAGAATCCGGGCAAATTGATGCGCTGAAGAAAAACATAAAGGGAAAGGTTGTTCAGGCTAAAGTAAGTCTTGCCGGCGGCGTAAGCGGAGAATGGGTATATGTTGTGCCTGAGCGAAGCGTGCTTGCTATTACCAACGTGCTTATCGGACAGGACGATAATACCGAGGTTTCCGACTTGGTTATCAACACTTTCGGTGAGGTTATCAGCCAGACAACCGGCGCCTTGGTTACGGTATTATCCGAAAAACTCGGAAAAGCTATTACCCCCGGCGCTCCCCATATAGATTTACTTCAAGATCCGTCCCCGATTTCCGTATCGGGCGGCGCGTTTGTGGTTCGGCTTGATTATAATTTTAGTCTTGAGGGCAAGGGTAATGTTAAATTCTTTGTTTTTATCCCGATTGCTATGGCGCGTTCTATTGTTACCTCATACAACGCGGCAAAAGCAAGCACAGTATCATCATTCGGAGGCGGTGTTCAGCCTCAACAGCAGGGCGGCGTTCCTTTGCGTCAGGTAGGCTTTGAACCCCTGCAAAGCGGGATGGAATCCGAGGGACGGGGCAATATATCGCTTCTTCTTGATGTTCCTATGCGCGTAACGGTAGAACTCGGTAGAACGAAAATGACTATCAAAGACATTCTTGCTCTCGGCGAAGGTTCTATTATTGAGCTTGATAAACTTGCAGGCGAACCTGTTGATATTCTTGTTAATGACAAACTTATTGCACAGGGCGAGGTTGTGGTTATAGATGAAAACTTTGCCGTTCGTGTTACCAAGATTGTTACATCTATGGAAAGGATTTCGGAAGGTATGGAAGTTCGTATGTAACCCTATTTCATATTTTATATATTCAGGCTGCCGAACAGGCAGCCTTTTTTTATTAAATCAAAACTTTTTTTGCTAAAACTTTGAAATTTAAAGGATTGTAGATTAGAATAATTACGAGGGGAATTTGATTTTGCGGGTAAGGTTATGAAAAAATTTAGTTTCAGGCTTCAACGGCTTCTTGATATCCGTCAAAAACTTGAAGATGAACAGAAGATTGTCCTTGCCAAGGCAAGCGGAGATTATCAGTTAGAAGTCAACAAGAAAAACAGGATTCTTGAAACGGTCAGCCATTTCCGCGATTCTATCAAGGGCAAACCCCCCGATATAAACGAACTTCGCGCTTTTGATAAACTTCTTACAGATTCGGATGCTGCTATCAGGGTAATTGAAATCGAGATGGAAAAAAAACGAAAGATTATGGAAAAGGAACTTGCGAAATATACCAAGCTCAAACAGGATAAACGCGCGGTTGAAATTCTTAAGGAAAAGGCTTTAAATGAGCATAGAGAGGCGCAAAAACGCGAGGAAAATATGGAAATTGATGAAATCGGCAAAAATGTATTTATTCGTAAAAATTTGCCCGATAACTGATTTCACTAATGCTTTTTTTTGAAATGCCGAAAATCTAAATGAGTTCTTTTTTTGTTGAGGAGGGGAAAATGTTGGAGTCTATTCACAGGATTAACGGGCGTATTAATGAAATCCATTCGCGCATAGATGAAATCCATTCCTACGGGAAAGTTCCGTCGGTTAATCCCGCGCGCAGGTATAACAATAAAACTGCCGATAACGAGGCGCAAACGGGTGAAAAGAGCTTTTCTCAGATTTTAGCGGAAAAATTAATCGATAATGAACTTAAAACCGACTTTAAGGGAAGCGAATTTGATTACACTATCGGGGATTCTCCTCAAAATACCGAGCTTCTAAGGTCGATTTACACATCTTTGGGAGAGGATAACGCCGGGGTTGACGATATAATATCAAGCGCATCCGCAAGATACGGTATAGACGAGGCGTTAATCCGTGCGGTAATAAAACAGGAGTCCGATTTTAACCCCGGAGCGGTATCACGCGCGGGGGCTATGGGGCTAATGCAGTTGATGCCCAAAACCGCGGAGCTTCTCGGGGTGGATGACCCGTTTGATACGAGGCAAAATATTTTCGGCGGAACGCGATATTTAAAGATGCTTCTTGATAAATATGACGGCGATTTGGTAAAGTCGCTTGCCGCTTATAATGCGGGACCCAATGCCGTTGACAGAGCGGGCGGTATCCCTAATTTCAGGGAAACACAGGATTATGTTCCGAAGGTGCTTCAGTATTACCGAAGTTTCCAAAATTTTTAACCCCTTACGGAGGATTTTTGTATGGAAAGGAACAGGCGTATTTTTTTCCTTCTTCTTATTAATCTCACGCTTGCGTTTATATCGCTTTATGTATTGGATTTCTTGCAGATAATAGATTATCGCCAGATTTTTACACGCGTTCCCGGTTTGAGAACCGCTTATAAAGTTAAAATAGAAGACCCGTTCCTTCTTGAGAAAGTGGAACTTGAAAAGAAATGGCAGGTTTTAAACGAGAGAATCCGCAATTTTGAGGAGGAAAGACGCAAATTAGAGGAAGAGGCGCGGAATTTGGAACTTGAGCGCGAAAATCTCGTCAAGGAACGACAGCGCGTTGAAAATATGATTGCGCAATGGGAGCGGGAACGCGAAAATCTCGCCGAATATGATGTGCGGGTCGCGCGGGTCGCCAACCAAATCGAAAATATGCCTCCCGATGCCGCGGTGAGGATTGTTTCGCAGTTCGACGATATGATGATTATAGACGTTTTCAGGAAAATAGAGGAGCGCGCTGAGGCAGAGGGCATTATGTCGATGGTTCCGCTTTATTTATCTATGATGGATGAGGAACAGGCGGCGCGTGTCCAGCAGAAAATCCTTATCAGGTAGCTACCACAAATTGTAAATCCTGTCCCCGCTTTCATCAAAGAATTTCGATTTATCAAGCGGGATATACATTGCCACCCGCTGCCATTTTTCTATCTCGTAGTCGATAGGCAGTTCGACCCCGAAAAGTTCGCCTTTCCAGTCTATAAATGCGACCTGTTTTTTATCGGGGATAAATTTTTCAATAAGCGCGACCTCGCCTTCTATCTTTATTGAATTTTCGACAGGCTCAAGCCCGCACTCATCCGGTCTGATTGTGAGTTTGTATCGGATTTTATTGCCGGTAAGCGAGGCTACATCCTCACTGCGGATAAAATTCGTGGTCTTTTCGCCGATAAAAAGCGATACGAAATACCGTTTCGGGTCGGAGTAGAGGTTGATAAACGTTCCGGTTTGCTCAAACCTTCCCTGATGCATCACCGCCATTGTATCGGCGATTTCGGCAATTTCGACCTGATTATGCGACACGTAAACCGCCGCTATATTATTTTCACGGATAAGTTTCCTTAAATTATGCCTGAGTTCGTAGCGTTTATTTTCCTCTATGTTTGAAAACGGCTCGTCCAAAAGCAGTATCTCCGGCAGGCTGGCAATAGCTTTCCCGATAGCGACTCTCTGTTTTTCACCGCCGGATATATTGCGGGGCATCCTGTTAAGGAGTTTCTCCTCGTTAATACCGAGCATCGTCGCTATCTCATCAAGCCTCGCCTGTTTATTGATAGCGGGGTCTTTCTTGGAAAAAAGACGAAACAGTATGTTGCTTTTTGCGTTCATGTGAGGGTAGAGGACATAGTCTTGAAATACCATTGCCATATTCCGTTGCGATGGCGGGGTTAGCGTGATGTTTTCCCCGTCTTTAAGGATTTCTCCGTTGTCCGCATTAATTACGCCCGCTAAGGTGCGCAAAAGTATGGATTTACCGCTTCCCGTAGGACCAACAACCCCGAAAATTTTTCCCGCCTCCACGCTGAAACTGATATTATTAATTACGGCGTCTTTTCCGAGACGGGGGTCAATATTTGAAAACGGAACGCTCAGGTTTTTGACCTTCAGGCTTTTCATAGCTACCTCCTGATTTTTTTTCGGTCATCTTGATATACGGTTGCCTCAATACCCTTGCTTCGCTCGCACTCGGCGACCGGTTTGTTTAAAGGGCGTTCCCCTTGATACTCGGCCTTACGACCGAACTCGTGTAACGGACGGTCATCTAAAAGTCTTTTCTTAAACCATCCGGTCATCGAGTAGCCGAGCCGAGCGAGGCATATCGAGATGACCGCTTCCGCACCCTCCCTGCAAATCCGCGTTATTCCGTAGCCTTTTTCTGGTATTCCAATCGCCTGTGATAGTATCGGGAGAGGAATTTTATAAACGCCTCTTTTATTGTCTTTATTTCGTGGAGATTAAGGTCGCAGTTGTCGAATTGTCCCTGTGCCATACGCATATTGATTGCATCATCGACTATTTCCTGTATAATTTTAAGCGATAGTTTGTCGTTGTTCTGGGAGTAGGCGCGAAGGGAAGCCTCTACCGCATCGGCAATCATAATAATTGCCGCGCCTTTCGTGTGGGGCTTGGGTCCCGGGTATTCATAGTCCTGTATATTAACCTGCTCATCGCCGAAAAGTCCCAAAGCCTGATGGTAAAAATATGATATGGCGGTGGTGCCGTGATGCTCCCTTATATAGTCGATAATTTCTTCGGGAATACGGTTTTCTTTTGCTATATTTACCCCCGCTTTCACGTGATTTTTGATTATTGAAACCGAAATAGTAGGCTTGATTTCATCGTGCTTGTTGGCGCCCTGCTGGTTTTCGATAAAATAAATTGGGTTTTCGATTTTTCCTATGTCGTGGTAATATCCGCCGACACGGACAAGGAGATGGTCTATACCGAGTTCCTCAGTGGCTTCAGCCGCCATATCCCCGATTAAGAGGGAATGGCTGTAAGTTCCCGGAGCTTCCACCTTGAGACGTTTTAAAAGCGGGCTTGTCGTGGGGTTGGCGAGTTCAAGGAGACGGAATTTTGTGGGAATATTAAACATATTTTCAAAAATAGGCATCATTCCCAAACTCAACATCGCGGAAACAAGCCCGTTCCCGAATGAAAACAGGAGCAAAAATCCCCAGTCAAAATAATTTCCACCGCCGTTTTCTATCCGCATATAAAGGACTGCAAAAATTAGGTTTATTACGCCGATTATCGCACCGACCGGAAAAAAGTCCTTGCGGTTTTTTAGGAGTTTGGATGTGTAAACCGTGGTTAGGGAAATAGTCAGCAATGCAAAAAACGATATTAAATCAAACATCGGGTAAAACATAAAAAATATCGAAAAGAATACAAGCAGGATTATCGAAACCCGCGTATTTCGCATAAGGTCGGGTAAACTCATAGATATTATACCGAATGGTATAAACAGGGAAATCGGAAGCATAAACCCCGCTTTTAAGTGATACGATATGTAAAAGAAAGCGTTGCTTAAAACAAAAAAGACAACGGTAAGCATAACGTGGCGTTTTATCTTGAATGAGCGGTTTTCAAAGGCGTATAAGCGGTAAATTATAAGAATATAGACAATGAGCGACAGGATAAGGTAAACGGGGATTATACGTGAGGTAATATCGCGACGATATTCCTTATAGCTTTGAAGCTTGGACAATGTTTCGGTATCAATTAAATCCCCGCGGCTAAGTATAATGTCGCCTTTTTTTATAAATTTTTGGTGATGGGATTGCTCTAATTCCGTTTCTACAATACGCCGTCGCTTGTTTATGTCTATATATGCGGTGGGTTCTATTGAGTTGACAAGTATTTCCGCTACAGCCTCTTTAAATGCGTAACGCCAGGTGGGATAGGTTCGGTTAATAAAATCAAGCGCTATTTCTTTTTCGAGAGGGTATAAAGTAATGCGGCTTGGCGGATATTCTATATTGCCCTGACGTGTTGCCAAAACCATATCCCGCTCTATTCCCCGTTCGGGAATCCTGTCCACTACAATATAAGAGGAGACTATGGCGTTATATAGATAATGGAAACGGTTTTCGTATTTTCCGATTAAGAAACGGTTTTGAACTATATAATCCAAAGCGGTTTGTGAAAAATCAAGATTTTTTCGCCTGATTTCGTTTAGGAAATCCTTTTCGTTTTCTATCTGGAGGATTTCAAGAATATTGTTCAGGCGCGTTTCAAAATTTTGGCGGAAGTTTTCATTTTGATTGTAATAATACGGCTTGGTGGATTCTATAAAGTCGATAATTTCCCTGACTACTGAACGGTCGTAGTATGCAAAACTGTAATCGGAGACAACGTTTTGTCTGGCAATATCATCAATCTGGTAGTCGCTGTAAATCGGGTATCTATAAGCCAAGACTATAAAAAACGCTACAATAACATACCCGATAGTGAAAATTATAAAACTCAGCCTGTCGATTTTAGCAAGCGAATTGGAAACCCTGTCTTTTATGTTTTTAAAAATCATTTTTGTTTTTCTCTCTCGTCGTAAATTTCGACAATCTTTCTTACAAGGTCATGACGCACCACGTCCGATGAATCAAATTCCTCAATAGCTATCCCCCTGATATTACCGAATAATTCAATCGCTTCTCTTAATCCCGAATAAGCGCCTTTAGGCAGGTCGGTTTGGCTGATATCTCCGGTAATAACCATCTTCGACCCCTCCCCGAGACGCGTTAAAAACATCTTCATCTGTATATGCGAGGTGTTTTGCGCCTCATCCAATATAATAAACGCGTTGGATAAAGTCCTCCCGCGCATATAAGCAAGCGGGGCGAGTTCTATTATATTATGCTCCGTGAGCGCCTTTAACTCATCTGCGGATAACATCTCCTGTATAGCATCGTATAAGGGGCGCGTGTATGGGTTAATTTTTTCCTCTAAAGTTCCGGGCAAAAACCCGAGACTTTCTCCCGCCTCCACAACGGGACGGGTTAGTATTATACGGTTTATGTTTCCCGTATGAAGGTAATGGAGCGCCACGGCTACGGCAAGGAACGTTTTTCCCGTGCCGGCGGGTCCTGTGGAAAAAATTATGTCGTTTGTGAAAATCTTTTTTATATACGACATTTGTTTGACGCTTCTCGGTTTAATGCGCTTTTTTCGTTTCGATACCATCAGCCCCTTTGCTGCGATATTATCCAACGTATAAGTATGGAATTTGCGGGACTCCTCAATTATCAGCTTAATCTCGTCATTGGAAACCGGGGTTTTGCTTTTGGAAAGCGAGAACAGGTTGTCAAGGACATTGGAGGCTATATTGATATTCTCATCCTCGCCTTCGATTATAAGTTCGCTTTCATGAGGGATGATTTTCAGCGACAGTAAGCGTTCCATAAGCCTTAAATGGGAATCATGCACCCCGAATGCAATAATCGGGTCTGCGCTGTCGGGTATCGGGAAATTAGACCTCATCTGCACACCTTTAACGTTTAGATAAAATATAAACTAAATCTGCTTTCCTGTCAATAGTTATTTGAATATATAAGGAAAAAGCGGAAATCGGAAAGTCAGGCGGGGCTTGTCAAAGATGAATTAGCTTAAATGGAATGAAACGGAGACGGTTTTCCGTATGTGCTATTTTCTAAGGAACCCAGTTTATATCGGATGGTTTATTATCTCCCCGGCTCTTGATTGTATCTATACCCTGAGGATTGCTCATAGGAGTTCTACGGGATATTCCGTATGAGACGTTTCGATATATGGATGGCGATTCAAATATATTCGATTCATTTTCTTTACTATCAATAAAATAAATCCCTCCGCCGTTAATTGATTTATTATCGCTTATAACTCCGCTTATAGTATGATTTTTGCCGTCCATAATAACAAGTCCGCCTCCCCAAATCATAGAGGAATTTCCTTTAATAGAGGCGTTTATAGTATAATTTTTTCCTTCAGATAGAAATATTCCACCGGAACTGAGTTTTCCTTCGTTTGCTTCAATAATACCGTTTATTGTATGGTTTAGCCCTTGTTCTATAGCTATACCGCCTCCGATGTTTTCTGCTTTATTCCCTTTGATGGTTGCATTTATCGTAAAATTTGTTCCGGAATATGACTGGAGACCGCCTCCCCAATTTTGGGCGCTATTATTAATAATGTCTCCCTTTATCGTATGATTCTCACCGTGCAACAAAAATATCCCGCCTCCGAGAAGAGCTTTATTGTCGGAAATAAGAGCGGTTATCGTATGATTTTTACCTCCAATTACACATATTCCTCCGCCGAAAACCCGCGAACTGTTATTGGATATTATTGTATTGGTAACTAAATTCCCCTTTCCTCCGTTAATAAAAATTCCTCCGCCAAACCCGGGAGTATTGTTCCCCGCATCGGCATTTCCGCCTCGTATAACCAACCCGTCCAATGTAACATTTTCCGCATTGTTGATATGTATTACATGCTTCAAGACTTGTTTCCCGTCCAATTCGCTCATTTTATCCCGCTTGCTGAAACTCTCATTCCATCCGCCGATTATGGTTAATCCGTTTTTGTCAATTAGTAAACCGCTGCTTGAGTATTTACTTTGGTTTGCTGCATTTAATCCTTCATCCGGTAAATAAACCCCGGAAGCGATATAGATATACGAATTTTTCGGCGCTTTTGATATTGCATTCTGGATAGTTTTTAAGGGTTCTTCTTTGGCTCCCGGATTTTCGTCATTTCCGCTATGGGATACATAAATAATCTTTAATTCTTCAGCATTACAATCAATAAACCCCGTTCCACACAGGAAAAACACAACCGTTAATAGATATAATAACTTTTTCAATTTTTACCTCCCCTATGCATTAACTAAAATTAAATTCTCTATTAGGATAATCGTTATTCAAAATTTGTCAACACCTTATTTCTATTAATCAAAACCCCATAATTTTATTACTAAAACTTGTTCTTAATCATAGAAGATTTTGTCTTTATAACGTTAAATCGAATTATTCAATGCCGAGCTGTTTTTTAGCTGTTTCAATACGGTGGATAATATAATTCCTCCGGTCATCACCCGACAAAAGGGTGTAAAAGAAAAAAGGCGATATTCCAAACGCCATATCGGTAATAGAGTGAAAATTGTTTTGCTCGTTCGGGTATGTATCAACGTATTTAGGGTTTACATAGTCTCCTATAAGTTCGTGCCATTTAAGGATACGGCTTTGCAGGGATTGAACGTTAAAATAATCTTTATTATCATCAAGAAGTATAACAAAATAGTTTGAATAAGATGCCCGAAGTTTGGGGCGCTCCATAATTTTGTTTAATAAAGGACGATTTTCCGCTTCGCCCCATTGGAACAGGTCGCGATTTTCTATATCTCCGCCCAAACCCCACGATGTCCCGAATGTATTATCATAATCCCAGGGAATAAAATGCCATTTGCCTTTTTTATCACGATACAAATAGTAATTATTTCCCAGAATCCAATAATCATCCCACATATTTACAAGCACGTTGATTGCATAAAGTCTCAGCAGGTTATCCACATCCATAGCATTGGTAATCCAATCCTCAAATTCATCACCCTCTTTGGTGTTGAGATTTTCGACAAACTTCTCAAAATATCCGCGGGCATCATCAAACAGGACACCTCGTTCCTCGCTGTGAGTTTTGAAGTCATAAGCGGGTCTATAACCCCTGTCGGAGTCTTCCATACCGACAAGACCTCTGCTCAAATTTTTCGTTAGAAAAGCGGGATATCCGCATTTCCATAGATGTCCCATATTTTCGCCGTATCGGCTTCGCAGAAATGAGCGGTCAACCGGTTCAAGCATAATATAAACCCCGTATGCGATTTCGTTTCCATCTTCTTTTATCCGCAAATAGACTCTTGCGTAGGATGCCCGTGATGCATTTACGCCAAAACGGTTAAAAAGGTCATAGCATAAAATTTCCCGTGCATAAAGGGGGTCTTGGTTATGCCATTTAAGAATAAGGTTTCGCAGACGGTAAAACCTTCCGCTTTCAACATAGGTGTTAAAACTTATTCTGAAATGAGCATTTTCGTAAAAGGCTTGTTTTTTATCATATAAATCGGGAAAATCCTGTGGGCGACGTCTGCTCCACATTCCTCCGCGTATTCTGAATCCGATATTATCAAAGCGGTCGATTTTTCCGTCTTTTTTAAAAATAAAATTAGCCCGCACGTATTTTTTATTGCGAGGGTCTTTATCAAAGTTAGTAAGAATAGTGTTTAAATCATTGGAGGAAATTTCGATAGTGATAACGGGAAGGGCATCAAGGTCGAAAACATAGTCCAAGTCGCCCTTGCGATTCCTTTCGCTTTCTATGCGGTATGTCGGTAGTTGGGCAAACCTTTGGTGTTTTATCTCACGAGCTTTACAGGAAACAAGTGCAAAAACCGCCAAAATTAGTATAAGATATTTCATTTGTATCCTCAACACTTTTTAATTTTAAAAATCAAGTCGGCAAACCGCTGTTTTTATACCAACTTTTAGGAGAATTTAATTTATTGCAACTCTAATTGTTTCTTTATGCTGTTAATTCTTCTTATAATATAGTTGTTGGTTTCATTGCCTGAAAGTAGTTTAAAATTTATATCGCCGGCATCGTAGTCCATAAAAGGTGCATCTTCTATTTTATGGGAATTATTTTGAGAAAAAGGCATTGTATCAACCATAGACGGGTCAACGTATTCATTTATCATAGCATTCCATTTTTTTATACGGGTTTTTATCGACTTATAATTAAAAATGTCATTTGATTTGTCTAAAGCCAAAGTTAAATAATCGGAGTAAATTTTACGAAGATTTGGGCGTGCCATTATTTTATTCATAAGCGGCTCGCCGAACCTTCCCCAATCAAACACGTCATTAGTGCTGAAATCTTGCCCGCCACCCCAGTTAAAACCTGTTCCTAATGTGTTGTCATAATCCCACGGTATAAAATACCATTTTCCGCTTGAATCGCGGTAGATATAATAATTATTTGCGTTATTCCAGTAATCATCCCAGCTTCCGACAAGCACATTGATAGCATAAGTCCGCAGGAAACCGTCTATATCCATATTGTTGGTAATCCAGTCTTCAAACTCATCCCCTTCAAGCAGGTTTATATTGGTTACGAAATTCCCCAATTCCGTTTTAGCATCCTGAAACAAAACGCCGCGTTCCTCACTGTGGGTTTTGAAGTCATAAGCGGGTCTAAAACCCCGTTCGGGGTCTTCCATGCCTACAAGACCTCTGCGCAAATTTTTTGTTAAATCAGCTGGATATCCGCATTGCCATAAATGCCCCATATTATCATCGTAACGGCTAAGCAGAAACGACCGGTCAACGGGTTCTATCATTGCGTGGACCCCGTATGCAATTTCGTTTCCATCCTCTTTTATCCGCAAATAGACTCTTGCGTAAGATGCCCTTGATGCGGTTGCGCCAAAACGGTTAAAAAGGTCATAGCATAAAATTTCCCGTGCGTAAAGAGGGTCTTGGTTATGCCATTTGAGAATAAGATTGCGGAGTCGGTAAAATCTCCCGCTTTCAACGTAGGTATTAAAACTTATACGAAAATGGGAGTTGAAAAATCTCACCTTTTCTATGTTATAAAATTTAGAACCCGTTACAACACGGAACTTACTACCCCTTGTTCCCCGCAGTCTAAATCCTATGTTATTGAAGCGGTCGATTTTCCCATCTTTATCAAAGACAAAGTCCGCGCGCACATATTCTTTATTATAGGGATTTCTATCAAAGTTAGTAAGAATAGTGTTGAAATCATTGGAGGAAATTTCGATAGTGATAACAGGAAGAGCATCAAGGTCGAAAACGTAGTCCAAGTCGCCCTCGCGATTCCTGTCGCTTTCGATACGGTATGTAGGTAGTTGGACAAATTCGGGTTTTTTTACCCCTCGCGCCTTACAGGAACTCAACCATATCAAAATCAAAGACAGAACAATCGCTTGTATTATTATTGATGGGTTAATTTTTTTCATAAAATTACTCTCGTTTTTTATTATTATTGTCTTTACAACGTTAAATCGAATTATTCAATACCGAGTTGTTTTTTAGCTGTTTCAATACGGTGGATAATATAATTTCCCCAATTATCGCCCGACAAAATGGTGTAAAAGGTAAAAGGAGGATTTCCATACGCGCTATCTTCTATGGTATGGAAATTGTTTTTTCTGCTCGGGATAGTGTCAACACGGTCGGGGTCAACATAGTCTTCAATAAGTTTGTGCCATTTTTTGATACGCTCCTGTGCGGAATTGAGATTAAAATAATCGTTGTTTTCGTCAATAAGAGTAACGAGATAATTGGAATAAGAAGCGCGGAAATTCGGGCGTTCCATAATTTTATTCATCAACGGACGATTGTGAACGTCGCCCCACTGGAAAAGGTCGCGGTCAAGAATATTCCCACCCATTCCCCAGGACGTTCCCATTGTGTTGTCGTAATCCCACGGGATAAAATGCCATTTACCCTCCGAGTCACGGTAAAGATAATAATTATTGCCGTTCATCCAGTAATCATCCCACATATTTACAAGCACGTTGACGGCGTAGAGTCTGAGAAGGCTATCCACGTCCATCGCATTGGTAATCCAATCCTCAAACTTATCGCCGTTTTTGGTGTTGAGATTTTCAACAAACTCCTCAAAATCCCCGCGTGCATCATCAAACAGGATACCGCGTTCCTCACTGTGAGTTTTAAAGTCGTAGGCGGGTCTAAAACCCCGGTCGGGGTCTTCCATACCGACACGACCTCTACCTAAATTCATTGTTAAATCGCCGGGACCTCCGCCGTATCCGCATTTCCACAAATGCCCTAAGTTATCGTTATAACGGCTTTGGAGGAACGAACGGTCAACGGGTTCAATCATAATATAAACCCCGTAAGCGATTTCGTTTCCGTCTTCTTTAATTCTCAGATAAACTCTTGCGTAGGATGCCCGTGATGCGTTCACATCGAAACGGTTAAACAGGTCGTAGCAAAAAACTTCCCTTGCATAAATCGGGTCCTGGTTATGCCATTTAAGGATAAGGTTTCGCAGACGGTAAAACCTTCCGTTTTCAACAAAGGTATTAAAACTTATACGGAAATGGGTATTCTGGAACTCGGCGTTTTCGGCATCATACCGGCCGGGAGTTCTTTGAAGGCGAAGTTTACTCCATCTTCCTCCGCGTAATCTAAAGCCTATATTATCGAAACGGTCGATTTTTCCGTCTTTATCGAAAATGAAATCAGCTATCACGTAGTCTTTATTACCGGGGTTTTCGTCATAATTATCGATTACGGTATTAAAATCATTGGAGGAAATTTCGATAGTGATAACGGGAAGCGCCTCAAGGTCGAAAACATAGTCCAAGTCGCCCTCGCGATTCCTGTCGCTTTCGATACGGTATGTCGGTAGCTGAACAATTTCGGTTTTTGGTCTTACACCTCGCGCCTTACACGACATCAATCCGAAAAGGGCTATTATTAGAATCAAATATTTCATTACAAAACTCCTTTGCCGATTAAAGTATTTAACCGCATTTCTTGTATATAAATTTAAAATGCAGTTATATCCTAAGCGCAAAGCCCTTTTTTATCAAGTTTATTTAAGGATACACGACCCAGGAGTTTGAATGCTCGCCGGGCGCTATATGCGGATTAGCCGGGTCGATAATCCAATCGCCGTCGGTTGTATAAAATTTATATTCCATTTCGTCCCATACCTTGCCGTTTTCGAATGCATTTCCTTTTTCTATTTCTATTGCCCACATATTGGTTGCAACATTTGTCAACTGAAGATATGGATTATCATTATCCCAAACGTTTAATTCGCCGCGCAAGAGAATATCCTCCCCACCGTTATAAACGTAACGGAAAATAACGGTTGTGGCGCCAATTTCCGGGCTCACGTAGTCATAAGTGAGAGGCCAGTCGCTTAAAGATATAGTATAATTTCCTGTCTTATTGTCCCGGCTCATAACTCTAATATGGTAAACTCCACTTTCCGCGTCATTCAGTTGAATGGGTTGGCTTTCAGAACCGTAGCCGATAAAATCATCAAAGTTGTCTTTATATAAAAAGGCATCTAAAATATTTCCTTCGGGTTGAGAATCGAACCTTATAGTATAATATTTTCCAGCCTGCGATTCAAAATATATCCAGTCAATATCGCTTGAAACATGAAGGCTTCGATTTTGGGTTTCACCGAGTGTTATTTCTTTTGCTTCTGCGGGAGTGTCGTCTGGTTCGTAGGAATCTTCTGTTTCCCCTCCATTTTCGCCGTTGGAAGGCACGTAGGGAAGCCCTAACTGCTCACGCGCACTGTTGAAACGTCTAATAACGTAGTTGTCGGTTTCATCGCCGGAGAGAAGTTTAAAGTCCATAAAACCGCTACCGTAATACCCATAATGAAAAGATGAATCTTCTATTGTATGTGAATTATTTTGTATATCCGGTTGCGTATCAACCTCCGACGGAGAAACATAGGGGCTTATAATACTATGCCAACTTTCCACCCTGTTTTTTATGGAGGTATAGTTAAAGTAATCCTTTGTAGCGTCTAAAGACTCGGTTAGGTGGCTTTTATAAATAGCAACTAAATTAGGACGGGACATAATTTTATCCATAAGCGGGCGGGAATCGCTTGCCCCCCAGTTTAACACATTTTTGGTGCTGAAATCATCTCCCCCACCCCAGTTAAATCCCGTTCCGAAAGTGTTGTCATAGTCAAAGGGGATAAAATGCCATTTGCCGTCTATGTCCTGATAAAGATAATAATTGTTCGCATTATTCCAGTAATCGTCCCACATTCCTACAAGCACGTTGATAGCGTAAGCGCGAAGGAAACCGTCAACGTCCATATTGGCGGTAATCCAGTTTTCAAAATCAGCGCCGGTTTTGTTGTTTATATTATAGATAAAACTTTCCAATTCGGATTTAGCATTATCAAACAAAACCCCGCGCTCCTCATTATGGGTTTTGAAGTCGTAGGATGGATGGTAGTTATAAATCATTCCATTAGACGTTATATAATATTCCATCCCGATATTATCATCCGGTGTTATAGGATAAACAAGATTGGCTTTTCGGTCCCAATCGGTATATAAACATTTCCAAAGGTTGCCCATATTGTCGCCGTAACGGGTAAGCAAGAACGAACGGTCAACCGGCTCAATCATAGCATAAACCCCGAATCTTATTACATTAGTATCCTCTTTAAAACGAACGTTGACTCTTGCGTAGGATGCACGCGATGCGTTTACGCCGAAACGGTTGAAAAGGTCATAGGATAGAATTTCACGGGCATACAGAGGGTCCTGGTTATGCCATTTAAGGACTAAGTTTCGCAGACGGTAAAACCTTCCGCTTTCAACGTAGGTATTAAAACTCACGCGAAAATGTGTATTGTCAAATTCTGACTCTCCATATAAAGAACCTTCATCGGATTGAGGACGTGTTCGGCTTGTATTGCCCCTGAGTCGAAGTCCTATATTGGTAAATGTGTCTATTTGTCCATTTTTATCAAAAATGAAGTCGGCTTTAACATATTCCTCATTTCTTTCATTAGCATCAAAATTGGTGTTCATAGTGTTCCAGTCGTTAGTGGAGATTTCTATGGTAACAACGGGAAGGGCGTTAAGGTCGAAAATATAGTCAAGGTCAGCCCATCTGTCGGCGCCGCTTCCGTTACCGGATTTCTTGTCCTTGTTTAAATCCTCAAACGGACGGTTTTCGGCAAACGGCGCGCAGGATATTATCATAGAAAACATAGACAATAAAATTAATATCCCCTTAGTAATCCGATTTAGAGATTTCATAGTTCGCTCCATAATATTATTTGCCCCGAAAACACCTACCATTTTAACTAAACAGGCGATTTTCCGCAAAAATTTTTGCTAAAAATCGATTAATTTCGGGTTTTATAGTATAATACTTGAAAAGTTCAAGGATTATGCAATGAAAGGGATTATAGTTAAGTTAATTCTAATTATAATTATTTTTGGGGTTTTCCCCTTTGATAATATAGCGGCGCATGGAGGCGAGGTTGACCTGTCCCCGTATTTTTATGTCGGGGAAGAGGATGAGGCTTACAGAGAAACAGACGAAGCATTCGGGATTATACAATATGAGGAACAGGGTTTTTTTGAGGGCTTCGTTGATTTTTTCAGCCAGCATATAGCGATGCCGATGTCGATAACGTGGGAGGCGACACTCTGGAGGGTTGTAATAGCGACAATTCTCGGTTTTTTTATCGCTTTTATAAACTTCATAACCTACACGGGCAGCAAGTTTGAGCGTTCCACTATGCACTCGCAAATAATGATAACAATAGTCGCATCGATAATAATTAACGTAATCGGGGACAGTATAGCATGGGCGCTCGGTTTGTTCGGTGCGTTGAGTTTTATCCGTTTCAGAACAACGCTTCGGGATACCAAAGACACCGCGTTGTTTTTCTATTCCGTAGCGACAGGTATAGCCTGCGGTCTCGGATATTTTGCTATTGCCGCTATCGGGGTGCTTATCGTTACGCCGGTGATGTTTTTGCTTCGATATATCCCGTATTTTAATTTTCATTACATAGAGGTTAATTTTCGATGTTCCAATCTTGAAGAAACAAAAAACGCGCTTGAGGCTTTCTTTGTATCAAAAAACCTCAAAGCGCGTCTTATTGAGCTTTCTATGTCGAAACGTAAAGAGGGCGAACCCTCGGAATACAGGCTCAGCTACAAAATTTTCGCCTCTTTAAACGTAACGTTACTGTTGATAGAGGAGGCGGCGCAAACGTATCCGAATCTCATAGAGCGTTACGACGCCGAAAAAGATTAAAACTTAAACTCAATCATCCCTTCTACTTTAAAAGCAGGGTCTTTACCGAGAGTATAGTTATGAAAAGTTTGATATATTTCCCGTAGTGCGTTGCCGGGCAATAAACACGCAATCGTGAGATAAAAGTCCGTTCCACGCGCAATCCTTATGCGGTTGTGAAGGTCAAACTCTACGCCTAAGAACGTTTGTCCTTTAACGGGAAACATTGTGCGGGCATACCCTACAACAAATTCGCTGTCGAAATGTATTTTGTCGCGCAGACGTAATTGCACGCCCGTTTCTCCGATAAAAGCCCCGGGTTCGGTAAATCGAATTCTTCCGCGCGTAAGGTTGCGTCTTGTATCAACCCCGGCATTCCATCTTGAAAAATAAGCCTGCTGATGGAAAGGTCCTCCGCCGAACAGTATCGAAAGTCCCGTATCCAAACTTCCCCGCCTGTTTATACATTGGAATTGGTTTATTTCATCAAGGTTTCCGTCATTGCCGCTTGTCAGATTAACCCTTCCGAAGATACGGAGTTGGTCTATCGGGTCAAGGTGAAGTCTTCCGTATAGATAGTATGCGTTTACGGGGAGCGTTAATTCTCCTTGGTCTATAACTGCGCCGGTATTGTATGAAAAACCTATATCGGTTCGGATTTTCCATATATCAAAACGGTTCATAATACCAATCCAGTTCAGATGGTAATAATAGGAAAACCGCGTGTCGGTTAAATACATATACCAAACGTTCACCTGTTCGCGCAAACCGCTTTCTTCGTCATTTATAAACCTGTAACGTGCCCGCACGTAAAAAAGATGAGCCATACTGTTCAGGTCAAACTCAAAATCGCTTAAATCAAACTCGACAGCGTATTCATCGGCAATATTAAAAAGCGTGGAGTAAGCGAAATCAGCCCGAAATTCCGAATAATTAAAGCGGAAGAAAACCCCTGCAACGTCATCATCAATTTCGATTTCAAGAGGGGTTGAGAATGGAATAAGTCCGACCATTCCGCTGAAAAGGTCGCGACTCCTGTTCCATCCGAGATAAAGGCTTTCGGTTTGGACGTTGATTTTATCAGTGCCTTGAGCGCCGCCGAGCGAGGGGTGTCCCCAGACTATATTTCCTACCCTGAATTTGTAGTATGCGTAAAAGGGGCTTCTGTCTAAGGAATATTTAAGTCCGAGTTTGGCTCGCAAATCAATAGCTCCGAAATCCCCGGCTCTTTCAAGGTCTAAATTTTTGTTTGCAAAATATCCGAAACGGTTACGAAATTCCCCGTCTATTTCAAGTTTAGGGAAAACGATATTGACCGCGCTACACAGTAATATCAAAACGAATATAAATTTTGGGTAGTGTCAACTTAATTGTGTCTTTAAATCAAATTTTTTTACGAAAT
>CAZQBT010000039.1:0-24475 GCA_964591955.1 uncultured Brevinematales bacterium | reverse complement strand
AGGGAAGTTTCATTTTTGGAGTTACATAGGAACTCTTGGCTTTGGACGACAATTTGAGGCTTGTTGATACCGATGAATAAATTGGATATTTGCAATTTCGGGTGCCGCCTGTTAAAATACCGCAGTTTGTATTGAGGTAAAAAATGAGCAATTCAAAGTTTAAGATTCTAAAATACAGAGCCGGAAGCTACCCTATAATTGAGGGGGATTTCAGTAATCGTTTTTATATAATCAGGCAGGGAAAACTCAAAAGATTTTCATCTATGTATAAAGATAATCGAAACGAGGAAATAAAGACGGGGGATTTTTTTGCAGTAGTGTCGTGTATGGCAAGACGTCCCGCTATCGAAACGGTCGAGTCTTTGACACAAAGCGAACTTATAGCAATTGAGCGAGAGCAGTTTGTGTCATTAATAAATATAAACTCGCCTATCGCTATGAAAATTATTCGTTATTTCAGTATGGAGCTTCGCCATTTTAATTCAATCCTTACCGAACTTTCTCTAAAATCAAGTTTATCCGAAGACCCCAAAAATCTTTATAATATAGCTATGTATTATTTGGAAAGGAAGATGAATTATCCCTATGCGGTAAACGCATTTGTAAAATACCTGAAATTTTGCCCCAACGGGGAATTGGTTCAAGATGCTAAAATCAGGCTTTCCAAACTATTACCTAAATACAAGCCCGAGTTAGCGCCTCAAAAAGAAGGGCATTTCCAAATAGTCAAAGACAAGGACGTGATTTTTTTTGAACATGAGCCGGGTAATGAATTGTATATTATACAGGAGGGCGAGGTCAGGATATTTAAGATAGTCAACAACAACGAGGTTTTATTAAATATACTGAAACCGGGGGATATATTCGGCGAGATGGCTATACTTGAGAATAAGCCCCGCAACGCTACAGCCACCGCATCGGGAACAGTCAAACTTATGGCGGTATCTAAAACCAATTTCGATTTTGTAGTAAAAAAACACCCCGAAATTGCCGATAAGATTATCACTCTCCTTTCGGAAAGGATTTGGTTTATGCACAGCCATATCTCCAATATGCTAATATCCGACCCGGAAACCAGATTGTATGATGCGCTTTACCTTCAATTGATTAAAAACCGCGTGAATATTCGCAAGAACGAGGAGTATGTTTTTGATTTTGAATTTGACGACCTTATCCGATTTTCGGGGTTGGAATATCTTACGGGGGAACGGGCATTGCGTTCAATTATCGGGAACGGGGAAAAGTTTTTTATCAAAAACGGGAAAATTGCCTGTAAAAACACCGGCGACATAGAACGAACTATGAACGTTATCAAGCGCAACGCTCAGGTCAAGCAGGGGAGGTAAAAGAGCATACTATGTAGTATATATACTACATAGTATGCAGTAATATATCAAAAAAAATCGGCATAACATATTATGTATAAAGAAAATAAGCTATGAAAATTGACTTTTTTTAGAGTATTCTATAATGTATATATACATTATAGAATACATCAAAATGAATTAGAAGGAGTAAATATGCCGAGATTAACAAGACTCCAAATAGCCAAAAATGATATAAAGAAAATCTTAGAGGAAACGAAAAATAAGATTTTCACACCAAGCGATATAGCAAAAATACTGTCTGAAAACAGGGGATTTTTGCGATTGCCCGTGTCTTTAACATCAAAGGGTTTTACGGATTTTTTAAAAAAGGAAAAAATTATATCTGAAATTGAACTTAAGTTTCCTAATAGAAAATATGTTAGATATTTGAGAAACGAGGTTTCCGTATTTGAAATTGCATTATCTCTGCATCCGAATACTTATATTTCTCATTACTCGGCAATTTATCTCCATCAGCTTACCGAACAATTTCCTAAAACCATTTATATAAATTTAGAGCAACCTAAAAAAACAAGAACTTCATCCGAACTGTCTCAGGAACGGATAGACTTTGCTTTTAAAGGTAAGCAAAGAGTATCTAAAAACAGGTGTAAATTTCACGACAACGAAATTTGTATCTTGAACGGAAAATTTACCGGTAATTTCGGGATAATAAAAATGATTACCCCGGATAACTCCGGTTTGTCGGTTACCGGCATAGAAAGAACATTGATAGATTCTGTTGTAAGACCTGAATATTCCGGAGGGGTTTTTGAAATTTTAAAAGCTTTTGAGAATGCAAAAGATATTCTTTCCATAAATGAAATGCTTGCGACGTTAAAAACAATTGATTATACATATCCTTACCATCAGGCTATTGGTTTTTATTTGGAAAGAGCAGGATATCCGGAAAACAAAATTAAATTAGTTGAAAGAATGGAACGCCAATATGATTTTTATCTTACCTACAATATGAAAGAAACGGAATACTCTCGAAAATGGAAATTATTTTATCCCAAGGGATTTTAGATTATTGCATACACATTCAATTACAAAATTAAAGTAAAAATCAAAGTTTTCCAATTTTTCTCCGGGCTTTATTGTATCTTTTAAAGACGGATATCCCTGTCTATGAATTTCCTTGTATTGCGGTATTTTGAATATTAAGTTTAAAGGAACTTTTTTAGCATCGAAAACAGGTTTTAAGATTTTTAAATTTTCTATTGACATCAAATCCTCATCTGAATTTTTGACTATCATATATATATCGAAAAAGTCTCTGGCTCTTTCTCTTATTGTTAATGATTTTACAATTTGCTTATATTCATTGGTTTGCTGGCATATTGCTCTCAACTTTTCAAATAAAATCAAAGAAGGCAGATAAACGTATAGAGTGTAATTATCCAAGTCTTTCAACTCTTTATTATCACAGTATTCATATTTACTAATATCAATTGTGAATTTTCGTTTGTTTGAAATTCCGTATGAAATCGCTTCTCTCCTTAAACGTTCAATATTATTGTCTTTCATCTGATTTGTTAGTTCTGCCTTTATGACCTTAAATTCTATTTCATATCCTCCCCAGAAATCTTCTAAACTTTTTTCTATTTTAGACGGTTTTTTCGTTATCTTTATATCAAACACCCAAAAACCTTCTCTTTTAAAAATCCTTTTAAAGTTTTTTTCTAATGTCTTTTGCAAATTTTGGAATTCTTCTTCTGAAAAGTCATCAGCCATTGAAAAATCTATATCTTCGGAAAATCTTTTGCTTTGTTTTTCATAAAAAAAATTCAGTGCCATCCCCCCTTTTTACACTAATTTTTCCATCAAAAAATCGTCGGCAACGATGCTTTGTATTGCCAATTTTCTTATTTTTTCGGTTTCTACTAAATTCAAATCTGCCCCCTGAGTTTAATCAATTATATTATATATAAACATCCTTTTTTCAACAAATTTTTCGTATTGTGCGTATTTATTCCACTTAAACGAAAATCCATTTGTTTTTTGACTAACCTCAAAACTCAAGAAAAAATTTCAGGGGTTTGTGGAAGCAAATTTTATAAAAGCGAGTAATTTAGTCCACTCGGATATATTTTTCTCCGGTAGAATCTAAAATTTCTTCTGCTCCAAACCTTATGATTAGAGTATCGTTAGTAAATTTGTAAGCGAATTTTCGTTCAACTCTTTGATAATTTCCGGTTCCACCTAAAAGCAAATCTTCCCGATAACTACCTTTTCCCTCGCCTGCCTTATAAGGATATTCCTTTTTACGATTGTAATCAATTAATTTCGTTCGCGTAAATTCATAAGCGTAATTAACATTACTTTCGTCATCAATAAAGCCCCATTTTCCGATTAAATCCGAATCAGCCGCACATCCGCAAAGCGCTAAGAAAACGACAACAACAACCAATCTTTTAAACATATCGGCCTCCTTTAAGTCAACTCAAATTTTATTTTGAAAAAGTTTTTTTTGCACAGTGCAATATTATTATAGTTCAAATAATTGTTAAGTCAAGTGAATTATTTTATTTTTTTGAAATTATTTCTAATTTTTTTCCCCGATTGTTTTTCGTTTATTTTGTTTTGCCTTTAATATTTGTGAAAGGGGTAATTTATCACATTACCTTCTTTTTCCGCTTGACTTTTATAAAGGTTTTTTGTTTTTATTATATTTTGTTTTGCAGACCTAAGTTATCAGATATTCCCGTATTCAACTTGATTTCTTATTTATTTCCTTTTATAATCATAACGATTGTAAGTATATTGATGTGGAGGTATTCTTGATTAAGAGAATGAATTTGAAAAATTTTAAGTGCTGGGAGGATAGCGGGGACATAAACTTTTCTAAAATTACAGGATTTTTCGGTTCAAACAGTTCCGGTAAAACAAGTATTATACAGTCTTTGCTGATGCTAAAACAAACTACAGAATCAGCCGACCGAAATTTGGTGCTGGAATTCGGTAATGATAAATTATACGTGGAATTAGGAACTTTTGAAGAGATAATATTTGAACACAACGAAAATCTCAATCTGGAATTGGAAATTTCTTGGACACTTAATAAAGAGTTAAAAATAAAGGGGCCGGACAAGTCGGAGGATTCCGAAAAATTTGAGTTTTCCGGTAGTGAGATTAAATTCAAGACTAAAATCACCCGGAAAGAGAAAACTCGTCAATTATGTGTCGAGAAAATAGAGTATCAATTTGCAAATCTAAATTTTCAACTGTCTAAAAATGAGAAGAGTAGCGGATATGAATTGGGACTTGCTCCGAAGGATAAGTTTGAGTTTAAACGGACCCGGGGCAGACCTTGGCAGCTACCTCCTCCGACAAAATGTTACGGTTTTCCGGATGAAATTAAATCATATTTTCAGAATGCCTCGTTTTTATCGGATTTTGAATTGAAATTTGAGAACCTTTTTTCCAATGTTTACTATTTAGGTCCTTTGCGGGAATACCCGAAAAGAAATTATACTTGGAGCGGTGCAAAGCCTTCGGATATGGGGCGGAAAGGAGAGCGCGTTATAGATGCGTTGTTGGCATCTAAAGAGGCAAATATATACATATCACGGGGACAAAGAAGAAGCCGAATGAGCGTGGAAGAATACACGGCTTTTTGGTTAAAAGAACTCGGATTAATAGAAAGTTTTGAAGTTAAACCCTTGAAAGAGGGCGGAAACTTATATGAAGTTTGGGTTCAAAAAAGCGAGGGGAGTTCATCTGTTCTTCTTACCGATGTCGGGTTTGGGGTATCTCAAATCCTGCCCGTAATTACCTTATGCTATTATGTTCCTCCGAATTCCATTCTGATTATTGAACAACCGGAAATTCACCTACACCCTACCGTTCAGGCGGGATTAGCGGATGTTTTTATCGACGCTATGAAATATAATGAAGTTCAAATTATTTTAGAAAGTCACAGCGAACATCTTTTAAGACGACTTCAACGTCGAATTGCCGAAGAAAAAGGAGTTAAAAATAATGATATTGCTTTGTATTTTTGCAATTCTAAAAACGGAAAATCTCAATTAGATACTTTGAAAATTGATGAATATGGAAACATCACTAATTGGCCCAAAGATTTTTTCAATGATGACTTAAAAGAAATTGCAGCTATGACGGAGGCTATATTTAAAAGAAAATCGAAAGGCAAAAAAAGATGAGCAATGTTGTTATTGATACGAATGTTCTTATTACGGCAAACGGGGATTGCAAACAGGCAGCCCCAAAATGTGTCGAAAGTTGCGAAAAAAGTTTATTGAGAATATATAACGAAGGAATAGTTGTTTGGATAGATGACAGATACTTAATCTTGAATGAATATAAAAAACATTTGAATTTTTCGGGACAACCCGGAATCGGCAACTTCTTTTTCAAAAGATTACATGACTTTCAGGGCGATGAAAATGTGGTAAAACAAGTGTCTATTACCCCTATAGGTAATTCTGAATGCCCGGAAAGTTTTAGTGAATTTCCGGATAATCCGGAACTTGAGGGTTTTGACCATTCCGACAGGAAGTTTGTAGCTGTCGCAATAGCAAGCAGGGTATATCCGGATATATATAATGCAACGGACTCCGATTGGTACAATTTTCAGGAAGCACTTGAAAGGGACGGGCTTAAAATAATTCAGTTATGTCCTCACTTATTTGAAACTTGCTGATTCATCTCCTTTTGGTATAAATAACAAAGCCTTTTCAAACTTATAATATAAATAAACACCCCCCCCGTAATATTCCCGTATTCAACTTGATTTCTTGCGCATTAGGTTTTATAATCATCGTGAGGTGAAACTATGAAAGAAGCGATGTTTTTTGAAAAAAGGGATACGGACAGGGTTAAATGCTTTCTTTGTCCGTTGGAGTGCGTTATATCCGAGGGGAAATCCGGGGTATGCGGCGCAAGACAGAATGTCGGAGGCGAACTTTTCAGCAGAAACTACGGCGTTGTCTCATCCGCATCTATGGACCCGGTTGAAAAGAAGCCGTTGTATCATTATTACCCCGGCGAGATGATTTTATCGCTCGGGACCGTCGGGTGCAATCTCAAATGCCAATTCTGCCAGAACAACGGGATTTCGAGATACTACGACAACGAGTTTAGTATGCCTACCGAGGTTTTTACCCCTCAGTCGGTAATCCGCGCGGTTAATGAAAGCGGGTCTTTCGGCGTGGCTTATACATATTCCGAGCCGGTTGTATGGTATGAATTTGTTTACGATGCCGGAAAAATAGTTGCGGAAAGCGGCGCTAAAAACGTTCTTGTTACCAACGGGTTTATTAACCCCGAGCCGTTAAAAAATCTTATTCCATTAATACACGCGGCTAATATCGACCTCAAGGCTTTTAGTGAGGAGAACTACCGCCGTCTCGGAGGGAAACTTGCGCCGGTGCTTGATACTATTACCGCGATGAAAGATGCCGGAATTCATATAGAGATTACAACCCTTGTCGTTACAGGGTTAAACGATAATCTTGATGAACTCGGCGCTTTGATTAAATGGATTGCCGATTTGGACAAGAATATTCCATACCATATTTCAAGATATTTCCCTCATTATCATTACAACGAGGTGGCGACCGACCTTGAGTTTTTGAATGAAGTCGTGGATTTAGCTAAAACGCATCTGAACTATGTATATCTTGGGAATACCGTTGCGGATAATACCACATATTGCCCGGGTTGCGGCAACCCTTTAATCCAACGTCATGGATATTCCACCTCAATGCCCGGATTAAAAACCGATAACGGCAAAGCGGTTTGCGCTAAGTGCGGAAGGAGCGCCGATATTATTGCCGGTAAGGTGATAAAGTGATAGAAATAGTTCCCGCTAAAAACGGGGCGGATACCGTTAAAATCAACGGAAAATTTATTCTATCCGCCTATGACCCTTTTAAAGATGCCGTTCGTGTCGCGAGAGATACGGAAACGGATAAAAAAATCTTCTTCCTGTTTTCATCCTCGTTAGGATACTTAATTGATGCGCTTATCGAAAGGGGTGTTGATATATCCGATATTTTCGTATATGAACCCTGCAAAGAACTTATGCATTATACCCTTTCCCGTTATCCTGAAATCCGTATAGCGGAAATATCGGAGTTTTCCGGAATTATCGAGGAGGGGTTACTACGTGGAAAGCGTGCGGAAATTATCGCGGTAAATTCATTCAAGACCTCGTTTCCAAGCGAATACCTTGATTTTGAGGATACTTTTTACCGCTCCTTCAGAAGCGCCGTTGAAAACCTCAAGGTAAGCGCATATTTTTCCAAAGTCTGGTTTGCGAATTTTCTTCGCAATATGCTTTCATTAACGAGCGCGACTAACCGCTTTGTATTCCACGTTACGGGCAATATCCCGAAATCGCACGGAGACGTCATAGTTACCGCATCGGGCGTATCTTTGGATAATCATATCGAAAAAATCAAAGCCGCGCGCGACAGGTTTTATATATTCTCGGTTTTATCATCGGCAAGGACTTTGCTTAATAACGGGATTATTCCCGATGCCGTTATTGTTAGCGATGCCGGGGTGGGTAATAAATTACATTTTGCGGGATTACCGCAGGATATTCCCATTCTGGCAAGCCCATACTCATCAAGCGCGCTTTTATGCAATATCAAAAATCCCGTCATGTTTTATTTTACCGATGATACAATCGAAAATCCGCATTTCTCGCCTTCCTCACCCTCGGTTACCATAGATGCGGGAATTATTGCGCGTTCGCTTTTTAAAGGAAAACTTATCTTTGCGGGGCTTGACCTTGCTTACAGTCTTGCAGGATGTCATTCCCGTTACAATGCTTTTAATGAAATTTATGCAAAGAAAAGCAACCGTCTTATTCCATTTATGAATTTCGGGCTTTCATTTTTAAGACGCGGGGATATTGCCGAAAACGGCAAAAATTTCACGCATAGCCAATTCCTGATGGTGCGCGATTTTGTTTCCAAGACTTTCGGCAAGGAGTTTTATCTTGAGGGGGGATTGGGGTTTGATACTATGAACTTGGTAAAAAGCCTTGATAGCTTCGGCGGTCGATGCAGGGATTTTTCCGTCGATAAATTCGGGAAAACAATCGAGGCAAGCACGGTTCGCGATATTATCCTTGATTTATGCAAAAAACTAAAAAGTCGGGACAGCGATTTGTTAAAACGGGTTTTTGTCCGCGAGTTTGTTACGGGGAGTTTTAACCCCGAATTTGCGGAATATTACGCCGGTAAATTTGCGCGGGGTTAGGTTATGCTTATAACCCGAAGTTTCGGGAAACGTTCCCTGATGATGTTAGCCTCGTTTTTATCGCGGACAATTATAATAATTTTCTCAGGAGGGATGGGTTTTAAATCAAGGTCGCCGTTTATTCTCCACTCGTCTTCATCGGTCCATCGCAAGTCGCGCCCGTGAAATTGGAAAAACGGCTTATCATTATCGGAAAGATTTTCATAGACCGTATCGTCCCCGTAGATAACCTTTCGCGCTCCCGTTTCTTCAATAATATCGTGTTCTATTGCTATACCATAAGGCTCATAAGTGTAATTCACCTTGCGGTTTCTCCATCGTATAATTTCGGGAAATTCGGACGGATGCTTTGAGGTAAAAGATATTATATCAAACTTCCCGCGGATTTCGGTTGATGCGGCGGAAATTGTGCCTTTCTCAAGAATATGTATAAGCGTATTAAAAGCCGAGTGCGAATACCCGTTACGGCAGTTCACTATTGATATATAATAACCGGCGGGGGTTTCATCGGGGTAGGCGTTATAAAACGTTCGCGTGAGATGGGTCAGATAGTTCCATTTGAGAGATTTAAGAGCGGGGTTTATGTTTTCGGCGGATAAAGGACGAGGCGGTTGCCAAACTCCTTTGCAATATTCGGTTTTAAATCTTAAATCGGTGTTGCGCTTATCGGAGCATATCTTATCCATAAACCCGCCCTCACGTATTGAAACGGGGAACAAAATATCCGCTAAATCACGGATAAACTTGTCGCGGGTTTGCCATACCCGTTTATGGAATTTTTTATCCAAGTCTGTTTCAAAAAACAGGAATGATATTTTATCGGGGTTGCATCGAAAATCGCGAATTATGGAATCGGCGATTTGTTGCGGGTCTTGATTTTTAAAAAGAGGCAGGACTATTGTCTGTATCGCGCCTGTTTCGGATGCATAACCGAGTATCAGTTCATAGGTGTTTATTCCCGTCGATGATAAAACGACAAGGTTGGATGAGCGGGCAAAATCTACGGCGCGGACAGTATTTTCGACCCACTTATCGCGGGATACGGGGGTTTTACTCTGACGTGAGTTTAGTATTGCGCATTTCGGAAAGCCGAACTCCCTCCCGATAAGAATTGTTCGCATACCGACTTTTTCCATCGAAACGGCTTACTCCCATTCAATAGTGGCGGGGGGTTTGGATGTTATATCATAGACAACGCGGTTGACCTCTTTTATGCGGCGTATAATGGTATTGCCGATTTCATCAAGCAGGGTATAAGGAAGTTCCGCGCGGTTAGCGGTCATCCCGTCCACACTGGTAACGGCACGAAGCGCGATAACGTTGCCGTATGCTCTCTCATCGCCCATAACCCCGACACTCTTAACCGGCAGAAATACACAGAAAGCCTGCCAAACCTTGTCATACCATCCGCTTTCCTTCAGGGTATCTATAAAGATTTTATCCGCCTCGCGAAGAATAGCAAGATTTTCCTGTGTAATTTCCCCGATAATCCTTACCGCAAGACCGGGTCCGGGGAAGGGATGGCGGTTGAGTATATCATCGGGAATATCAAGGAGCTTTGCCACCTTCCGCACCTCGTCTTTAAAAAGATAACGGAAAGGCTCAATGATGCGCCCTTCTTTTTCAAGTTTTTCTATTTCGGAAACGCGGTTGTGATGGGTTTTAATGGTGCGGGAAGGACCCTTCACCGGCGCGCTCTCGATAACGTCGGGATACAAAGTTCCCTGCACAAGAAAGTCAAACTTTTCAAGCGCCGAGAAAAACACCTCGACAAAGGTTTTCCCGATAATTTTACGTTTTTCCTCGGGGTTCTCGATTTTATGAAGTCTTTCAAGGAAAAGCTCGCTCGCGTCAACATAACGGATTTTGAGTTTCAACCTTTCGCAGAGATTAAACAAGACCCGCTTTTCTTCATCCATCCTCAACACGCCGTTATTAACGAAAACAGCCATAACCTTATCACCGAGTGCGCGCTGGACAAGCACCGCAAGCGTAGTGGAATCAACCCCTCCCGATACCCCAAGCACAACTTTTTTCCCTTCGCATTTTTCACGTAAAATACGAATTTCCTCATCTATAAAGTTTTGCATACTCCAGTTTTTTTCCGCTTTGCAAATATCAAACAGGAAATTGGACAGGATACTTGTCCCCTCTTCGGTATGCGCCACTTCGGGGTGGAATTGAACGGCATAAATATTTTTATCTTGATTTTCTATAACGGCAATAGACCCTTTATCCCCGGCATCTCCGTCAATATCTTTTTCCGTTGCCGCGGTAACCTCAAACCCGTCGGGGAGTTTAACAACCGTATCCCCGTGACTCATCCACACAACGCTATGGTTTTTTACCCCTTTCAAAAGAGGGGTGCAGCAATGTTCAATACAAAAGATTGCGCGTCCGTATTCCCGTTTATGTGAGCGCTCGACTTTTCCGCCGAGAAGGTAGCTTATAAGTTGCATCCCGTAGCAGATACCGAGAACCGGCACGCCGAATTTGAAAATGTCTTTTGATATAACCGGGGCATCCTCATCGTAAACGGATGAGGGACCTCCCGACAGGATTAATCCGGCGGGATTTAACGCTTTTATCTCATCAAGATTGTGGTTGTAAGGGTAAATTTCGGAATATACCCCGAGTTCGCGGATTCTTCTTGCGATTAATTGGGTATATTGAGACCCGAAATCGAGAATAACTATGGAATTCTCCATTTTGTCTCCCTGAAATTAATTATTTAATAGTCCCGTAAGCGTGTTTATTTGGAATAATTTTCCCAACCTTCGCTTTGGAGTTTTTTATCTTTTTCGGCGACTTCATCTTTGAGTTTAACCCTGAAATCGCGCACTTTTTGTTTTAGCGCGGGATTGGATAGCGCAAGTATCTGTATTGCAAGAAGTGCGGCGTTTTTAGCGCCCGCCTTTCCTTTGCCCATAACCCCAACGGGGATACCGGGAGGCATTTCTATCATAGATAAAAGGGAGTCAAGCCCTGCAAAATCCCCCGATGATAACGGGATACCGATTACGGGAAGCGTGGTATGCGCCGAGACTACTCCTGCAAGATGAGCGGACATTCCCGCCGCCGCTATAATTACTTTGCCTTCTCCGTTTTCAAAATCGGTAACAATCTCCAAGGTGCGTTCAAGGCATCTGTGAGCGGAACTTATATGCACCTCAAAATCAACGCCGAAATCCTTTAAGACCGACAATCCGTCGGATACTACCGGAAGGTCGCTGTCGCTTCCCATAAGTATCAAAATTTCCGACATTATTCACCTCTCTTATTATTTTTAATCCAAATCAATAAATTTTATATCTTTTAGGTAGTCTTTAACCTTATACGTTGTGAGTTTTTCAACCTTTGTTACAAGTTTGGATAACTTTTTTGAAGCGTCTAATATCATATCCAACAACTCTCTTAGTTCGGGACTATTAAAATCTCCGTTTTTGCCCATCAGTCCAAGCATCTCAGCCGAACCGATAATGGTTGTAAGAGGTTGGTTAAAATTATGCGCAATGGCGCGCCCCATCTCGCTGACCGTGTTATCCTGATAAAGACGAAGTAACTCTCGTTTATGTTCCTCAAGTTTTAATACGTTTTCTATCCGTATCAGAAGCTCTATTTCGTTAAAAGGCTTGCGAATATAGTCAACGGCGCCTGCACGGTATGCGTTTTTAAGCGAGGCTATCTCGTTTAATGCGGTAACCATAATGACCGGCATTTCGGCGGTATGCGGGTCGGACTTGAGTTTCTCGCATACATCTATCCCGTTGCCGTCGGGAAGCACTATATCCATCAGAATTACATCGGGACTAAATTCTTTTGCAATACCCGCTACCGAACGTGCCTCCCCCGTTATTCTGATTTCAAACTTGTCTTCTCCGAGTATCTGCCTGTAAGCTTCCTGTTCGATTTTTGCATCCTCAATTACGAGGATTTTATATTTTTCCATAAAATAAAACCCCTATTTAATACGACAATAAGTATATAGTAAATTTAGAAATTTTTCCATTAATCGGAAGGAAAAATCTCACGTGCAGTATCAAACAAAATGCAGTCGGCGACATAACCCGCACTATGTAAAACAACAGGGGATAATCCCTAATCTTGATTTTTATTACGGAAAAAGTTATCATATTTCATATACGGAGGGGAAATGGGAAGCATAATAGTTTCTATAATAATCTTTGGCGTGGCAATCTTTTTGTTCTGGAAAACAAACCGCAAGATTAACGCAATCAAATCGGAAATCATACAGGAAGAACTTCGCGATGAGATGGAGAGCTTAATTACCGAATTTAACCGCACCGCCTCCCGTAATATTGAGCTTATTGAAGACCGTATAGAGGAGTTAAAACGGGTTATGCAAAAGGCGGATAATAAGATTATCCAGATGGAAGAACGTATTGAGCGGGCAAAAAAACCCATTGTGGTTGAAAAAGTCGTGGAAAGAAAACCCTTGTCCTCTGCTTCCAAATCCAAATCCTCTGATAAAAAAGAAAAACCCGTCAATAAACAAAAATCCGCTGAGAACGAGGTTGCGCATCCTTTTTCGCAGGAAGACACCCCGTCTCCCGAAAACCATACTCAAACCTACTCCGATAAAGCGGCATTTCGCACCCGTGAAAACAAACCGGAAACAACGGAGGAAGCGCCCGTCCCACAACCCACCCCCCAACAAAAAGAGGAAAATCCCGATAATAAATTGTCCCGGGCCGACCTTCTTAAAAAACTTATCGGGGAGGGCAAAACCAAAGAAGAGCTTGTCGATATGGGTTTCGTTGAAAACGAGATAAACCTTTTGAAATTTCTTATATCGAAAAACTGAAAAAACTTGACTTGGAAGCGTTTCCAATATATAATAGCATAATACCGATACGGGAGTAAATTTTGTCAACAATTAAGGATGTTGCCCGTCTTGCTGGAGTCGGGGTAGGAACGGTCTCGCGTGTGCTTAACGGAGGGAAAAATGTCAGGAAGGATACAATGGACAGGGTTTTGGAATGCGCGAGGATATTAAATTACCGCGTTTCCAAGTCCGCCCGCGACCTCGCGCGTAAGGGGTTTTCCACAGAGACTATCGGTATTACCCTGCCTATCGCAGTGCATCCTTTTTACCTTGAAGTCCTGAAGGGGGCTTATGCCTATCTCAATGAGCAGGGGTATAATCTGCTTATTTTTAATATCGGGCATAAGACCGATGAGGTGTTTCACAGGATTGTTGATGAGATTCTCGCGGGGGTTATTGCCGTGTCGCGCCCTATTCCCGATGAGTATAAACGTCTTTTCGAGATTGCAGGCACTTCATATATTTGCCTTGACTATTTTTCTGAAAACGGAAAATGTCTTTATATCGACAACCGCTACGGGGGCAAGCTTGCCGCGCGGTTTTTAATTGAACGGGGAGCGCGTAATATCGCTTATATCGGGGAAAGCGTTTATTCCCAGCAACAGGATGAGAGAATCGCGGGGTTTCAGGAGGAGCTTTTCGCTAACGGTATTTCTATTAAATGTGAAAAGTATATCAGCATGGACGAGCAGGAAGCGTTTAATATTACAATGGATATTATCGGGAAATTTGATATTGACGGTGTTTTTTATTTTTGTGATGAGTTGGCATACGGCGGGCTTCGCGCAAGAACAGAAAGTGGGAAACGTTTTGATATAATCGGCTATGACGACAGGGATGCATCGCAGTATCTCGGACTTTCCACCATCCGTCAACCGGCGTTTGAGATAGGTTTTGACGGCGCTAAGAAAATTGACGGCTTTATTAAAAACGGAAATCAGGGACTTTCGCCCACCCCTTATCTGCCTAAGTTGATAATCAGAGATTAAGGATATACTATGGAAAAATTTGTAAAAAAAGACGGAATCAATACCCTCAGCGGAAGACCTTATATCTACGGGGCTACTCTTTATCCTGAGGGGTGTAATTTTGCGCTTTTTTCAAAAAACGCCACCTCGGTTTCGCTTCTTTTATTTAACGACTACAAGGACAGCGAACCCGCCCATATTATCGCGCTTGATAAACGTCTTAATAAAACCGGCGATATGTGGCATATTTTTGTCGAGGGTATTAAAGAGGGGCAGTATTACGGTTACGCGGTTGACGGACCCTACGACCCTGTCAACGGACACAGGTTTAATGTCAACAAATTATTGATAGACCCTTATTCCAAGGCGGTTTCGGGACATTATCACTGGAACAAGAGTTCCGCCTACGGATACGACAGAAACCATCCCGACCGCGACCTTTTTTTCTGCAAAATCAAAAACTACGACACCCATTCCAAAAGCATCGTTGTAGATGACAGGGATTTTGACTGGGAAGGGGACAAACCCCTGCATATCCCTATGAAAGATACTATTATTTATGAAACGCACGTCCGTGGTTTCACCCGTCATCCCTCATCTAAAGTAAACCACCCCGGCTCGTATATCGGCTTAATAGAAAAAATTCCGTATCTGAAAGAGCTTGGTATTACCACTGTCGAGCTGTTGCCGGTGCATGAGTTTAACGAACTTGAAAAAATAGAAACAAACCCGCTGACGGGCGAAAAACTTGTCAACTATACGGGGTATTCCACCCTTGCGTTTTTTGCCCCCGATTCGTGGTATTCGACAAAGCGCGAGGGGCTTACCGCGGTGCGCGAGTTTAAGGAAATGGTCAAGGCTCTTCATAAAGCGGGGATTGAGGTTATACTCGACGTGGTTTATAATCATACGGGCGAGGGTAACGAGATGGGACCCACGTTGAGCTTTAAGGGCTTGGATAATTCCATATATTATATGCTTGAAAACGGGCGGTATTACAAGAACTATTCCGGGTGCGGAAACACTATGAACTGTAACCATCCCGTTGTAAAGCGGATGATAAAAGACAGCCTTCGCTACTGGGTTGTGGATATGCACGTTGACGGGTTTCGGTTTGACCTTGCGGCTATATTGGGGCGTGATGAAAATGGGCATTGGGTTCCCGATTACTCGGTGCTTTCCGAAATAAGCCATGACCCGATTTTATCCAACACCAAACTTATAGCGGAGGGGTGGGATGCTGCGGGGTTGTATAAGGTCGGAGGGTTTCCCGAAGGATGGGCAGAGTGGAATGGTAAATTCCGCGATGATGTCCGCGCGTTTGTCAAGGGTGATGCGGGGGCGGCTTCCGATTTAGCTAAACGTATCTCAGGGAGCGCGGATTTATATTTTTTCGGCTCACGGAAGCCGTATCACAGTATAAACTTTATCACTTCTCACGACGGGTTTACCCTCAACGACCTTGTAAGCTACAACAACAAGCATAATATCGCCAATGCGGAAAACAACCGCGACGGGGATAGCCACAATCTCAGTTGGAACTGCGGGGTTGAGGGCGAAACCGACGATAAGAAAATCCTTGAGCTTAGGGAACGGCAGATGCGTAATTTTATCACTATACTTATGATTAGCCAGGGAACGCCTATGTTGTTTTCCGGTGATGAGGTCAAGTTTACTAAAAAGGGCAATAACAATACTTACTGCCACGATAATGAACTGAACTGGTTTGACTGGAATCTGATTTATAAAAACCGTGACTTTTTCGAGTTCTGCAAGGCGCTTATCGCTTTCAGAAAAAAACATCCCTCGCTGCGAAGAGAGGATTTTTTCCTCGGCGAGGATTTTTCGCAAAACAATCTTAACGATATAAACTGGCACGGCGTTAAATCGGGCAAACCCGATTGGAGTCCTTCATCCCGTTCGCTTGCTTTTATGATAGACGGTTCCAAACCCGAAACCGGCAGCGACAAAAAAGACAATGATATTTATGTTGCGCTAAACAGTTATTGGGATACGCTGGAGTTTGAGTTACCCACTTTGAAAAATAAAAACTGGCATTTAGTAGTAAACACCTATGAAACCTCGGGGTTCTATCCTGAGGATACCTCCCCAGTTGTAAAAGAAAATAAATTTAAGGTGCGTGAAAGAAGCGCTATTGTTTTGATTTCAAAATAAATTTTCGGAGGTTATTATGAGAAATTTGATTTATTTGCTTATTGGCGTTGTGGTATTACTATTTATAGCCGGGTGCGCCGCGCAAATCAGGAGTCAGAGAGACCAATATGACTCAGGGGCTTTGTTAAGCCATACGGTTACAGATGGTGTTCTTGAACTTAATTATGAAAATATGTCGGCGCGCTTTTCTTTTGTAAACGGCGGAGTAATCCATTTTGAGGCTTCGTATTCCCCGGTTATTCCTCATAAACACGACTATGCTGTTGTATCCCGCGAAATTGACGTATCTTCCGCCGTAACGGAGAAAAACGGTGAAATTTTATTTGCACGCGGCGATATTTCAGTTCGCATCAGGAAAAGGTCGTTTCAGGCAACCGTAAGTCAAAACGAAAAGCATCTTTACAGTTTCGGCGTTTTTTCCAAAATAGAGGGCGAAACCCTTTACGCAGTCTCAAGATATAAAAACGAACGCTTCTTCGGTTTGGGAGGTAAAACCGGTGATTTTGAACTTACCGGACGCTCTTTTGAGATGTATAATAAAGATACCTACCGCTATGACGGTAATACCGACCCGATTTATTCCTCATTTCCGTTTTATATAACTTTTACCGATAATTCCCAATACGGAGTGTTTTTCGACAGTCCTGCGCGGTCTTTCTTTAATTTTAAAGCGGATGATTACTCCTATTCGGTTGTTGATGATAAGATTTCGCTTTATGTTTTTACCGGCGATACAAAGGATATTATCGGGGATTATACCGTATTAACCGGAAAGCCGTATATGCCTCCGTTATGGGCAATGGGATACCATCAGTCCCGTTACAGTTACACAAATCAGGCACAATTTTTATCGGTTGCCGAAAGTTTCCGCAATAATAATCTTCCGCTTGAGGTGCTTTATCTTGACATAGGATTTATGGACAGTCACAAACCTTTTACCTATGACCCCGTTAAATTTCCCAACCCCGTTGCGATGATTCGCGAGCTTCACAGGGACGGGGTGAAAATCGTTGCGATTGTTGACCCGGGTATTAAGGTTGATGAGGATTATGAGGTTTATACCTCGGGTGAGGAACTTGACGTGTATTGCAAATACCGTGAACGCCCCTACCGCGGCGCCGTTTGGCCCGGTATGTGTAATTTTCCCGATTATTCCCTTCCGCGTGCAATAGAATGGTGGGGCGATTGGTATAAGGTCTTAACCGATATGGGTATAGACGGTTTTTGGAACGATATGAATGAGCCGAGCGTATTTTCGGGTCCTAACGGCACAATGCCTCCCGGCGTGATGCACTATAATTTCGGAAACCCCGTTCAGCATAAATATATCCACAACGTTTACGGGCTTACTATGATAGAAGCTACAATGGACGGGATTACGCGGATTAACCCATCCGAGCGTCATTTTATACTGACGCGTTCCGCGTATAGCGGCGCGCAAAGAAGCTCTTTTTTATGGACGGGTGATAATACCGCAAACTGGGAGCATCTCCGTATGAATGTAAGTATGATATTAAATCTCGGGCTTTCCGGGATGCCGTATTGCGGGGCGGATATCGGCGGATACACCGGGTCCCCGTCTGCGGAACTTATGGTCAGATGGAATCAGCTTGGGACGTTTATTCCCTTTATGCGAAACCATACCGAAACGGGAACGCGCTTTCAAGAACCATATAACTTTACGGAAAACATAGATATTTTGCGCAAATATATCTCGCTACGATACAAACTTATGGCGTATCTATATACTGAGGTATATAAAACTCATATATCGGGCTTGCCGATAGCAAAACCGTTGTTCCTTAACTACGGGCGTGATTTCTTAGATGAAGCGCAGGCTTTCCTTTTCGGCGATGATATACTTGTCGTGCCGGTGCTTGAAAGACGAGCGGAAACCGTTACGGTTACCATTCCCGACGGGTTATGGTATGATTTCCACGGCGGGGATACGTTTAAAGGCGGAACTCACACAATACCCGTTACGCTTGAGGATATACCCGTATTTGTCAGGGGCGGAAGCATTGTCTCTCTATATGCCAAAGATGCGCGTAACACGTCCCAGCTTAAAGATGCGGATATTCGGATTGTCGTATATCCCGATAACGAAGGGAGAGCATCCGGCGTTCTTTATGAGGATGACGGCAAAAGCCATAAATATCTTGACGGGCAATACCTGCTTAGCGAATTTGATATAGAAATCCGCGAGGGTGTCGCTAATGTAAGAATTAAGCATAGCGGGGATTACGTGCCTAAACGAAAACTGACTTTCAAGTTTTCCGAAAGCGTTACTGAAGTGAATATTACGGAATAACCGCCAAGAGGCACGGAGCGGTCGGCGGGCATTTCGATAACGGTCGCCTCGATACGCTCGTTTCACTCGCACTCGGCGACCGAAGCATTATATAAAAGTCCTCTCTTAAACCATCCGGTCATCGAGTTCTCCCGCACCAATTTACCCGCTTCTCAGGGTTTCCCAATAAATTGGTGCGGGGGTGTATCGAGATAACCCCTACGGTGTCATTCTGATTTTTGCTTCTTTAGCTTTTCCCCTGAAGAATCTACTTCCGTTAAAGGAGACACTTCACCAAGTCAGGCTGACACGGGTATAATCGGCATAGCACGGCGGAGCGGTCGCCTCGATACGCTTGTTTCACTCGCACTCGGCGACCGAAGCATTATATAAAAGTCTTTCCTTAAACCATCCGTTCCCCGAGTTTGGTCGTAAGACCAAGTATCGAGGGGAACGCCATCCGGTCATCTCGATACTCCGAGCCTTTGCGAAGGAGGGGCTTGGTATTGATGGGAAAAGTAGGCTGTGGAGAGAGGCGACTACCGCCCTCTCCAAACCTCATTCCCGCCGGCTGTTCCGCCTATGACGTATATAGCCTCGCCGTTCCCGTCATCAAACACCACCGCCGTGTGGTATGATCTGCCTGAAAATCCTGCATTGTTTATCTGATACCAATTGTTGCCGTCGGTGCTCCAATATACGGTGTTTACATTAGCACCGCCGGTATTTCCCCCTATAACCCACATCTTGTTGTCATACACAACGGAGGCGTGACTGTGTCTTGCAATAGAGGCTGCGGGATGTGTTGTCCAGTTTTCGCCATCTGTGCTACTATAAACGTTATTGATTAATTGCAATGACCCAAACCCATCATCTTCTTCACCTCCAATAATCCACAATTTGTTATCAAACACTAAGCTGGAGTGTCTTGCCGAACCAAAAGAAAGGGGGCTATCGGTAGCTTCTGTCCAAGAGATCCCATCACTACTATACCATATTCTATGATTAGGTTCTGCATACTCAGTATTATGAGATTCTCCACCAATAGCCCATATTTTATTATCAAAAACCACGCTTGAATGAAAAGCGCTTGCCTGTGCGTTCCAGTCATTAACAAAATTAATATTGTTTTCATATGTCCAGCTTGGGTCATTGCCGCGCGACCAAACGTCATTTGTGTAATTGTCGGTTCCCTCTATCACCCCACCGATAACCCAGATTTTGTTTTGGAATCCAATGCTTGAATGTCCGAAACGCGGGGAGAAAACTTCCGTAGCTCCCAATTCTGTCCAGTCTGCGCCATCGTAGCTATAATATACATCATTGAGTAAATTACCATCTTGTCCGCCTATAATATAAATTGCTTCTCCAGTGCCTATATCAACCACAACGCCGGTATGACCGGAGCGTGCGGAGAAAATGTCTCCGGTTATTGTCAATTTTTCCCAGACCATATAGCGACTGAGGGCAAGTCTGGTATTGGTTGGCGAATGGTTACCCGCGTTATCTACCGCGAAAACCTCGTTGGTAAGCTCTATTCCGAAACGGGGAACGCTGAAATTGGTTGACCAGTTCTCGCCGGTAAGGTCAGCCTTTTTAAATTCGCCCACTCCGCCGAATCTGACCCAAACCTCTTTAACTCCGCTGCTGTCGGATGCCGTGCCGGAGAAACCGTAGGATGCGTTTATAATTTCCGCGCCGGCGCCGGGAAAATTGATATCAAGCGTAGGATGTATAGTGTCGATAGTGATTGTTACCGGCTCGGAATTGACGTATGCCCCGTCGACGACCCTTGCCCGCGCTGTAATTTGGTATTCGTCGTCGCCACCAAAATTTTGCACAAATTCCCAGTTTACATCGTTTCCCGCGGTGAAGTTTGCAGTCTGCCAAGCTCCCCCGTTCACCTGAACCTCTATTTCCGTTATTATATGAGGCTCTTCGACCACTGCCGTTCCTTGAATT
Organism: uncultured Brevinematales bacterium; assembly: GCA_964591955.1. GTDB lineage: Bacteria > Spirochaetota > Brevinematia > Brevinematales > CAZQBT01 > CAZQBT01. Next base: position 3,631 of record CAZQBT010000039.1, on the reverse strand, counting down.
GTAATAGACGTTTCATTGGTGAAAGTACCCGTTATCGGAGAGGTTATATAAATCTCAGGTTCGGGTAATTGCAAGTCAAAAGTAATATTTAACACGTCTGTTTCATTGGTTTTATTATTGCTTCCTATAGCCCGAGCGACTATGGTATTGTTTCCGTCAATTAGATTAATATTTATATCCCACTCCACGTAGTCTCCCGATGTAATCGGCACGTCTTGCCATGTTCCGTTTACATTAACCTCAATTTTTTCGATAGAATAGGGATTGTCGATACTTGCATAGCCCGATAATTCGATAAAATCGGTTATAACTATGTCCAAATCGGAATGCGAGGTTATATAAATCTCAGGAATACTCGGCTGATATTCAATAATCCAATCTCCCGATGAGGCGGATTTTCCGTTGTCGGCAGTTACCTCTACAATTATAATATTATCGCCTTCCTCAAGCGTAAGGTTTATTGACCATTCGGTAGTGCCTATCGCTTCTTCCCACGTTGCTCCGCCGTTTGTGCTTACCTTAACGCTCGTAATAGATGCTCCATCTACACTCGCAGTCCCGCTTAATGTAATGTTTGCCGTGTTGACTATTTCTCCGTTATTGTGAGAGGTAATAGTTATCGTAGGCGCCCCCTCTTCATAATTAATAACCAATTCCGCCGTCTCCGCAAACTCGCCGCTATCGGCATAAGCCCGCACAATTATTGTATTAGCGCCCTCGTTTAGCGTAAGTTCAATACTCCAGCTTTCCTGATTAAACGATGCGGTTTCCCAGTCCGCGCCGTCTAACCGGACGGAAACGTTTGTTATCAGGTTCGGGCTGCCCACGCCCACGTTTCCGCTTAATATAATTACGCTTTGATTAACGGTTACGCCGTTTGCGTGCGAGATAATAGACACCCACGGCACACCGCTTGAACGCGTTACCCATACGCTTTGCGTTACCGATGAGTTATTCGATATATCGGTCGCGTAAACGTAATTGGTATAAATCCCGTATTCGGTTAGATTAATGTCGGCAAACCAGATGTTTTCGTTTAGAGAAGCATCATAAAATGCCACGCCGTCAGGTGAATACATCACGGTATCTATATCAAAACTTCCTTTTATAACGCTACCTATAAAGGAATACATATCTCCGACTTCCTGCCCGTTGGTAGGGGATGAGATAGTTACCGCCGGTAGAGTAAATTCGCCGTCTTTATCCGTGTCATCATCAATATCTTCTTCGCTTAGATATTTTGAAATATCCACGGTATCAACCCATACAGGGTAGAAATTTAAGAACTCACAAGCCGACACGAATATTACCAAAAACAGAACCAAAAAACCGAATTTTTTCATATTATTGCACCTCCTGATTTTTAAACAGTCGCTCAGAATTTTGAACTTATTAACAGTTGCGTTTAACAGGTATATTATACCGTAATCAGAGAAATAATCAATCAAAATCATATATAATTTATAGTAAAATTTTGTGATAGGTTTAAACACAAGCAGTTAATTTTACAATACATTTCTTTATAGGGAAAGGAAAATACTCTTTGTGATTTGACGGGGATTGGTGTTTCTTATACAGATAAAAAGAGCAATATTAAAATCGGAGCAGGATGAAACCCGAATATGCTTAATCGGTCGGTTCAATAATCAGGACGGACATATCATCTTCACGGGGGCAATCCTGTTTGAAGCGGTAAAAATCATCCAACAGCGCACTTTGGAACTCCTCCCCTTTTTTATCGCTGTTATGCTTTATGGTTTCCATAACTCTTTCAAGTCCGTATTTTCTGCCGGAGAAGTTTTTGGCATTGACAAAACCGTCGGAGAAAATCACTAATTTGTCGCCTTTTTCAAGTTTTGAGCTTGAATAATTAAATTTTACTATTTGAGAATTAAAGACCCCTATCATAGAGGATGATGTGGAAATAAGTTCGCAGGTGGCGGATTTTTTATGGAAATGCACTGCGGGAATATGTCCCGCACAGAGATAGTCAAAACTATTGTTTTTATGGAGCAACACAAAAAACATCGTAAAATAATTAATATACTTGATTTTCTGCTTTGTCATCAGAGAGCTTATTTTAGAATTTACCGCAAATACAATATCCTCGATATTTTTATGTTGCTGGATGGAATAAATCGTGATAATTTTGGTAAGCATACTTACAAGCGATGCCGGGATACCGTGTCCCGAAATATCCGCAACGTAAGCCGCTATAAAATCATCTTTTTCGATAATATCTATCAGGTCGCCCCCGATTTCTTCCATCTGCTTAACATAGGGCAAAAGACTAATTTTATGCCATATTACAGGTGAGGGCATTATTCCGCTTTGGATTGAGCTTGCAAACCGTATTTCCTGTAATTTCAGCGCTTCCCTTTTTTCAAGCTGGATAAGCGCAAATTGTAACTCATCGGTTCTCGCATCGATAAGTTCATCAAGTTTGTTATGGTAAGCTTTGATATTATTACGAATTTTTTTAAGCGAGTTGCCGATTTCATTTATATAGCGGCTTGCATAATCGGGGAATTCCACGTCAAATTCGTTATCGGCGATTTTGCCTGCCGTTTCGCTTAACCGTATGATGGGGTCGGCTATTTTTTTGTTTATTTTCTTGAATACCAGAATAAGCGCGGTAATAAATACAGTAATAATTACGAAAACGATTAAGTAATGCTCGTAACCTTTATATTTAAGCAGATATTTTCTATTTACCGTCCCGATAAGATACCAGTCCAGTGTTTGCATATAAGGGGAATCAAACCGCGATATAAACATATATTGAGGATTTTTGTCGGATGAGTAAACCTTAGTTGCGGTGTTATGAGGTATTCTTTCCACAAAACTTGCATGTAATTTCAGATGGTTTGTAATATTATTGTGTTTCTGGGGAATACCGGAATTATAAAGGATATTCCCGTTTCTTTCGATTAAGTATATTTCAAATGCTTCATCCGGCAGAGGGACTTTAAAATTCTTTTTGTCCGAAGGGATAATGGTGTCTAAAAGCTGACGGATATCGTGTCCCACCCCGAAAACGCCGAGAAATCTGCGACGGTCATAGATTTGTGCCGTTATCCACAGGATTTCCGATTCAAAATTTGAGCTTTTGTAAACATAAAAATTCAGTTTCTGTTTGGATTCGCGTATTTCCGAATATTTTTGAAAAGCGGTCTCGTTTTCATCTAAACGGTATGCAAATCCCTGCCCGGTGAATAATTCTAAATTCGGTTCTCTTATTAAGAACGGCATCAGCGAATACGTGCGGTTGATTTCGCGCAGGAAGGTTTCGGTAGCTTTGCTTTCCCGTATATCGCTATTGCAGAATTCGATTATATGATGCCTTCGGGAAAAAAACAACGCAAGGTTTATACTTTCTTTTAGAGTATCGTTGAGTTCTTCTTTATACCTGCCGAAATACTCATAATATATGTTGTTAAGCAGATGAGCTTTTTTAATAGACCGGAATTGCAAAATACCGTATCCCGCGCTGATTATTAAAAAAAATATGATTATGATAAAAGCGATTAAAAACATCTGCTTTGAGGTTGGCGGTTTTCTTTCTTTCATAGATTTCTCTTTAAACTTAATACGTTTATATTAACAAGTTTTTTTGTTAATGTAAAGAACT
>CAZQBT010000038.1:0-24521 GCA_964591955.1 uncultured Brevinematales bacterium | reverse complement strand
CTTTTTGATATTGAGTACTACAATATCAACTCAACAAACCGTATTATCCGGGAAATTACCGAAAATGAAATAAGACATTATTATAATGCGGGGACGGATATACTTGTTTACGGCTACTATTATGTTTATGATGAAAAAATATATATATCAATCAACGCTTTTGACCTGATTAATCGCAACTCAAAGTTTATACAAACCTATATAGGAAAGGGCGGGCTTGATATATTTGATACAATAGACAGCATAGTTGAAAGTTTGCAAAAAGACCTTGCGGAGGCAGTTCCGCCGATGGATGATGAAGCAAGGATACTTTACCGGACAAGAATGGTTTACGTCAGCGATGAAATTCATATTCAGCGCGCATTCTACACCTCTTGGGGAATAAGAAGTTTTATATACGAGGGATTTAATTGGGTTCCCGTTCTCGGTTTTAATGCAATTTTTAAAAGATTCGGCTTCGGTATTGCATTTTTTATTCCGGGTGTTGTGAACGAACGAATTAGCGATGATTTGGATAATGCCTTGGCAGGTTTGGAATTATGGTTTAATTTCAATCCGAAGTTATCGGTAATTGCCGGGATTCATCTCGGCTATTCCGCAGGCATTGAATATGACCCTTATTCCGACGAATCTTGGAGTAAAGTAGGAATGCTTTGTCCTTATATCAAGACAAAATATTCAATTATATCGAACTGGAATGTCTTTTGGGGAATGAATTTTTCTTTTATGAATAGCGAATTTATGAGCCTTATGTTTGAAACTCAATTTTTCCCTTTTCAAAATTGGGGAGCAAGTTTAGGGTTTGACTGGACAATCCCATTGGGAGAAACGAAATTTGACGGAGGAAACCACAAGATTTCGTTTAATATAATTTATCGCGTTAATTTTGAATAAGCTGTTTAAAAAGCAAGCTCAAGAAGTTTTAAAACGGCATCCCTGTTCAATACTTTAAAACTGCCCTGTGTCCCGAATTCGGTGGCTTTATCGGCAATTACGGGTAGCAGCCTCTTTTCAATACCCGCCTCGCTGAGTTTAAGAGGCATACCGAGGGAAGCAAAAAACTTAGAGGTTTCATCAATACCTTTTTGCGCAATAATCATATCATCGCCGTCATCGCCGACACCCCAAACGTTGCGGGCAAGATTTACGAATTTTTCGACATTTTTGTTATCCAAGACCGTTTTCATCCACGCGGGGGTAAGAATAGCAAGCCCAACCCCGTGTGTCATATCCGAAACGGCGCTTACGGCATGCTCAATACCGTGAGTAGCCCAGTCGCCGTTTTTGCCTAAACCGATTATACCGTTAAGGGCAAGAGTCCCCGCCCACAGAAGATTCGCACGCGCGTTGTAATCATTCCGGTTTTTCATAGCAAAGGGACCAAACTCTATACAGGTTTTAAGTAGCGCCTCGGCAAGTCTGTCCTGCAAATATGTATCCGGTGTCGGAGAAAAATATTGCTCGAAAATATGGCTCATAATATCAACGGTGCCGGCAGCAGTCTGTTCCGGAGGCACGCTGTAAGTATATTCCGGGTCAAGCACGGAAAATTTAGGCCTCAACAAAGGGTTGCCGACAGCAAGTTTCTGTTGGGTTTCCAAATTCGTAATAACGGAGTTTCCGTTCATTTCGGAGCCTGTGGCTGCCAATGTTAAAACCGCACCAATCGGCAAAGCGCTTGTAATAACCGCTTTCTTTACAAAAAAGTCCCAAACGTCCCCCTGATACTGAACCCCGGCTGCTATTGCCTTTGCGCAATCTATTACGCTTCCGCCGCCGATTGCAAGTATAAACCCGATGGAATTCTCACGGCAAATACCGATACCCTCGCGAACACCGTCAACTCTCGGATTAGGCTTTACCCCTCCAAGTTCAAAAAGCTCAATCCCCGATAATTTCAGCAATTCCGATATTTTATCAAAAAGCCCGCTGCGTTTTATCCTGTCGCTACCGAATACCAGCAAAACTTTTTTTGAAAATTTGCATACTTCCTCGCCCACCCCCTCTATTGAGCCTTTTCCGAAATATATTTCCGTGGGTATTGAATATTTAAAATTATCCATATTCTACCTCCGAACCCAGAATATTATTTATCTGTTGTCTCCTCTTTTCGGGTAATGATAAAATTTTTTATAAAGCGCAAAATATAAGTAACGGTGGATATAACTATAAGAGCGATAGACACATAAGTCCCGTAAACAACAATTGCATTAACCGAATTTTTTAATACCTCGTAATCGGTAAGCGCAAGCGATGAATAATTAAGCGGATAAAAAGAAATAACTATGCCGAAAACGAGGGTGTGAAGTTTGCCCCAAACAGACGGCAGTGTTATAGCTTTCCTGTTTGTAATGGCATAAAGCCCGCCGAGCGAAATAATTATTTCGCGAATAACAATCAATAAAAAAAAATAAAACGGCAATAACTCTAAAATATGAAGCGCCGCCGATAAAGTAACCGCCACAAGTTTATCGCTTACCGGGTCAAGTATCATACCGACCTTACTGACCTGATTTGTCATTCGCGCTATTAATCCGTCAAACATATCGGTAAGATACCCTACTATTATCAATATAAAAACTATAAGAAAAGATTCCGGCGTTCCATCGCGCAATAACCTGATTATAGGTATAAGCAGAATAATACGGGCTATTGTCAGCATATTAGGAATAGTCCAGAAACGGTCTAAAGCCCCGTTTTTTAAACTTTCATAATCTTTCATTTACTCACCGCCCCTTGTGTTACTCCCGTCAATATCAACTCTAAAATCAAAAGTTCCAAATACGGGACTATCCATAAATACAAAGTTTTCCACCCTTCGCGGAAACAGCAAAGGTTTTCCCGAAGCTGTCTGCACGTTGAACATATTCATATAATACTCGGGCATACCAAAAAGTTTATTTTTTCCCATAACAAAGCCGGATTCGGTGTGTAAAAATACGGCAAGCAACTTGTTACGATATTCGCGACGGTTTGCCGTATCAATCAAATCGGCGAATGTCTCAATTGTATAATAATGAGGATAAAGCCCGCGGATACGGCTGTTTACCGCAGGTTCGCTCCCGATATAAACAAAATATTTACCCGGACTTAGATTCTGAGGAACATCCACCTCCATCCGTCTCGTTATATATGTTCCCTTGTATTGCCAAAGTATCACGTTAATTTTCATAGTTTCGCCGGGTGAATAAAAGGTCTTATCGGTTATCGCATTTTCCACAACATAATAATTCACTCCCCGCTCTATTATAACATCCACGTCAACCTTTGTTATATTTATATCGGTAAGAGCATTTTGTTGCAATAGCCCGAAATAGCCGTATAAATCCATTATCATCATTCTAATATTATACAAGCTGAGTAATTGCGAATATACAATCTCATTTGTTACCTTATGTATTTTCCCATTATATTGTATATCAATAGAAAATCTCATCGTTACGGTTTTATCATCAAAATAGCCTAAATGATTTGCCACAGATGAAACCAATGCGGAAGAAGCAAGACTTGATAAATAATTTTTCTCCGGTGTAACCCTGAATGAATATCTATGATTACCCGAATGAGTTTTTATATTGACATTGAAAGGAATCATAGACGCGGTTTTATCAAGACGGACATAAACCCCCGACCTCCCGTCAAACACGGTGGCGCCCGACGGTTTAGAGCCCGCACCCATCTTGAAAGATATGGTGGATGTAGGGATTACGGTATAGATATATGCCTTGGATACGGGAAGCGAAATATTACCCGCTAAATCAAAGGGATGCCCGAAAATAAGCATATCATTATTGGATACGAAACTTACCGACCCGATAACGGAAATGCTAAGGTCGCCGTCAACCAAGTTCACCGAAACGGCATCCCCCGCTTTAAAGGCTGGGTCCGCGGGAAGTTCTAAACTTGCACCGCCTACGCTGTCGGCAAAAGAAAATCCCGTATCGGCAAATTTTTCGTTGAGAAATTCCCTTGCTTCGGGATGGAATCCATGTAAGGTTACCGGCATAGCAATACGTTTGACATTATCGTTATCTCCGAATAGCGGAGGGTCTGCATTTTTACGTTCGTTGAGCATCATTTTGATAGGAGTAATCCCGCAAATCGGTTCTTTCTGAAAAGACCAAGTATAAGCCACGGCGCCGATAAGTTTCCCGTCGATATATACGGGAGACCCGCTCATACCCGCAATAACCCCGCTCTTTTCGAGAATGTTCCCGCTAAGCCGCGCGAGAATAAGGTCGTTGCCTGCAAAAGCGTTTCTCATAACATCTATAATTTCAACCTCAAAACGCTCGCTATCCCATCCCTGAAAAACCGTATATCCGTATCCTTTCATTCCACGCTTAATATCGCGGCTTAAAAGTATCTCAGAAGAAAAAAGATTTGCAGTAATTGCTGAAAGAATAAATATCAAAACCATAAACCTAATACAAGGTTTCATACGAACCTCTCTCATACAAAAATTCCCCATATATGATAACCTATTTTAGAAAAAAATGAAAAAAAAGGCGGTAAGAGAAAATCCCCTTACCGCCGTTTTAATATTATAATTTATTTTTTAGCAGACGGTATATCAAAGATATAATTAACCGTAATACGCGCTATGGGCGGGGTATTTGCCGCGGTTGAAAGAACTGCAATTGTATCGTTAAGCAATGCGGGGGCAACCTGTACGTTAATAACCCATGGGCGTTTAACAAACCCTAACCCGATTATAGGGGTGTAAGAACTACCGGTAGTCGTAACCACGTTAATATCATTACCTGCGGGAACCCGGTTTTCGCTAACGGTATATTCGGCTATCATACCAAAGCGGAAAACCCATCTTGCGCCGCCCTTGGTTACCGCATGCGCCTGTGCGCCGAGAACCGACGAGGGTATAACGCAATAAGTTACGACATTGCTGAAGCTTCCGCTTACCTGATTTCCGTCAACCAATTCTTCCTGAAAAATTTCGCCGAAGCTACCGTAAAGGTCTGCAAATAGAGTTATAAACTCAACAGGTATATATCTCACACCGGCACGAACCCCGATATTATTCCTGTAATCAACGACCTGCATTTCGGGAACACCGGCATTGGTGATACTATATCCAAGGTTCATAGTTGAACCGAAAACTCTGATAGATGCTCTAAACGCAGGAGAAATATCGGTATTAAACTGAATAGCTCCGCCCAATTCATTCATAAGGGATGCGGGGGTAATCAGCATATCCCAATCAATATTGCCGTTGGCGGAAACAGAACGTTCATAGGCGTCAAGAAAATGCAATCCGATATTTGCCGACAAGTCGAGACTTGCGCTTTCACCAAGCAACAGGGTAACAGAAGGCGTAAACCTGTGCTTGTAGTAGGTTGTAATATCCTCATCCTTATTGCCGTTTTCTAATGTAGTAACGTCGCTTTCCGAAGCATAGGACATATTATAGGTTAAACCAAGCAGGATTCTACCCATCTTTGCACCATACATAAGATTAATCGGAGAATACAAATCTCCTAAAATCGCGGGAACCGTTCCGGTTAAATTGGCGTTAATATCATACATATACAGTAACGCAAAAAAGTCGTTAACCTTAACCACGGCACCGGGAACAAACATATCTTCGTTTGCATTTGTTCTAACGGTAATCCAAACAGCACTGGGAAAATTCTGGAGTCTTGAGGGAAAAGTATTCAGGATTCCGGTATCCTCAACATAAGTAATCGGATTTCCGAGAGACCCATAACTGGTTCCATCGGAATACACAGCATTCAAACCAAACAACACAAGCGCTGCAATAAGCGCAACAAACAACGTTTTTTTCACATCTACCTCCTCAAAAAGTTTATAATCATTTTATATTAGACTTGTGCTATTGTCAACCTTTTTGTATTATGGTTTACAATAACGCACCACACCATATATTTACCCCATCCCTAAATCGGTAACCTGCAATAATGATTTTCTAATTTTCTTTGTAAAGAAAAGTCTATCTATTTTATATCAATTTAGAAATATACTCAAATTTGAATCAAATAATATATTTCAATCTAAAATCAAAAAAAGTTGAAAATACCGGATTTTAAAAATAAATTTACGATAACAGGCAAAAATCTTGACCATAGTCAATATTGATTTTATCATATAATGCGATTATTTTTATTAACAGTGAGGTGTCGTTATGGCTTATTATTTAGACTTTGAAAAACCCATAGAGGAAATAGAAAAGAGTATTCAAGACTTGAAAAATGCCGGGATAAGCGGAAATGACGTTGATTTTTCCATTGAAATTACGGAACTTGAAAAGAAGCACTCATACGTGATGGAAACGATTTACAAGAACCTAACCCCTTGGCAGGTTACACAGGTTGCCCGACATCCCGAGCGCCCTATTTTCTCGGACTATATGAAACTTCTTTTCGATAATTTCTTGGAATTTCACGGGGATCGCCAGTTTCGCGATGACCCGTCAATTATTACCGGTTTTGCACATATCGGTGATGAGAAATTCGTTGTTATCGGTGAGGAAAAAGGGAAAAACACAAAGGAAAAGATTTTTCGTAATTTCGGTATGCCTCAACCTGAGGGTTATCGCAAAGCGCTTCGTGCAATGAAAATTGCCGAGAAGTTTAAAAAACCCGTTTTAACCTTCGTTGATACCCCCGGCGCATATCCGGGTATAGGTGGGGAAGAACGCGGGCAGGGCGAAGCAATCGCACGTAATCTTTTCGAGATGGCAACGCTTAAAACCCAAATTATTTCCATTGTTATCGGGGAGGGGGGAAGCGGCGGCGCTCTTGCAATTGCGGTTGCCGATAAGGTGCTTATGCTAAGCAATGCCATATATTCGGTAATTTCCCCCGAGTCCTGCGCTTCTATCATCTGGAGAGATTCGGGTAAGGCATCGGATGCGGCGGAGGCTTTGAAACTTACCGCCCCAAACCTTATTAAATTCGGAATTATAGATGAAACTATCCCCGAGCCTCTCGGCGGCGCTCATCGTAACACGGATTTTACTATGAAAAACGTCAAAAGCGCAATTTTAAAGAATCTTTCCGAGATCAAGCGCATCCCTATTCCAAAATTACTTGTCAAGCGCTATGAACGGTTTAGAAAACTCGGCGCTTCTGAAAGAATCAAGTAATCCCGTTTATAATACAAGTTTTAGGAGGAATTTTAATGGGTAATCTGAAAAACGAATTGCTTTCTATGGAAAACCATAATTCTCTTTTTGAACGTGAAATAAGAAAACTTCCCGTTCCCGTTTGCTCGTCTTTTATAAAAGACGGCAAAATAGTACCGTCTTCCTTTAAAATGACGGACACGAAACTCGGCACAAAAGATGCTGAAGAAGTTAATAAGCAATTTGCAAAATCCGTTTCCAATAGCGGAAATAAAATTCTTGAGGCAGTTCAGGGTGATGTAAAAGTTTCGGGACTAAGGGTTGCCGTGCTGTTTTCAGGAGGACCTGCAGCCGGCGGACATAACGTTGTTGTCGGGCTTAAAAAAGCTCTCGGTAAAAACAACACCCTTCTCGGCACTATCGCCGGACCTAAAGGGCTTTTGGAAGGTAAATTTTTTGAAATAACCGATGAGGCTATATCCAAGATTATCAATACCGGCGGATTTGATTTTCTCGGTTCGGACAGGACTAAAATCAAAACCGACGAACAGTTTAACACCGTTAAAAAGGTCGTAAAGGAAAACAAATTGGACGGTATAGTGGTTATCGGCGGTGATGATTCAAACACCAATGCCGCCGTGCTTGCAGAACTTCTCTACGATGACGGGGTGAAGGTTATCGGGGTGCCTAAAACTATTGACGGAGACCTTCAGGTCGGCGATATTCTGCCTATATCTTTCGGTTATGACACCGCAACCAAGATTTATTCGGAAATGGTCGGCAATATCCTTCAGGATACACCATCATCGCGTAAGTATTGGCATTTTATAAAGCTGATGGGACGTTCCGCCAGCCACGTTGCGATTGAAGTTGCTCTCCAGACCAAACCCGCCGTCGCTTTGATTTCGGAAGAGGTTTTGGCGAAAAAAATGTCGTTAAGCCAAATTGTTAATCAAATTGCCGATGTTGTTGCAAAGCGCGCTTCCAAAGGTATAAATCATGGCGTCGTCCTTATCCCGGAAGGGTTGATAGAATTTATACCCGAAATGAGGGATATGATTAACGAGTTAAACGAAGCTATCGCTAAATATTCCGCCGATTTGGATGAACTTACTATCGACAGGAAAAAAGATTTTATATACAAAAAATTAAGCGCAGAATCGGCAAAACTCCTCGCCTCTTTGCCGGACGATATTGAACAGATGCTTTTACTTGAAAGGGATTCTCACGGTAACTTACCCGTATCCCAGATACCGACCGAATCCCTTCTTATCCAGATGGTTGAGGAAAAACTTTCACAGATGAAACGTCATAGCGACCAGCTTAATCATATTAAGATGACCGATGAGGAAAAGGAAAGATTTAAAAAATCCAAGTTTTCAACATTGAGACATTTTTTCGGGTATGAAGGCAGATGCGGCGCACCTACGCTTTTTGATGCCGCTTACACGTTGAATTTAGGGCTTGTCGCAGGTTCTTTGCTTCTTGACGGAAGAACCGGTTATATCGCTTCCATCACCGATTTGGATAAGGGCGGTAAGGCTATGGGAATCCCGCTTACCGGATTAATCAATATCGAAAGACGACATGGTCAAGACGAGATGGTTATAGAAAAAGCGCTTGTTGAACTCGATTCCGCTGCGTTTAAATTCTATGAGGAGAGGCGCAAGGTTTGGGCGGAAGAAGACCGTTTTGCAAGCCCGGGACCTCGTCAGCTTTGGGGACCGGTTGCAAAACAACTCCCATATACGGTTGCCTTAAACAGGGGCTTACAGTCTTTAGCTTTTGACCTTGGAGAAGATATTACCCTTTAATTAAGAAAGATATAATATATTGCCGAATATCCTTACGGGTATTCGGTTCGCTTTTATTTCGGAGGAGTATATGAAAAAAGTCTGGGTTATTTTTCTATTCATAAGTTTTTTTATGGTTTCGGGTATTCAGGCACAATCAAGTGGCGGAACTACAAACCGTCTTACCCCACAGGAACGAATAACGTCGGATACCCCGATTATTCTCCCGGAAGTAGAACTTAGAATTCATGATGAAAGCGAAATCCCTCTTCAGGAACACACTGCTGTTTCTCTCGGAGAAGAAAGTCCGTTGTTAGTAGATTTGGTGGACTTCGATTCTTTATATACAGCGAGAATGACCGAAAGAATAATACTCGATTTAACGGACAGCAGAAAAGAATTGGGGTTTTCTCTATCGACTTTCCAGCTTTTCTACGGCAGATATGAAAATCTGTTTTTGGATATTACTCTCGGTAAAAGCGTAAACAGCCTTAACTATCTTGTAAACTACCTGAGAAATAAACGAAGCGCAACCGGCTATAATGATGAAACTTATTTCGGAACCGAGTTTAATGTAGATGATTTAGGACTTGACTTTATTATATCGCTTAGCGAAAGAACAAGCCTTAATGCCAATGTCGGCTATTACGATAGAAGACTCGGATTATACGACAGCCCTTATAACATTGCCGAATCCATAGTTAATTTTCCCATAGGATTTGCATTTACCTTTAACGTTGACAAGGTATCCCAGTTAAAAGCGGAATTAGGATATAAAAATCTGCTTATGACCCATACTCTTTTTACCCATGAATATCGAAGCCAATACCTTTGGGAGTTAGACGGAAAATTTGAATGGCTCGCCCATTGGAGCAAGGACAATTCGTTAAAAGCAGGAGTGGAATATTCATACTTATCTTTTGAGGATGCGGATAAACACGAAGGGTATATTTATGCCGTCAACCGCCTTAGTATTATCCCCTTGCTTTCGTTAGACGTGGGCGGACATGTTTACGTTTATTCGGATAAACCCGTCCATTTTTACCCCGAGGTTTTTCTTCATTTCAGGTTTGAGACTTTGGGAAACATTAAAGTAGGTATCAACGGAATTAAGGAAACGTTTTTCATAGATAATATTATCGCGGAAAACCAGATTATGTTCGCAGATACGCTTCCCGAAGAAGCTTGGGTTTATATGGTTTCTATGAATATAACGCCGGTAAAAATATTGACGTTAAGATTAAACGCCTCATACAATACATACGCTTCGTTAATGGGCTATGCTTATAATGAAGCACGCGACCTGTATATGCCGTTTGCACATACCAATGTCAACGTCTTTCAAACCGAGGTTGTGCTTGAAACAAGTATAGCCGAAAGGTTTATAGCCTACATTTCATACAAATTCCGTTTACCCGATAAAGATGATATTTTGTTCTTTACAAAAAATACCGCAACAGCCGGCATAGAATACACAAATCCCGATTGGGGTTTTATGGGACGAACTTTCCTTACTTATAAAGATGTTTATTTAGCATTACCCGAAAACGAGTATCCCTCTTATGTAAACTGGAATATATATTTATCGAAATCCATCAGCAAAGAATTTTTCGTCGAGGTTCGATTTAATAATATTCTGAATATGGATATTTTTGAAAAACCGAGAGTTCCGTTTGGAGGATTCGGCTATTACGGAGGGGTAAAAATACTTTTATAGGAATCTCCTGAAAAAATAAGGGGGTAGATATGCATAAGGTCTTTGTGGGTGTGGGTTCAAATATCGGAAATAAAAAAGAAAATATACGCAAAGCCTTTTCTATGATTAGCGAATTTGCGACAATAGTAAATTGCTCCAAGCCCTATAAAACCAAGCCTTATGGTAACACACAGCAACCCAATTTTATCAATATGGTTATCGAAATAGAAACAAAACTCCCGCCGCTTGAGCTGCTTGCAAAGTTTAAGTTTATAGAAAAACAACTCGGCAGGGTAAAAACCCTCCATTGGGCGGAACGCACTATCGACCTTGATATTCTGTTTATGGATAATATCGTATTAAACGGAAACGACAGCATTTGCCCGAATATTTTAACCATCCCACACCCCGACCTTGAAAACAGGGATTTCGTTTTACGTCCTATGATGGATATTTCTCCTGAATTTAGGCATCCAGTTTTAGGCAAAACTATCCGACAATTATATGAGGAACTAAAAAGCGAAAATAAGAGTTGGTAATGAAAAAACCGTTTATGCCCATTTTTACTTTCTTTGTGTGTTTCGTAATATTGTCAAGTTTTTTTGTTAGTTGCAGGAAAAAGCCTGAGGAAGCCCCTGAAGCTAAGGCGAAAAGAGCAGAGGTTCTCGAAGAAAAAAAGGTCGATGAGGATATTGCATCGGCTATATCAGACCGCTACGAGACCGCGAGAGAAACTCGCCCTTCCATATTCCAAAGAATTCGCCCGTTAAGAAAGCGCCCCACTACCCGTATCCCCGATTCCCCTAAACGCGAAATGCAATTTGAAAGTTTTATCAAAGAAGTGGATTGGAACAAGTTTCTTATACTCGGAGGGCTTACTATTATTTGTATCGGAACTATAACGACAATCTTTTTAGTCTATCATCCGGAACAATAATGCTATGAATTGCTCCATTTCAAGCCCAACTGACCGCATCCCGCGCTGATTTCATCACCTTTACTATATCTCCTTACATACGGAATACCGTGTTTTTTTAAAAATCCCTCAAAGTTTTTAATCTCATTGTTGGATGGTCTTTCAAAAGGTATTTCGGGAACGGGATTGTAGATTATAAGATTAAGACTGTATTTGATATTATAAAGCGCGCGTTTAAGTGCAATAACGTCAACCTCATCATCATTAATACCCTGAATAAGCACATATTCAAAAGTTACGCGTCTTCCGCTTTTTTCCTGATAATCCCTGACGGCTTTTATAACCTCATCAACCGGATACTTGGCGGTTATCGGCATCAATGTTCTCCGTTTATCCTGATTAGCGCTGTTAAGCGATATTGCAAGTCTCGACTGCTTATTATCATCGGCAAAACGTATAATAGCCGGACTAATACCGGCAGTGGATACCGTGAAATGCCTCATACCGAGATTGAACCCGCCGGAGAAATTTAATATATGTATCGCTTTGATAACGTTATCATAGTTTAAAAAAGGCTCGCCCATACCCATAAAAACAACATTGGTAACAACCCTGCCCTTATGGTCCGGCGGGACGGAAAGTATATCTTTTGCGACACTGTCGGCTATAAGAATTTGAGCGATAATCTCTCCGACCTCAAGGTTACGTTTATATTCGATTTTACCCGTTGCACAGAAATTACATCCAAGCGCACATCCCACCTGCGAGGATACGCATACCGTTACCCTGTTCGGTATTTTCTCATCGTCATCATCACCCTCCTCGGAAAAAAGCAAAACGCTTTCTATTGCCAAATCGTCTTTTGTCTTGAATAAAAACTTGACACTTTCCCTGTCGGAAGATACAACGCGGTTAATCTCCTGAAGCGGAAGTATTGTATAAATCTCCGAAAAATCCGAGCGCGTCTGTTTTGAAAGGTCGGTCATATTTTGGAAATCAAATTCCGAGCGACGATAAACCCATCCGAAAACCGGATACGCTCGGTTTGCATCAAATCCTTTTTCCAAAAGACTGTTTTTAAATTCTTTGAAGCTGAAATCAAGTATATTTTCCATTATTTTTTCCTCTACAAAATTCAGGTATTATTTTAAAGCGAATATAAAAAAAAGTAAAATTGAAACCCAAGGTTTAGCCGAAAATCAGGTTTTTTTTCATAATAACTTGAGTTTTCTAACTATGTGAAGTATATTATTATAATAAAAAAGATTGGAGGTTGTATGAAAAAATCAGTGGGTGTGCTTATATTCATCTCTTTACTTTTCGGAGGTTACAGAGTTTTACATTCCAACACCTTGCCGCCGTTAAGCGCTATTTCGGATATTGTAAAAGTAAGCCTTTTGGAATTTAATACCGCCGTAAAAAACGGAAATTTTACGCAATTTTTGCTGAAAAGTTCTTCGGAATTTCAAAAAAAATACACTCCGGATGATTTAAGCGGTATTTTCGGGGAATTTACCGAAAAAGGTATTGACATCTCGCCAATCATTAATAATCCCCCATATTTTACCACCAACCCTCATATTGACGAATTCGGCGATTTGGTTGTTGACGGATTTTTCCTGTTGGACGGGCATATCCCCAATGCCGTTGATTTCAGCTTGGAATATACGTTTGAAGACAATCAATGGAAAATTATAGCTATCAGAGTTAAAACGTGGTATGATGAACAACGCCCTAATTCCAAGGAGTTGATGTTACTAATCCAGAAAAGTCTGCTTACATTTGATATATGTATAAAAAACCGTAATTTCACCCTACTCTACGACAGGCTTGCGACCTCGCAGAAAATTGAGATTACCCCGCAGGACCTGATGGAAATTTTCGCTGAGTTTGTTGATAAACAAATCGACATCAGCGGGGTTGAGGGAAGGATGCCGATTTTCTACTTTGCTCCTTTTTTTGAAGATGATGAAATACTTGTAATTCAGGGATTTTACAGGCTTGAGCTTATAAGCGGGAAAAATGTCCCCGAATTTTTGGATTTTGAACTTCGCTTTATTAAGGAGCGAGGGGACTGGCTTTTGCTTGGAATCTCCGTCTCGGCTGAGTAAATCAAATTTTCTATATAATTTTTGTCTTGCAATATCCGGCGTGTCTTGATATAATATCCGTAAATTTCTACCGGAGGATTCTATGAAACGTCTTATGCTTTCCATTATGCTTATAGCTTTATCCGTCTCGACGGTATTTCCCGAAACCGATGATACTATAATATCTTACCCTCGTTCGGGTATCCAACAACTCCAAGACCCCAAAGGTTATGTATCACGGGTGCGGTTTAATTATAATTTCACTTATGACATTTACGAAATAGAGGCAAAAGCGGCAAAGCATATTCCCGTTTGGAGTTTTGCGCGATGGGATATCGGGTTTATGGGGGCTATAACGATTTTTATCCATCCGACCGACGGGTTTTTCGGGTATTATCCGGTAGATAATCTAATCGGGTATATCGGAGCTTACGCGGAAATTTACGACCTGTTTACTCCCGGACTTGATTTGATAATTTACCCATTAGCCCACGAATCGACCCATCTTGTTGACGGGTATGACCGGGGCGGAACGGAAACCGGCTATCTTTATGAAGATATGGTATTCGACAGCAATGAATATTACGGTTTTGATTTCAGATACCGCTTGAATAATTTAAACCTGTTCGCGGGTTTTATCGCGTATCTTTATCTCCCGTCCAAACCTATCGAAACGGTAACCCGGCCTCTGCGTTTCCGTTTTCATATAGGCGAGGATTGGACTATTCCGATTAATGAAAAACTCGGGGTAATAATTTCAAGCGATTTTGCCCTGTTTTATGAGGATGGATTCCATCCCGCAATAAATATAGGCACGGGGGTAAATTTCGGGAAGTCAACCATAATGCTTCACTACGAATACCAACGCGGTCTGGGGCAGGATTTTCGGGCTATGCAACAGAGATTCGGGCTTGAGTTTTCGCTGTTCTGATTATTTAGCCGAGACTTTTATCGCATCCGCAACGGTCTTCTGCTCTTCGGGGGTAATAAACGGATGCATCGGCAGACTCATAATTTCCCCGGCGACCCTTTCACATACGGGAAAGCCTCCCTTCTTATGTCCAAGTTCCGAGTAAGCCTCCTGCAAATGAATCGGGATAGCATAATGAACGGCGGTAGGGATACCCTTATCGCGGAGATAAGACTGAACCTCGTCGCGGTTATTAACGCGTATTGAATACTGGGCGAAAATATGCCTGTCCGTATAATCCATAATCTTCGGCGAAATGACGGGCGCATCCTTTAAAAGTTCGTTATATCGCTTACCCGCTTCAAAACGTAACCGCGCCTCCTCCTCAAAATGAGCAAATTTTACAAGCAAGACCGCAGCCTGCATAGTATCAAGTCTCCCGTTAATGCCGATATATTTATGGATATAACGCTCCGTCTGACCGTGATTGGCAATTTGACGTATCCTCAAGGCAAGTTCATCATCATTGGTAAATACCATCCCGCCGTCCCCGTAACATCCCAAAGGCTTGGATGGAAAAAACGAGATTGCGGCGGCATCCGATAAGTTAGCGGATTTTCTGCCTTTATAAATCGCTCCGAAAGACTGGCAGGCATCCTCTAAAACAAATATATTATGCTTTTCGGCAATCTCATTTAATTTATCCATATCCGGGGACTGTCCGTAAAGAGAAACGGGAATAATCGCCTTTGTGCGGGAAGTAATCTTGGCTTCAATTGACGCTATATCAATATTGTAATCATCATCCGATATATCGACAAAAACAGGTTTTGCACCTATAAAAGAAATAACCTCGGCGGTAGCAATAAAAGTAAACGGAACCGTAATAACCTCATCGCCGGGCTTGACACCTGCGGCAAGCAAAGCAACCAATAAAGCATCGGTACCGGATGACATACCAATAGCGTGTTTGGAATTGACATAACCGGCAAGTTTGGTTTCCAATTCGCCGACCTCCTTGCCGAGTATAAATCGCGCGTTTTCCATAATGTCGGAAAGCAACGGGGATAACTCATCTTTATACATCCGATATTGTCGTTTGAGGTCGATAAAATCCATAATTTGCTCCTTAAAAAGTTAATCAATTTTTTGTCTTTTGATTCTTTCCATCCATTTCAATTTTAAAATACGCCCCCTGTTTAACCCATAAAAGAACCCATAAATAATCCCGCCGATATGCGCGAGATAGGCAACACCTCCGCCGTCTCCTCTTACTGCATACGGTAAACTTCCCAAACCGTTTAAAAACTGGGTTAAAATCCAAAAAAATATGAATAAAAACGCGGGAATACCCACAGGTAAAATAAAAAACAACAGGAAATAAACTTTAACTTTTGGGAAAAAAATAAAAAACAGGACTATCACCCCCGATATAGCGGCGCTCGCTCCTACCATCGGAACGGGTGATGCAAAAGAAATAGATGCCTGCACAAAAGTCCCGATTAAACCCGCGACCATATAAAACAGGAAATATCTAAAATGCCCCAAAACATCCTCGACATTATCTCCCATTATCCATAAAAAAAGCATATTACCGATAATATGCCCCCACCCGCCGTGCATAAACATAGAGGAGAAAGGGCGATACCAATTTGATACAGGGTCTCGCCAAAAAACGGAGGGTATCATTGCAAATTCCAAAAAAAGAGCCTCTGCAAAACCCGACCATACCTGAAAAATAAAAACCGCAATATTAATAATAATCAAAATATAATTGACTATCGGAAAACGGTAAACCGGTAAATTATCTCGATACGGAATCATAAGTCAAGCAACCTACCTCCCAAGCAATATAGCATTGGGTTTATTTTTCAGCACCTCCGTAAACTCCTCAAGATTGGCAAGCGTATTTTCAAGTTTCCGTTTAAACTCCTTATCCTGAGCAAGTTGCAGAATACCATCGCTTTTTTCAAGGTCGCTTGTAATTTTTTTCAAATCTGAGGTTGTAGCCTCAAGGTTTTTGACTATATTCTCAACCTGCATTTTCTCGATAGCGGTAAGAGCCTCGGAAACACGTTCTATATTTTCGGTAGCCCGCTCTAAATTAGCAATACTTTGCCTGATATCCTTCTCATTTGCAACAACAACCCGGTTAAGGTTTTCGACCAAATCGGCGGTGTTTTTAAAAACACGTCTAAGATTAGCAAGCGTTTCAGCATCTATATCGCCTAACAATGAACTGCCTAAGTCGGAAAACATATCAAGCATCTGGGACATTCCCAAAGGCGAAACCCCTTGTATAACCTCTCCGTTCTCAAAAAAATCCTCCTCTTCGGGATTAAAATTCTCTACACTTATATATTTAGTCCCGACAACGCCCGTGGAATAAATATGAAAAGTTGCGGAACGATTAATTTTATATTGCCCTTCAATAACAAGAACCGTAACCAATTTATTTCCATGAAAAAGTATTTCATCAACATAACCGATATCCTTACCGCCGAGAACCCTGACTTTAGACTTTGGGGTAAGATTATCCAAAAAAGTAAATTCCACGTTTAACTTGTAACCGCCGCCAGCCATATACATAAATTGTCCCGCAAAATATAAACCTACAAGAAAGAGAACGACTCCCAAAAAAATAAATATACCGATAGCAACATAATTAATCTCTTCTTTCTTTTTCACACTGCCCTCCTCTATTAACGCAGTTTTTCCTTCATCTTTTTAATAGCATCCTTGTATTCGGTTAAAATAGGACCATGAGTGCTTCCATCAATAAACTGCTGCAAGTAAGCATTATCGGATTTATCCAAATCCCGTTTACTGCCGGTAAAAATCATTTTACCGTTATACAACATTCCAATTCTATCGGCAACACATCTTGCACTGGAAATATCATGCGTAACAACTATAAAAGTTGTTTTCAGATTTTTTTTAACCGAAGCAATAAGCTCGTTAATATTAGCGGTCATAATAGGGTCAAGCCCCGTAGTCGGCTCATCAAACAAAACAAGCGCCGGTTCGGAAACAATAGCGCGAGCTAAAGCAACACGTTTCATCATACCGCCCGAAAGCTCCGATGGCATAACGTCTTCAATACCCGCCAAATCCACCATCTCAAGGGATGTCAGTATCCTGATTTCTTTTTCTTTATCGTCGAGTTCGGGGCGCATATGGTCAAGCGCAAAAAGCAGGTTTTGACCCACAGTAAAAGAATCAAAAAGCGCTCCGCCTTGGAAAAGCATACCTATTTCGTTTTGTATTTCCAAATGACGATTTTCGGAAACACTGTGAATTTCCTCCCCGTCTATATAAATTTCGCCTTCATCGGGAAATATAAGCCCCGTAATATGTTTGAGAAGCACACTCTTGCCCACACCGCTTTGCCCGATTAAAACAAAGGTTTCCCCCTCAATAATTTTTAAGTCAAGCCCATCAAATACGACTTTATCCCCGAATTTCTTTTTTAGCCCGTAAATCTCAATCTTATAATTTATACTTTTCATAATTTTACTCACCGTTAAAGCTTGAAAATAATAAACATTATACCAAGCATATAATCAAGTAATATAACCATAAAGCTGGAGGTAACCACGGAGGTTATAGTGGCTTTTCCGACACCATCAGCGCCTCCTTTGGTATTAAATCCGAAAAACGTGCTTATAAGCATAAGCGCCGTCCCTATAACAATCATTTTTACCCCCGCTTCCACAACATAAACCATACGAAGCGGAAACCTAACCCAATACCAATAGGTATAAGAGGTTGTGCCGTGAGCTATCACATTCATTATCCACCCGCCCGATATGGAGATAATACTTGAAATATAACACAAAACGGGTAAAGATATAATCCCCGCAAGGAGACGGGAAGATACAAGATACCTCATCGGGTTAACCGACAAAGTGCTTAGAGCATCTATCTGCTCCGTAACCCTCATAGTTCCGATTTGTGCGGTAATAGAAGAACAAACCCTGCTCACAACAATCAGTGAGGTTAAAACGGGACCTAATTCTCTGATAACGGCAACCCCCAAAGCCCCTCCTACAAACTGGGATGTTCCGGCAATAACATAATCCAAAGCCTGCCCGACCTGCAAACCAAGTATCATTCCGGTAAAAAGCCCCGTCAAACCAACGATTGGTATGGACTGAACACCGATAGTCCAAATATGCTTTAACATTTCTTTAGGATGCCGTATATTATAAGGAATATGTTTAAAAGCCTGCCCCGCAAAAAGTATAAATTTGCTGAGTATAGTAAAAAAACCCTTTGCTTTTCTTCTAAATTGAGACATCTGTTTCCCTGTATTACGGATTTTTTCATAAATCAAAGAATAACGTCTTTTCTTATACAATGACATTACTTAACCAATATTTTAACACAAAAACAGCGATATAACAAAAAATTTATATATAAATAAAAAATCGGATTTGCTAAAACTCAGCATCTCCATCATAAGAACGGTAATCTTCCGAATAAGAAGGCAGCCGTTTTTTATCAACAAAATTACGAAATGTAACCAACTCGTGATTGAATTGAAGAGGAACCGAACCGCAAGAGCCGTTTCTGTGCTTTGCAATATCAAGTTCGGCGAAATTAGGAACAGCGGTATCATCCCTTTTATAATACTCCTCACGGTAAAGAAAAGCAACAATATCGGCATCCTGCTCAATAGCGCCCGATTCTCTCAAGTCGGAAAGAATCGGTTTTTTATCAGTCCTGCTTTCAACCCCACGTGAAAGTTGGGACAACACCAAAACGGGAATATCCAGTTCTTTTGCAAGCGCCTTTAAACTCCTTGATATAAACGAAATTTCCTGATTGCGATTAAAAGAGGGACGGGTTGGGTCGCCTGCCGTAACTAACTGTAAGTGGTCGATTATAACCAAACCTATTTTATAACGGGAAAAAATTCTTCTTGATTTTGAACGAATTTCCGAAATAGAAATAGCGGGGGTATCGTCTATTATGATATTGCATTTTGATAATTCTGCTGCCGCCTTGACAAGGTTATCCCAGTCTTTTGCCGGAGGTTTGCTTAAACGCCCCGAACGTATTTTTTTCAAAGGAATGCCCGATTGCGAAGAAAGCATACGATAAACCAATTCCTGATCGGACATTTCAAGAGAAAAAACCAAGACACCGGCGCCATCGTTTGCGATATTTTGAGCCATATTAATAGCAAGAGCGGTTTTACCCATAGACGGACGCGCCGCCAAAACTACAAGCGAACTGGGTTGAAGTCCGCTTGTCAAATCATCAAAGTCGCTAAATCCCGTAGGCAGTCCCGTGTAAATATGGTCGGAGCTTGCCAATTTATCAATACCGCTTAACGCCTCCGTTACCACATCTCCAATTAACCTGTGTTTACCGCGAAATCTTTTGCTCGTAACTTCAAAAATTGCCCGTTCGGCTTCATCGGAAAGCCTTTCCACATCTGATTGAAACTCAAAGACATTATCAACGATTTTAAGCGAAGCCTGAATAAGTTGACGAAGCACGGATTTTTCAACTACCGTATTGGCATAGTATTCCCCGCTTGAAGCGGAGGGAACATTTTCGGCAATCTCAGAGATATAAGCGGGTCCCCCGATTTTTTCAAGTTTGCCGTTAGCCTCAAGCCTCTCCGATACGGTTACAACATCAACCGGCGCGCTATTATCCCGTAATTCTCTGATTGACTCAAAAATCACGCGGTTTTTCTCATCATAAAAATCCACGGGGCTTAAAATCTCAAGAATTGTGTTGACAGCATTATCAGAAATAAGCATAGCGCCTATTGCGGCTTTTTCCGCTTCAACACTATGGGGCGGAGTTCGCTTTAACAAATTATCTCCGGACATCGGCTTCCTCAAAAACAGGCAAAATTTTAAAGCAGATTAAACAAAATCTAAGATTAATTAAGAAACATCATCCTCTTCTTCCGAATCTTCCCATTCTTCCGCTTCTTCTAAAATCGCTTCGGGTTCGGTTGAATCTGAAGTTTCGGTTGTATCCACTGTATCATTTTCGGCAGTAATCTCATCAATATTTTGAGATTCGTCAACGATATGAAGTTTAATAACTGCGCTTACCCCTTCATCAAGACGGATTTTTACATCATATTCGCCAAGCAATTTGATATTATCAGCAACAATCTTTCGTTTGTCAATATCATATCCCTTTTCTTTCATAGCTTCTGCAATATGGGTCTTTGTAACGGAACCAAATAGCTTGCCGCCTTCACCTGATTTGGTTTTAATAACAAAAACCTCTTTTTCCATAGTCTCTTTAATTTTGCGGGAGTTAGCAATCATTTCTTCCGCCTTTTTGGCAAGAGTTGCCTGTAAACGTGCGATATGAGCTTCCTGTTTTTTAGATGCGATTTGAGCGAGCTTTTGAGGAATCAAATAATTCCTTGCGTAGCCGTCTTTAACGGTTCTTAACTCACCGGCTTTTCCAAGCCCTACGATATTTTCCATCAAAATTATTCTCATAAAAACCTCCAAAAAACTTTGAACCAAAATTCAAAACAACTTCCTAAAAACCCTGTTGTGATAATCCATCCATATATCCGAGATACCAAGTCCAAGCATAAAAACAACGGGAAACAAAAAATATGGTCCCAAGGCTATCACAACCACATACATAATTATTGCGCCGAGAATATACGGCAACTTAAACTTTTTCTTAAATCCGTAAATCAAAGTCAAATACCCGAAAATCACATACGGCACTGCAAAAAGCAAACATAAATTCAAAAGTGCAGCTTGCGTTTGCAATGGAGCATTTAAAACATAACTTAATATCATAGACCCGGTCGCTATCAGTATAAAAATAACAATCCTGTGGTCGAAAAATTTTAGATAGCGATACCAAAAAGTATATCTTTTTTCAGATAAATTAGCGCCCGTGCAAAATGAAAGCCACAAAACCCCGGTAATCAACGAGGGATAATAATATCTGAAATACCGTATCACTTCAAAGGCTCTCATAAAACCATAACCGTTTCTCAGATTAAGGGCAAAAAGGAATCTGTGAAATCCCTCAGTCAGCAAACCCCAAAAATCGGTAACATTATCTAAGTAGGCTACGATGAAAACAATTAAAGCTACGGCAAACAAAAGCAAAGCAAAAGATGACTTTCGTTTGGCAAAAAAACCATTTGTATTTATCAACAACGGCGCAGAAAAAACCAACAGAAGAAACAACCCCGTCCATAAAAAAAAGAAAGTCAAAGCTAAGCTTAATAAACACAATAAATACAGGAGTTTCCTTTTTTTATTAGCCCATCTAAAAACAATTTTTCCCAGCAAAAAAACAAGCGCAATAAAAATTGATACTAAAATCAGGAAAAAAGAAAACTCTATCAAAACGGCAAATTACCTGTCGAGGAAGGGCAAAAACGCCAAAATCCTCGCTCGCTTTATTTCTTTGGAAAGCATTCTCTGGTGTTTAGCGCAACTTCCGGTAATTCTACGAGGAACAATTTTACCGCTCGGCATCACAAACCTTCGTAGCATATCAACATTTTTATAATCAATGGCGCTTTCCTCAATCTGGTTAGTGCAAAACTTACATACCTTTTTGGTATAGAAAAATTTCTTGCCGCCGCCTCTATGTTGTCCGCGTTGAGGCCTGCCCGAACCTCTGTTGCCGCTGCCTTTATCCTCTGCCTCTTCGTCATCATCCTTTTTGTCGGCAACAACCTCATCCTTATCTTCCACTTCATCCTTTTTGTCGGCAACAACCTCATCCTTATCTTGCACTTCATCCTTATCGTCAACCTCAACGAAGTCATTATCCGCTATCTCGGTTACATCATTTTTGTTCTCTTCAATATTCTCGTTTTCAAGCTCTTTTATTTCTTCAGACATATTTAACTCCTTAAATATAAAGATTAAAACTCAGGAACATCGTCATCACTCAAAGGCTCATCATTAAAATCGGTAATATCGTGCCATCCCTCATCCTCGTCTTTTTCCTGACGTGAGGCAGGTTGATCGTTTGAATAAGACCCCTCACGAGAACCCGAACCGGTATCATTAGATGATTGAGACATAGAGGACAAAAACTCGACTCTGTCGGCAATAATCTCAACACTACTGCGCTTTGTTCCGTCTTGTGCCTCCCACGTTCTCTGCTCAAGCCTGCCGTCTATAGCAACACGCTTACCCCGCGAAAGATACTTACTGCAATTTTCAGCCTGCTTGTTCCAGACAACGACGTTGAAAAAACTCACGCTATCTTTCTGCATACCGCCGACAGCTATACCCAATTTCGCAACAGGTGTCCCGTTACTTGTGTAGCGCAGTTCAACATCACGCGTTAAATTCCCGATTAAAACTACCCTGTTAATATCCCATGCCATTTTACTTCTCCGCAAAAACCATATAACGCAAAACATCACCGTCATACTTGAGCTTGGTTTCAAATTCAAAAAGGTTGGCGGGATCTACCTCTGCATTCACAAAGTAGTAGAAAGCTTTGCGAAATTTCTCGCGATTTTTTATTAGCTCATAAGCAAGCTCGCGAGTTCCCATATCGCTTTCTTTTTTGATAGTAGCCTGATTTTTCTCAAGATACTCTTTGATACGTTTGATTGCGGGTTTAACTGTTTCACCCTCGCGAATCAAAAACGCGATTTCATACTTTCTGACCATATTTTCCTCCTTTTGGACTTGGTCTGCTCATATATTCTATGTATATGAGAAGGATTGGAATATTTTACTACCAAAAAGGATTTTTGTCAAATATCCGAATTGCTTTATAATTAATCTACTTGAAAACGTGTCGTCCAAAGCCAAGAGTTCCTATGTAACTCCAAAAATGAAACTTCCCCTCGAAAACATTGTTATAATTCTTAAAATTTTCCGCATCTGACCCAATTTTTTAAGAAACTACGTCACTGTATTATCAAATCCAAACATCTTGGCTAATTTAGTTTTAAGCAGAATTAAGTTTATGCTGTCTAAATACTTTTTCGGGGTATTTCTAATTCGACGAAAACGGGACATTTCTATTTTCTTGACACAGAAATATAAGCGATATTTGAAATATTTACAAATATAAATTAATATAAATAAACACAAAAAAGGGGGAATTATATGTTCGGTATTACGGTAGTCAAGCGTCCTTATGAGGATACTAAAATGGTAAAAAGCGCTATGGAATCCATAATTCCATACCTTAAGCCCGGTGACGTTATCAATATCGGGGCTTCGGTTGATAAATGGAGCGATATTGCTCACAGTTTTGCATTCCGCCTTATTATAAACCATCAACGTTATATCTTCGGTTATATGTCTCCGCATAAAGACATTCACACCGCCCTTTATTTGGATAAAGACAATCTTTGCTCCGTAGAGCCTCCCCGCGCCTGTTTCCGTCATCTGCGGGACTGGTGTCTTGAAGAGCTTACTATACTTCGTTATACAAAGTTTGAGTTTCGGGATGAGGATATAATAGCTATGCGCGATATATACAAGGAAATCTGGGGAACTAAATACGCCATAAGTCAGTTGTTGAATATTATGATTAACAGAATTATGGGTTATCCGAATCAGGATAAAATCAACTTTTTTAAAAAGGGAATCGTATGCTCGGTCGGAGTAAGGACGGTTCTTGAAAAATGGCGAAAGATTTACAACAAAAACCGCCCTCCCGAAACACCTAAACTCCCGAAACTTTTTAGAACTATAAGCAACCGTATAAGCACCATTGAAGGAAACCATATCCATAGTGAATATTTTGCAGAAGAAAGAACGGACGGAGGAGAGCCTCGAAGCGGTGTCGATATCGAAATGACTTCCCCGGCTCATTTTGCCAACAGTTCTTTTTTCGACAACGAGTTTAAACTTATTGCACGGTTTAACAACGGCAAACTTATATAAAACGGTTCTCCTGCAAATCAAGTGGGTAACCAGTGTGGGTTCAACTGATTAAAGTTGAGTTTACCGGTCAATAAAAAAGCGATAATCTTAAAATTCTTGGAAGTCGCATAACCTCTCGCACGAGCTTTTGCTGCTT
>CAZQBT010000037.1:0-24713 GCA_964591955.1 uncultured Brevinematales bacterium | reverse complement strand
ACAAGAACGAGAAAAAGCTTAAAGAATATTTGCGTCATAAATTTGAATTAGATAAAATCCACCGCTTTGTTCGGCAATTTCTTAATACCGATGCCGGGGGGTTTGAAAATTATGATTTGAGTTTGCTCGGATTGTTTTATGAAAGCGGGTTTGGAGCCAATAAATATAAGTTTTATCAGGATAAGGATGATATTTCCGTATTTGCTTTAAATTTCTTTGAATTGTTTATTAAACAGTTTGAGAATTTTTTAAGCGATAAAACCGAATTGGAGGAGTGGGGGCAGACAACGATTTTTTCAAACGATTTTTTTATTATGGAACTTAATAAACTTCGCGTCCTTGTTCATCAACTTTCCAAAGATATGTTTTCCTGCCCGCATTTTTCACGGGATAGGTTTATCCATATTAAACTCGGTACCGGCACAATATCTCCTTCGCCTGAGGAAGCAATCATTATACGTATGATAAATGACCTTTCCGACTTAATAGTGGAATTGGGTAAAAAAATAGGGCAATTGTCTATGAATCACATTCCCGATAATAAAATACTTTCAGAACCCAAAGAACTTTACAAACCGATAGACCCTTCTATTTTGATTGCAACATCATATACGGTGCCGTTTTATAACAAAAAAATCAGAAGCACCGGTTTCTTAAGTGATAAAACATATCTTGAAGCATTAAGCGATATTTCGACTATTTGTATTCTTGCCGGAATGTATTTTTATAACGAAAGCCTTAGCTCTCTAATCGAAAAAGAGATTGAAGTTAATGACGTTATCAAGAAAACAAAAACCAATCTTGAGCGTATTGCGGACGTGGCTACCTATGAAAAACTTAGGCACGTTTATAATTTTTAAAATCAAACGGCCTTTTCCAATTCATCAATAACGGTTTTTAATACCTTAATTCGTGCAAAATATTTTGAGTTTGATTCGATAATAGTCCAGGGGGCATAAGAAGTGCTTGTTCTAAAAAGCATTTCATCCACAGCCTTTTTGTATTTATCCCATTTTTCGCGATTTCGCCAATCCTCTTCCGTGATTTTCCATTGCTTATTAGGGTCATTTTGCCGCGCCTCAAATCTTGCGAGTTGCTCATCCTTGCTTATTTGAAGCCAGAATTTAATAACAACTCCGCCGAAATTATAGAACTGCTCTTCGGTTTCATTGATTTCGCGATAAGCCCGTCTCCATTCGTTTTCCGTGCAGAAACCCTCGATTCTTTCTACAAGAACCCGTCCATACCATGTCCTGTCAAAAATTGTAATATGCCCCGCTTTTGGTATCTCTTTCCAAAAGCGCCATAAATAATGATGGGCTTTTTCAATATCGTTGGGTGCGGAAATAGGTATTACTTCATAACCGCGCGGGTCCATTGATGTTGTCAGGCGACGGATATTTCCGCCTTTGCCCGCAGCATCCCACCCTTCAAACTGTATTATAACTGGGATTCGTTTTACATAGATTTTATGCTCCAACTCGTGGATTTGCTTCTGGTATTTCTTAAGCAATTTGCGGTATTCTTCCCTTTCCAATGTTCGGGATAATTCCGCCTGATCCAATATAGATGTGCTGATTTCCTCAAGCGGGATTACGGATTCGATTTTTATCTCTTTAGAACTTTGCGCTTCTTTGGCTAACGCAATTTTTTTAGTTAAAATATTTATCATTGTAGTAAATATCTTAACCGTTGCAAAACGCATATTTGTAGATTCGATTATTATCCATGGCGAATATTCGGTATTGGTTTTTTGTATCATATCCTCGTATGCTTTGAGATATTTACTGTATTGCCTGTGATGTTTCCAGTCCTCTTTTGTAACCTTCCATGCAATTGCGGGATTTTTTTGTATCTTTTTAAATCGTTTTTTCTGTTCCTTTTCGGAGATATGCAGGAAGAAATTTACCAAAACATAACCTCCGTCTGCAAGTTGACGTTCAAACTGCCCGATTTCATCATAAGCCCGTTGCCATTGCTCTTTCGCAACTAAATCATCGACCCTTTCAACAAGAACTCGTCCATACCAGCTTCTATCGAAAATAGCGAATTTGCCTTCCGATGGGATTTTAGTCCAGAACCTCCATAAAAATGGTCTTAACGCTTCTTCGCGGGATGGGGGATTTGTGGGATGAACCGTAAATCCGCGTGGGTCGAGAGGTAAAATCATACGATTTATAAGGCTTCCCTTTCCTGCGGCATCCCATCCTTCAAAAACCACAATTACGGGTATCTTTAAATCTTTGGCTTCTCTTTGAAGATGAGCTAATTTAAAGCGCAGTTTGTCGATTACTTCCTTGTATTCCTTTTTGGATAATTTTTTGTTTAAATCGACTTTTTCCAGCATATTATCCCCCTTGTTTACAAGTGCTTAATCATAAAAGAATATTTGAGTTTGTCAATAGTTTTTTGATTTATTCGCCTCGTAATTAGACGTTGATGATTAATTCGGGAATATTGGTTTTAAGCAGGCGTATTAATATTTCAACGGAGAGTTCTTTCAAGTTCCCATCAAAATCAAAAGAGGTATAAGCGCTTCCGATTGAATCGGGATGGTGTGAATCCGAACCCGTAATCAGGGGGTAGGCTAATTTATCGGGGATAGGTATTGAGGTATGACGGTAAAACTTGGATAATTCCAAAGCATCGAAATTTTCTTGCGGGACAAAACCCAATTGAGAAATCAGGCTGTTTACTGCGCGGTCTATATGAGCGGGGACACAAAGCCCGCCGAGCTGATGTGTAATATTAAGTATTTGAGAAAGAGAGAGCGAAGATGCCCCCGTCAAATATTTGTTCTCCTCACCTATAATATTATCGTTTTCATCAACATAAACCTGATCACCCAAAAGTTCGGGGTCGTTAAAAATTTCAGGTAAAGACTGTTCTATAACAGCATCCATTTTCATAACCGAATCAAGATTGTCGAATATCGTAAGACAATGGACTTCTTCAGTAGTGTTTACCTCAATAGCAAACATAGTCCGTATATTCGGAATATTTTTAGATAATTCATAAAAAGCAGGACAGTTTTTTGCGCTGTTATGGTCGGATAGGGCAATGAGATTTAAGCCTTTATCAATAGCAATATTAATTATACGGGCGGGTGACATTTCTAAAGAACCGCACGGAGACAGGCAGGAATGTATATGAAAATCCGCATTTATAATCATAGCTCAAGACAATTATAAACTTTGTATGAGGCAACAAACTGATTATCCTGCGTTTTAATCACGGCAATATCCTCTTTTGTCGCCGCTTCAATCATATCATCAGGCGCTTCACGGTTGTTGCAAAGTATTATCGCCCCTATACCTGCAAGACTTGCTACCGCTACGGTGTTCTTATGTGCCTGTATTGTTATCAAAACCGAATCCTCCGGCGCATTTCCCATTACGTCGCTAAGCAAATCGGATGTATAACCGTCTAAGATTTCATTATCTAATCCCGCGTTGTTAATAACGATATAACCGAGAGTTTCGGCAAGTTCCTTTGCAAGCATAGTTTATTCTCCGCATATATGTATTTTGTTTGCAATTTTTT
Source organism: uncultured Brevinematales bacterium (assembly GCA_964591955.1). Taxonomy (GTDB): domain Bacteria; phylum Spirochaetota; class Brevinematia; order Brevinematales; family CAZQBT01; genus CAZQBT01. Next base: position 21,170 of record CAZQBT010000037.1, on the reverse strand, counting down.
TATTTATCCTTAGTGCTTATCTTGTATAAAATACTGTTGAAAAATGAAGTATAATCAATGGATAACTTTCCCGATTAATTTCATCCAACATAAAAATTTACCATTGTCTTTTATATTATCTTCCAAAGCCGATTGCAACCTGTATTTATATCCGGCTTTTTCAAGCTCTTCAAGAAATTTGATATATTTTGCACTGCCGTCAGCTAATATTTCCGTTGACATAACTTTAATCTTGTTTCCTTTTTCAAGCCGTTCCTTCCAAGACTGAACCGTATAATCATTTGTATCAATCTCAGTAGAATTTTGATCCAACTGCCCGGTAAAATACTTAATGAAATACTCCGGTATTGCGTTAATGTCAAGTAATTTTTTGCTTGTTGTATGCCCATTCTGTGCTATAGCAATAAATCCGCCGGGTTTAATAAATTTACTAAAATACCCTGCATAATTTTCGTATCCGTAATATTGGTAATTTTCTATACATATTGCTCCGTCAAAATAATTGTCGGCATACGGCAAAGAATGGGCTTCCGCTTTTATAGGAATTATTTCATTTTCTAATTTACATTCTTTTATACGAATCCAGTTTTCAGATGGGTCAACCCATAAATCATTAGCTACTACTTTAACCCCGAATTCTTTTGCCAAAAATATACTGGATAGCGCTTTTCCGCACCCCATATCCAAAATACGCATTCCTTGTTTTAATTTTACGCTTTGACAAATCCATTCCGCCAGCCATAAAGGATTAAACCCCATTTCGTTTTCAAAAATCCATACAGGGTCATATTTGTTCGATAATGGAAAAGAGGCATTGTAAAGAACGTTATTTTTAATGGGTTTCCTCCAAAAATAAGATTATAAAAAGCGTAGTCCTACGGCTTATGTATAGGAAAGTGTTTCCAAGTTTAACCCATTTAATAAAGCAATCCAATTAGACTAAAACCTGTGGTAAACCCAAGCCGTTAAACCGAAGTCATCTTTAGCGACATTCGGCATAATAGCAAAACCGGTGTTTTTCTCTTTAGCCAAAGAGGTTTCAACGGGCATATTTTGGGTAAACAATGCACCGGTAGCAAGCCCTATAATACCGCCGAAGAAATTAATAATCCCGTAATGATACATAGTAAATTGCCAGTCAATTAATGAGTAAAGGGAATATGTAAACAACATTCCGCCAAGTCCGGAAAGGCTCACAACCCAACTTCGTGCATCCGTCCAATTCAACCTGTCATACGTTACGGAAACCAAAAATACCGAAGCGTTTGCCACTGTCGCGGAAATAAGGCTTTCATAAGGAAAATGAGTGGCTTTATTAGGATCGTTTTTCGGATTTTCAGGGTCAATTTTTGCTTCGGTTATGATAAATGTTGATAGCAAATATCCCCAAAACATTGAATTCATCATAAGGGTATATTTACCCGGCGAATACTCTTTGCCGTCCGTAAGGATAGTGCTTACGGCTCTGGTTGACAAAAGCATTATACCGATAATGCCGGCATCAAATTGCGTAAATTGATTATAATTAGTAAACACCGTTTCAAATGCGCTGGGAACATAAGTAACAAATTTAGCAGTGGATTTGGGGGTAAATAATGCCTGATTAATAGCCGTAGTATTCATAATCGCCATAAGAGAATGAAATTCAATAGCCAAAGACCTTCCGTAATCCATAAGACCGCGATTGTATAAAACGTAGGAAGATATTAATCCCGTTGTAAGTCCTGCAAGCGACAAACCGATAGCCAGATGGTTACTTACATTGCCCGGAGATACGGCATAAGGAATAGCGGCAAAACCCAAAGCCCCATATAAAAGATTAAACGAGGTGTTTAAAATAAAAGGTTCAATATTTCTTTTTTGGGGCTTCTTGGTTTTAATATGATCAATCATCATATTCCTTGCTTTTTCGGCATATTTACTTTCGGGAAATTCACGGTTAAGCAGGTTTGAGAAAACCATTGCCTCATCATAATTTCCGCCGTCAAACTCTTTTTTAAACGCTTCAAATAACTTTGCTTCAGCCGAAAGCTTTACCTGATTTTGAACCTGAATTTCGCTTTCCGCGTTCGTGCTTTCTACAGGAACACCAAAAACGCTCCCGAAAAACATAAACATAATTACAGAAAAAAATGCAACCCTTTTCATTTTTCCCTCCGTATTTTTTAGATTTATATTTATAAACCCACATTTAGGAATAGTATATTACGGATTGGACAGTAGTTCCCTTTCCAACTTCCGAATCAATTTCAAATTCATCGGATACACGCTTTACGTTAGAAAGTCCCATACCCGCACCGAAACCTAAAGAACGTATCCAATCGGTAGCCGTAGAAAACCCCTCTTTAACCGCCTCATTTACATCTTCTATACCGGGTCCGTTGTCTCGCGCTATTATAGTGATTTTACCGTTTTCAAGCATAAAAATAAGCTTTCCGCCCGCCGAGTGTATCGCTATATTAATTTCAAGCTCATAAGCGGAAATAGAAGCACGTCTTATAATTTTGGAATGAATATTTTTTTCTTTCAGCGTTTTCTTTATTTCAAAAGAGGCTATCCCCGCTGCCTCAAAATCAAATTTTTTTATAGAAAATTCTCTATAAATTTTATCAGGTAAAAATGTCTTTTCTTCGTGTATCTTTTCTTCAAGTTCGCGAATTTCCTTATTAAGCTCATCTACAAGTTTTGATAAAATATCTCTGCTTGTAATAATACCGACAAGTTGTTCATTTTGCGTTACTACCGGAAAACGCCCGAAATGATATTTCTCAAAATAGGAAATTGCAAAATTCAAAGGCATCTCGTCTTCAAGAACAACGACCTTTTTAGTCATAAACTTTTCGGTTTTTTCTTCTATAAAACCTTTATCCAACGCCGTTATAATATCATCGACACTTACAATACCGATTATCTTATTTTGTTCGGTAATCGGCACCCCCGAAATTCGTTCTTTCTGCATAATGTGTTGTATTTCCCTCAATGACACATCTTTTGTAGCGGTTATCAGACGCTTACTCATAGCATCTTTAACCTTTGTGCGCAAAATAATCTCGGTAACAACATTGGGAAACTTCTCTAATGCAATTGATGAAATAGCAGCCTTTTTCATTTTATTTATCTACCGTAAACAGGTTCCCTAAAATAACGGATGCTTCAAAGTTAGGGTAACCCGTTCTTAAAATAGTAATACCGAGTTCCTCGGCAAGATTAACGGTATCGTCAGGGATATTCTTGCCGTTCGTTATTAAAATCGCGTGAGCCTCTACCATATCCGCGGTTCTTACAACTTGCGGGGTCGTCAGTCCCGTAATCAGCAAAAACTCCTCCCTGTCGGTAGTTAAAACATCGCTCATAAGTCCCGATGATATTACACTTTTAACATAATCGGACTTGCCCCCGGTAATAATTTCGCAATTCAGGGTATTAACTATATCTTTTATTTTAACCGTCTTGAATTTCATTCCATCTCCTATAAGCATTCCTACTTACATAAATAATAATGAGAAAGAGTAAGTTTGTCAAAGTAAATGAACAAAGTAAAACTTTCATTATTAAACAAGAAAACATATATCAAGGTTTGCTAACCGGATAGCCTCCTGAAAAAGTAAGTTTATAATATTGATTGTTTTTCGACATAATAAGGGAGTCTGCGGTAATCTTAACTACAGTCTCATCCATAACGGTATCGCCTTTTATAACCATATGAGTTTGAGCAGCTCTCTGCGGAGTTTGCTGTTCTTCATATCCGAACCTATACGAATATGGGGCAGGGGGACCTGAAGGCGCGCCGCTTCCGTAACGCTCCGATTCCTCAAGCGTGGCGATAAAACTATCTTCAATTTGAACAATTGATTTTAATTGAAACCGTGAAACAAAGCGGGTATCGATTTCCTCCTCGCGAGGACGCTGAGAAGAAGGCTGTTCACGGGTTGGTTGAGTTTGCGGGCGGGGACGGGGTTGAGGTTCTCTGAGGCGTTCCGGTAAAAGAAACGGGTCTCTAAGAGTATGAAAATCAATTCTTTCAAGCATATCCCGCGTTGCCGCGACATCTCTTGAGTAATGGCTTGCCATATCCTCCGGCGGCGACAGGTTTGTAAATAGAATTGCGGAAAATGAACCTATTCGCGGTATTATAAAAATCGACCAAATTATCAGGTTTGCTAATATAAATACTATGGTTAAAATTCTTTTTTGTTTTTCATCCATTTAACTAATCCTCAAAAGATTTCTTATAAATTCTAATCGACATTTCAGTATTCAAATTATTACCCGAAAAAACCATATTAAGATTGGCAATTTGTATAGGCAACTTTGAGCGCTCAAGTATATCGATAAAATTGGCAACATTAGGAAACATAGAAGTAGTGGTAATTTTTAACTCCGTAATTTCCATATCTCCCTGTTTTTTTACGCCGGTATTCTCCATATTCATACCTGTAATACCGGACAGTTCCGCTAATTTGGGGAGTTTGGCAACAAACTCCGATGTAGATTTGGTCGAGAAAAACTGACGGCTTGTTGATTCGTATCTCATCTCCAAAGCCTGGACGTTTCTTTCAACAAATTTAAGGTTTTCCACATCCTGTAAATTACCGGAATACATAGTTATCTCGCGATTAATCTTATTAAACTGTATAAACCTGTAAGTAAAAAAAGAAAGCCAAATTAAAGATAATACAATAAATATAATGGTGAAATTTATTTTGTTCATTGAGAGACTCCAAAACTGATACTGAATTTTATTCTGGTACTTCTGCCTGATTTAACAAGCTCCGCTTCATTAAGCACAACATTATTTACAACTTTTGAATTAACAAGATGAATTACAAAATTTTCGAGTCCGTCTGTTGTCAAAGAAAAACCTTCTATTTCTCCCGTGCGACGGTTGATAGTTACCTTTCGCAGCCAAACCTCCGATGGTATAAGTCGGGATATTTCCGAGAGAATAATCTTCAGATTGGATGATTCAATCCCGGACATCTCAATTTCCTGTATTTTTCTGACCAAATCATGTTGCTTTTGCTGGAGACTGTCTAATTCCTCTATTTGACGAATAGTTTGCGCCATTTCCAAAACTTGTTGGTCTGTAATTTGCTCCAAAGGAGTGTTTCTCGCCTTAAGAATTACGGAATGTCGATTAAAACCGCGTATTATCGCGGGATAATAAGAGAGTGAAATTATATTAAGAAATAACACCAAAACCAATGCCACCCTCGAAATCACGTCCCGTGTATGAATATTTTTAATCAACTGAGGAGCTATTTGAAGATTGATAAAGCTCTTATTGGCAAAGCCTAATAAATCATAGATTTCATCTTTACCTTTGTTTTTTATAGTAACGGATAGAAAATCCGAATCGCTTACAGGCATTGTAAGAATATTCAGCGAATCCATCAGCGTTTCAATCACATCTTCTTTCACGGCATCACACTGAGGCTTTGTAATAACAATAATTCGTTCAAGAAAGGCGATACGTCTCTTAATAAAGTCTGCGAAATATTCCATTATATTTCTTATTGTTACTGAATTTATTTTCTTGAAATCCCCTATATAATGAGCAAACGAAATAATCTTCTTTTTTTGCATTATATAGAGTTCTATTGAATGTTCGCTTATGTTCACATAACCGATACCGTTTTCGGAATTTTCTATATTAAGCGCACTCAGGATATTTATAGGAAGATAGGAAATATCCTCCACTATAATATTAAGTTTATTGAAAGTATTTAGATATTTATCGATTTCCTCTTTTTTTGCGAGAACCGCAAGAACATTCCAAATAAATTTTCCGTCTTCCATCACCCTTGAAACTATCTTATATGAGAAATATGCCTCGTCTATGGGCAATGGGATATTTCTTTCGATTTCCCATAGTATTGCGGATTCGATTTTCTCGCGTGGTATATCCGGAAATGACAAAAACAGCGGAATAATAGATGTGCTGGAGAGAGTCAGATTGATTCTTTTAACTTTGTGTGTGGTGTTTTTTTCAAGAAAACGCTCTAAAATGAAAGAAAAATTCGTATTGTCGTAAATTTTTTCGCTTTTGATGGAAATTACCTTGAACATCAAGGTAAAATGTAATATCTCTAAAATATGGATTTCTTCGTTTCCTATATCAATAATTACTTTGAGTATCCCCAGATACTCCAAAACCCTTCGCCAAAGATTTCTGATAACCGTTAGTAATTTCTTCATTTAAGATTCCTCACTTTTCTTGAAGCCAAGAATTATAGTCTTTTTTATATCACCAACCCCTTTAAACTTTATATTAATTTCCAGCGCTTTCCGCCTTTGAGTTTCCAATATTTCAAAATCAATACTTTCCGCCGTTTTGATAGTAAAAGTTTTGGTATCAAAAATCTTATCGTCTTTGATTTCGCTAAAATAGCATATCTTATCGCGCGCGGTAAATACAAAGGTTCTATTATCAAAGCCCTCAATAACAAAAGTGCTTTCCTCATCTTCATATATATTATAAGCGTTTCTCAGGTTATTTTCAAGGAGTTTGGCAAATAAAATTGCAGAGGTGCGGGATTCATCGCCCCCGCTGATATTATTCATAACGCCCAATGTCGTGGAAAGCAGATTATATATAATAATCATTGACATAGAAAACAGCGTTAAAGTAACAAGCATTTCAATTAGTGTAAAAGCCTTAAATCTTTTCATCACTCCAACTTCTTTAAATAGTTTTCACAAAACGTAGTCTCAAACCACAGATGACGAGGGGTTCTGTTAGTCCCCTCCGGTTCAATAATTATTTCTAATCCTATATCAACAGTCAGCGGGTTCCACGCAATTATATTTTTGTTAATAAGCATATAAATATTGTCGCTGATATTGTGGCGTTCGGGGCGCAAAAGAAGCGGGAACGCCCTTGCATTGAGAATATTGGTCAGTTCGCTTTGAGAAAAAAGTTCTTTCCTGATATCACCCGCAAGATAGAGATTAGCAAAATATTTATCCGCAGTCTCTACCGCTTTTTGCATATTATAATCATAAGCCATATAACGCATAGAGTTTGAAAATATAGCGACTGTGGAAAAAGTTGCAACCCCGATAACCGAAAGCGCAACCATAACCTCAATCAATGTAAATGCAAAAAGTTTCCTTTTTTTATATACCCGCCTCGTGGACAATATCATCCTCCGTATCAAATTTCCTGTCGGGACCTGCAGAAACAATTTCAAGTCTTCCGGTTTGCTGATTTTGTCGAAGCATGTATTGAGTATTCCATGGGTCGGTGGATAAATCGCGGTTTATATATCCGCCTACAAGCAAATCTTCAACGCTTGTCGGAAATGCGCCGTTTTCTATCTGGTAGTTATATATTGCGAGATTAAGATTTCTAAACTCAACCTCAAGCGCCTGTTTCATAGCGGAATCCTGTATCCTGCTGTAAGTTGCCATTCCTATCGCCATAAGTATCCCGATTATCGTTAAAACAATAAGCATCTCAAGCAAAGTAAATGCTTTGAGAACAGACCGTTTATTTTTAATAACATTCCTGAATTTCATAAACGCCTCCTTTTTCCTTATTAGCTGATATAATTATAATTAATAAAAACAGAAAAGACTAATTTTTAATTAGAGATTTTATTTTGCGCGTTTGTATCTTTGCTTTTGTTCCTTTTTCATTTTTTCGGTAGCGTATTGGATTATGAGACGCGGGGAATAATCCTTTATCTTAAATAAAAAATCCTCAACGGCATCATTGCGCTTTTTCCAAGCCTCGCGAAGCATCCATCCGATACCCTGATGAACCTCTCTTGCGCTATCATCAACAAACTCTTCTACAAAGTCCAAAACCTCTTCGTGTATGGATAAATCCTTTTTTACCAAATCTATAAGACTTACAGGCACGGCACGTCTTGTCCATTTGGATAGGGACTTTTTCCACTCCGAAAAATATGTATATTCAATCGCTCCTTTTTTTATAAAAGGCTTTATTACCTCAGCGCATAAAATATCGGCATGCGCCCAGTTGCTTATATATCTATCAAGCCAGTTTTTGCAAATTTCAAGATATTCCGTGTTTAAACTTTTTGCAACCGTCTTAAAAAACATAATTCCCAAACTTAAAAGCTCATATTTTCCCGTTGAAACAAGCCTGTTGCAAAATTCGATTTTCTCTTTTTCGGATGGAATGCTTTTAAAATCCTTTGACCATTCCTTTAGCTTTTCTGAAAACGCCTTACGGTCTATACCGTAGGCATCGTATCCTTCTTTAAAAAAACGGGAGTATTTTTTTACGATTTCGGGAGAACCCTCGTTGATACAAAAATCCTGAATTGTATTAAACAACTCATCAATACTCATTACTTTCTCCGGTCAAATATAATTTATTCTCAATAAGCGGTCGTGTTAACCTAATACAATTTATTCTATCTGTTTATAAACCAAATCGCAAGAAAACAGGCGTTATTTCGATAAGAAATCCGAAATTATCACCCCGCCTCTCACGTCAAAAACTTCAAAAAAATCCCGTTGTGATGTATAATATACTCCACTAAAAGCAAGGAGCGTATATATGAAAAGCGATGCAGTAAAAAAAGGAGCGCAACGTGCGCCTCACCGTTCTCTTTTCAAGGCTATGGGGTTTGATGACTGGGAGCTTTCCCGTCCCTTAATCGGTATAGCCAATTCCTTTAACGAAGTTATTCCCGGACATATCCATCTAAATAAAATAGCCGATGCGGTAAAGCGGGGGGTTTACGCCGCCGGAGGGATGCCGGTCGAGTTCAACACAATAGGGGTATGCGACGGTATAGCTATGGGTCATCGCGGGATGAAATACTCGTTGCCCTCACGTGAACTTATCGCCGACTCGGTTGAAACTATGGTTGAGGCGTATCAGTTCGATGGGCTTGTGCTTATCGCCTCCTGTGATAAAATTATACCCGGTATGCTTATTGCCGCTATGAGAATGAATATCCCCACGATTTTTATTTCGGGAGGACCTATGCTTCCCGGTAAGGTGGGCAAAGAGGAGATGGGACTTGACAAGGTTTTTGAGGCTGTCGGCTTGTATTCAAGCGGTAAACTTGACGATGCGGGGCTTTACGCCTACGAGTGCAGGGCTTGTCCCGGCGCGGGGTCTTGTTCGGGAATGTACACCGCTAATACGATGAGCAACCTTGCAGAGGCTTTGGGTATCGCGTTACCTATGAACGGCAGCGTTCCCGCGGTATATTCGGAACGCATTATGCTTGCCAAAAAGAGCGGCTTGAAAATTGTCGAGCTTGTCGAAAAGGATATCAAGGCGCGCGATATCATGACACGTAAGGCATTTGAAAACGCCGTCGCTATGGATATGGCGCTGGGAGGTTCCACCAATACGGCGCTCCATCTGCCGGCTATCGCCTATTACGGCGACGTTGAGCTTGAATTAAAGGAATTTGCGCCCTTTACCGAAAAAGTGCCTCATCTGACTACGCTTGCCCCCGCAGGACCTCATCATATTAACGACCTTTATGAAGCGGGCGGCGTTCCGGGTGTGATGACCGAACTTGCCAAGAAAAATCTTGTCCATCTTGATACAATTACCGTAAACGGCAATACTATGAGAGAAACGCTTACCGACTTCAAAGCAAGCGTTAAAAACTATGAGGTTATCCGCCCGATAGACAAACCCGTCCACGAGTCCGGAGGGCTTGCCGTTCTTACGGGGAATATCTGTCCCGACGGAGCAATCGTAAAGCAGGCTGCCGTTGCGCCTGAAATGATGAGGCATTCGGGACCTGCACGTGTATTTGAAAGCGAGGAGGAGGCTGTCGAGGCGATTTTCGGTAAAAAAATCAACAAAGGGGACGTTATAGTTATCCGCTACGAGGGACCTAAGGGAGGCCCCGGTATGCGCGAGATGCTTTCCCCGACTTCCGCCGTTGCGGGTATGGGATTGGACAAAGATGTTGCACTTATTACCGACGGACGGTTTTCCGGCGCTACGAGAGGGTCTTCTATCGGGCATATTTCCCCCGAAGCCGCAGCAGGCGGGCTTATCGGACTTATCAAAGAGGGCGACATTATAGAAATTGATATTAACGCAAAAAGTCTTAACCTTAAAGTCGATAATATCGAGATAGAAAAACGCAAGGCAGAGTGGAAACCCATAGAACCCAAGATTAAAAAAGGGTATCTTGTCCGCTATGCCAAAGAGGTAACCTCCGCTAACAGGGGCGCGGTTTATAAAGATAAATAAGGGTAAATTATGGGCATACCTTGGGGGACTATTGTCAATGCTTTAAGCGTAATTGTCGGCGGAGCTTTGGGGTTGGTTTTTAAAAAGCGCCTTGAAAATCTGCCCGTGCGCTTTGAAAAAATTGTCTTTCAGGCTATCGGGCTTTTTACCCTGCTGATGGGCGTAATGATGGTAATAAAGGCGATAGAGCCTTTAAGTATCGTATTGAGTCTTATTATCGGCGGGCTATTGGGCGAATGGCTTATGATTGAGGAAAGACTTGAACATCTGGGCGAAAGATTTAAAACCGCGCTGAAATCCAAAGACTCGCGGTTTGCCGAAGGGATGGTTACCGCATTTTTGATTTTTTGCGTGGGTTCGCTTACTATAATGGGCGCAATAGATGAGGGACTGCGCGGAGACCCTTCCCTGTTGTTCGTAAAGTCCGTGCTTGACGGCACTGTTGCCATCAGTCTTGCCGCTACTCTCGGAATAGGGGTGCTGTTCTCTTTTATTCCGCTTTTGATATTTCAACTTGCCGTTACCGTAATTGCCGTATTATTTCGGGATTTGTTTTCTCCGCAAATTATTGACCAACTCACCGCTACGGGAGGCGTTTTAGTTCTCGGGCTGGGTTTTAACCTTCTTGATATAAAAAAAATTCGTGTAGGCAACCTGCTCCCCGCCATAATATTGGTTGTTTTATTTACTTTATTGTGGCTGAAATTCTTTGCGAATGTTTGATTTTTAGTTTAAGCCTTTATGAAGGATATTTTTAGTAATTTTTTGTTGGCCGACATTTTTTCCTTTCTCTCCTTCTTATTGGTTGTGCAAAATCGGTTTTTGCAATATAATAATAAAAGGGGTTGCGGCTAATCTATGTTTTAAGGAGAATTCGATGAAAAAAAGTTCGGCGTGTAAATTTATTGCTGTTTTCGCAATGGTGTTTTTGGTTTCAAATATTGCTTTTTCCCGCAAATGGTGGGAAGAGGCGGTTATGTATGAAATATTCGTCCGCAGTTTTTATGATTCTACCGGTGATGGAATCGGTGATATTCCGGGGTTGATTAAAAAACTCGATTATCTTAATGACGGAAACCCTGAAACAACCTCCGACCTTGGTATTGATGCAATATGGCTGATGCCTATCTTTGCTACCGAATCTTATCACGGTTACGATACGGTTTGTTACTATACAATCAATCCCGAATACGGCACTATGGAAGACTTTGAAAATCTGATAAAAGAAGCGCATAGACGGGGTATTAAAATCATTCTCGACCTTGTAATAAATCATTCCTCACATAACCATGAGTGGTTTCACAAATCCGCAAGACGTGAGGGGAAATATACCGATTATTACCTTTGGAAGGATGAGATTCCCGAAGGATGGGGCAGGCCATGGGGCGGCGGAAGACCTCACGATGTCTGGATTAATAACAGGGAAAGGGGGGAATACTATTACGCCGCCTTTTCGACAAGGATGCCCGACTTAAATCATCAAAACGAGAACGTATGGAAAGAATTTACGGCTATTACCAAATTCTGGTTAGACAAAGGAGTTGACGGTTTCCGTCTTGATGCGGCACGGTATCTTATAGAAACAGGACCGGGCGACGGGCAGGCTGACACTCCCGAAACTTTGGAATGGTGGAAGCGTTTTAACGCCTATGTCAAAAGCCTAAACCCCAACGCTCTTATAATCGGTGAGGTTTGGACGGGTAACCAGATTGTTCATAAATATTATATGGATGGGAAAGGTTTGGATATGTGTTTTGATTTTGAATATGCGGATAATATTCTAATGGGCGTAGGATATAACCATGTTGCAAATTGGCGTAACGCCGTAACGCGCAGACAGGAATACTCCGCTCCCGACAAGTATTATTCCCCGTTTCTGTCAAACCACGATACAATCCGCTCTATGAATATACTTAGACGAAATTTCAATAACGCCAAACTTGCCGCAGCGGTTTTACTTACATCTTCAGGGATGCCTATGCTTTACTACGGTGAGGAAATCGGAATGTATCAGGATGAAGGGAGAGGAGACCCATTGAAAAGAACCCCGATGCAGTGGACTACCGATACCTACGGGGGATTTAGCTCCGCAACCCCTTGGACATCACTTGTTACAACCTCGCATCCGTTTACCGTTGCCTCGCAGGATGAGGAAGAAACCTCTCTGTTAAACCATTATCGACGATTAATACGCATAAGAAGGGATAATCCCGAGTTCAAAAGCGGAGATATGGAATTTATCGAGGTTATACAGGAGTTTCGCGATACTATGAGACCATCCTCGCGCGTTGTCGCGTTTATTCGTGATGATAAAAAAGGAAATAAATCCGTAATCATAGCGAATTTTTCAAATTCCTATCAGGGTGCATATATAGATTTTGTTGAAGGCAATAACTTTTTCGACCTTCTCAGCGAAAGAGAATTTAGCTATAAAAATAATCGCGTAAGGCTTGCTCCTAAGCAAATATTGATACTTAAAAAGAAATAGAGTTGTTTTACGAGGGGAATCAATGAGCGACAAGATTTTAGATACATTAAATGATAAACAACGCGAAGCGGTGGAATATATAGACGGGGCGTTACTTGTGCTTGCGGGAGCAGGTTCGGGTAAAACCCGTGTTATTACCCATCGCTTTGCCCATATCCTGCGTGAAAAACACCTACACATGCGAAATATCCTCGCCGTTACTTTTACCAACAAAGCCGCCAATGAGATGAAAGAACGTATTGCTTATCTTACCGGTAGAGATGCTTTCAAGGCATGGGTGCGAACTTTCCATTCAACGGGGCTTCTTATAATCCGTGATAACCCCGAATTGATAGGCTATCCGTCTAATTTTTCCATTTATGACGATACCGACTCAAAGAATTTGGTTAAAACCATTATGAAAGACCTCAACTTTGATATTAATACATTTGCTCCCGCATCGGTTTACGGTGCAATATCGCGGGCTAAGGATTTGCTAATTTCTGCGGGTGAGTATGAACTTGAGGCAAACTCGGAATTTAAAGAGGTTGTTTCCAAAACTTTTTTTGCTTATGAGGATAATTTGCGAAAAAACCGCGCTGTGGATTTTGCCGATTTAATTGCATTGCCGATTCGTATGTTCAGAGAAAACCCCGATTTTTTAGATAAATACCGTAGTATTTGGAAATATATTATGGTTGACGAGTTTCAGGATACCAATAAAAGTCAATACGAGCTGCTTAAGCTCATTATCGGGGATAATAATAATATCTGCGTTGTCGGGGATGACGACCAGTCTATTTACGGATGGCGCGGCGCCGTTATAGATAATATCTATGATTTTGAAAAACGTTATAACGCCAAAGTAATCCCTCTTGAGCAGAATTACCGTTCAACAAACATTATACTTGAATCGGCAAACGAAATTGTGCAAAAAATTCCCGATAGGATGTCGAAACGTTTATGGACCGAAAGGGTCAGCGAGGATAAAATAGGCGTTATGGAATGCGCGGATTCTTTTCGCGAGGCTTATGCAATAGCCAATAAGATTAAAGAGGAAATTGAACAAAACAATTATTCCTACAAAGATTTTGCCGTGTTTTATCGAACCAATGCGCAATCACGCCATCTTGAAGAGGCTATGAGACGGTTGAATATCCCTTATATGATTTTCGGTGGGCAAAAATTCTATGAACGAAAGGAAATAAAGGATATTTTAGCCTATATAAAACTTATCGTAAATCCCTATGACTTTACCTCATTTGAGCGCATTATCAACGTTCCTTCGCGAAAAATCGGGGATATTACCCAAAAACGTATTACCGGTTACGCGTTGAGTAAAGGAATATCATATATTGAGGCGATAACGGATGCTAAATCCGCCGGGCTAAAAGGCGGGGTCTTGGAAAACGCGGTTAATTTAGGCGAAATCCTGTTTGAGCTTAATCAAAGCGTTGAAAACTTATCCCCGACTAATTTCGTCAAGATTTTGATAGATGCCGTCCGTTTTAAGGATTATATTTCCGGTTATGATAGTGACGGGCTTGACAGATGGTCAAACGTTGAAGAGTTGATTAACTCAATCCGGATTTTTGAGACAATAAACCCCGAATTGAATATAGCTGATTTTCTTAACGAAGTTTCCCTGCAGTCAAGTATAGACGATATGGAAAATGAGCGGGATTATGTTTCGCTTATGACAATTCATAACGCAAAGGGACTTGAGTTCGGGGTTGTCTTTGTAAGCGGGGTGGTAAACGGGTTGATACCTCATTCAAGTTCCATAAATTCCATTAAAGAAATGAACGAGGAGAGGAGGCTTTTTTATGTGGCAATTACCCGCGCTAAGGATAAATTGTATCTTTCATATCCGTTGGTTAAGATGAGTTACGGCGAGAATTCAGACGTGGAAGCGTCCGAATTTTTAGCCGAAATACCCGAACAATATATCGAAATGACGGTAAAGGAAAAAACGGAATTTTATGCTTATGACAAACCTTCCGTTAAAACTTCTTCCCGAAATTCCTTTTATAAGCCCAAAAGAGAGACTAAAATTCCGGTTTCCCAAAAAATTGAAATTCCCGTAATAACAAGCGACAGAGCTAAAACGGCAAAGATTTCATCAATCAAGGATATATCCGTAGGCGACAAGGTTATACACGGGGTTTTCGGTATAGGTAAAGTCGAGTTTGTTTCGGAAAAAATGATACAGGCTAAATTTGAAGATTACGGGTTACAGCAAATCGGGGGTAACGTAGCGCTTAGTATTCAAAAGGTTGTGGAGTAGGGAGTCTATTTAAGAATTACGACGGTTTTTCCCTGCCCGCCTTCCTCGGGTTTTGCGTAATCAAAAGATTTGACAAAATCGACTGTTTTAAGATAATCCCATATTGCCTTGCGAAGGATACCCTCGCCCTTACCGTGTATGATTATCAACTCGTCCTGTCCCCCGATAAGAGCCTTGTCCAAGTTGCTTTCTAAAACCCGTATTGCATCATCAACCCGTTCCCCCCGAAAATCAAGTATAAATTCAAAACTTTTAGATGTATTAACAGAAACTCGCGTTTTATCCATAAGTTTTTCCGTTTTTTGGGACAGAAAAAGGTCGTTTTTATCAACGATAGAACTAATTATACCGATTCTCACCTTGACTTTATTACCCGAAATATCCTCAATATAACCCTCTTTTTCAAAAGGCGCGATATATACGGTTTGTCCTTTAAGCAGATTGGATGGGCGCCCGCGTTCCTTTTCTTTGATTTCAATATCCGCTTGTTTTAAAGCATCTTTTGCCGAATCAATTTTCTTTTCGGCATCGGTAATCTGCGACTTGTCGGGCTTGGATTTACGAGCCTTTTCAAGCTCAATTTTCAAAGCGGAAACCTGCTTTAAAGCATCGTCAAGCTCGCTTCTTAAGGCGCTAAGCCCCTTTTCATAGATACGTTTTTTTTCTTTTTCAACCTCATCTTTAAGCGATAAAGCCTCATTTTTTATACGATTTGCCTCTTTAAAGGTATCTTTAAGTTTCTCTTTTTCTTTAAACAGTTCGTTTTGTTCCTTTTGCAGGCGAACAAGAAGTTTATCGGCTTGAGAAGCCTCCTCATCGATAATTTTTTCGGCATTGGCGATAATTCCGTCATTTAAACCATATCGTCTCGCGATTTTAATGGCATAACTTCCGCCGGCACACCCCGTATGAAGACTGTAAAGAGGAACAAGTTTTTTCTCATCAAACTCTACAAATGCGTTTTGCACCCGTGTATCGGAGTAGGGGATTTCCTTAATACCCCTGAAATGAGTGGTAACGATAAATTTTACCTCTTTGTGTATCAAAAAGCCGATTATAGCGCGCCCTAATGCCTCACCCTCACGGGGTTCCGTTGCGCTGGAAAGTTCATCAATTAAAACCAAAGAGTTTTTGTCGGCTTTTTCTATGATTCTTGAGATATTTTTTATATGCCCCGAAAAAGTCGATAAATTTTCCGATAAACTTTGCTCATCCCCGATTTCCGACATAATATCGGAAAACATCCCGATTTTGGACTTGCTGTCGGCGGTAACGGGCAGTCCGCAGAGAGCCATAACGGATAAAAGCCCCGCAGTCTTTAAGGCTACGGTTTTACCGCCGGCGTTAGGACCTGATATTATAAGCCCGCAGTAAGACTTCCCGATTTCCAAATCTATCGGGACAGCGTTATTTCGGTCGATTATCGGATGCCGGGCATTGAATAATTCCAAAGACGGGGAATGGACAATTTCGGGAAAACCGCAATTATACTGTTTTGCGAAACGGGCTTTAGCATATATCATCTCGATATACCCCGTAAGTTCGTAGATTTTACTAATAATATCGTATAAATCGGCGACTTTTCGGGTTACTGCCTCAAGAATACGCCTGATTTCCTCCAATTCCTTCTCGTCGATTTCCAAACTTTCGTTATTTAAGCCGACTATGGATGACGGTTCGACAAACGCAGTTTCTCCGCTCTTGGAAAAAGAATGGATTATAGAATTGACGCGGGTTTTATACGCAGTTCTGACCGGAATCACGTAACGCCCGTCCCGAACGGTAACAATTCGTTCCTGTAACCCTTTATGCAACGCTTCGCTATCCATAATTTTATTAAGTTCACGATATATATTATCGCGAAGTGAGGATTTTCTTTTGCGTATTTTTTTTAGTTCGGGGGATGCGCTGTCCAAGATATTGCCGTCATCGTCTATAATAGCATCGATTTCTTTCAAAAATGTGTCGGTTATCGAAATTTCTTCCACAAGCGAGGTTAGGAGGGGGTATTTTTCGCGGTAGTTGAGAATGCTACTACGGTTTTGGGTGTAAATATTAAGAGTCTTTTTGATTTCCAAAAGCTCTTCGCTCGAAAGAATATACCCTTGTATTAGCGTGTTTTTCAGTATGCGTTCCACATTTCCGATTTTTTCAAAATACAGCGAGGAATCATAGGTTATAAACTCCAGCGCTTCTTTAGTAAACGCCAATTCTTTGGATATAACATCAATATCCCGAATAGGGGAAAGATTGCCTAATTTTTTTAGAGCCGGATAGGTTTTCAAATAACCGCTAATTATATCAGTAATTTTATCAAATTCAAGATTTTCAAAACTCATTTTTCCTTCCATTGAGATAAAATATTGTCGGCAACTTGGTAAAATTCGGCAGAGGTGTTATCCCAGTTGAATTTTGATGCCCAGTTTACGGCATTTTCCGACAGCTTTTGACGTTTATTGCTATCCCTGAAAACGGTCAATATCGCCTCGGAAAGCTCTGAAATATTCCCGTCTTCCACAAGAATACCATTATAATCGTTACCGACGGAATCTCTTAAACCCTGAACGTTGTATGCAATAACGGGAGTGCCGAAAAAATTCGCCTCTATAACAACAATTCCCCATCCCTCTTTTTCCGAGGTTATCCCGAAAAGCCAGGAGCTTGCAAGAATGCGGGATTTCTCATATTCATCGACATAACCCTTAAATTCAACGAATTTTTCCATACCGTAAGCCGACACAAGCCTTTTAAGGCGAGGCAAATCATCCCCCGTGCCGACAATTATAAAACGCGCTTCAGGTATATGGGTTACCACCTCTTTAAAAGCCGTTATGAGATGGTCGATTCGTTTGTATTTTTTAATTCTTCCGAGATAAACAAGGGTGGGGGTTAAAGTTTTGGAAACAGCCCCGTTCCCCCGTTCAAACGGATATTTCAAGTCCACGCCGTTATGAGACAATATTATTTGCTTAAAATCCGCGAGTTCCATTAATTCATCAATATTGCTCTGTGAAACGGCGATAAGCGGAATGTCTCTATAAGTCTTAAGTAAAACCCGTTCAATTATATAAATATATACGGCTAAAGGAAAAAAGGCCTCTTTAAACAGGCTTTTCCCGTGAACGTGGTGATGTATAGCTAAGATTGGGACATTTTTGATATAATTCGGGGTTGCAAGCGGGATTTTAGAAATATCATCAATAACAAGGGAATATCCGCGTCTGCTGAAATCACGTTTCCACAAACGCCGAAAGACTGTATTAAAATTGAATTTATTACCTATACGGATAACGTTATAACCGTTTATGCGTTCGGAGGGCGAAGAGTTTTTGAAACGGGAACTCACAAAGTCAACTTGCCAATGAGAGGGTTTACGCTTGAGTATCTCGTCAATATGGATTTCCGCGCCGCCGGCTTCCGGATTTTTTATATCCCGCCAATTTATTACCAATACCTTCATAGCAATCTAAAATTCTGTCCGAAAAATAGTAAAACCGAAATACCATTCATCCTTATTGGAAGAATACTGATTGTCAAGCCTCCGCCGGTTTTCCATATACAGGTAGTCCTGATAAGCCACATACATTGGAATTAACAGCGTATTAAAATAGATATAATTCCAATCCGGTTGGGTAAGCACATAGGTATCCATTATATTATAATTAACAATTTGCAATATATTAAGCGTCAAATAAAACGTAATCGGTATTGAAATAAAAAATATAATATCAAATCTCCTGAAAGTGGTCTGAGGCTCTTCAAACTCGATTTTAGACAAATCACCGACTCTGAGATAGGTGTTGGGTAACTCAGGCTCCCGGATACGGACAGTCGCTATATTGGTTACGGAAGGGTTTAGGAAAAGCTCATTTGTATCTATCCGGATGGTTCTTGAAAATGACATCGACGAAATTGCAAACAAAGCTAATAAAAAGAATATTGTTATACTTAATTCTTTAATCATATTAAACACTGCCTTTTGTAATACTCGACATCTATTATAAAACAAAATAAAAAAATAAACAAATTTAGGTATTATCGCCGCCAACCCTATTTCCTATAAGATATATTATGTTAAGTTGATAATACCCAAACTATCCCCTCTGCATTTTCTTGAGAAAAAATACCTTTATGATTATAATATTTTTCCTAACTTGGAAAGGCGGCAGGTAAAATGAAAAAATTTGTTATTCTTATAGCGCTTATTGCATTTACAACGGTCTTTTCCCACCAAACACACGCCGTCTCAAAAAACTTAGTCTATATCCTCTGCTATCATTCATTCTTAGGAACAATTAATGCATCAACCGACTTTTCACCCGATACGTTTAAGACGCATATTGAGGATATTTATAAACTGGGGTATAAATTTGTCAGCCTTGAGGATATAAAAAATAACCGCATTGAAGGCTCTCTAAACGTCCTTATTACGATAGACGACGGGAATCGCTCAATAAGAAATATCTATGGTCTCTTTGAGGAATATAATATTAAGCCTGTTTTGTTTATCTACCCGGCGGTAATTTCAAGGATGAGATATGCTTTAACCTACTCGGATTTAAGCAATTATATCCACAAAGGCGCATCTATCGGCGGGCACGGATGGTTTCACGAAAAGGTCAATATGGAGCTTTATCTTGAAGGTGAAAACAGGTTCAAAAAGGAAATCTATAACCCTAAAACCCATCTGCAAAACCGTCTCAATGTGGGAGTTTCCGCTTATGCCTATCCTTTCGGTATATATTCAGATATCACCGTTGAGCATATTGAGAAAGCCGGTTATAAATTTGCTTTTACTATTGAGCCGTATCCTTTGGAAATGCCCGTAAGCGATGAAAATCGATTTACGCTTCCGCGTTTTATGGTTACCAAGGGCAAATGGAGCGGCATATATAACGAGCTAAAAGAAAACAGCAGGGGTAAGAAGCAGTCAGTGTGGTAGTAGGGATTTAAACTACTGCGAAATTCTCCCCACCCTACCCCCTAACATAAGTGCTTATTTTGTATGCAAATACAATAACGCAATACTTTTCAATCTTACTTGCATTTATAATGGTAATATTGTATATTAAGAAGTAGGAAAATGAAAATGAAACAAGTAGTTTTAATTTTATTATCTATGACTATTGCATTCGGACAAGCCTTTCCGGTTAGGAAAAACGGAGAAACAAAATTTTATGAAATTTATGCTAAATATACTAATATCAATAAGTTACAAGACCCGGAGTTGGAAAAAGCCTTTCATACCATAAAAAAGCTAAGGAAAGCGTTGAGAAAAGACGGATATAAAACGAAACAGGACAAGGTTAATGAAACTATAAAAGCGTGGGAGAAACAAGGTTTAAGTAAAGAAGAGATTATGAATAGAAAAGACTTTAAAACATATACCAGCGACGTGTTAAATATGGAGACAGAAATAATAGCAAATCCGGAGAAGCACAGAAATTTTCTAAGCAAGCACAACATTAAAATAAAAGACATTTCAGATACAGATAATAAATACAAACTTATAGTGAAAAATGGCGGCGCAGATATGGATATTATTAAAGATGACTTAGAGCAATATTATTATTATCCACCCTCGAAAAAGCCTATTGAGGCAGTTAAAGAAACGGTTAATCATTCATATTACAAATCGGAATTAACGCCGGATGGTGATTTTAGATTTTATTATATAGATGAAGAGGGAAACGAGACTTACACTGTTTTTTCTCCAGGTGTGAATGCAAAAGTGACTCTAAAAGCAAAAGTTGAAAAAGCAGGTAAGTATTACAAATATATTTTTGACCTATATAATGATTCACAAAGTAGGCAAAGTATTTGGCGAGTTGGTTTTGAATATAATACTGAAATTATTGATAATTCAAGGGGAGATATGAGAGTTCATTTGGATTGGGTTAAAACGGAAAATATTTCTGTTTTGACATTTGCATCATTAGGGGAAGAAACAGATATAAAATCTGGTGAAAGTAGTAAAAATTATTATATTACATCCGGCATTCCGGGAATTGTAAAATATTATGTATTAGGAAGAGAAAAATTACCTAATACACACTCTCCAATTAGTGGTAGAGGTTTCGGAAGTGGATATTCTCTAAACGGCAAAACTATAGGTGCCGTCAAGTTTCCGTGGGAAGGTATTCCTGAACTTGAAGGTATTGATACCGATAAGATGAAACCCCACTTCAAGAAGAGGCTACCGTTCCTCAAGG
>CAZQBT010000036.1:0-25941 GCA_964591955.1 uncultured Brevinematales bacterium | reverse complement strand
AGTGTTTGGATTGTTTTATATTTTGCTTCGGTTTTTTATCCATTAGAAAAAACGCTAACTAAATAAACTGCACCACCTGTGTTAAATATAACAAATAGACAGGAAAAGCTAATTGAATATATCGGGGGAACAAAATTAACTTATCAATATTCACCCGCATTTGGGGAATATGATACTTAGTTATTGGGGAAAAACTCCCGGTTTACTTTTATAGGGGTATTAGGAGGGGAGCCGTTTCCATCACCAAGCACATTGAAATAGTTATCGCCCCACGCCCAAACATTCCCTTCGCGGTCAGTCGCAAATGTATGAGAAGTTCCGACGCTTATTGTTGTAATATCCGTAAGTCCATGAACCCTGACCGGCTTTGAACGATGTTCATTATCGGAACCGTCTCCGAGTTGCCCGTCCCAGTTATACCCCCACGCCCAAACAGTCCCATCCGCTTTAAGCGCAACAATAAACTGTCCCCCGACCCCTGCAGAAACAACGTTATCAACGTCTGTAATTTTATGAGGTATATTCTTACTTTTATATTTATTCTCTTCACCGTCTCCGATTTGAGAATCGTCATTATCGCCCCATATTAAAAGTTCGCGGTTTTCGGTAATAGCAACGGAGTTTCCTACATAAGACCCGCCTGCTTCGATAAACGTAATCCCCGAAAGAACCCCGTCTCCGGCAGTATTGACAACCTGAACGGGGGTAAGTCTTTCCTCGTTAGTGCCGTCTCCAAGTTGACCTTTTTCGTTTCTGCCCCATGCCCAAACCGTGCCGTCCTTTTTCAGAGCCAATGTATGAGCGCGTCCTGCAGCAAGTTTCTTGACACCGGTTAAACCCTCAACCTTCACGGGAGTAAGCCTGTCGGTGGTAGTCCCATCCCCGATTTGTCCGTTGCTGTTATGACCCCATACCCAAACCGTGCCGTCTTTTTGTAATGCCAAAGAATGGCAACATCCCGCAGCTATATGGATTATATCCTTTAGCCCCTCAATTTTAACCGGAATATGGTTGTCAAACTTTGTTCCAGTTCCGAGAGCGCCGTATTCGTTGCCTCCCCACCCCCAGACGGTTCCGTCCTTTTTCAGAGCTAATCTATGAGCGCCTCCCGAAACTATATCAACGATATCGGTAAGCTCAAGAACTCTTACGGGAGTTTCGCTGTCTTTCAACGTGCCGTTACCAAGCCCGCCGACATTGTTCCTTCCCCATGCCCAAACCGTGCCGTCCTCCCTTAGCATTACCGTAGTCGCACCGCCACAGGAAAATTTCGGAAACATACCGGATTGCTTTTCCGCAATTTGCATCTTTACATCATCGGCCTCCGAAACCCTGTCACCGGTTTTCCCCTGCTCCTCTTTACATCCGACCATTATGCACAAAGCCAAAACTATAAAAATCCACCCTGCCCTTTTCATAGTATCCTCCTATATTGAGCTTATATCATTATAATTAGCCCGAATTTTTATGTCCATTTTATTTTCACGATATTTTGTAAAAACGGAGGCGTCCGTGCGCCCGTTTAAAATATAAGATTGACTTTTCTGCGTATTATGATAAAATTAAGACACTATTCAAAGAGAGAATTTAATGTTGGAAACAAACGGGGATAAAACTTCATTTTCAACACCGATGCATCAGGTTATCGGGGTGATATTAGGCGGGGGGATGGGAAAACGTCTCTATCCGCTTACCGCGACACGTTCAAAGCCCGCCGTGCCTTTCGCGGGAAATTACCGTATTGTCGATATTCCGATAAGCAACTGTATCCACTCGGATATAAACCGTATCTTTGTTCTGACACAGTTCAATTCGGCATCACTAAACAGGCATATAAATCAGGCGTATAAATTCGATATATTTCATCAGGGTTTTGTCGAGGTTTTAGCATCTGAAGAAACAATCGACAGTATCAACAAAGGGTTTCCGCATGGGACAGCCGAGGCGGTGCGTAAGGCGCTACGTCATTTTCTCCCGTATCGAAATATAAAATACGTGCTTGTTTTAGCGGGCGACCAGCTATACAAGATGAATTTCAGGAGTTTGGTGCGCCATCATATACAAAACAAAGCCGACATAACCTTAGGCGTTTTGCCTGTCAAAAGAAGGGAAATCGCCAGATACGGAATTATCAAGATGGATAAAGAATACCGCATTTCGGGCTTTTTTGAAAAACCGCAGGATGAGGCGGTTATTCAGGGATGTAAAATTCCGGGCGAGCTTAAAACGGATAAAAAGTCTTTTGATAACAAGGAATATTTCGCCTCTATGAATATGTATATCTTTAATATAGACGTTTTACGCAAGGTTTTGATGTCGTATCCGAATATGAGGGATTTCGGCAAAGAAATCCTGCCTACCATTATGCCGAACTATAATATTTCGGGATATATTCATACAGGGTATTGGGAAGATATAGGAACAATCGACACTTTTCATAACGCTAATATAGCGCTTACCAAAAAGAAGCCGATTTTTAACCTCTTTGATGAGGATTATGCTTTCTATGCAAAACCCCGCTTTCTCCCGCCCTCACGTGTAGATAAATGCTCCATAAGCGACTGCCTTCTAAGCGACGGGATTATCCTTAACGGTTCAAAGATTAAAAAAAGCGTTATCGGTATCAGGTGTATAATAAGCAGGGGATGCGTTATCGAAAACTCCGTTCTTATGGGAAACGACTTCTATGAAACCCCCGATGATAAAATATATAATGAACACGAGGGGATTCCTGATGTGGGTATCGGGAGGGATTGCGTTATCAAAAACGCTATCATAGATAAAAACTGCCGTATCGGCGACAACGTGCAGATTATCAACAAGGATAATATCAAAAACTTCGACCACCCCGAATACAGGATATATAACGGGATAATCGTAATACCTAAAAATTCGGTAATAAGGAGCAATACGGTAATTTAGATAGTTTTTTTTTTGGAGCGCGCAAAACTTCTATTAGTTCAATTATTCCTGATAACGTTTACCACGATACCTTACACGGGAGCGCTTAAAAAGAAATTGATTGATAAGCCGGAAAAATAGTTATCTCTTTTTAGGAGGAGCAAGGTTTTTCTTTTTAGCCTCTTCCTCTTTTTTCTTGAGGTCTTGCTCTAATTTTTCCTTCCACTTTTCGATAGTTTTCTTGGCGTTTTGAGCGAAAGTCTGTTCGTTTAAAATCACGTGGATACGAACAAGAAGTTGCATAAAATCAATAGCTCGCTGCATATCGCTAATATCCATAGTGCTGAGTTCATATTTAGTTCTGTATTTTTGAGCAGCGGTGTCCGATGCCTGCTTTACAAGAGTCAGCAAGTCATTAATCTCCGCATAAAAAGGCGCCATCGGGTTATTCATCAGGTTGGCATATTGTTTAAAATTCACTATATTTTTCGATATTGCGGCAAACCTGCCGTATAATTCCACAAATGTCCATTTGAACCGCGAATTTTCGCCTTCATTATATTCGACAAGCGCAATATCATAATCTATTTTTTTCAGCAAGTGCAAAACGCGACGGGGATTAAGGATTTTCAAGTCATCAAGAGTTTCCGCATTTTCGGTAAGCGAGGAGTCAACGTCGACTCCAAAAATAGACTCCAATAACTTAAGCGCCTGATATATATTTTTCCTCGCATTGCCGAGATAAAGGTCGTTTTTTATGTTCATAATCTCAACGCTCTTTTGACTCATCTCGCAATAAAGCCCTACCGTGCTGAGATAAACGCTTGCAGCGGCAATTCTTTTATAAAATGCAGGCTTATCTTTACTAAGCATCCCGTCCCGCTCAAACTTTTTTGCCTTCTTCATTGTTAATTCAACCCTGTCTTTATATTCCTTGACTACAAGGTTATAGGCATCTTTTTTTTGCTTGGAAATTCTTTGAATACTCATTTTGCTTTTCCTTTAAATTTTATTATATTTGAATTATAATAAAGACTCTATATTTTAGTATATCGGCAAATTTTATGCCAATAATAAGAGAGGAATAAGGTGCAGGAAAATAAATTTTTTGAGAAATTTTTAGAAAATCTTTCTAAAATAGACGAATATAACCTGAAAAATATTATTGAACTACTTGAAAAAGAGAGACGTACTTTTAAACGTATCCTTGATTCATTAGATGAGGGACTTGCCGTTATAGATGAAAAAAAATTCGTTTTTATTAACTCAAAAATGCAAGAGATGCTTCGTATGAAAAATATAAAACTGCCTTTTGGTTTGGAAAAAGCAAAATCAGTATTCCAAAACAAAGAGTTGTCGGATTTTATATTCTCCCTGCCGCAAGAGCATATACATACCGAATTCGTAACTAAAGAGACCCGCCCGGATTTCTATGAGGTGGAAAAAATAACTTTCCCCGATAAGTTTTGTATCATCAAAATTACTAATATCACGGCTAAAAAAGAATTGGAATTCCAGATAAAAAATCTTGAAAGTATCGCCGCATTAAATACTCTTGCTGCAGGTATTGCGCATGAGATTAAAAATCCGATGACGGCAATAGACCTGCATACCCAAGTTCTTCGCAAAGCAATAAAAAACGATATGCTTAAAGTCCCCGATGAAATAAAAAAATATATCGAAATAATACAGGATGAAACAAGACGCCTCAATAATATACTAAATGATTTTTTGATTTCCGCACGTAAACGCGAAATGAAGATAAGTTTTGAGGATATTAACGAATATTTGGAATCCCTGTTGGATTTTTTACTTCCCCTGCTTGAGGAAAACAATATTACACTAATAAAAGACTTCCATTCCCTGCCTAAAATTTTTATAGATAAAGACTATTTGAAACAGGCAATTATAAACCTTATCAAAAACGCCGTTGAAGCTATGAAAGAATCCGAAAAGCGCGAACTTCAAGTCAGCACCTTTTACGAAGTTGGAAAAGATGCGGTAAGTATTTCAATAAAAGACAGCGGAACAGGTATAGAAGAGGAAAGACTTTCCAAAGTATTTGAGCCTTATTATACAACACGACAACAAGGCACCGGGCTTGGTCTTACAATAGTATATAAAATAGTCAAAGAACACGGCGGCGATATTATGGTTTTTACAAACACAAAAAAGAACGCATCTAAAGACAACCCCGAAGGCACAACTTTTACTATCCTTCTTCCTATCGGCAAAGGAACACGGTTAATAACTAATAAAAACAATGATAAGGAAAAATAAATTTATTCCTAATTTTAATTTACATATAAAAAAATTTGGTTTATAATATCTAATATAATATTAGGGAGGTAAAAACTAATGAAACGTTATTCTGTTTTGGGTGTGGCATTAATTTTGATGTCTATTGCGTTTACCGGTTGTGGTGATGCTGAAAAGGGTCCTGTTGTATATCCTAACCGCCATCTTGTTGCAATGTACCCTGATGAAGACGCTATTAAAAGCAATTCCGCTTCTGTCTGGCTAAATTGGGGCGATAAACTTATAGTAGATGAATCCGTTCAAGTTACCAACAAAGATGTTGTTTATTATAAGGTCAAATATGCTTTGGTCAAAAGCACGGGATTTGTATCTTCCAAGGACGTGGTGATGAACGTTATTACCCCGGCCGTTATTCTCAATAGAACAATAATTTATGCTACCCCGTCCCCGGTTTCAAGAACCAAAAGGGATGTTGAACCGCCTGTTTTGGCTTATATTACCGAAATAAAGGAAGATAACTGGGCTTACATACTTCCTTATAATTCCCCTGCACAATATAATTTATCGGGAAAAAACACCGCTCTTTGGGGTGTAAACTGGATAAATATGAATGATATTTCCACAAATTCTGCCGACGTTCAATTGGTTATCGGTGTGCAATTATCGTTATATAAACTTCACCGAAATAGAAAGGCATCGGAAGAAGTTCTTGAAGAAGTAAAAGAAACCGAAGCTCAGGCTTTGGAAAACCTTATGACTTTATACCCTCAGTCTCCGGCGATTCTGTATGTGAGACAAGCGCTTGAAAAAATTGCACCGCAGCGATTTTCTACCGACCCGCTTCTTGATATTACCAATGACGGCTTGTATGATGACACATATGAAGAAGAAGATGACGGCGATTACAGCGGTGGTGATTATTTTGATGACGAATTATAAAAAATAAATACGAAGGCTGTCTTAATTTAGACAGCCTTCAATTCTCTTATAGGAGTTCGATATGAGAATTGCACTTGCAAATGACCACGCCGCATACGAGCTTAAAATTCAGGTAAAAGAATACCTACAAAAAAAGGGCTATACGGTAGAGGATTACGGCACTAACAGCAATAAAAGTGTTGACTATCCCGACACGATAAAACTTGCTGCGCGTGCGGTATCCAAGGGATTATGCCTGTTGGGTGTAGTTATGTGCGGTTCGGGGGTCGGAGCATCCATAGTTGCCAACAAAATCCGTGGAATTCGGGCGGTTCTTTGTATGGATGAATATACCGCAGAATACTCCAGAAAGCATAACAATGCCAACGTTCTTGTCCTTGCCGGAAGGCGAAGGACTATGGAAGACGTATCGCGCTATCTTGATATTTGGCTTTCCACCGAATATGAAGGGGAACGACACGACCAACGTCTTGATAAAATCCGCATTATCGAAGATGAGGAGTGCGATAATGCCTGATGCCGCCACATCGGTTTACGGGATTATCGGCAATCCTGTCCGTCATTCTTTTTCTCCCGTTATGCATAATTCGGCTTTCGCAAAAGTCGGTATAAACGCCGTTTATGTAGCTTTTGAGGTAAACAATTTGCACCAGGCAATTGACGGCATTCGGGGTTTGGAAATTTGCGGGGTAAGCGTTACTATTCCCCATAAAATTTCCGTAATACCATTGCTTGATGAGGTTGAGGAAATCGCCGATATGATAGGTTCTGTAAACACGATAATAAACCGCAACGGAAATCTTATCGGCACTAATACCGATGCTTACGGTTTTTACCGCGCGTTAAGCGAAAAGATTTCCATTGACGGGAAAACGGTTGCGGTTTTAGGTTCGGGGGGCGCATCAAGAGCTATCTGCTTTGCCCTTTTTCATTATGCTAAACCAAAAAAAGTATTGTTATTTGCTGCCCGCCCTGAGGATACCGAACAAGCCCGTGAATTGTCCGGCAACGTTTCTTCTAAAATCGACAATTCCGATATATCGGCTGTCTCTTTGTCCGATTGGAGCAAATATAAAAACGACATCGAAATAGTAATAAATACTACTCCGCTCGGTATGCATCCTTTGGAAGACCTGTCGCCGCTAAAGGAAAACGACTTTGACGAAAGAATGACCGTTATGGATATAGTATATAACCCCCATCAAACTCGTTTCTTGAGTATAGCATTAGAAAAAGGATGTAATATCTGCTACGGGATAGATATGCTTCTTTATCAGGGGATACGTCAGTTTGAACTATGGACAAACAGCAAAGCACCGGTTGACGTTATGCGAAAGGTTTTAACGGAACGCATAAACAAAGCTAAAAAATAAATTTCTTTAATTGGCTTTTTTCAAAATATGCATAACCCGCCCTAAACCCTCGCTTGCCTCTTTATATAGCAGATTCCAGTTTTCAAGCAACTCCCCGCTTATACCGTTTTCATCTGAAAACTCAAGAATTTTATCAATCGCGGACTGCATAGTAAACTCAAGGAAATGTGAAACCTTAGCGCCTTCTATATTATTTTTCTCGGAGTTAGCTTTAATCATAGTCAGAAGTTCTCGGTCAAAACGGGTCATATCATCAAAGTAACGGGATAGGTTTCCGCCGCGTTTAAATTCCGATATAGCGCTTTTTGATGACTTAAACGCCTTGATTGCGTAAGGAAGGAGCCGATAACAAGCCTGCGTAATACCGTCAAGATATTTATCAAAATTACCGCGCTTAACGGGCTCAAACTCAACGGTAAAAATTTTATCAAGGGTATCGGAGAGATACGTCTTATCAAACTCATCAAGCGAAATATGAATTGCGCCCTCTATTTTAGCCCCTCCCTCGGTGGCGTTTATTACGGATGCTTTTGTATTTTTTATTTCACGGACAAACCAATTCAAAAAGGTTATAAACTTACGGTCTGTCGGGACTTTATCGCCGTAATACCCGTCAACCGTTATGCTGTCGGAAAATATAAGCGACCTTGAGTTATAAGCCTCATAAGTATTAAAGCGATTAATCCTGTAGTATAAAATCTCCTCAAGGATATTGTCGCGATTATGGGTATGCTTTTTTGAAAACGCAAGGTCTTGTCCTATAAAAGCTATGGGGTCTGCACATAAAAATCTTGCAAAATCGAAAGCCGTAGTAGAAACCGACCCTCCCGACAGCAACGCCCCCCGCTCGCCCCAAAAAACGCTCATCCCGGAATAAAGCGGAAACATCGAATCAAAAATAACGGTTTCGGCAAAACGGGGCTTGAAAAAGCTCAGAAAAGATGCCGATGAGTCTAATACAAGGGTTGTGTTGCAAATACCTGCATACAACAGATAAAGAGCGTTGGTATCCTGAGGGTCAACGCTTACGACAAAATCGGGGGTAATATCGTAAGCCTGCAATGAGGGCAGCGCGGTATCGGTGGATATTATCACCGCCTTTTTTTCTATCTCTTTGAGTTTTCCTATATTTTTTGCAAGCGAAGGACCCGCCCCGACTATTATCGCAGGTTTGGATTTGAAATTGTGTCTCAGGTTATTTATACCCGGAGTGTCGAAATAATAACGGGAATTTTTTATGATATTACGAAGCCATACGCGTTGAAATCTTAAAAGCGTTGCCTTGTTAATTTGCTTTTTTGAAAGATACGTTATCAAAACCCCTTCAAGTGAGGAGTAAATCTCAGGAAAGAGGCTTTGATAAGGTCTGTGGATATAAAAACACAACTCGCCCACCCGTTTTTCATCAAGAACGGATGTAAGTTCGGAAATGGAATAAACCAAAGTAATCCGCGGATTATTTATTACATTATTAAGATTGCGGGATTGTAAGGCAAAATCAATAATTTCTTTCGTATGCTCGAAAACTATAATTTTAAAATCCGTATTATCAAGCAGATATTCAATAATATATCCAAGCCCGAAACCGGCTATCACTACCCATCCCAATTCCCGATTCAAATGGGCGACGGTTTTTTGCGCTTCCTTTACAGGATAAATCGAATGCAGGCTTACGGTTCGTTCCCCGTTACTAACTTTTGCATTAACAAGTCCGTCTCGTGAAGCTGTCTTTTCTATTAAGATACTGTTCATTTCTTAAGAAGCCCCCCGGACATCAAAACCTTTATTGCCTCCTCTATCGGCACATCAAGCAGAATTACGTCTTCCTTGGGAACAACCATCATAAACCCCGTAGTGGGATTGGGCGTTGAGGGCATAAATACAGTGTAATACTTTTTTTCTTTATCGGGTGAAAAACTCTTCGATGCATCTCCCGTTAAAAATGCTATTGACCATATCCCCGGATGAGGATATTGGATTAAAACGCTTCGGGAAAACCTGTCCTGCTCCTGAAAAGAAAAGAATACCTGAAAAAGTTGTTTTAACGACTTATAAAGAAAATTAACCCCCGGAAGTTTTTGTATAATAGTATCTATTAACTTTCCGATACCCCTCCCCAAAAACGTTTTCGTAAAAAGTCCGATTAGAACAATCAAAAGGAAAATAATCAATATAGCAGCTACTATAGTAACTGCGTTTATATAAGGAATATTTTTTAAAACATCGGGCAAAAAATCAATAACAAAAGAAAGCATACGATAAGTAGCTTTAATCATAAGATAAATCAAATAGACGGTAAGGGTTATCGGCAATAAAACAATCAAACCCTCAAAAAAATACCTTTTAACACCCGTTTTTTTGGGTTTTGTTTTTGCTGAAGTTTTTTTTCTTCTCATAGTCTCCTCTAATTAACAAAATAGGACGTAGAAATTATCATACGTCTGACAATATTGGCAAAAACCGGCGCGGCAACATCACCGCCGGTATGTTCCGGTGTGTGTGGGCGATTTATCGCAACCACAATAACAAATTTAGGGTTTTCTGCGGGAACATATCCGGTAAACACGGCATTAAAAAGATACTCATAATAACCGCTGCCGTCGGAACGAGCAATCTGCCCTGTTCCCGTTTTTCCTGCAATCGGGATACCCTCAACCCTCGCGCGAATAGCAGTCCCGTCTTCACTCACAACGTTTCTCATAATATTAAGCAACTTAACGGAATTGGAATAAGACATCACCTCGTATTCCTCTGTCTCTATACTATAAAGGTTTTCGCCGCTTTGATTAACAACGCTATTAACAATGCGGGGAGATTTATAAAGTCCTCCGCCGGCTACCACCCCCGATGCAACGGCAAGCTGAAGCGTAGTAACCCCTATTTCCTGCCCGAAAGCTATAACGTATTTTGACAGACGAGACCACCGTGAGGGAGGACGCAAAATGCCTGCTTCAATATCCGTAACGGGTAATTGCGGACGTTTTCCAAACCCGAATTTCCGTAAAAACTCATAAAACTCGGTATTACTAAACCTGCTTGCTACCTGTATCATACCGATATTAAGGGACCGCTGAATAATCTCCGTCAGGTCAACGTAACCGTAAGAACGCGCGCTTGTAAATGTATGTTCTCCTATTTGCATGGATGCGGGAGAATAAAACCGAGGGTGATGAGGCGAGGCAATACCTTTATCAAGCGCAAAACCCGCGCTAAACTGCTTCATTACCGAACCCGGCTCGTAGATAAGCCCCCTCGACTTGGACTTGAGATTATCGCGGGTTAATGACGACAAATCGTTGGGGTTAAAAATCGGATAACTTGCAAGCGCCATAATATCCCTTGTTGCTACTTCTATAATTGCTACACTGCCGTATTCGGCACGATGTTTAAGCATCGCCCGTTTTAGTTCCTCATAGGCTATTGAGCATAGTTGGCTATCTATTGTCGTATGGACATTATAGCCGGTATTGAGATAATTATTAAAAGAATATTCAATACCCGCAAGCCCCTGGTTGTCTATTCCGACTAATCCGACAATATCGGCGGACGCTTCGGAAGGGTAAAACCTGCCCTCCTCTTCAATAAGCCCGAGTTCATCCTTTTGTATATACTTATTCTCCTCAAGCATATTTATTAATGAAGCAAGTTCCTCTCTGACGTTAGGTGAAAGTTTGCGTTTAATCCATACAAAACGACGATTGGAATAAAGCAGTTTAAGTTCATTTTCGCTAAAAGCTCCCGTTTGTTTTAGAGTTGCATAAAGAAAATCCTTGACATCCTCATTAAGCGAAATAGTCCTTGCATAGAAAGAAAAAGCGGAAGAAGAGACGGCAAGCTCCCTGCCGTTTCTATCATAGATAATCCCTCTTTTTGCAGGCGCGATATTTGTTCTTACAAGACGCGCATCGGGAAATAGGGTAATTCCTACTATCCTGATTACAAGTATTGCAAAAAACAAGATAAAGAAAAAAATAGTTATTCCCACGCGGCTTTTTATCATTCAACAAGCTCCGTTTGATAAAAAAATACACGCATTAATTATAAATGAAAAACATCTAAATATCTAATTTTTTGAAAAAATCACCTGAGCGGTAATTTTATGATAAACTCGGTATATTTCCCCGGTTTGGAATTGACTTGAATATCTCCTTTGTGCTGCTGAACTATAATATCATAACTGATAGAAAGCCCCAGTCCCGTTCCTTCTCCCGCCGGTTTCGTAGTAAAAAACGGGGAAAAAATTTTCTCTTTGATTTCCGAAGGAATCCCCATCCCGTTGTCTTTTATACGAATTTCGACTGCGTTCTTTAATTTAGATGTTTTAACCCAAATGGTCGGGATATAATCTTGTCCCTCTTTGATATGCTTTTCTCTAAGGGTATAAAACGCATTATTAAGTATATTTATAAATACCCTGCTTATATCCTGAGGAAATAAATCAACTCTGCCGATTCTTTCATCATAATCTTTGATGATTTGGATATTAAAAACAACCCCTTTTGCTCTCATACCATGATAAGCAAGATTCACGTATTCCTCTAAAAGATAATTCAAATCGACAGGTATTTTTTCAGAGGATACTCCTCTTGAATGAAGAAGCATACCGTGAATAATACCATCTATTCTTTTGCCATGCTCGTTGATTTTGGAAAGATTCATTTTCATAGTGGAAACAACCTCATCAAGAGAGGATTTAAAATCCGGGGAAAGTGTTTTCTCATACTTGGAAATATCAACGGATAACTCATCTGCAAGCTCGGAAGCAAGTTGGGCAAAGTTGTTGATAAAATTCAAGGGATTTTTGATTTCATGAGCAATACCTGCCGTAAGACTACCTAAAGAAGCCATCTTTTCCTGAACTATGATTTTTTTCTGCATAGACTTAAGTTCGGCAATAGCAAAAGCAAGCTCTTTATTACGCTCCTCAAGTTTGCTTGTGCGTTCGGCGACTTTTTTTTCCAACTCCTGCAAAAAATCATCTTTTAGTCTTGCCGACTCCGAAAGTTTCTCAAAAGCCAATTGCTGATGGGCAACGGAGTTTGCATTTGCAATCTCCGCGCTTTGCCGTAATGCGTTAATCCTGTCTGCAAGCGCCAATGACAACAAAACAACCTGCAACGCCGCCCCAATTTGAATACTGTAAACAGTAACAAAATTTTCCGGAAGCAACCCGAAATTACGCGCAATGGCTACAAGGATGGATATTATTAAAAACAGGGAACTTATTAAAAAGAATCGCGCAGGTTGATACTCCGAACGCCACGAATTATACCCGATATACAACAGGCTTAACATCACAAATATAACAAACACGTTAATAACTATTATCATCAAAGAAAAACCTACAAAAAAGCTTAATACTATAAACGATACAAGTATTATAATTTCGGCGGATAGGACTTTATCCAATTTCGGCAGATAATTTCTTGTGCTGAGAAAGACTTTTGTCAACACCAAAGCGGTAATTAACGATAAAGAACTTGTTATCATAAGCATATAATGATTCAAAGCGGGATTTTGAGGCCAGATATACTGAAAAGCAAATCCATGCGCGACAAACTGTGCAAAACCGAATATAGCGCTGAATATTACAAACAGCAAATAGCTCATATCCCGCAGATTTATATAAAGAAATAAATTATAAAATATCATTACAACAATCATACCATAAAACAAACCGAGCAAAAGTTGAGTTACATAATTTCGGTTTGAAAATTGGGCGGGACACCATATAGTCAAAGGCAGAATAAACGACCCCTCTGTCGCAACCCTCATATAATAAGTGTTAGCGGTATTCGCATCTACGGATAAAAACAGGATAAAATTCCTGTGAAACATATCGCGGGTATTAAACGGAAGCATCCTGCCGGTTTTCTTTACCAAATCGGAATTGTAATTCCCCTCACTGTCGGGATAATACAGGGCAATACTATCAACGGATGGGTTTCCGATTTCAAGCAATCGAAATTTAGGGCTATCACTTTCGTTCAAAATTCTAAACCGTATCCAGTATGACGACCTTGAAAACCCGAAATTCAGGGTCGGCTTAGGGTATTTTTCAAATTTATCCGAATAATCGGAGATTATATCTTCTATACCGAATTCGCCGCTATTGTCCTCAAAAATTTCAACAAATGGACCCATCGGACAAATTTCCTGAAAATCCTCAAGCAATATTGCAGGTGTGGAAAATAAAAACGTAACCGTTAGAAATGAAACCGTTATTCCTATAAAAAAAGATAATCTTAAATTGTTCATATCCCGCCCTGTTTGACTATCTTTTATTATTATATACCTCAAAGAGTTTTTAATCAAATAAGTTCCATAAGATTTAATTAATTCTATAATTGCATGTTGTTCTAAAGAAGAAAGGTTACAACTAATTCCAATGCCGTTCCAATATTGTTCCAAAAAAGAGAGTGTCGTTCCAAAAAAGAGAGTTCCCAAAATAATTGACAAATTTAGTATTTAATTTTACAATATTCTAAATTTATGAATTTTCTTTGCCGATTATATAGAAGGGTTATTTTTATTTTGAGTGAAGGAGTTTCTGTTATGGAAGTTAAGGACATTTACAAATACGGCGTTGTGGGATGGAAAAACGAAAATACTCTGATAGTAAAACTTGAGGATAACAGGGAAATTGAAATTAAACAACTTGCCCGTGATGACAACCATGTTCTTTTTAATACTCACGGTATGTATTATAAAGAATTTCCAAGTGATTTTTCAAAAGTGCGGGCTTACACTTCTTATATTGTTCAATATGCTCCCGATCTCTACAAAGAGGTAAATTTGCTTGAACAACAGATAAGCGAACTTATTAAAAACGGTATTGAACACGGAAATAAACAAAATCCGGCTAAGAAAATTCGCGTATGGTTTGATTTTAACAAACGCGCGAAAGTTATTGTTGAAGATGAAGGCAAGGGTTTCGGTTATTTTGACGAATGGAATAAATTTGCATTAAACCGAACCATCTGTCTTGTAAGTCAGGACTTTGAGCATTTTGCCGATTTGGTAGCTTGGAAGGGTCCTGAATCCAATGAGATGGACGGGGGAAATGCTCTGTTTGCCGCTCTTGAATATTGGAACGGAGGGTTTATATACAACAACACCGCTAATAAGATTGTTGCCGTTCGTTACTTCCCCGACAACCCCGAATACAAAAAATATATCTAATCCGATATATCGGGCAGTCTCTTTATTTGAGACTGCCCTTTTTTATTATCTTGCTTTTTATCCCGTCTGTCGGTAAAATAGGTTGTCGTTTTTAATCCGGAAATATATTTACTATCCTGAGGTAAAATAATATGCAAATAGTAATAGGACATACTAATAATGATTTGGATTGTTTCGGGTCGATGGTTTTGGCACGGTATCTTTATCCCGAAGCCGTTTTAGTCAGGAGCAATCTGATGACCCCATCCGCAAAAAAACTTTACAGGCTTTTCAGAGACCATCTTAAAATGAACACCGTTTCTTCTCTACGCAATTCGGATATAAACAAAATAATTGTAGTGGATACCCGCTCATATCAAAGATTGGAGGAATACTTCAATGAGATAGGAGATTATAAAGGGGAAATCGAAATATGGGACCATCACCCGCCGGATAATCACACAATCAGTAATGCTAAGATATATGAGAAAGAAATAGGCGCAAACACATCGCTTCTCGGGCTTGAGATTATTGAAAGAAAAATAAAGATTTCGAGAGAGGATGCAACTATTGCGCTTGCAGGAATTTACGCCGATACGGGCAATTTTACATACGAAAACGTTACGCCCGATGATTTTATTGTCGCATCGTTTTTACGCGAAAGCGGCGCTTCTATTCCGACTATTCGTCAATTTTTAACAAGACTTAGCGAAGAACATCAAATTTCGCTTTTTAATGAGGTTTTAAATAATTTAACGGATAAAACCGTCAACGGATACAATATAGCGTTGTCATACACCGAGTTTGAAAAACAAAAGCCGGGACTATCATCAATAGTTGAGGAAATTAACGACATTCGCCATCAGCCTGCAATCTTCTGCGTTTTTTATTCCGCTAAGGAAAGAAATACCCAAATTATTGCAAGAAGCCGCAAGGACAATATTGCAGTCAACAAAATTTTGGAAAGATACGGAGGAGGGGGACATAATATGGCGGCATCGGCTAATATAAAAAACAGCGACGGCAAATTTATCTTTGAGGATTTAATTAGCGCTCTAAAGGAAAGTATCCCTCCCGCTATACAGGCTAAGGACATAATGACAAAGGAAATCCATATAATTCGCCCTGATTGGAGTTTAAAGGATGCCTCTTTTTTCCTTGAGAAAATTGAACATACGGGCGCTCCCGTAATAGATGAAAACGGCGAACTTGTCGGTATTCTGACACTTCGCGATATTATGAAAGGCAGGAGGGGAAACCAGATGCATGCCCCCGTCAAGGCATATATGGCTACAAAACTAATTAAGGTTGATTTGCATGAAACCGTCCGAAATATCCGTGATATTATTTTTAAAAAAAATATCGGACATCTGCCG
Source organism: uncultured Brevinematales bacterium (assembly GCA_964591955.1). Classification (GTDB taxonomy): domain Bacteria; phylum Spirochaetota; class Brevinematia; order Brevinematales; family CAZQBT01; genus CAZQBT01. The sequence continues at coordinate 9,932 of CAZQBT010000036.1, read as the reverse complement.
GTTATGGATAATAATAAAATAGCCGGAATTATTACACGTTCCGATATAATTAAATTTCTCGACAGCGAACAAAAAAAAGAAGAAATTACAAAGGAAAACTTAAATTCATCCGAAAGCGGAATTGTCTAAGGAAATTTTGTAAAAGCGCAATGCTCCCGCCAAGCCCTTCCTTTTGAAGAGGTATAGAGGCTCGGCTATGCTTCGACTACGTTCGGCAACCGTGCTTCTATATGCCTATTCGTCTTCGTCGGACACTAATTTTAATTCGACAAACGGATTTGAACCGATATAAAAATCGGTAATTTCCACCGATTTTCCCGATACTTTAGCTATTCCGCCATTGTTTAAGAAAAAGGTATCCCCGTTAATTTCAATCGTTATCAGGATATCAGGGGATAATTCGCCGTCTGCTTCCTCAATAACCGCTTCTGTAATATCAATAAGAGAGATTTCAAGCCCCATTGTTGTTCTTGTTTCACCTTGATAGATTTTCAGATGTTTTACACTATCCCGTTCCCAGCATCCGGGAAATATTATTAATGCTATAATCAGGAAAATTATACCTTTCACAGCCCCTCCCGTTTTATTATAAAGAAACGAGGACAGAATGCCCTCGGTTCTTTATTTATATGTTATTTCCGAATTAAACAGCTTCTGCAACTAAATCGCCTACCTCAGTGGTAGAATATCCCATCTTACCGGCGGAAAGGCTTTTAAGTTTTGTGCAGGTTAAAGAAACGGCATTTTGTATAGCCTTACCCGCCTCCGCCTCGCCAAGCTCTTCAAGCATCATTCTTCCCGCTTCAATAGCGGCAAGAGGGTTAATTACATTCTGTCCCGTATATTTAGGCGCCGAACCCCCGATAGGTTCAAACATTGATACGCCCTCAGGGTTGATATTACCGCCGGCGGCAATACCCATACCGCCCTGAATCATTGCGCCGAGGTCGGTGATTATATCTCCGAAAAGATTAGAGGTTACAACAACGTCAAACCATTCGGGATTTTTTACAAACCACATTGTTGTAGCATCGACATGCGCATAACCCCGTTTAATGTCCGAATAATCTTTTTCGCCCATTTCGTTAAAAGCCCTGAACCACAAATCACCGACATGGTTAAGCACGTTGGTTTTATGAACAAGCGTAACTTCCCTGTCCTTGTATTTAGCATCCGATTTATCCCGTTTGCGTTTGTATTCAAAAGTATATTTAAGACATCTGTCAACGGTAAAACGGTCATAAATCATTTCCTGAGATGCATATTCATAGGGGGTTCCTACTTTTGAAGCTCCGCCGTGTCCCGTATAAATACCGCCTGAGTTTTCCCTTACCACGACAAAATCAATTTCGTCAGGTCCTTTATCTTTAATAGGCGTTTCAACACCGGGATATAACTTAACGGGCCTGAGATTTATATATTGGTCAAGCTCAAATCGAATATGAAGAAGCAATCCTTTTTCAAGGATACCGGGCTTTACATCGGGATGCCCTATTGCACCAAGAAAAATCGCATCAAATTGCCTTAATTCCGCAATCTCCTCCGCATCTATGATTTTCCCGGTTTTAAGAAACCTGTCTCCGCCGAAATCATAATGGTGGAAATCGAATTTAATATTAAATTTGCTTCCCGCAGCTTCCAACACCTTGAGTCCCTCTTTAACTACCTCAGGACCTGTTCCGTCCCCGCCTATCACGGCAATTTTATAAGCCATAAATCCTCCATAATTTTTTTTGATATTAATTATACATCAAAGATTAATTTTAATCAATTTCCTAAATCGAAATGCGTTAACCATATAGAAATGTGTGTCATCCAAAGCAAAAAGTTCCTATGTAACTCCAAAAATGAAACTTCCGATTAATCAAAATTCAAGATTAAGCAGAGGCTAAATTCCGACTATTGACTGCAAAAATTTGTCCGTTTTTCAAAAATTCATTCTTAACTCTGCGATTGTTCCCATCTAAATCGCCAAAACTCATTTCCTGTTCTCTTGCTCTTATATTTCCCTCCCGTAGATTTTATTAATTTCATCTTAAATTTTGCTTAATTTCAAGTATATTATGCAATTAGATTAATACTGCCGTACAAAGGTCTCAGCTTGTTTTTCCGTTCCGTATTATATTTAAGGAAAATATGAAGTCTAAAGAAGTTCGGATATTTTATAAGTGCCTGTTATTGCCCAGTAGCCGCCGCCCGGCTCCGAATCGGAGACTGCCAACTCTCCGTTCAAGTAAATTTTCACATAGACGGTGCCGGAGCCGGATTTGGCACGCAGACTAACAAGCTGTTCTTCATTATCCGTGCCTAACTCGTAACTCCACGGGGCGGATATGTATTGATGCTGGTCGCCTTCAGCCGTGCGATATGAAACCTCAACTGCGCTTCCGCTGACTTCATAGCGAACCGTGTATTTGCCGCCCAAACCTTCCCCGCATGCAGATGTTGTTATCATCATTCCAATCAGCAATACCAACCCGAAACTACTTATAACCCTCAGCTTCTTTATCATAATTTCACCTCCCGATGAATGAAATTATATGGGAATTAGGAAAAGCATATTTTGTTACCTGATTTTCGGAAAATCAATTCGACTAAAGTGTAGATTTTCGCTTTAAAAGAGTCAATTTTCAGGCAAAAAATTTTTGACGCAAACATACGGTATTTCAAAGCAATTATCGGGGGTTGACTGCAAACACTATCACCCGTTCAAGCCCTCCGTAGTCGCGATGCAGGCTTTCAAAGATAAAACCCGCTTTCTCAAAAATATCTATTACCCCGCGATATTTATAATCCGCTTCGAGAACTATTTTCCCGTCCCTGTTCAGTATCGGCAGACATATTTCAGCCAGTCTGCGGTAAAAATCAAGCCCGTCTTCTCCACCGTAAAGCGCTAAATGAGGCTCGTAATCTTTCACCTCGCTTGATAGCCTTGCCGTATCCTCTTTTGAGAGATACGGGGGGTTTGATACTATAAGGTCAAACCTGCTTTTTGCTACCGGTTTATCTGAAAACATATCGTGCTTTAATATAGCAATATTTTTTATGCCGAGCGCGCGGATATTTCGTCTTGCGGATTTGGTTTTTATATCGGTTGCAATAATTTGCGAATTTGGGAAAAGCCTTGAAAGCGCAATAGATATAGCCCCGCTTCCCGTCCCGAACTCAAGTATTGTATCAAAATCTCGGTTCATTGCTTCTATTGCGTAAATCAGATGTTCCGTATCGCTTCTCGGTATAAGGCATTCGTGGGAAACCTTGATGCGGTCCCGGTAAAAGTCCTTGTATCCCACAATATACGCTACGGGCATAGATTTCGCGCGCTTGCGAATAGCGTTCATAATTCGCAGGTATTGCAGGGCGGTTATTTTTCTGTCGCGGTTTAAAAAAATTTGTTCGCGGGTGGTTTTGAGCCTGTTTGCGACTATCACCGCCACCTCAAGCTCGACTGCCGGTATTCCCGCTTCCTGAAGCATTTTTTTTGCCTTTTCGACAACTTCATAAACAAACACTGCGCCCCCTTAGTTTTCAAGCGCCTTTATCAATTGCCTTTGTTCGCTCATAATAATTTCGTTGATTAATTCATCCATCTCACCGTTTAAGATAGCTTCGAGTTTATACAAGGTAAGGTTTATGCGATGGTCGGTAATGCGGTTTTGGGGGTAATTATATGTTCGTATTTTTTCCGCGCGGTCTCCGCTTCCTATCATAGCGCGTCGTTTTTCCACCTCGGCGTTAAGTTGTTTTTGGTATTCCAAATCAAAAAGTTTGGCGCGAAGTATCGACATAGCCCGCGTGCGGTTTTGCAACTGGGAGCGTTCGTCCTGACAGGTTACCACAATTCCGGTGGGCAGATGGGTAATACGGACGGCGGAGTCGGTCTTATTTACATGTTGACCTCCTGCTCCCGATGCGCGATACACGTCAATTTTCAAGTCCTTTTCCTTGAGTTCCACCTCTACATCATTGACTTCCGGCATAACCGCAACGGAAGCCGTCGATGTATGAATTCGCCCGCCCGATTCGGTAACCGGAACCCGTTGAACCCTGTGAACCCCGCTTTCGTATTTCAGATGACCGTAAACGTCCTTCCCTTTGATTGAAAAAACGATTTCCTTATATCCGCCGATACCTATTTCGTTAAAATCCAAGATTTCATATTTCCATCTGCGGATTTCCGCGTAACGGGTGTACATACGGAACAAGTCTCCCGCGAAAATCGCCGCCTCGTCTCCGCCTGCGCCGCTTCTGATTTCCACGATAATATTTTTTCCCTTTAGCTCGTCTTTAGGCAAAAGCATAAAAAGTATTTCTTCCTCAAGTTTTTCTTTTTTTTCGGTCAACAATTCAATCTCTTCTTTTGCCATATCCTTAAGTTCATCATCTTCGTTAGAGCGCAGTATCTCCTTATTACCCTTTATATCGGCTTCTATTTTTGCCAACCCCTCATATTTGCGGACAAAAGGCTCCATATCGGAACGTTCCTTCGCTTTTTGGATATATTCCTGACTTGCGGGATTGCCTTTAGCGAGTTCCTCGCCGAGTTCGCGGTATTTTTCCATCAATTCTATTGCTTTCGGATGCATTTTAGTTCTCCTTGCCTCTGTAACCGCCCCATTCCCTTCGGCTTCCTTCGACTTTGCTCAGGACAAGCAGGGTGCGATTATTAATTATAACAGTTTTTAAAAAAAAGAGCAATTAGCCGAATTGCTTTATAATTAATCTGCTTGAAAACGATACGTTGCGTCAAAATAAAAATCTATTCAAAATATTCTTCAACAAGAAAGATGTTGGAGGATAAAGATGGAAATGACAATGAGAGAGAGGAAGCCATATTATCGGGAAGTAGCTAAGAGGTATCGGAAAGCCGGTAAGAAAGAAAAGGGGGTAATATTGGATGAGTTTGTAGCAACCGTCGGATTAAACAGGAGTTATGCCTCTACGTTATTGAGAACGGACGGCAAAGTTGTATATACAAGGCGGGGGATACGCTTAAAGAGCGATAAGGAAACTACAGACTCCCTGACACCCATTATACCAGTTTCCGCAATAGTATTTAACTATGAAAAACTCAAAATATAAATAAATTGGGACTACAAAAGTTATAAGCATAAAGAATACCAACAAATCTTTCTTAAACAAATAATACATAATAATTTCCTATTAAACGGTTTTCAAAGGTAATATAGGTAAAACTGGTCTTAAATGAAACACATTTAGTAAAAAAAGAAACCTAAATTTTTCAAATATAAAGGAGGTCTCTAATGAGATGGAAATTCCGAATTTTGTTGTCGATAGTAGTAATTGTAATGATGTCGGTATCTTGCGGCCTTATCCCTTCAGAGCAAGACTTCCCATCAAGCATTGGTTTTGATGTGCCAGATACCATGTATGATGATAGTAGTTCGCCCCAGTCCTTATCAACTCTATCTGAAAATACCACCGAGGAAGGACCACTTTATGAAGCATTAAAAGCCTATGTAACTTTTGGCGTATCGGTATCTGTTAATATCGATAATCTTTTAACTAAAATTTCCGAGGCAAAAGAACTTTTCTTCGCCTCATTGGGCAATAAAGTAGAAACATCGGAGGGATGGTATTATGCCGACAATCTAAACAATGGTTACTATCTGTATTTCGGAGAAAACAGCAATGAAACAAATTTTTATTTTGAATGGGAAGCAAAGGGTGATGGTAAATTCAAAGGAAAGGCTATTCTATTAAAAGACGGGCTATCCAAAATTTCCAAACTAAGTGAAGTAGAAGAGTTTTGTCTTTTCTATGATAACAGCGTTACATACCCATACCTTGATATGTATGCTAAATTTGATGAAACTTCCGAATTCAATAAAAAACGCCTTAAACTGGAAAAACTTGCAGAGGGTGAAGTCAGGGCAAATATAAAAATTGACCTCAATTCCGATTGGCCATCAGAATGGCTTATTAAGGGTTACGGTAAAAAGAATTCAAAGGGAGGCGGTATCGGTGAGGCAAGCGGAAGTTTAATTATCGATTTTGGTTTGGGCGAGATGGAAGTAACAAAATATATCTATGAGGAGCATTTTAATTCATCGGGCGAAACATACTGGAAAATGGGAGAAGCCGAAGTGGACGGCACACTTTATATAGATGAAAGCATAACTTTTACAAATAATACCGTTGATGCAAATGTTGAGACAAAACTTGAGTTTGAATTTTTGACAAACGCAGAATATCCGGTTATAAATTTACCTTAGACTAACTCCAAGTTATATCAAAGAGGCGGGCAGGTTCCCGCCTCTTTTTTGATTTATCCATGCTTTTCAATTAAAATAACGTAAATCCCGACGGAGAATTTTATGCCGAAAAGCTCTTTTTCGATACTCAAAGAAACACTCTCAAAACTCAATTTCAACTATTTCGAATTCGACAATCAGCTTATACTTAACCCCAGATGCAAAAAGATAATTAATGATTTCACGTTTGAATATTATTTTATACAATGGAAAAAAGAAAAGCCGGGACGGCATAACAAAAAGAGTTTCATAAAGGAGTTCAGGAAAAACCCCAATAACTTTCCGCATATAATAACTCCCGAACCTACTTCAACCGTGACGTTCACCGAGGCATCGGCGGGAAACCCGTTGGATAAAAGCGCGGTAATCGGATTTTTCAGAGAGGTTAAAAAGCCCGACGGCAACTACTTTACCGATATTCTTTCCCGTCCCATTGAGCCCGCAACGCCTTTCTTGGATACGGTTAAACTTGAACTTAAAGCTCTTGCCGAGACTCTTGATAAGTCAAGTGTCAGGTATGCAACCCTTGCAAATCATTACAAAGACACCGCGATAATTCTTGAGTTCGTTAAATTTATCAACCAGCTTTTCGACTATGCTAAAAAATATAAAGTTTCACAGATAAAGTCGGGGCATTTGATTGCCTTTGTCGGCGGAATGATTCATTATTTCGATAAGCTGTCGAAAGACCTGATTGAAGAGGGCTTCGCTATAACAAGCGTAGGCGATAACCCTCCCGTGCTATCCGCAGTAAATAAACTCAACGCCCGTATATCGCAGATAGCGGATAATTTTGTATTAGACCTCCTTTTACCGTTGCTTGACGGAATAGACGCACATATAGAAATACACAACGATATGCCCCGTCTCGTTGAAAACGAGGAATTAAAAAAGGGTTTTATCGCAAGGATTTTAGATTTTTTTGTTTCGCTGTTTAGTCCCCGTAAAAAGAAAAAAGAAGCTGAAAAATCAGATAAATTCAAAAAGCCCGCTACAAAACCGGTATCCGAACCAAAGCCCGTTTCCCGAAAACCGCAGGTATATGTCGAACCCCGCTCATTTAAGGACTTGTATGTATCGCTTGAGGCTTTTATCGAAAATATAAAATCTGACCTTGCCCCTGAAATCGGAAAAAACGGCGAGGTTACGGATTATCGCTCTATGTTTGACCAGTTTGATATACCTAATCAAAACCGTGACCTTACTTATACCCGTTTTATTTTTCGCGGAAGAATCCCCAATGCCGACCCGCTTGATGCCCGATATAAAGACCAAACCATAATCAATTCAACGCATTGGCTATACGACCATATTCGTAATATTATCGGATTCTACAAATTTGATAACGAAAAAATTCCTATAGATGAAGCTGCCCGCTTTACGGATGATATCCGAAAACTCTTTTTCGTTTCAAAAAACGAAATATCGGAAGAAAGGAAATATGCAAGTTTCCCGCAGTTTAGAATAAACCTGCTCCGTCTTTTTTCCTCACACGAAACCCATACCAAGTATAACGGGATGATAAACAATATATCCTCTCTGTTAGACAAGGCGCGTAACGAAATAGAAAACGCTAAAAAGGAAACCAAATGAACACGCTAAAGGTTTCAAAGGACGGTATCGGGATTGAGGCGGATATCGAAAACGGGGTTATTTACGCAATAAAGGTTTATAACCGTAATATAGGGGAAAGTTATTCGGAAGCGGATAAAGGTATATATATGGCGTTTCGGGAATATCTTGACGGGGTTTCGCCGAATTTTAACTTAAAATTAAATACAGGAGGACTAACCGGTTTTCAACGGAAAGTTTATGCGGAAATATCCGAAATCCCGGCAGGGTGTGTATCGACTTACGGGAAAATAGCGCAAAGTATCGGCAATAGGAATTTATCACGTGCAGTGGGAGGGGCGCTTGCAAGAAACCCTTTTCCTATAGTAATTCCCTGCCACAGGATTGTGGGGGCAAAAGGGCTTTGCGGTTTTTCCGCCGATGGGGGTATTGAAACCAAGGCAAAACTAATAGCGCTTGAGAAACGTCTCTATAATCCCCAAACATAAACTTATTTTTTTTAATTCCGATAATGAAAATAACAAAATTTCGGAGTCCGATATGCTAAAAAAATCCATATTAATCGTCTTTATGATACTTTCTGCAAATATCGCAAGCCCATACTACAATGAGGGACAGGCTTATATCATATACTCCCAGGCAAATCAACTATACCGCGATAAAAAATTCGACCTTGCTAAAACAAAATATATTGAACTGATAGAACAACACAAAGGCTCATCATATATGCCTTACGCCCTTTTTATGCTGTCGTTTATTGAAACCGACTACTTGAAAATAATTGACTACCTTAATCTTATCAAAGACGGGTATCATTCTTTCAAATACTGGCATAATGCTGTGGAAAAATTAGGGGATATATACTATATAATGGGAAACTACCGCTCGGCTTCCGAGATGTATCAACTTGCCAAAACCGATAAAGCGTTCTATATGCTCGGGGTAATTTTTTTCGCAACCTCACGCTTTGAAGATGCAATCCGCGCATCGGATATACTCGCAAATCAGGCTAACGATAAAGAATTGGTGTATAAAGCAAATCTTATAAAAGTCAAGTCTTACGTGGCTTTAAAAGAATACGATAAGGCATTAGCGCAAATAATGCAAGCTCTCAAATTTCAGGAATACGCATTCGACAACGGTGTCGGACTATTGTTATATGCCGGGAAAAGTCATTTTTTCCGTGGAGAAGGCGGACGGGCTTTGTATATATTTTCGGTTCTGCGCACCAATTACCCGCTATCGGCGGAAGCATCCATCGCCGCCAAATATTTGACTTATCTTGAAAGAAATAGTATCATTGAGGCTCATCCTGTGAAATGGGTCGATGTGTATTTCTCAAGACCGGCGGAATTGGCGTATCGCGCGGAAAAAACGGATATGACTTTCGATATGTTTGAAAGCGAAGCCGAAAAAACGGTAAGGCAGTCCGAAAGACTCGCCGCCAATATCGTTGCCGGCGACATTATGGAATATATAGTCCGCGTGGCTAAAGTCAAAGACCTTAGTGTCGCAAACCTTATAGCATCGGAACTTTCCGGACCCAAACACAGGTATCCTATCGGTATATATTTCCGGGAGGGGTATTATTACGCGGAAATCCGGGGGATTTCCTCCGTTGAAGTTGCCAAAGAGCAGGCGCGTAAAATTACCGCGATGGGATATACCGATACTAAAGTGGTTGAGGTGGTTAAAGTTACCGAATATGGGTCAAAGTAAAGAAAGCGAAACAAAACTTACCCCGATGGTTCGCCAGTATCGCGAGATTAAGGCGCGCCATCCCGACAAAATCCTTCTTTTTCGTCTCGGCGATTTTTACGAAATGTTTGATAACGATGCTAAAATCGCAGCATCGGTTCTTAATATCGCCCTAACCTCGCGCAACGATATGCCGATGTGCGGATTCCCTCATCACTCGGCTACTCAATATATCCACAAGCTGCTTGATGCCGGCAAAAAAATCGCTGTCTGCGAACAAACCGAAGATGCTTCACAGGCTAAAGGTCTCGTGCGCAGGGAGGTATCGGGGATTGTAACACCCGGCACCGTCCTTGACGAGGATTATATCGACAAAAAACAGAATAA
>CAZQBT010000035.1:0-27023 GCA_964591955.1 uncultured Brevinematales bacterium | reverse complement strand
TAAAAAGGGGTAATGCCCGACGGGATAAAAAAATCAACTAAAATATCAAGAATGTAATTGGAAAGGGTAAAAATCAAAACTTTCATAAAACACCCTGCCCCGTAACTTTTATTTATTATCGTAATTTTAAATGCAAAAATTAAATTATGCAAAATTTTGAACATTTAATGATTGAACGAAAATTCAGTAACCGTCATTTTTGGATTATTTCTCGCGAATATCGCTTAAAAAAGATACAAGTCTTTTGACCTTCATTGAAACGTTGCTTGAAAAACGTTTATAGAAAATACGGTTTTTAAACTGCGGGCTTATATCTATTTCGTGTTTACCTATCTGCCTGATATTTATAACCTTTACGGGGTCAACCTTTGAACGGTTTGAAAAGGCAATTTCGATATATTTATCCTTTTCGATTAATGATTCTATTCCCATATCGCGCGATATAATTTTAAGCCTCGATATTTCAAACAAAGTTGAAACCTCTTCGGGAATTTTCCCGAAACGGTCGGACAACTCAATACTCAACTCGCGAATCTCATCCTCATTATTTACCGAAACTATCCGCTTATAAATTTCCATCTTTACGGCAGGGTCGGATATAAACGTATCGGGGATATATGCATCATAATTAAGGTCAATAAGCGTTTCAAAAGTCTCGTGATACTCGCCCTTAATCTTTTTCACTTCGTCTTTTAAGAGACGCATATACATATCGAAACCGACGGCGATAATATTGCCGTGCTGTTCGCGTCCGAGAATATTGCCCGCGCCCCGTATTTCCAAGTCTTTCATAGCAATATTAAAACCCGCGCCCAAATCGGTATATTCGTTAATAACAAAAAGCCTTTTTTGAGCGTTTTCCGTGAGCGCCTTTTCACGGGGATACAGAAAGTAAGCAAATCCCTCGCGACGGGACCTCCCTACACGCCCTTTAAGTTGATACAACTGCGCCAATCCATACCTATGGGAGTCGCTTATTATTATCGTGTTGGCGTTGGAAATATCAAGCCCCGAATCGATTATCGTTGTGCAGACAAATACGTTATACTGCCCCTTGACAAAGCCTATAAACTCCGTTTCAAGTTCCTCCTCGTTCATCTGCCCATGCCCAATAGCGACTTTTGCTCTCGGAACAAGCTGCTCAATAGCAAAAGCGTATTCGGGAAGGCGCTTAATTGTATTATGCACAAAAAATACCTGTCCTCCGCGGGAAAGCTCATACTCCACCGCGTATTTTACCACGTCAAAAGAAAAATCCGACACAAAGGTTTGGACGGGGATACGCATATCCGGCGGGGTTTGCAAAAGTGAAATATCCCGAACCGCGCTTAACGCCATATTAAGGGTGCGGGGAATAGGCGTTGCCGACAAAGACAAAAAATCCACAAACGGGTATTTTTCTTTCAGACGTTCCTTTTGTTCAACCCCGAATTTATGTTCCTCATCTATTACTACAAGTCCGAGAGAATGAAACTTCAGTTTATCCGAAAAAAGTTTATGTGTTCCGATAAGTATATCTAATTTATGTTCCTCTGCCTTACGGATTATCGCTTTAAATTCCTTACCGGATGTGAAACGGGAAACCATCGCGATATTAACGGGAAAGCCTTTAAACCTCTCCTCAAATGTGTAAAAATGTTGTTCGCAAAGCACGGTAGTAGGGGCAATGACCGCTACCTGACGCCCGTCCATCATCGCCTTGAATACCGCCCTCATCGCAACTTCGGTTTTACCGAATCCTACGTCTCCGCAAAGAAGCCTGTCCATCGGACGCAATTTTTCCATATCGGATTTTATTTCTTCTATCACGCTGATTTGGTCGGGGGTTTCCATATATTGAAAACGGTCTTCAAAATCCTTCTGCCAAACCGTGTCCCCGCCGAAAGAATGCCCCTGTATAGCATCGCGCTTTGCATAGATAGCAACAAGCCGTGAGGCGAACTCCTCGACACTTCTTTTAACGCGTTCACGTTTTTTAGCCCAGCTTTTTCCGCCGAGGGAATCCAACGAGGGTTTTCGTCCCTCCGCCCCGACATATTTTCCGATAAGATTCGCCTGTTCCAACGGAACAAACAATTTTTCATCCTCGGAATACCGTATCAATATATAGTCTTTTTCAGTCCCCAACACGTTGATACGTTGTATCCCTTTAAATACACCGATACCGTAATTCAGATGCACTACATATTCGCCTTCTCGAATATCCTCTATATCCTCAATAAACGAATCAATTTGGCGTATTCGTTTTCTAAATAAACGTTTCTTTCCGCTAATATCGGATTCGCTTAAAAAAACAAGGCTTGTTTGTTCTTCTTTAATCTCAAAGCCTTTTTCAAGAGGAAGTTTTATTAAAAACAGCTTGCCGTCATCGGGAAAAGTATCGTTTTCGGAAAGCTCTTTCGGTTCAAATTTTTTAAGTATAGACATCAGCCTCTTGGAAAGACTGTCGTTTTCGACAAAGATAAAAAAGCGTCTGTCCTTTTTATCAATACGTTCCATATTTTCCACAAAAGCGGAAAAACCGCCCTCAATTTCCATAGGAAACCTTAATCCGAGGTCGACAGCGTTTTCATTTTTTTTAAACATACTGATTGTAATAATCCTGCTCGCTTTTATATCGTCAATATCGAATATAAGCGATTTATGAGGAATATCTTTAGGGGCATAAATTTCATATTTGCGTTTTACCTCTTCATATTCCTTGTAAGTATTCCGCCCGTAGATAATAAGGGTCTTATCCTTACGCGAGGAGTAGTCAATGAGCGAAGCAAAATCCGAGTAACCGAGCGCGAAATCGGAATGCGATAATGCGTTACGGGAAAAATCCTCTTCATCTATATCTATTTCAATTTCCTTTTTAAATGCAAACTCGCTTGCGGGAATAAGTTCAAAACTACTAAGTTCCTCTATGGATTTCTGTGTTACCGGATTGAAAACCCTGATAGATTCGATTTCATCATCAAAAAAATTCAACCTGACCGCATCGTGGGTATCGGGAGGGAAAATATCGACAATATCCCCTCTGATTGAAAAACTTCCCTGAGAGGTAACCTTATATTCTCTTACATAAGCCATAGAAACAAGCCTGCGGGTGAGTTCCTCAATATCAAAGCGCGCGCCGATTTTAAAATGAAGTTTGCTTTTGCCGAAGTATTCAACCGGGGGCAAAATCCTGAAAAAAGCCTCGGCGGTAGTAACGGTAATAATTCCGTTGCTGCGTTTTTGCGAGAGTTTTTCCAATGCGTTCATACGGTCGGCAAGTTTATCGGTTGACGGGAACACGTTGGCATAGGGAATCACGTCTATTTCCGGGAAAAACAAAGTGTTATCGCCGTCAATATTACGAAGGCTCTCGAAAATCCATTCGGCTTCCGCATCCTCACTTGTAACATAAAACACGTCAAAATCGTTGCGTAAAATTTCGGAAATAAACACCGATGCGCCTTCAGGCAAAGCTACCGTCGAAATCGTATTATCTTTAAGCGCTGAAACAAGAGGGGAAATATTAAAACGGGAAAGCAGGGAATTGATTAACGGGGGATACTTGTTATTAAAAGTCATAGTTTAATCGCCGTTGGTTTCCGATGTTGAGGTGGTATAATTTACACCGTCAATATTACTCGGCGGACTTGAAATCATATATTGCTCACTGTAAGCCTTAACATAGAAATTATATCCCTTGCCTTCTATCAGGTTTCGAGATTCACCGTCCAAATAATCTTCCGTAACGGTAAAGGAATATAATTTTGCAACCTTGACGGGTCTTATATTTTTCCATAAAGTCGGTTTATCTTCACGATGGTCGGCGTTAGGATATTTAACCCCCTTTTGCACGCGAAGGTCTTCGGCGCTTTCCGCTACATAGATATTATATCCGCTGAAAAATTCCTCATCGTTTAATCCCCAAAATTGCAGATAGATTTCACTGTCTATAATCTTAACCTCAAGGCCAAGCGGAGGTTTTAAATCAACGATAGGTTCAAAACCTTCAATTCCACATCCGCTAAACGCAAACATCAAAGCAATTAACACAAAATATATCTTTTTCATAAAAAACCTCGTTATTCAAAAACAACATTGGTAAAATTACTCGGTAAACTTTCCGCATTATATTCCCTTGAATAAGATTTAACGTGGAAAAAATATTCCTTATTTTGCAAAGGAGACCAGTCCGCATCCTTCTTCATATTAAACCGGATTTCTTCAGGTTCCCGGGTAAAAGGCGTTTTTTGAATTGTAACCAAACTGTTTGAGTCGGTAGGATGCAAAACCATACGGTAAGAATTGGTGTTTTCGTTTGTCAAGTCGGAAAGAGTATCCGCAGTATAAATTCTGTATCCGTTAAAATAATGCTCATCGTTATATGCCCAAAAATTCAGGAAAATAAAAGATTCGTTAGTTATCCCGTCAACCACTACATTGGAAACACTTGCTTTAAGCCCAAGCGGAGGGTTTAAAACAATTTCAATGGAGTAATCCTCTATATCACAGGCGGACAACATAAAAAGCATCAAAACCGCGCAGAAAAAATATATTAATCTGGAAAACAAATATCGCATACAAATCCTCTTCCTTGCAAATCCCGTTACCGGATTGCCGAAAAGCGCCCGTAAGTCCCATAGCTTTTGCCGGATAAAGTAACATAACCGATTAAAGCCTTTAAATGATATGACACCCGAAAAAGCGCCGAAGTTTTATACCTCCGAGATAACAATACGCTTTTTATCGTCCATACCTTCATATCGAACCCTGACAACGTCGCCGATTTTATATTTATCCTTCACGGGAATTCTTTCCTTCATACGCGAACGATGTAATAATCCCGTAGCGCCGGGAACAAGCTCAACAAAAGCGCCGTAATCCTCAATACGGGTAACAACGCCGTCAATTTCCTCATTTTTATCAAAGCCGTAAACTATATGTCTGATAATATCAATAGCCTTATCAAGCATTTCAACGTTAGTAGAGGAGACAAGCGTTCTACCGTCGTCCTCGATTGAAATATCGACTCCGGTAGTAGCCATAATACGGCGGATAACCTTTCCGCCCGCGCCGATAACAAGTCCGATACCGTCTTCGGGAACGTTAATAAGTTTGATTTTCGGAGCGCTGGGTGCAACTTCGGGACGCGCTTTAGATATGGCTTTATCCATAATCGACAATATATGCAACCTTCCCTCACGAGCCTGATTAAGCGCCGTTTCCATAATTTCACGAGTAATGCCCATAGTCTTTACGTCCATCTGGAAAGCGGTAATACCCTTTTCAGTCCCCGCGACCTTAAAATCCATATCGCCGAGATGGTCTTCAAGTCCCTGAATATCGGAAAGGACTACATATTTGCCCTTTTCCTTATCCCAAACCATTCCCATAGCGATACCCGCAACGTGAGCGGTTATAGGCACACCCGCCGCCATCATCGCAAGACTTGCACTACAAACGCTTGCCATAGATGATGACCCGTTGGACTCGAGTACCTCGGATACCATACGGATTGTATATGGGAAATCATCTTCGGACGGAAGCAGCCCATCAATAGCGCGTTTTGCAAGATAACCGTGCCCTATTTCGCGACGTCCGGGAGGTCCCATCCTTCTTACCTCGCCTACGCTAAACGATGGGAAATTATAATGAAGCATGAAATTGCTTGTTTCGGTTTCTTTAGTTTCGATACCGTCAATATATTTTACGTCTTTAACAGTGCCGAGAGTAACAATACCGAGACTCTGTGTTTGACCCCGCGTAAAAAGAGCCGAACCGTGTAAGTTTTCGTAAAGGTCAAGGTCAATAGTAATATCGCGGATAGTTTTATGGTCTCTTCCGTCGGCGCGTACTCCCTCATCTATAATTTGAGAACGGACAATTTCGGTTTCCAAATCCTCAAGCAACTGTTTTGCCTCGCCGTAAGCCTCATTTTCTTTGTCGATACCGCAATTTTCAAGCGCCTGTTTTCCCGCTTCTTTAATATTATTTGACCGTCTTTTTTTGTCTGCATCAAGATTATGCTGTTTAATTAGAGGAAAAGCGTATTCGCGAATCTTCCGTGCGGTTTCCTCATCAAGCAAAGGAGTCGCCTCTTCCACCACATATTTTTCGGGTTTGATAATAGATGTAAGCTCCTCAATAAGCTCAATGGATTCGATAATAAATTTATGCGCGTATTCAAGAGCGCCGATCAGCACTTCTTCGGGAACCTCGCGCGCTCCCCCCTCAACCATAGTAATACCTTCGCGTGTTCCCGCAACCATAATATCAAGAGAGCTTTTTTCAATCTCCGAAAGTTTCGGGTTGGCTTTATAAATCCCGTCAAGATATATAACGCGAACACCGCCTATGGCTTCAATGACAGGTATGCGGGAAATCGACAAAGCCGCCGATGCACCGACAATACCCAAAACCCCCATAACGGAATATTCCATATCCGCCGAAAGTGTCGTGGGCACAATCTGGATTTCGTTAAAGAAATTTTTGGGGAAAAGGGGGCGTATAGGACGGTCAATCATCCTTGCAATTAACGTTGCCTCATCGGAGGGTTTAGACTCGCGTTTGAGATAACCGCCGGGAATTTTACCCGCAGCGTAATATTTTTCGTTATAGTTTACGGTGAGCGGGAAAAACGATGGGTTCTCCAAAGGCTCATCCGACATACACGCCGTAACAAGCATAACGTTACCGGCATATTTCAACACAACAGACCCATCCGCCTGTTTAGCCATTTTACCGGTTTCTATTATCAATTCGTGGTCGCCGAATTGTTTTTTTACGGTAGTCAATTCCATAATTTACCTCTTTAATTAGATTATACGGCTTACGCCAAATTTACAATATATTTTTCAATCATTTTTACGGGGAAGTAGCTTTTTTTAGCCTTACGAATACCCTCAATACCGAGGTCCTGTTCGCGGTTAATAAAGTCATAATTACCCAGCACCCTGTTTTCAACAAATCTCTGGTTTATAGCCTGATAAATTCCATCATAATCAATATCCGCTTTTTCAAAATGGACTACGAAAGTGGATTTATTCAGCTCCTCACCGAAAGAAAAGCCTATAACCTTGTCCTCAATATGCGCTATACATCCGCTGCAATTAAGTCTTTCGTAGTTATCAAGCATATCTTCAATAGCGTTAAACTCAGCAAGCAAAGAGTCGTTAAACCCGCCCTTTTTTTCAGCCCATCGCCTGACCAAGTTTAAACATTTGTCCTTTAAAGAAACGGAATACTCTTTGCACTCAAAGTCATAGGAGTTAAAAAACTTGCGGACAAACCCGCGTTTCCCGTCGTAATGCCTGCCCTTCAGGAATGCCAAATCCTTTGTGCGATACACGTAATCGAAATTATTCCTGTCGGCGACAAAAGAAAGCCCGCTGTTTTTTAGTGCATGCAGATGGGAATTCGGCACCCTGTGAACCTCAGGCGAAACCGAGAACTTCTCTGCATAACGCATTATCGTTTTATAACCTTCGTTTATATCATCAAACCCTATCGGCGGAAAAAAAAACTCTTTATTATCCGACTTGCCGGTAATAAGAATACCGTTACCGGTTCGGCAAATTTTAAATCCCCGCGCTTTTCTCCATACGAAAAGGTTGGTAAAAGTATATTCGGATATTTCGGGTTGTTCAATAGAAAAAACGGAGTCCAACTCCGCTTTATCCTCAAAACCAACATCCTTAAACTCAGGTGTTTTCATCAAATCTCCCAAACAACCGTATCGCGTAAAGTATCGCTAAGAGAATTTCAGGCGCAAAATTACTTAAAAAGCGCCTCTGATACCGAGTTCCGCTATAAGACTTTTATATCTTTCAACGTCTTTTCTATGCAAATAGCGCAAAAGAGCCTTTCTCTTACCGACCATCTTCATAAGACTTCTCTTGCAGGATTTATCCTGCTTATATGTTTGAAGATGACGCGTAAGATTCGATATTCTTTCCGTCAAAAGCGCAATCTGAACCTCCGGCGAACCGGTATCCGCTTCGTGCATAGCGTATTTCTCGATAATAGGTTTTTTAGCTACACTGTCAATAGCCATTTTATCCTCCGAATAATTTTACAAAGTTATCGGGCAACCTATGCTTTGCCGCCAAAGTATAAATTACCTCTTTATCATTATAAAGAATTTTTTGTAATTCTTCAAGATTATGGAGCTTTTTTTCGTTACGAATTTTCTCAATAAAAGCAAGCGGATATTCCTTATTTTCAAGACCCCCGTCAAAATTAAGAATATGGGTTTCAAGGCGGAGGTCTATACCGTTGACCGTGGGACGTTTTCCGATATAGCTCATAGAAGGTAAAAAACGCCCGTCAACAAAACAATACGTGAAATAAACCCCGATTGCGGGCAAAACCTGATTATTTATTTCCAAATTAAGGGTGGGAAACCCGATTTTCTTGCCGAGATTATCGCCCGTAATTTTTTTTGAAACTATGAAATAAGGACGTCCGAGCATATCGGCGGCGGTTTTCATATCCCCCCGCATTATCATACGACGGATATTGGTGGATTTTACACTCTGCCCCCTGAATTTATGTTCTCCGACCTCGGTAAGACTAAACCCGGTATTTTCGGCTTCCCTCTTAAGAAAACCGATACCCCCGCGTCCCCCGTTGCCGAAACGAAAATCATGTCCGACATACAGATGGAGGTCGGATATTTTATTCGTAATCCTGTATAAAAATTCCTCGGCGCTCAAATCCTTAACATCGGGAAAATCCAAATACACAAGACTGTCGATACCGAGACTTTCAAAAACCTTAATTTTATACCCGGGCGGAAAGATATAACCGCTGAAAATACGGGGATTGATAAATTTACGCGGCGCATCCCTGAAAGTAATAACAATCCTGTGGAAATTTTCGGCATCGGCAACAAGTTTATCCAGGATTTTTTTATGCCCAAGATGGATACCGTCAAAATTTCCGATAGTTACAAATGCGCGCTCATATTGCGGAAGTTTATCAAGTTTCTCAAAGACGGTCATTTTCTCCCCTTTCCGTTAAGCAGGCTTTCAATATGCGAATTTGCATCAATAAGATTTTTGGCAATAAAGTCCACAAAACTGAAGTCCTGACGGATAGTGTATTCGGTCGGCACCGCAATAGCATAGCATCCCGCATCCTTACCTGCCCTTGCGCCGTTCGACGAATCCTCCAGAATTGCGCAACAGGAAGCGGGGAGCGCCAGCTTTGAGACTGCGGTTTGGTAAATTTCCGGGTGCGGTTTGCCGTTTTGTATTGTGTCGGATGTTTGCAGGATATTAAAATACTTTCTGATATCAAGTTTATCAAGCGCCAAATCCAAAAAAGGGCGTTCCGCGCCGGTAGCCACTGCGAGCTTAAGTCTCCCGTTGAAGTTTTCAAGAATCTCGTAAAGCCCCGCCATCGGTTTAAGGTCATTCATCATCTTTTTTAGCATAATTTTGTCGCGCTCCTTCAGGAAATCCTCCGGTTTTACGGGAATCTCAAGGTCGTCTAAAAGAATAGTAACCGCCTCAAGCGGACTTCGCCCCATAAGTTTCCACCACGTAGCTTCGGAAATAGTTTTGCCGTATTCGGCAACCATCTCGCGTTCCGTTTCAAAATAAAGACGTTCCGTATCTATCATAAGACCGTCCATATCGAAAATCAAAGCAGATATCATCGTTTCAACTCCATTTTGAAAATTTTGCACACTCCATAATAAAGTCCCGCAAAAATCAGGAATACAAGTCCGCCGTATAACAACAGCAAAAGCGCATTGCTCTGCGGAATATATAAATATTTATAAACGGGATAAACAACTAAGGCGGTTAAACCGCTTATAATCGTAATCGCCGCAACTTTTACAAACAGCCCTTTTTCAAGCTCGCGAAGTTTTACATATTTTCTTAGCCTGATTAAGAAATATCCTGATGTCAACCATGCGGCAATCGAGTCGGCAACACCGATACCCGTCGCACCGATACTATCTATACGGGATATAAAATAAAGCCCCGTGCTTGCAGCAAGCAAAACTATATTTGCAACAAGCGGGGTTTTAGCGTCCTTTCTTGAATAAAAAATCTTTGCTAAAATCAGGTTAAGTCCCATAGGAGGAAGCGCGCTTGCATAAACCGCCGTTATGGTATAATTAAGTTCAAGCAGGTCGGTAGTATATTTTCCCGTATCGCCGATTATCCATACAAGTATATCGCGGTATGCGATATTAACTATTATATCGGGAAATACCGCAAAAAACATCGTAAACGGGATAATCAGGTAGAAAAACATAAAAAAACCTTCGCTGATTGTTTTCTCGAAATCGGTTTTGCTTGATTGAACCTCCGGCTTTGATAAAAGCGGAAGCATCACTGTGGCAATAGCCACCCCGACAATCCCGATAGGCGCTTGATTAAGCACCTGAGAGTTTTGTATTACCGTGAATGACCCCGACGGTAAAAACGAAACAAACAACGTAAAAACAAGCGACAATATCATCAATACTACCATATTAAGCGCGGTGGGGAAAAAAAGTTTAAAAAACTCCCTTAACGCCGGGTCGCGGAAATTTATATAAAGCCTGTATCTAAACCCTACACCGAAAAGTTCAATCAGTTCGATTAAAAACATCAGCGCCGAACCCACGGCAACACCGATACCTACCGAATAAACCCCGAATCGCCCGTGAAAGACAAGCGCAAACCCCACACATACAACGTTAAAAACTATCGGGGCGAAAGCCGGGGTTGTAAACCGTCTGTGCGAATTTAATATTCCCATACTTACCGCAAAAAGAAATATAAAAATCACAAACGGCATCATTATCATAGTAAGGACAATACTTTGCTCAAGCTCAATACTTCCCTCGGCAAACCCGGGAACAAAAATCGGAAAATACGAGCGGGCAAAAATTATACCAAGCGCGGTAATTGCTACCGTGAAAATCAGGAAAATATTTATAACGTTACTTGCGAAAAGATTCGCCTTCTCTTTGTCCTCGGTGTTCCTGCCCTGAAATACCGGTATAAAGGCATTGGCAATAACCCCCTCGCCTACGATTTTCCTAAGATTATTAATAACCCTGAAACTTGCGTGGAACGGGTCAAGTCCTTTGCCGAAAAGCGGGTTTATAACCGTCCATTTGACAATGCCCGTAATGCGTGAAAGAAAAGTTCCTATGGAATTAATAAGGGTATGCCTGTATGAAATCATACGCTTTGGTTTCATCTTTTCTCCTGTAACCGGCTTAAACAGACGGAAAGTTATTTCAATATGCCGTTAAACCCGTAGCGTGTAGTTATCCCTGTTTTTGTTTACTTATGCTGTTATCTCGATACGCTCGTTTTACTCGCACTTGATTACCGCAAGATGCTCACAGGCTAAAATCCCGTGTTATCAGGGATAATACTTTTAATATCGGTAATGTTCCGGCTTGTAGGGTCCGTTAACCCCTACGCCGATATAATCCGCCTGTTCTTTTGTAAGTTTCGTCAATTTAACGCCGATTTTTTCAAGATGGAGTCTTGCGACCTCCTCGTCAAGATGTTTCGGCAAGCGATATACCTTGTTTTCATAACTATCGCGGTTTTTCCACAGGTCAATTTGCGCAAGAGTTTGGTTGGAAAAAGAGTTCGACATAACAAACGAGGGGTGTCCCGTTGCGCATCCGAGATTCACAAGACGACCCTCGGCAAGTATAAATATCGAATGCCCGTCGGGAAAAATATATTTATCAACCTGCGGTTTGATATTGACTTTTTTAACGCCGGGGTATTCCTCAAGCTCACTGACTTGTATCTCGTTATCGAAATGCCCGATATTGCAAACGATAGCCTGATCTTTCATTTTAAGCATATATTCCAAAGTGATAACGTCCTTATTGCCCGTAGCGGTAACGTAAATATCGCCCTCGCCTAAGGTGTCTTCAACCGTAGCAACCTCATAACCCTCCATAGAAGCCTGCAAAGCGCAGATAGGGTCGATTTCGGTAACAATAACCCTTGCCCCCATCCCGCGAAGAGATTGAGCGGAGCCTTTACCCACGTCGCCGTAACCGCAAACTACCGCGACCTTTCCCGCAGTCATCACGTCGGTAGCGCGCTTTATCCCGTCAACCAAAGATTCGCGGCACCCGTAGAGGTTATCGAATTTCGATTTCGTAACGGAGTCGTTTACGTTAATAGCGGGAACAAGAAGCTCGCCCTTTTCCATCATTTGGTAAAGACGGTGAACGCCGGTAGTCGTTTCCTCCGAAACGCCCTTTAATTCCTCTATAACCCGGTGCCATTTATTAGGGTCGGATTTATAAATGTCTTTAAGAAGCGCATAGACAATTTTTTCCTCTTTGTTGGCGGATACGTTGTCAAAAACTGCGGGGTCGTTTTCCAATTTGTAACCGAGATGAACCAGCAGGGTGGCATCCCCGCCGTCATCAACGATAAGATTAGGACCCTTACCGTCGGGAAAAGAAAGAGCCTGAGCGGTAGCCCACCAGTATTCTTCAAGCGTTTCGCCTTTCCATGCAAAAACGGGAACGCCCGATTCGGCGATAGCGGCAGCGGCATGGTCTTGCGTTGAAAAGATATTACAGCTTGCCCATCGGACATCCGCACCGAGAGCTTTTAACGTCTCAATAAGAACCGCCGTCTGTATGGTCATATGAAGCGAACCCGATATGCGCGCACCTTTAAGCGGTTTTTCTTTTGCATATTTTTCGCGAATAGACATAAGTCCGGGCATCTCTTTTTCGGCAACTTCTATTTCCTTGCGTCCCCATTCCGCAAGACCAATATCTTTTACTTTATAGCTCATATTTGATATTTGATTCATCGTGTCCTCCGAAAAAATTTTTAAATATTGTAACTTATTTTTTCTTTTTAGTAAAATATATGCTGGTAAGGAAATAGGTTTGAATCCCACAATAAATCAGGAATTTTTATAAACCACATTTGCTTTTATAGTTTGCAATTAAGCCAAAAAATGTAAGCATAATCTTAAACAAAATCTTTCTTGCCAAGTTGGAATATTTCCGCTATAATAATGTCGGAGTGTGGGATTGAGGTATTGGGATGGGGACACTTTTTTTTGAGTAACTATCGGAGGGAAGTAACGGGTAGTTACAGAGGCGCAAGGAGGCAAGACAAAAACGCGGTTAGCGTGTCTGTTTAAGGGGAAATAAGATTGCAGGATAACGCCTGCGACTGCCTGTGGAAAAATTAAGAGTGATTGCGGATTTGGGAGCGGTCTCTTAATGATTTCATCTCTTCTTTTCGATTTCCTCTTTTGCGCCTGTATATTTGCAGGTTATACTAAACCTTGAAATTATAACGACAAAATGTCAAAGACGGGAGGGGAGGCAATGGAGCAATTAGTAAAAGATATGGAAAAATTAGTCGGCGAATTGGTCAACTCTAAAACTTCCAAAAACCGCATTACGTTTGTAAAAAAGCGCGACGGCAGGGTATCCGAATTTGACCCATCAAAGATTGCATCGGCTATAAACAAAGCCTTTGAGGCAAGCGGCGAAGGTAACCGTAATAGCGCGTGGGAAATTACCGCTGTTGTGGTAAGCAAGCTGTCGGGTTCTCAAGTCGAGATTGAGCATATTCAGGATATAGTCGAAGATACCCTTATGAATTTCGGTTTTCGTAAAACCGCCAAGTCATATATACTTTACCGTGCAAAACGCGCCGAACTTCGCAATATCAGCAAAACCTTAAACGAAAGTCTTAATATTATAGAGGATTACGTCAACCTTCGCGACTGGCGTATCAATGAAAACAGCAATATGAGTTATTCGCTTCAGGGGCTTAATTCCCATGTGTCATCCACCATTACGGCAAACTACTGGCTTTCAAAGATATATACCCCCGAAATAGGCGAAGCGCATAGAAGCGGCGCTATCCATATCCACGACCTCGGCTCTCTTTCCGCATACTGTGTCGGATGGGACCTTGAGCAGTTAATTATAATGGGATTTGGCGGTGTCGCCGGTAAAATTGCAAGCAAGCCCGCTAAACATTTTAGAACCATCCTCGGGCAGATAGTAAACTTTTTTTATACCTTGCAGGGTGAAGCGGCGGGCGCTCAGGCTTTTGCCAATTTCGACACTCTCCTTGCCCCGTTTGTCCGTTACGACAATCTTTCCTTTGACGAGGTTAAGCAGGCGATACAGGAATTTGTCTTTAATGTAAATGTCCCGACAAGAACGGGTTTCCAAACACCTTTTACCAACCTGACTTTTGATTTGGTTGTCCCGTCTTTCTTTAAAAATAAAGCGGTAATTATAGGCGGAGAACTTAAGGAAGAATGCTACGGCGATTTTAAGCCCGAAATGGATATGATTAACCGCGCTTTTGCCGAAATTATGCTTGAGGGTGATGCGTTAAACCGTCCGTTCACTTTCCCGATTCCTACGTATAATATAACTTCCGATTTTGACTGGGATAACCCCGAATATCAGGCAATATGGGAGATGACGGCGCGTTACGGAACGCCGTATTTCAGTAATTTCGTCAATTCCGATATGAGTGTCGAGGATGCACGAAGTATGTGTTGCAGACTTCGTCTTGATAACCGCGAAGTTCGCGAGCAGTTGGAAAAATCCAGTGTGGTTAAAGAGGATAAGCACGACTCCAAACTAAGACGCGGGGGTCTTTTTGCCGCAAACCCGATGACGGGTTCTATCGGTGTTGTTACCATAAACCTTCCCCGTATAGGATACTCCGCGCAAAACAAAGAGGAGTTCTTTACCGAGCTTGCCAAAGTTATGGAAATAGCTAAAACCTCGTTGGAAATGAAGCGAAAAATCGTAGAGGATTTGACTATGAGAGGGCTTTACCCTTACAGTAAAATCTATCTTGAGGATATAAAAAATCGAAGCGGTAATTACTGGACTAATCATTTCTCCACAATCGGGCTTATAGGAATGAATGAAGCGGTTATGAACCTGCTTAATATACCGTATAATCGAAATGAAGCCCGCGAGTTTGGGGAAGAGGTGTTGGAATTTATGCTTGATAAACTTGATGAGTTTAAAGCGGAGACAGGTCATCTGTATAACCTTGAGGCGTCACCCGCAGAGGGGGCAAGCTACCGTCTTGCACGCGCCGATAAAAAGCTCTATCCCGATATTCTCGCTTCAGGCACCGATGAGACTCCTTATTACACTAACTCGGTGCATCTTCCCGTAAACGATACCGATGATATTTTTGAGCTGTTGGACCATCAGGATAAAATGCAGTCGAAATTCACCGGCGGGACGGTTGTTCATATTTTTATCGGGGAAAAAATCGAGGATAATGCCTCGTTATCAAAATTGGTAAAAACGATTGCCGAGAAATACCATCTGCCGTATTTTTCAATCACCCCGACTTTTTCTATATGCCCCGTTCACGGGTATATCGCAGGGGAATATCATACCTGCCCGTATCCTCATACGGAGGAGGAGTTAAAGCAATACGGGAAATATATGGAGTGTATATAATTAGTTTGATTAAAATATTTGAAAATTGATAGAGGAGGGGATTATGACGGAAGGAAAAGGGCAAAATTTGGTAATACCTACGGAGGTATATTCAAGGGTGGTGGGATATTACCGTCCCGTTCAAAACTGGAATACCGGAAAACAACAGGAGTTTTCCGAAAGAAACACCTACGACAGGGCTTTTGAAACAATCAAGGCAAAAAGGGCTTTGGCTTAAATTTGACTTTCTCTCGGAGTTTAGATGTTTAAAGGTATTCAAAAAGTCTCGCTTATAGATTACCCCGGCGAAATTTGCGCGACGCTTTTTACGGGCGGGTGTAATTTCCGATGTAACTGGTGTCATAATTGGGATTTGGTTTTGCCGGAAAAGGTGATGTTGATTCCCGATATTTCCGAAGATGAAATAAAAGACTTTCTAATAACCCGTAAGGGCAAGCTCGGAGGAGTATGTATTACCGGGGGCGAACCCTGTATGTGGAAAAGCAACCTTGCCGAATTTATGCGATGGTGTAAAGCGGAGGGGTTTAAGGTCAAACTCGACACCAACGGGAGTTTTCCCGATGTCTTAAACGAATACCTGTCGAAAGGGCTTGTCGATTATATTGCAATGGATATAAAAAACAGTTTTTCCAAATACGCAAAGACTGTCGGACTTGACTCCGTCAATCTTGATAAGATAAAGCTATCGGTGGAAATCATAAAGAAAAGCAGGATTCCCCATACCTTCAGGACAACCGTTGTGCCTTCCTTAATTGAAGCCTATGACCTTTCGCAGATTGAGGAATTTCTCGGCGAAAAACTTATTCTTCAGGATTATCGTCCCGTATCAAATTACAGCGAAGTCAATTACGGATAAAATCCCGCGTTATTTTGACATTTTCAATTTAACCGTCTAAAATACCGATGTCGATTAAACAATATATAAATCTTGTTTTATTATTATTCAAAAATCAGGAGGTCGGGTATGAAATTGCTAAAAGCGGGGATTGTGGTTTTGTTATTGACTTTATCGGTTAGTCTCTATGCCGATAAAATCGTGTTGGTCAACGGGGATATTTTATCGGGGACAATTGTTTCCGAAAACGAGTATGAGGTGGTGTTTTTATCCGGGGATGATGAGATTGCAATTGCAAGAGCGGCAATAAAGGAAATCGAAAGGGATAAACCTGCCGAAGAACTCCCGAAGCCCGACAGACGGTTTATTAATCTGTCGATTTTTCCTCCCGTTTCAACGCAGGGTCATCTTTTGATAAGGGGCGAAAGACGGTTAAACTATATCCAGTTCGGGACTGTCGCCGCCTATTCAACATCGGTAAGCGGGATAACTTTCGCTCCGGTTTCGATAGTCGGCGAGGAGATGAGAGGTTTGCAAAACTCGTTGCTGTTGGGTTACAGCGGGAAATATATGGGCGGAATTCAAACATCCCTTCTAATTAATATTGCCGACGGCGGGGGACGCGGCTGGCAATGGGGTAATATCAATGTTGCAACGGGGAATTTTAGAGGTTTTCAGTTCGGTATATTCAACTACGCCAATAATTTTAGCGGGCTTCAGTTGGGTTTTATAAATTATAGCAGAAATGCCGGCAAGCAAATAGGGGTGATAAATATTGCAAAAGATGCTAAAAGCCGCTCTTTCGGGCTTATTAATTTTTACGGCAAGGGTTTTACCGAGATTGAAATTGGATTTAATACAGTTTTTCAAGCAAATATATTTATTAAGCACGGTATCAGAAACGGATATTTTATATACGGATTAAGTTCATATCCGTTTGTTGAACCGGTACCTTTGTTTAATTGGGGTTTCGGATATAAATTACTTAAAGACAGCGAAAAGTGGAAAATAAATATAGATATTATGATGGGAGTTGACGCTTCATCAATTGTAGGTATTTTTGAATATGGATATCGTTTTGAAGGACCCAGCCTCCAAATACGTCAAAGAAATTATTTGGAATATAAAATAAGAAATGATTTTTCAATATTAGGCGGTTTTTCACCTACATTTACTGCTTTTTCTTCATATGGCTATAAATATAGAAGCATATCTATAGAAATATCTAAAAGTGATTATATATGGTTAGCCGTAGATTTCTTCTTAGGTGTGCAGTTTAATTTAAGGTAGGATTTTTACCGTAAACTTATACAAGCCCTTTGTATCCGGATTATGTCTAAAACCGCTACCGTGAGCTTTACTCCCAGATTCCCATAACGACACGAACATAAAATCCGGTCAGTCCCATATACGGGCTTGCGCCGAGTTGAAGTTCGTTGGCTTTCCATTCGCCTACGGAAATATCATAGGTGAATCCCGCGCGCACACCGAATACAAAACCCAAACCCGTATTCGATGATTTCCCGTTGTCGCGGATAAGAAAATCAAATCCGAGCGCAATATTGCCGGTAAATATATCTCTCTCGAAACTTCGCAAATTTATGGGATTATCAAGGAAAGTATCGAAACTGAAATCCCCCTCCTCGGTAACGCGCAACTCGATTTTTCCGTATCCCAAGCCCGCAAGAGGGTAGATTTGAAAGTTTTTCAATCCGAGCAGTAAAAACCCGATGTTGAAATATGAATACTGTCCTGAAAACGAGGATGTAAAATTACCGTGTCTTTCGGTTCTCGACAGGATAGCAAAATACTCAATTTCGGTGATTATACGGCTTTGAATAAGCTGATACCCGCCCCCCACCTGTAAATACTCACCCGGTATTAAAGGCATCCCGGATTTTTCAAGGCGGAAATTCATATCATCGGGACTGATAAATGTTCCGCCGAATCCCCCGATAAGTTTCCCGCAAAACATATCAACGCCGGGACGCTTGGCAAAACCCTGCGAAATTGTAGAAAAAATCACTATGATTAAAAAAAATAACTTCATCATTCATATCCTTAAATTGTTTCCGTTTATTGTATTTGATTATAAAGAGGGAAAGGTTTACAGTCAAGAAACGAAACTGCAAAGAAAACTCGGAAATTTAATCTTTATAAACTTTTTGAAATTGTTCGGGATATTTAAGCGAACGAATATCTATATCAATATCCAAATCAGGCCAATTAAACTGTTCGGGGTCAAGTCTCTTTATATTTAAGATTTGTTCAACAGTCGCTTTTTTGAATTTAGGATAATCTTCAAAGTTGACAAAATATTCCTCATTATCGACTATTATCCAAAACCCGAGGCGCTCTATATTTGTAACCTCATAATCCAAAGTGTTTGTTCCATTTTTCGATAAAATCATTCTGTTACCCCTTCACTATTTTTTCAATCTCCGTTAATTCACTTTCCTTGAGATAAAAAAATACGGATAACGACACAATCGGTTCTAACCAAAATTTTGCAGTGCCTTCAGGGCTTTCTATATGAACATGGCGGCGCGACTCCTCACGGCTATTGAAAAAGAAACGATATTTTCCATATCTAAAAATCGTAGGCACTTGCAACTCCATATCTAAACGGAAAAAGCATTGTAATTCAGTTATACATAAGTTTAATATCCATATTGCGTATAGTCAAGAACAAAATATATTAAATCTTTTTAGATTATAAAGAGGGAAAGGTTTACAGTCAAGAAACGAAACTGCAAAGAGAATTACCTGTGCCTGTCCACGCCGGCCTTTAAGCACCATTCCTCGACGGCACATCTTGAACAAAACGGTGACACGGGCTTGCAAATTGTCTGCCCGAACGCCACCAGTATATCGTTATAGCGGTTCCACCATTTCACGGGAAGTTTTTCACGAAGCGCAAACTCGCTTTGTTCCGGCGTTTTTGTTGCTATATATCCCCATCGGTTGGAAATTCTGTGGACGTGTATATCAACGCACATAGCGGGTTTGCCGTATCCGAGCGATACAACCAAATTAGCGGTTTTCCTGCCGACACCGGGCAGGGTTAAAAGCTCCTCAATATCCGACGGGACTTTGCCGTCAAACTTTTCGATAAGAATTTGCGATATTTCCACAAGACGTTGCGACTTGACACGGTAAAACCCCACGGGGTATATAAGTTTCTCGATTTTACCCGCGCCGAGTTTAATAAACGACTGAGGGTCGGGAAAAGTTTCGCTAAAGAGACGGGTTACCGCTGCGGTAGTTGTCTCATCCTTTGTGCGAAGGCTTAAAATCGTTGCAACAAGCACCCGAAACGGCAGACTATTGTCGGAAAGCCCCATAGTTTCTGCAACAAAGGTAACTATCGGCGCTTTCCATTTAGGATATTCTTTTAAAAGTATCTCAAGCATCTTTTCAACGGTTTCACCGCTTAACTCCATATTTCCGCCTCTCAAGTTTCGCATATTTTAGCACAAGGGGAGGTTTTTTACAAGGACTTACCATAAACCTTACTTTTAGATTGAAAAAAATGACGAATGATTATATAATTAAAGGCAAAATTTTTTATCAATAGAAAATACATATAAACCAATCTACACAAGGAGACACTATGACACGCGATTTTGATATGATAAGCAATGTCTATGCTAAGCTGAAACAAAAACAAACCCAAGCCCGCGAACTGTTAAACCGTCCGCTTACGCTCGCGGAGAAAATACTATATTCCCATCTCTGGGAAAAGACAGACAAGCCGTTTAAACGGGGTGAGGATTACGCGCTTTTATCTCCCGACCGCGTTGCTATGCAGGATGCTACGGCGCAGATGGCGCTTTTGCAATTTATGCAGGCGGGGATGGATAAAACCGCCGTCCCTACCACTGTCCACTGCGACCATCTTATTGTAAGTGAGGACGGATGTAAACCCGACCTTGAACGCGCCCTTGAAACCAACAAAGAGGTTTACGACTTTCTTAAAAGCGTATGCGCACGTTACGGGATGGGTTTTTGGCAACCGGGCGCCGGGATTATCCATCAGATTATCCTTGAAAACTATGCGTTTCCCGGCGGTATGATGATAGGCACGGATTCCCATACCCCTAACGCCGGCGGGCTTTCGATGGTCGCGGTCGGGGTCGGCGGCGCTGGTGCCGTTGACGTTATGGCGGGGATACCGTGGGAACTCAAATGGCCTAAAATTATC
Source organism: uncultured Brevinematales bacterium (assembly GCA_964591955.1). Classification (GTDB taxonomy): domain Bacteria; phylum Spirochaetota; class Brevinematia; order Brevinematales; family CAZQBT01; genus CAZQBT01. Next base: position 6,542 of record CAZQBT010000035.1, on the reverse strand, counting down.
GGCGTTAAACTGACCGGCTCGCTAAGCGGATGGGCTTCGCCTAAGGACGTTATACTGAAACTTTTGGGTATTCTCACGGTCAAGGGAGGGACGGGGGCTATTATCGAGTATTTCGGCGAGGGTATAAATTCGATTTCGGCAACGGGACGCGCTACTATTACCAATATGGGAGCGGAACTCGGCGCTACAACTTCTATTTTCCCGTCGGATAATAAAACCGTAGAATTTCTTAAAATCACGGGACGCGAAGAAGTCGCAAAACTTGTCGCGGATAATATCAGCCTGCTTAATCCCGACAAGGAAATTACGCAAAATCCGGAAAAATATTTCGGCAAGGTTATCGAGATAGATTTAAGCAAACTCGAACCCCATCTCAACGGTCCGTTTACGCCGGATAAGGCGTGGGCTATATCGCAGATGAAAAGCGCGGTTAAGGAAAACGACTATCCCGAAGAGCTTTCCGCATCACTGCTTGGAAGTTGCACAAACTCAAGCTATGAGGATATAGATAAGGCGGCAAAAATCGCCGAACAGGCGCTTGCCCGCGGTATCAAAGCCAAGTCGGCATTTTATATATCGCCGGGTTCTTCCGCCATACATAAAACTATCGAAAGAGACGGGCAGTTGGATATACTTCAAAAATTCGGAGGTGTTTTGCTTGCCGATGCCTGCGGGCCTTGTATAGGAATGTGGAATCGCAAGGATACCCCGGTAGGAGTAAAGAATTCCATTGTTACAACCTTTAACCGTAATTTTGCAAAGCGCGCCGACGGTAACCCCGAAACCCGCGCATTTGTTACCACACCTGAACTTGCCGCGGCTCTCGCTGTTGCAGGGCGAATTACCTTTAACCCCGCAACCGATACGCTAAAGGATGCAAACGGCAACGAGTTTAAACTAACTCCGCCGATAGCCTCACAACTGCCGAAAGACTTTGCCGACCCGGAAATCGGGCTTATTATGCCTCCCGAAGACGGCGGAAATATCAAGGTCAATGTTAGCCCGTCAAGCGAACGGTTACAACTTCTTTATCCGTTCCCGAAATGGGATGGAAACGACTTTGAGGATATGCCCGTATTAATCAAAGTCAAGGGTAAATGCACCACCGACCATATTTCTATGGCGGGACCCTGGCTTAAATACAGGGGGCATCTCGATAATATATCGGATAACCTGTTGCTTGGAGGGGTAAACGCATACACCGATGAAACCGGTAAAACCTGCAATATTTTTACAAAAGAGCAGGATACCGTTGCAAAAGTCGCGAGAGATTATAAATCGCGGGGCAAACTTTGGGTTATTATCGGTGATGAGAATTACGGCGAGGGGTCATCGCGGGAACACGCCGCAATGGAACCCCGTCATCTCGGCGGAATTGCCGTAATAGTCAGGAGTTTTGCCCGTATCCACGAGACAAACCTCAAAAAACAGGGTATGCTTGCGCTTACTTTTGCCGACCCCGCCGATTATGATAAAATCCGTGAGGATGATACCCTGTCGATTAAGGGGCTTGGCTCGTTTGAAACGGGAAAACCGCTAACTCTTGTTATTAAACACGCCGACAATTCAAGCGAGGAATGTTTGCTAAATCATACGTTCAGTCAAACCCAGATTGAATGGTTTAAAGCGGGAAGCGCTCTTAACCTGATTTCGGCTAAGAACGGATAGGAAGTTTAAGGTTTATACTATGGATATATTAGATTGATTTATGACGGTTATGGATTTTCAAAATCTCGCGTTGGAAGTCCTCGATGGATGAGACGGAGATAACAGGGTCAAAGCGGTCGTCAATCCGTTCTCCTGCGAGTTTTGCGCTCCACCCGTCGGAGTTGTCAAAAGCAATAACGGGTTTACCGTAGCAAACGGCAAGCGCAATCTCGGATAAAGTGCCGGATTTTCCTCCCACTGCAACAACCGCATCCCCGGCAAGCACGTTGACCGAATTTCTTGCCCATCCTATACCGGTAGGAATTGTAACGGATGAGTAATGGTTGCCGCCGTCTATATCTTCCGTATTAAGAATTGAAATCGCCAAACCGCCGTTATCGAACGCGCCCTTACTTGATGCCTGCATTACGCCGTTGTTTCCGCCGTTAAGTAATACCCATCCCTGCTTTGCGGCAAAAGCTCCGATATTATATGCTATGCGGTTATTCGTTTCGTTTTCAACGCTGTCTCCGATTACTACAAGCTGAAACCTGCGGTTTTTTCTCATTCACGCTCCTTTGTTTTCCTGAGTATTACAAAGTCGTTGGCATAAAGCGTAAAAGCGCGTTTTCTCTTGAGAGGATAGTTTTTGAATATATCAATAAAGTCGCCGTTCCCGGCATAATTGGTTATATCAATACTGATGTTCTTTTCACTGTTATTAATAAGAATATATAAATGTTCGTTATTGAAAAATCTCTCAAAGCCGATAGCCATATCTTTGGCGAAGAAAAATTTAATTTCGCCGCGACGTAAAACCTCGTTCTCATTGCGAATTTTGATAAGAAACTTATAAGCATCGTAAATTTGTTTATTCCACTCATTTTTATTCCAGTTCATAAACTTGCGGTTGTCGGGGTCTTTGTCTCCCGTCATTGCGATTTCCTCACCGTAGTAAATCGAAGGAGCGCCGACATAGGTAAACTGAAAAGCGAGAGCAAGCATAACCCTGATTGGGTCGTTTTCCGCGATGGTAAAAAATCGCGCCGTATCGTGTGAGGATAACAGGTTCATCATAGCAAAATTCGCCTGCATAGGGTAATCAAACAGTTGTTGCCCGATTTGCTTAACAAACTCCTCGGCATTAATCTTTCGTTTAGCAAAAAACGAAACGGTGGCATCCCTGAAACGGTAATTCATCGAGGCATCAAACTCATCTCCCATAAGCCATTGCGATGCGTTATGCCAAATTTCGCCGACTATATATTTATCCTCATCGACAGACTTTACCGTTTTACGAAATTCTTTCCAAAACGGATGGTCAATCTCGCAGGGAACGTCAAGACGCCATCCGTCCGCACCTTTCTCAAGCCACATCCGCGTAACGTCAAGCAGATGTTTTTTCACTTCGGGATTATCGGTGTTCAGTTTAGGATGCACGGGGAAGTTCCACCAGCAATCATAATTAGGTTTTCCATCCGCCATAAGAGGAAATTTTTTGATAAAATACCAGTCTTTATACGCGGATTTTTCACCTTTGTTTTTTATATCCTCGAAAGCCCAAAACGAATTTCCGGTGTGATTAAAAACCCCGTCAAGAATAAAACGCATTGACTTGTCTTTCAGCTTTTTGACAAATTTATTGAAAACAGCCTCATCGCCGAAATGAGGGTCGATTTTGGTATAGTCGGAAGCATCGTATTTGTGAGTTGAAGGCGCTTCAAAAATCGGGTTAAGATACAAGGCATTAGCCCCGAGTTCTTTTATGTGGTCGATTTTTTTGATTATTCCGTCAAGGTCACCGCCGTAGAATGTATCGGGTTTCGGGGGAGTTTTAGGGTCTTTAATATCGGGAGGGTTCAGGCGGGGATTCCCGTTATAAAACCTTTCGGGAAATATCTGGTAAAATACGGCATCCTTAACCCAATCGGGGGAGGTAAATGATGCGGCTTCGGGTTTTTTATACTCGAAATTCTCAACCTCCCACTCCGAATCGACCAACCCGTTTTTACCGAAATAGTCAAAACCCCCGTCCGCGCGGTCAACCTCAAAATAATACAAAAGATTCTTAGCGGAGGTGCATCCGTTCTCAAGTTTGAATATCATATAGATATAAACCTCATCACGGAAAAGTTCATAGCCGTTTACGGTATTAATAAAGTCATCGACAACAACGATAAGTTTAGCGCCTTTATATTTTTCGCAGTTAAGTATAGCGCGCATATAGAAACTGTGTTCGGAATAGAAATCAATGCAATCCGGGGAATGGAAAAAGTTATCGGTAAGTTTAGCCTTGCCGACTTTTAAAACCGAGTTTTGAAATCCGTTACCGTTGCTTTCGGAGGGAAGATTCGGGTCGAGATGGTATTCCTTACCGTCAACCAAATATTTGAAATGGTAAACCCCCGATGGAAGTTTTGCCTCGCCCCACCAGATATTATCGCCGTCATCATCCTCTAAAACGAGATTGCCCGGCTCCCATTCATTGAAATCCGCCACAACTTCAACGCTTTTCGTATGATAATGCGCCCCGTATTTGAAAAACACCCTGTATTTTTCGCTCATAAAAATCCCCATTTGATACTAACAGACTAATATTATAAATCGAAAGATATATAAAGGCAAATTTGTATAAGATTCATACGCAAAATTTCCGCTTTATTGTCGTCCAAAGCAAAGAGTTCCTGTGTAACTCCAAAAATGAAACTTCCTCCCCACTTTATTCTGTTTTTCACAGGAGACCTCCGTCTTGTGTTCTGTGATAAGCTGATGTTTTATGAAACAGCCTTATTTTTTTCGTCGGCAATTTTTTCCACATCAATTCTATATCCGCATAGTTTATAACGTTATATAGATGCCGTTATCCCGTTTTTTTGCTTGGATATAACCCCGGCGTTGACCGAAATATTATCGGCGTATGGTAAAGTGAAATTCAAGTCCCGGATTTTCGGTCAAACGGTGAAATTTTCCGGGAAAAAAAGGCAATGTTCGGGACATTCTCACTTTTAAGGCTAAGGATGGAGTTGTTTTTTTGAGTGGGCAGGCGATAAAACCGGATTTACTTAATTAACTTATGACGGTGATGGAAAAACTCCGATGCTCAAATGCGGAAAGGTTACAAGCGTTTATACTAAAAAGTAAAGTTATTCTTTGTTTCAGGTGTTTTCGGCAAGTTTTACTATCAATTTGACTAAGTTTTCAAGGTCGTCAATCGGAATATATTCATCGGTTGAATGAACGTTCATCATACCCGATGCGAGAGTTACGGCGATAATACCCTGCTGATTATAGATATTGGTATTGCTTCCCCCTCCGGTTTTCTCATGCCGAGGTTCAAGCCCCAAATCGGTGATTGCCTTATTTACAAAACGAATAATATCGGAATCGGTATCAAAAGAGAAGCCTTTATACTCCTCTTTTTGCTCAATTTCAACGCCGAGCGCCTCCCCTTTATGCTTATCGACAATCATCTGGACTTTCTGGTGGATAGTTTTAATATCGTTGAAGTCTAATGAGCGGTATTCGCCCCTGATAATACACTCATCGGGGACAATATTATTAGCCTTACCCCCCTCGACAATACCCACGTTGGCGACCGTGTCGGTGGAAATTTTTCCCTGCGGGAGGTCGGTTATAATTTTCGCACCGATTTTGATTGCGCTTATGCCTTTTTCTGGCGCTATTCCCGCATGGCTTGCCTTACCGCGGATTTTTATTTCATATTGGTAATGGAACGGTGCGGATATTATTACTCCTCCGACAGCCCCGTGCGAGTCCAAAACAAATCCGTAATCCGCCTTGATTTTTGAAAAATCCAAATGCTTGACCCCCATCAGCCCAACTTCCTCGGCGGTTGAGAATATAAAATACAAGTCCCCGTGTTCAATACCGGAGTTGACTATTTCCTCGATAGCGATAACCATAGCGGAGCTTGCCGCTTTATCGTCTGCTCCGAGAATTGTATCGCCCTTGCTTTTTATTATATTATCTTCTATTACCGGTTCGATACCTATTCCCGGCTCCACCGTATCCAAGTGAGAGTCAAAAAACAACGATTTTTTCGGGGTTTTGGAATTGGCAGGTATTTTTACTATCAGGTTGGCGGACCCCATCCCGACTTCTTTTAGTTCGTAGGTAAGCAAATTTATTTCCACATGCATAGGTTTGACACGTTTTTCTATATAATCAAGCATATTTTTTTCTTTGAACGCAAGGGAATCAATTTTTACCTGCTTGAAAAACTCATCAACAACGCGTTTACGAATATCTTTCATTAGTTCTCCTCGATAATGCGAGTCCATACCTCACTGTTTGTAAAAGACATAACATAATAGACATCATACTCAAAGTCGAAGTATGCCTGCCAAGCGCTTACAAAAACGCTAATTTTGTTTTCATCTTCCATCGGGGTCAGTATATAATAAGTGTTTTTAACAAGCTCATTGGTGAAAATTATATCGGCGACTCTTTCGGGAACGTAGTTTGCGATAAATTTAGGAGTATGGTCTTTTTCGGTAATTTTTATCCGTTCCTCTGAGAGATATTCTATATCGGCGCCGATACTTTCGCCGTTTTCACCTACTATTACTCCCTTGTAATTGTCGATAATGATACGGGTTCGCCTTCCCCGCATCCAATATCCGTTAATATCTACAGGCGGTTTTACTAACCTTGTGCAGGCAAAAAACAATACGGCAAAAGACACAAGAGCAATTTTGTATTTCATATATTTTTCCTGTAATTACTCGATACTTAATTATACGCAAAGACCGTTAAATAATCAAGTAGATTAGGATGGGTTTTTAATAAAATCGGTAATTGTGCGGTTACGGATAATGGAGTATTCAAAATTCGTTTTTCGGGAAGCAAAATTCAGTAAAACCCCGATTTTTAAA
>CAZQBT010000034.1:0-28153 GCA_964591955.1 uncultured Brevinematales bacterium | reverse complement strand
TTTCTCCACTTATCATTATGTGCCTCTTTAGACACAATTAAGTTTACACTGCCCAAATTAATATAAAATATACCTTTTTCACTATTAAGACTCAGAAAACATAAAAAAAGTTTCATTTACAAATATTATTGCCGAAAAAAAGCGCCGTAATACCATTAAACACCTCAAAGAGCAAAAAGCGTTACCATCAAGGAAAAATAAACTTGATTTTTTTAACCGCACAATATAAGCTAAATCTTTCGGAGGAATAAATGAATATAGCGTTCTGTCTATCCAAACCCATAGATTTTTTTCCGCTCTACCCCGACCCTATACCTCCCGAATTATTCGGTTTTAAAGACAATGACAAACCGGAGTGCCTGTTCACCAAGATATTCCCGAAATACTACGACTATTTCCCCAATGCGAACTATTACGCCATAGACCGAAGCAACCCACCGATTTTTGCTAAATTCGTTGAGGATTTGGACGTTTTAAACCTCCCGACACAAAACCTGTTTGCCGTAACAATACTTTTTGCATCATTCGTAATCGCCTTTGACCTTCCGCCGATGTGTATATTACTTCCGTCAAACGCGATAATATCACCTTTTGAAACTTTCGCACGGGCAATAAAAACCCTCAACGATACCAGCTTTATAAGCACGCCGTTTCTTTCGATATGCTGCGAAACCCAAACCGCTTCACATAGTTCGACTTCGCTCACTACGAGGTTTTACCTGAAACAGGGCGAAATCCTTGCAAAAGAAAATGATTTAACGCTTTACTCGATAAAAAAAATAATCCCTCAAAATCTCTACAACGATAAATTGCGTGAAGACCGCACGGTTTTCGGTTTCCAAAATATCTTCGCTTTTGATGCTATGAAACTCAGCGAATATCTCTCATCCGAAAACTCAAGAATGAACGACCTGTTTTTCCTTCTTGTGGATGCGTGGAAAGACAATAAAACGTTAAACACCCTGCTTAGTGAGATTATCAGCGAACTTGAAAAAAACTCGATGGAAAGTTTTGTGTCCAGTCTCAACGAAAAGGAAATCGTTACACTCCCGTTAGATATAACAACGGTAAATTCACATTCAAGCCTTTTGAAAATTTTACCTGTCGATGAAAACAACAACTACATAGAAGGTAATATCTCGGCGCAAGATACATACGACTCAATCCTGATAAACAAAACGCCTGCCGAAATATCCGTCCGAAACCTCAGCTCAACCTGCATTATAACAAACGACCGTAAGCAACATATATTCAAGATTTAAAAATTTCAAAGATTTTATTTGCTAAATAAATTAAGTTGTGTTAGAATTATTGTCTAAAGCCTGTCGGGCTAATGGAGAGGTGCCGGAGTGGCCGAACGGGGCTCCCTGCTAAGGAGTTGTCCCTAATTTATGGGACCGAGGGTTCGAATCCCTCCCTCTCCGAATGTTTTTATTTTTCTAATTCCTTATCTTAATAGCAAATAGTCTGTTTTTAAATCTGAAAATCATAATCCGGTAATTGGTAGCACAGGTTTTCAGACCGTAGAAGAAAGTAGTTCAGGCTTCTATCCTGTGTGCTGTCATTCCCGCCAGCTTCCGTCAAGCAGGTTAAGTATAACGTCATTATCCGCAGGCGGGATATTATTAATCATACCTTTTAGTTTCTTGCTGTAAGCGTTAAGAATAATTCTCGAACGCAAGCGCAAGCCTCGCTTGTCAATCAAATTATCGGGCGGGTTCTCATCACCGTAAAAATTCATCGCATAAATAATCCCGACAAGATTCGCAAGTCTTTCAAGGTCGGGGCTTTTGACTTTGTATCCCTCAAGAACCCCCTTGGCTATAAGACTGACCCCGTCAACGATATAATTATAAGCGTATTCCTGAAAATCATCGGGACGAGACGGTATGGATTCTATCAGATACGAATTGATTACCGCCTCCTGCGCATCGGTAATTTCGACTACGCGGTAGTGAGTAGTGCTTACGGTTGAGCCGGTCTGAATATCGAAAAGGAATTTTTCACTGTCGCGGGTTTTCCATTCTTTGAGCGAAATATTTTGGGCATGGAAATGGCCGGTAAATACCATCCTCATCCCGTAATAAGCAAACATTCCGGATATATCCTGATAATTATTTACCAAATATTCACTATCGAAATCCGCCTGTCCTCTGTAATGCTCAAGGACACCGTGATGGATTAACCCGATAACCGCCTTGTTCTCAAGACGGGCTTTTATCAGCATATTTTCAATCCACTCAAGGGTTTCGGGTAAAAACTCTGCGCCCGTAACGGGATGTTTGCCCGGAAGGTTGTCGCGGTAAAGGCAGGCATCCATAGCAAAAAGCCATAACCCATCGACAGGCTCCGCAATATAAGTCAGCGAATTGGGGTCGCGATAAATAGCGTCATCAAACCCAAAACCGTCATAAATTCGCGCAAAGTCTTCGGGGGTAACGGTTTCCACCTCTATAATGTTGTCCCCGTCGTAACCGTGCGCCGTTCCAACGTTAATATCGTGGTTGCCCGGCACAACATACACCTTTTTGCCGGAATCGACTAAAGATTTAATATGCTCAGCGAATTTGGTATGGCTGCTGAGTTCGCCGTCTTTTGTAAGGTCGCCTGCGATAAGCACAAATTCCGCATCTATGCCGTTTATAGCTTTTATCTGCTCAAGTAGAATTTTCTCGCTTTCGGCAATCAGTTTGCGGTCTTGATTTATATAATCCTGAAACGCGCTTCCGCTTGTTCCGAGCTCGGGGTCAAAATAGTGTATATCGGAAATAACAACAAAGCGGGTTGCGGGATAATCGGCGTAAGGCATTGTCATCCGCGAGGATATTTCCTTATCGGTTTGATACATAAATCTAACCCCCTTTGCGCATCCGCCAAGGACAAAAAGCGCAACTATTAATGAAAAAATCGGCATTTTCGGAAAACTCATCTTTCTCCTCCATAGCTTGTTATTGTATATATCCTAATTCATCAATGTTAATAATATATTAAAACGGGATTTATTTCTATTATTCTATGGAAATTCTTTATACAAACGTTGATTTATGGAAATAAAAGCGTTAAAATAAGTGTAAGGAGGAACATAAAATGAAAAGTAGAATTTTGATTTCCGGTCTGTTAATTTCACTGATGTTGTCCTGTTCTGCGGTAGTAGGACCAAACCTTACGGTTCGCAACGAAATGACGCAAGATATTATTTTAGTTGAATGGAACGGCGTTTCCTTTGATGACGAACCGATACTTGACGTTTACAACGATACTATGGTCAAAGGAATAAAAAGCGGAAAATCCAAAATGCGCCCCGTGGATGCAGGCGAGGGTTACCTGAAATTTCGTTTTGTTGATGAACCTGATTTTTACAAAACACAAAACCCCCAAAACGTCAAAGAAAATCATATATTGACATTAAGGGATTCTACCGATATTACTAAGGCTTCTTTGGAAATCTCATATTATAACGGGAATACCTTAATAACCGAAACAGTAGAGTTGATAAAAATTTCGGAATAAAATTGAGATTAACCCGCTTGTTTTTTGACTTATTTATCTAAAGGTTTTATAATTACTTTCGCTAATATTCTAAAAAGAGACAGAGGATTTAATGATGAAAACATTTTCTTTAAAAGCAAAAGAGGTTACGCGAAAGTGGTATGTGATTGATGCGGATGGAATACCGTTGGGAAGAATCGCAAGCAAAGCCGCGACAATCCTGATGGGTAAACACAAACCTACTTACACCCCCCATATTGATAACGGGGATTTCGTTATAATAGTAAACGCCGGCAAGTTTCTTCTTACAGGACGTAAACCGTCAACAAAGGTATATCGTCATTACAGCGGCTACCCCGGCGGTATGAAAGAAACATCTTTTAAGGACGTTATGTCAAAAAGTCCGCTTTTTCCGCTTGAGAAAGCGATTAGGGGTATGCTTCCTAAAAACAAGCTTGCCAAAAAGATGTTTTCCAAGTTGCATCTTTTCGAGGGTGCGGAACATACCTTTAAGAATGTTTCCCTCGAAAATCTGGAAGTTTAGGAGGAGTTATAGATGGCAGAAAAAGTATATGCTACCGGCAGACGGAAAACAAGTGTCGCAAGGGTGTTTTTGATTCCGGGCGGCAAGGGAAATATAACGGTTAATAAAGTTGACTATAAAAAATATTTTGCCGAGTTCTATCATAATAAGATAGAAGCGCCTTTTGCGCTCACCGAAACTCTCGGCAAGTTTGACGTTTACTCTACCGTAAAAGGCGGGGGAATCACCGGACAGGCTGAAGCTATCAGACACGGTTTAGCCCGCGCCCTCGCAACATTTGACAGCGAAAAATACCGTAAAACTCTTAAACTTGCGGGCTTTCTTACCCGTGATGACAGAATGGTTGAACGTAAAAAATTCGGTTTGCGAAAAGCTCGCAAAAGAGAACAATACTCAAAACGTTAAATTTATATACAAGCCCCGCTTTGTCGGGGCTTTTTATTTATCCCCGCATTTTTTTGCCGATATTTATATCGGGAGTTTTTTATGTATATGGGTAAACTTGCAAAAGATTTCTTGGATTATATTCGCTACGAAAAGGGATACTCTCCTCATACGCTTAAATCTTATAACGATGATTTAGACGGGTTTTTGAATTTTATATCGGAAATCGGCATTGATAATCCTGAAAAAATCAGCTATACGGCGCTTCGACATTACGTTCAAAGTATTGCGGAAAAAGGAGTGTCCGCGCGCACCCTTGAACGCAAAGTTGCCTCACTCAAGTCTTTTTTTAAATTTTTAGTCAAACGCGGGGAAATTGCGACAAATTTCGCCGACTTAATCTCCTCACCCAAACGCGACAAGATGCTACCGGTCGTGCTTGAAAAAAATGAGATTATTGAGATGCTTGTTTCGCTTTCGGAAAACTCTATATTGGAAATCCGCAATAAGACTATCGTCTTGTTTTTGTATGCTACCGGGTTGCGCGTATCTGAATTGACCGGACTTAACGTCTCGGATGTGGATTACCGCGAGGGGTTTGTCCGGGTTACCGGCAAGGGCGGAAAAGAACGTATTGTTCCGTCAGGCGACAAGGCAAAATCCGTCCTGCTTAAATACCTTGCTTACAGGAAGGAACTTTTAAAAAAAGAAACCCCCGCATTATTCCTTACTAAAAACGGGAACAGGATTTCAGCGAGAATGGTCGGCAATATAGTCAAAGAATGCGCGAAAAACCTTGCCGTATCCAAGGATATACATCCCCATACCCTCAGACACAGTTTCGCCACCCATCTTTTGGAAAACGGGGCAAATATCCGTGTCATACAGGAACTTTTAGGGCATTCAAGTCTTTCAACTACACAGATTTATACCCATCTCAGTATTGATAAACTCAAGGAAAGCTACGAAAAACATCATCCGCATAGCTAAAAAAATAAGGGTTGCCCCGATTGAGACAACCCTTGTAAATCTCTTGTTTTTGACTTTTATGATATTTTAGAGTAAGAACCCGTCATAATGTTGATACTGTATTTATCGTTACCAACTTCTAAAGTTGCAAATACAGTTCCGTTAAATATAAGTTTAAAACTAACTTCTTCATTATCGGCTTTGACATACCCGTTAACCGTGCCGTTAGGATAACCGAAATAAGATAAAGTTACATTTTTATAGTCAAAATAAACGAAAGCGTCATCAAATTCGGATGTAGTTACATTATATGAAACAACGCCGTTCAAGGTTGTTGTAGTATCTGTTTCTTTATATTTGAAAGGTTTTGATTTGCTTTCGCCATATTTCCCTTTAAACGTATAAGTCTCACTTCCTTCTTTGGCGGACATATCAAAAGATGCATAAATATGGAACTCATCGGCTTCAAATGAGGCATCCCAAAAAGAATTATCATCCGTAACGGGTAATATATCTCCGTTTAAAAGGAATCTTTCGTTCATATCGGTATCCATAGAAATAGAATAAGTTTTTCCGCCCTCGGTCCCGCTCATAGAAAATTCAAATTTTTCACTCGCCCAATTATCGGCATAAGAACGTTCCCATACAGTTGTCGTCATAGAAAAGCCGTCGTAAGAGAAAGAAATTGTAATTGAACCGTCAGCATTAGTAACTTCACTGTATTCAATACCCCAATCTTCCCACAAAGTGCTTAAAGCAAACATCCCCATAGAATCCGAACTGGGGGAAATTTGAGTTGCGCCGACAACGGTTTTTGCAACCAAATCCGCAGCCATATCATTTGATAACTGAACCCCACAACTTGACAATACAACAGCGAAAACTATTGCCCCGATTGTAATACCTAATTTTCTCATAGTGTAATCCTCCTCATAGATTTTAAATTAAGTTTATCACAATATTCCCGATTTATCAAGCTAAATAAAGGCTATTTTTTCCCTTTTAAAAGCTCCGATGCAATAATCAGGTTTTCCATCTTGAGACGGAAACTGTTCATAAGAAGATTCATCTTTTCAAGGTCAAGCATATTGTAAATACCGCCGTCGGTTTCTTTCTCGGTAATATTAAGAACCCCTATAACGTTTTCATCATCGAAAACCCGCAACGGAAAAATAATAAAAGACTTGGTTTTGTATTGAGGTTTATTTTTTCTGCCGAGTTCGGGATGGGTTTCGACATTGGTAACGTAAATCCTCTTGCTGTTTTTAAAAGCAAACCCCGCAACCCCGTCATCAAGCCCGATTTCAATTCTTTCTTTGAGGTCTTGAAACCCGATACCCTTAACCATCGACAAATTATTTTTTTCAGGATTAAACAGGAAAACCGAGATTCGTTTGGATGAGGTAAGACTCGCAGAAGCATCCGCAAGCTGATACAACAACTTTAACGGATTGGTTTGCTTCATCATTTCGGTTTGCGCGGAAATCTCTTTAAGAAGCGTCTCCTCGCCGGCGTTTTCACCCGGTCTTTCCGTTTCACCTATAACCGCATAATCTTTCCATAAATTTTCTATTATAGTAAGGTTGGATGAAAGCAACTTACGGATAACCTCAAGGTTTGCCATCACCGCGTCCGAATTTATAGGCTCGGCTGCGGAAAAACTGTCAAGTGAGGTTTCGGACGGGACTTGCATACCGTTTATTACGCGAGGCTTTTTTTGTTTACCTGAAATCATATTAATATAAAAAACAACGGTAATGGATGCAATCAAAAACAAGCCGAAAAGCAACAGCTTTATATTGAACATTGTAAAGGTAAGAGGCTCGGTATCTGCGGTAAATCCGTCAAACTCACTAAAAAGCATATAAGCCCAGATAAGAATTATACCGAATATCAACACATTGATAATAATGGAAAAAAATCTCTTCATAATAAACCTCCGAAACTAACCTAATGCAAATTTTAACGCTTTAACAAGCCCGCGCCTGTCAATAATAGTAAGATTAGCGTATTTTCTTGAAACACTTACCGCATCATCGTTAAACCTTGAAGTGATTATAACAACCACATTGGGAATCCCCATACTTTTAGCAGACCCGACCGCATTCAAGAGTATCATACCGGTAACGTTTTCTTCGTAACGCTTTATAATAATAAGGTATCGCTTAGGTCCTTTAGAACCTACAAACCCGATAGCCTTCCCTTCCTTAAAATCCGAATCATAGCTCAAAGAAATCTCTTTCTGTATGGAAAATCCCATAAATTTCAAGGCTTTGCGTGAAACCTCACGAAATCTCTTTAAATTTAATTTTTTATATCTTTCAATAAGCGACCCCTGCTGAGGCTTAGGAGAAGACAAATTCTGCTCAACCGTTTTCTCAAGGGTATCTATATCAAAGAATTTTTTTGATACCAAAGAATTAACCGGGATTACCTCGTTAAGCGTAATTACCGGCATAACCATCCACCTTTCGCTGATAAAATTCAATGTTTCATCGGTAACCTGCTGTGAGGTAAGCTCTTTGATATCCTTGTAGAAAAAGTCCATCTGCTTGAGATTTTGCCAAGCCGCCATAGCTTTTTCTTTGTTACCGTCTTTGGCATAAGCCATTCCGAGATTATATAAGACATTTTTTTTCCATTCAAACGCCTTGGCATCCGAAGAGTCAAAATTTTCCTGACTTGCCATTTCAAGCGAAGTAACGGCATCCTCAATAAGCCCGATTCCTTTATAACACTCTCCGAGAAGCAGAAAGGTTTTCATTTTTTGCTCCATATCGGTTAAGGCACGTGAGGCGGTTTTCAGAAATCTTATGGCGCTCATAAAATCCCGGATTTCTTTATACAAAGCGCCGATATATAAATCAAGGAGAAAATTATTTTGCCGGAATCTCTTTGCAAAAGTAAATTCGCGGATTGCGGTTTCCTTTTTGCCTAATTGAGTGGCAATAAGCCCCGCGTAATAATGTATATCATAATTCATAGGATTTACGCTTTCCGCTTTGTTTATATAATCAAACGCCTTTTTAAATTTGCGCTGGGAAGCGTAAACCAACGCAATATACATACAAACCTCGGCATCGGATTCATTTACAAGATAAGCGCTAAACAATGCAAGAAAGGCTTTCGGATAATTCTTGAGCTTAAAATATGAAATACCGAGATTCCTGTTTATAGGAACATCGCCTCCGGGCGGCAGGTCTTTGGAATTCTTAAGCGCAATTTCATATTCCACAACCGCTCGCTGATAGTTCTCATTAATAAAATAAACATCCGCAAGAAGAGTATGGTAAACGGGATTAAACTCTTCATGAAGGATTAGCTTATTATATATTTCAATAGCATCATCATAATTTCCGGATTCCACAAAACGCCTTGCTTTTTCAACAAGATTGCTCTTGTCTTTAAGAATATTCATTAACCCGAAAACCACAATAAAGATAACCGCAGCAAAAATAAGGAGATACAATAAAATATCCATAGCATTCCTAAATTAAATAGTTTGTTATTTCTTCACATGTATAAAATGAAACATTGTCATTATGTTTAAGCATATTTTTCGCCTCGGTAGATAAAGGCGAAGTGGATATTAAAACTAATTTTTTAGCTTCCAGTTCCCGCAAAGCCCCCGTGAGATTCATAATAGTAATAAATCCGACCGGCTCTCTCCATCTGCGAACACAAAACAAAATGCGGGATTTATCCGGCGTAGTTGTTTCGCAAAGTATATCAAAACTCTGACCCTCCGAATAAGAAACCTGGTCGATTCTCAAAGTAGGGTCAACAACCTTATACCCCATCACCTCCGCGAGTTCTTTGGCAACAATCTGGAAAGTAGGAAAATCAATATTAAAAAATGATTCGCAGGGGTTGGATGGATTAATGCCGAGCGCTTTAAAACCCGCACGCTGTTTTTTCGGAGCTTCCGACTTGTAGGATTTGAATTTTTCCTTTATCGCTTTTATATTATCGCCCGTGTATTTATCAAGAATGGATGCGGGGTCAAATTTGTATTTCGGCTTAGTGCCGAAAAACTTCCATAAAGTCTTATAATTTAAAAATTTCCATATCCATTCGCTAAACACGTAATCAAGCTTTTTCTTGGCATCCTCCGCTTCTGCCTTAATTATAGCAAAATCAACGTCAAGTTTACGAGGGTTAGAGCCGGATTCAAGCGCATGCCTCTCCTGCTCTTTTTTGTATTTATCCAACTTTGATAACGCATCAAAAAGAAAACTTTTGTTTTCCTTGATTTTTTTAACCTGCTCGTCATTCATATTTTCAGTATCAACGCCGGTATCAAGAAATTCATTGAGACGCTCTAAAGCAAGGTCGTAATAACTTTGCTGAATTCTTAAATAAATAAAAGCCATATCAATTTCGTCTTTCTGCGAGGTGTTACTTTCGGAAAGTATCATATTTTCAAGTTGTTTATGAAGTTCCCGCGCCACCTCATAGCTTTTATCAAAAATGTAAGACAAAAACAGCAGCTTAACCGCAAAATACATCTGCCCCTTGGTAAGGACAAAACTGTCTGAGTTAGCAACCTCCTCCATAAACTCGCGCGCTCTTTGATAGGCTTCAATTCTCATATAAATATAAGAAAGCATAAATTTCACCTGCCATCGGGATGGGTCAATTCGCAATGCTTCTTCAAGGACATTCATAGCATCGTTAATGTTGTCAATCATAATAAGGCAAAGTCCGTAATCCTGTAAAAACACGGCATCATTTTGTTTTAAGCTATGAGCGCGTTCATAAAAAGGAAGAGCGCGAAAAAACTGTTCCTGCGACATTATTATACTTGCAATATTATCGACAACATTCCGCCCACTCGGTAAAATCTGATAAGCCTGAAGAAGATAGTCCAACGCCTCTTTATCCCTCTCAACCTTGCGATAAAGTAATCCCACGCGACGGTAAAGCTCAAACATCGTGTAAAATTTCGACTCTATACCGAGGTCAATAAGCTGGGTATAATAACCAATCGCCTCAAGAGGATTGCCTTTTTCCTCGTTGATATTTCCAAGATGCCACAAAGCCTCAGGATTTTTCGGGTTTTTAGAAAGGGAATCCATAAAGATAGCCATAGCCATATCCAAGTTACCTTCTTCTACGGCTTTTTCCGCCTTCTTAATTTTTAAATCCTGCATCGTTGTTAAAAGATAAAAAGTGGTCAGACCCAGTAAAAGTATCCCGATAATTATAAAGCCCACAAATTTTCTCCATTTTTATCATAATAGCCGAAGCAAAACAAAACTTATCTTTAATTATCGGCAGAAAGCACAAATTTTTTCATCAATTGATGTCCATAAGTCGGAAATAAAGATAAAAAAGACTTATTTCAAGGATTCATCAACCTTTTCTTTATCATATCCCGCTTCAATAGCCAACCGTGCGTATTCTTTAGCTTTTTCGATGTTATCCAAGCTTTTGTAAGTAAGCGCAACCTTATAAAGAGTATCGGCATTTTCGGGCTTGATTACCAAAGCCATTAGGTAATTGTTAAGCCTTCTGCTGCCCGAAAGTTTCTCCGCACGTTTCACATAAGCGCTAAATTGAGTATCGGGATTATAGGAAAGACCGACTTTAAAATGCTTGCTTAAAAGTTCCCGTGCCTCTGATGCCGCTTCTCCCATAGGATAAAGGTTATGAGAATAAGTAAAACTGGCTCTTGCGTCTTTCTTGTTATCCGCCTCAAGATAAGCCTTGCCCGTCATAAGCCAGTCTTCCGAAAAAGCCTTTCTTTGAGGAGGGGTTAGTTGGTCGTAAAACCCCTTTGCTCCCAAAAGATTTACCGCGCCGATAACCATCAAAATTACCAAAACTTTTCTCATATATAATACCTCCTGTCTTTTTATTCTACTATACATTTTACAATATCTCTGCGACTAAGTAAACAAATTAATAGCATTATTTGATTTTACTTTATGAAAAAATCAATTTATAATATTTGAAGCACATTTACGGGTAAAAGGATATTATATGAAGGGTAAATTTATAGTTTTTGAGGGAATTGAAGGGTGCGGCAAAAGCACACAGGTTGCCGGGCTTTATAAAAACCTTATGAAATCGGGAATAGATTGCACTATTACCCGCGAACCGGGAGGAACGGAACTCGGTGAAAAAATCCGTGAAATCCTGCTTCACTCCTCGGTATTCCCTATGACCGAACTGCTGCTTTTTCTTGCCGACAGAAACCAGCACATCAACGAAATTATCCGCCCATCACTTGAAGCGGGCAGGGTGGTAATCAGCGACAGATTTTATTTTTCCACTTATGCGTATCAGGCTATCGGACGAAAGATAAATATGGATACCGTAATCCGTCTTAATGAAATTGCCGTTGAAGGCATCAAGCCGGATATAACATTTTTCATAGATATTCCTACCGAAACAGGGTTTTTAAGAAAAAAAACCGCCGATTTGCAATTAGACCGTATAGAACAGGAGGATTTTACATTTCATAATGCCGTCAGAAACGCTTATCTTGATATATATGAAAAGAACCGCGACTTAATAATCAAACTTGACGGAAAATCGGGTATTGATGAACTGCAAAATAATATTTTTTCTATTGTTAAAGAACGGTTTTTCGATATTTTTGATAAATAAGACTACCCCAGTTTACCCAAAGCCTCATTGAAAATCGGGATAATCTCCTCCATATTTTCCAAAACAAAATCAATATATAAAATATCCTGTTCGGGTTTATAAGTGCCGTTAATGTAATCATAATTTCCGGAATAAAGCAATTTTCCGCCTATACTAAAAAGAATTACGTTTATATGACTGAAATCTCCGGAGTGCTTGAACGTAAAACTTAAACTGAAATTTTCACCCTTGACAATTACAGGCGCTTTGGCTTGACCGGCTTTTTCGGCATTAACGGCTTCCACCATTATTCGCTTAACCTCGGCATTAAAAAACTTTTTTTTCTCCTCGGCATCCTTTTCGAGAAAATCCTTCCATCCGTTAAATATTTCCATAAAACTATCCTAAAATAATAATTATCTTTATAATAGCGATAAAACTATAAATGTTTTAATTATTTTTGTCAAAAAAATAAATAGTTAGAATTTTACCTTGCGCCTGTTCTTGTTTGAAAGCTCCGCGCTAAACTCCTCACGGTAGATTTCAAGCAACGACATAAAAAACATCGCTATAACAGGACCTATAATAAAACCCATAATTCCGAAAGTAGCAATCCCTCCGAGAGTCGAGAACAACACAACAAGATTATGCATCTTCCCCTCCTTCCCTACAAGCGGAGGACGAAGCAAATAATCAATAACGGTATTAACCACAACCCCGATAATAAGTATCACAATACCCTGCCAAATATTACCGTAGCTGATTTGCATAATCCCGATAGGTATCATCACGATAGGAGCGCCAACCATCGGTATAATCGAAAGTATAATAATAATCAACCCCCATAAAACCCATCCCTGAATCCCGAAAGCCATAAGAGCAATAGAGCTTACAGTCCCCTGCACAAGCCCGATAACGATAGTGCCTTTGACGGTAGCGCGCGAAATCATCGCAAAATGCCCCATAATCTTTCTTTCATAGCTTTGTTTCAGAGGTGAAAGCGCCCTAATCTTGTGAATAAATTTATCCCCGTCGCGAAACATATAAAACATAGAAAATAGAGTAAAAAAGACCCCGACTATCCCTTCAATAATACTTACCGAGGTTTTATTTATCACATTGGTAATAAACCTGCCTATTTCGCTAAGGCTATCCCTCAACGCGGAAAACCAGTCTATCTGATTTTCCGACAGCCATACGGCGATTTGACTCTCCCGTATCACCCGAATTATATCCGTCTCCTCCCCACTTATTACCGCCTGAATGACATTGTAAATCTCTATCGCCTGAACTACGGCAAGATGAGCTATTATATACAGCGGTATAAAAAGTGCTGTAACAATCATAAAGCAGAACAAAAAAGCCGAAAGAGACCTTCGATTTTTCAGAAGGTTATTAAGCCGTTTGTATAAAGGATAAAACAGAGAGGTAAAAGTCGCCGATAAAATTATGGGTATCAAAAACACCCTGATTACACGGAAAAACAAAACCCCGGCTAATATTATAAGCGCGACAAGCACAATCAATCCGAGATTTTTCCTCTCCAAATAAGACTTAGGCGGAATAATTTCCCCGCTTTCCGTAATGTCTCCCGATTTTTTCTTCTTTTTCTTCTTTTCATCCGCCATAAATTTTTCCTATAAATCTTCCATATATTTTTGCTTGTTAAGCGTCCGACGCTCCTTTTTATTGGGTTTGCCGTGTTTTTTTCTTTCCTTACGGTTTAAACGTTCCTGATCCACAAAGATATCGAAATACTCGGCGAGTTTGCCCTTAGGCTTTTTCGGTTCTTCAGCCTCGTAAAGTTCCCTTGCCAATGCAACGCTCACCGATTTTGTAGAAAGCCCCTTGACCGTAAAGTCGCGATAAAAATGCCCGCGCTTGACCGTTAAAACATCCCCGACCCTGACTTGCTTAGAGGGTTTAACTCTTTCGCCGTTGACTTTAACCTCCCCGCTCTCAATAGCGGTTTCGGCTTTGGTTCTCTGTTTATAAAGACGCGCAACCTTGAGCCATTTATCAAGTCTCATAGACTCTATTTCACTCATAGCCACTCCTTTGCGCATATTATAAAACGGGACAGGAAAATTTTCAATATACAGGTGAGGTTTCATCTGATGATTTTCAAGAAGATTTTTTTTGACGCAAATATCAATTGCCGTTCATTTCCAACAGCTAATATTTATAAAGGGTTTTTTCATCAATTTCAAATATTTGACGGATTTCCTCAAGGCTCATTTGCTTCAGATGATTGCCGTCTTTTTCAAGAACGGAGTCGAAAATATTGCGTTTTTGCTCTTGCAGTTTAAGTATTTTTTCCTCGATAGTTCCGCGAGTAACAAGACGGTAAACGTTGACAATATCCGTTTGGCCTATACGATGGGCGCGGTCAACAGCCTGACTTTCCACCGCCGGGTTCCACCACGGGTCGAAAATTATTACGCTATCCGCTCCGACAAGGTTAAGTCCCGTCCCCCCCGCTCTTAACGAAATAAGAAAAACGGGGATGTCGGAATCGTTAAAATGATTAACAAGTCCCACACGGTCTTTGGTTCTTCCGTCTATATACAGGTATTCAATTTCATTCTCGTGAAAAACTTTGCGTATGATTTTAAGCATCTGCACAAATTGGCTGAAAACCAAAACCCTGTGACCGGAGTCGATAGATTCTTCTATCAGTTCAATTAGTGCGGAGAGCTTAACGGATAGCTCCTCATCATCGTTTTCTCTCAACAACTCGGCGTTGGCAAGCGCGGGATGGAGACAAATTTGTCGTAAGCGCGTCAATGCCGATAAAAACTCTATATATGAAGCCTCAAATCCTTTTTCCTCCACAACGCTGAAATAATGGTTTTTGACACGTGAAAGGGTTTCAAGATACAAGGCTTTCTGCTTTTCGTTAAGCTCAATATATATAGTTTGTTCGATTTTAGGAGGAAGTTCTTTGTAAACCACCTCTTTGGTGCGCCTGATTACAAACGGGCTTATCATAGTTTTGAGCTTTTTAAGTGCTATATTTCTTTCCTCACGGTTAAATCCTGTGATGGGATTTTCATAGGTTTTTTTGAACCACTGATGCGTTCCTAAAAATCCGGGCATGAGAAAATCAAAAATCGACCATAGCTCGGTGATATTATTTTCAAGCGGAGTTCCCGTTATTGCTATTCGGTTTCTTGAACGGATACCCTTGATACTTCGGGTTCGTTTTGCAGACTTGTTTTTTATATGTTGCGCCTCATCCAATATGCAGTGATTAAAATTTATTTCGCTGTAATCCTCTATATCAAGATGTGCGAGGTTGTATGAGGTGATAACTATGTCGTAATTAGCTATTTCGTTTCTTTTGCGGGAACGCTGTTCTTTTGTTCCGTCTATTATAATATATGACAGTTCGTTAGGAAAAAATTTTTCTATTTCGTTTGCCCAGTTGTATGTCAGCGAACTCGGACATACGATTAAAGATATGCCGTTACCCTGAATCGTTTTAAGAAATGCAAGAATTTCAAGAGTTTTACCAAGTCCCATCTCATCGGCAAGAATCCCACCGAACCCGAAACGGTATAAAAAATGAAGCCAGTAAACCCCTACTTTTTGGTAATTTCGCAAGACCGTTCCTATTCCATCGGGTAAATCGACTTTTTTTATTGCTTTTTGCGAGGACAAGAGAAGAGGTAAATCTTTTAATCCTTCGGGAAGTTGTAAATTTATTTCTTTTTTTAAAAGAAACGGGATATTATATCGGCTTACAAGGAATTTATCATCTTGTTTGGGTAAATGTATTTCTTTGAATTTAACCTCATCGAAAAGTTCACGTAAAAGACTCAATTCCTCGTTTGTGGTGCTGATAATATTGTTATCCTTTATTGTGAAGCCCTCCGATAGAATTTCCTTTAATTCTCGAATACTCAGCGCAATATCCCGTATTTTGAAATGAAACTTAAATTCCAACCAGTCAATATGGTAATACGGGTAATTGCAAGCTAAATTCTCCGGCAATTCAGGATATACAACCTCTATATTTTTTTCGCTGAAATTTTCGTGGACAAACTCTACTTCGCGGGAATCATTTATAATCTCCACAAAATCTTTTACCTTAGGCAAAAATTTTAAAAAGAGATTTTCGTTATCCGTGGTTTTGATTATATTGGAATCAATTTCGCGAAGGAATTCAAAGAACTCCGTGTAGGCTGTAATTACTACGGTCTTGAGTTTATTATAGAAACGGTCGGATGGTTTTAGTATATGATATTTTCCGTTTTCAAAGGATAAAAGAATTTCTTCGGAAAGCATAATTCGTTTGCGAATTTCCGGGAAGATAAGCGGGGTTTCATAAACCGACGGTTCGCTTCCTCCGCGAATATAGGATTTGAGACTGTAATGCGTAGAGTTGTTTTCGAAATACAGAACGATTCTTAAATTCTCAAATTTTTCTATATCGGGTAAATCAATAAATTTTTCGAGAGCCTGTTCATCCGATTGTTTTTTAGCAAGAAGTTTGATTTTAAAATCGTTATCTATTTCGACAAAACCCTCGCGAAACAACCTCGTAAGGAGTTCCGAAGAAAAAGGCGAGATTAACGGGCGTATTTCATTGTCTATAACGACAAAATTACCGCTATTTGCCCGTAATAAAAACGCCTTGTTTGTTTCCTGAAACTCAAGCCGGCTGGTTTTCGGGTCAAAATGAAGACGCAGTATAGCGGATTGCGGATTAAATGAAACCCTGTGCTTTGAATTTTTGATATCGAAAACGGTATTAAATTCCATAGCGTTTTCTATTAAATGAAAATCAATTGGAGTTGCCGATATTAAAAACTTTTGTCCTTCCCTGCGGATTAAGTTTTCGCGGTAATTTTTAAAGTATGCTATGAAATTCCTGATTTTAAACGGTATTTCGGAAAAATTATCAAAGAAATCCACATCAAATTCGGAAGTTTCAACATTCATATTGATATACTTATAAACCAAACCGTTGTCGGAATCAATGCTTACGGATACTTCATCGACAAGATACTTGCAGGTATTCAGCGTTATTTTTACTTTAAGGTCGGTAAATTTCAAAGTCGGCTCCGTTTTTCTCATTACTCTATTAATATTTTAACAGCTAATTGTAAAATACGCAAGTCAGATAGGTTTAACGGAGAAACAAGGGCAAATAAAGTTTCGTGATAATAGAAATACGGGTATTGAATGTCCCTCAATGTAACCACACCCTTAAGAGTGCGGTTACATTAGACTCGTTTGAGTTTAACGCCTTGAAATAAGTATTAGCCTGAGAAGATTCATAATAGCCATAAGAGCCGCCGCCATATAGGTCATAGCCGCAGCCGTAAGAACCTTTCGTGCGCCGACAATCTCGTTTTGTTCAAGGATACCTTTTGTGCGAAGAACCGTAAGAGCGCGGGTGCTTGCGTTAATCTCAACGGGCAATGTTATCATATGAAACCCTACCACACCTGCAAAGAGATATATACCTGCGGTTACAAGCATCGGAAATGAAAACAACAGTCCTATAATAAAAAGAGGGATTGCGGCGTAAGAACCGATATTCACCACCGGAACAATAGCATTTCGGACTTTGATTGGAAAGTATCCGCTGTTATGCTGTATGGCGTGTCCCACCTCATGAGCTGCGACACCTACCGCGGCAATCGAGTCGCTATCGTAAACCGATTCGGAAAGTCTTACGACCTTAGTGCGGGGGTCATAATGGTCTGTCAGGTTTCCTGCAACACGTTCAACGGGGACATTATTGATACCGCTTGACTGTAAAATCTGTCGCGCCGCTTCCGCTCCCGTTAATCCGCGATAATTGCTTACGCGGGAATATGTATCAAAAGCCTTTTTTATCTTGGATTGCGCCCAAATTGTCATTATCAATGCAGGAACAAGAAGAATAAACGTCCAGTCAAAAAATATCGGCATATTTCTCCTCCCTTTGCGTTATTATAAAATATAACCAAATTTTTAAAAAACGTAAAGTTTAAATATCCTTGAGACGCTTCCAAACCTGGGGCGGAACTTTCCGTGAAACGTCCCCCTTAAATTTTGCCACCTCTTTTATGATAGATGAGCTTACGAACAAGTTTTCATCCTTAGCCATAAAAAATACCGTTTCGATATTGCTGTCTAAATGAAAGTTAAAGGTCGCAAGTTGAAGCTCATACTCAAAATCGGAAACAGCCCTAAGTCCTCTGACTATCGCAACGGCATTTTCCTGACGGACAAAGTCTATAAGCAAATTGGAGAAACTCTTAATCTCAACGCCGTCAATACCGTCAAAGACCTCTTTAAGCATCTCAAGCCGTTCTTTGATTGGGAACAGCGGGTTTTTAGTCGGATTATTAGATACGGCAATAATCAGTTTATCGAAAATATTAAGCGCCCTGTATGCAATATCCGTATGTCCGTTAGTGGGAGGGTCGAAAGTTCCCGGATATACCGCGATTTTGTTTTTCATCATATCCACCCCTTTAATAGGATTGTCGGGGATATTTTAATATACATTGCGAAAAAACGAAAGGTTAAAGCAAAAAAAATTTGAAATTCCATAGTAAAAAAATGCAACCGCGTCATTGCTTTTAAATAAAGACCGACACGGTTACATTAATGGATAAGAAATTTAATTACTGCTAATATTTAAGATTTTCAATCAGATAGTTATGCGCAATACCGATTGACTTGCCTTTCTCGAATTTAAACCCGAGTTCGTCAAGCACATATTCCAAAGCCTGAAGTTCTACCACAACATCGGATTTATCGGTATAACCGAGATGGCCGAGTCGGAAAATCTTTCCTTTGAGATGAGCCTGACCGCCGGCGATAGTAACGCCGTATTTATCGCGCATAAGTTTGGGAATTTTACCGCCGTCAATATTATCCGGTATCTTTACCGCGGTAACCGAGTTGGAAGGAACGGCGTTCGGGACATTAACAAGAAGGTCAAGCCCGATAGACAGAACCGCCTTTCTAAACGCCTCAGCTATAATGCTATGACGTTTGATAACGTTTTCCATCCCCTCTTCGATTATCATTTTAAGGGCGGTGTTAAGCCCGATAAAAAGAGAAACGGCGGGTGTCCATGATGTTGTTTTTTTAGCCAATGCCTTTAATTCGGCGGCTAAATTAAAATAGAATTTAGGCAGCGTGGAGCTTTCCATCATAGCGCGTGCTTTCGGTGAAGCGGCAAGAAAAGCCAATCCGGGGGGAATCATCAGGGATTTCTGCGCTCCTGCAATAGCGACATCAACGCCCCAGTTGTCCATCTCAAACTCCATAGCGCCGATAGCCGTAATCCCGTCAACAACGAGTATGGCATCGGTTTTGGATACAACCTCTGCAATTCCCTTGACATCAAAAGCAACACCGGTGCAGGTTTCGCTGTATTCGGTATAAACCGCCTTGACGCCGGGGTTTTCCTTGAGAGTTTTTTCAACAACCTCAGGTTTAATATCATCACCCCATTCGCAGGTAAGTTCAATAACGTCAACACCATAAGCGCGACCTATTTCGCCGAAACGCTCACCGAATTTACCGCCGTTAAGCGTTATAATTTTATCGCCCGGCGACAGGAAATTTACAACGGATGCTTCCATCGCGCCGGTTCCCGATGATGTGAATGTTACAACGTCGTTTGAGGTTTTAAAAACCTCTTTAAGCATCTTGGCGTTTTCCTCGACTATCGCCTCAAATTGAGGCGTTCTGTGATGGATTAGCGGTTTCGCCATATCAAGCAAGACTTCACTCGGAACAGCGGTAGGTCCGGGCGCACATAAAAATCTCTTTAACATAAGTCCTCCAAATCCTCAAAATTTAATATAGATTTTATTATCAATCCAAATTATAAAATAGTCAAATTTCAAAAAAAAAGAGCTTGTGAAATATTTCACTTGTGATATTATCCTACAAAAGGGAAAAATAGTCAAGATATTATCGGGAGTTTTGGAGAATTTCAATGATTTCTGCAAACCCGTGTTTTTGCGCAACATCAATGGGCGATGTCAGATGAGGGTAATCGCGCCATTCATCGGAGGTTTTTATTTTTATTTTTGCACCGTTTGATACTAAAAACTCCACTAACTCCTTATGCCCCTCGTCAACCGCATAATGAAGAACGCTTGCACCGTTGACCTGAATATGGTTAATATCCGCGCCGTGTTTTACAAGCAATTTTGCCACTTCTATATTTTCCTGATACGGCGTCATATATATGGGGGTCTCACCGAGAACATTGGGAATATTAATATCCGCACCTTTTTGAATCAAATATGAGATTGCTTCTATATTTTGACTAACCGTCGCAAGATACACAGACGTAAACCCCTCGTTAGTTTGGGCATTGATATTTGCTTTGTAACCAATCAAAAGTTTGATTAAATCAAGGTCGCCTATAAGGGATACCGCGTGTAAAGGAGAAAATCCGTTGATATTGAACGTGTTTACCTCTGCTCCGTTTAAAAGCAGAAGTTCTACTATTCTCAAGTCTCCGGTTGAACAGGCATAATCAAGCGGAGTTTCGTTAAAATAATCTTTTGCATTAATATCCGCATTCTGGGATAACAGATACTCTACAACCCCGTAATGCCAATTAGCACAAGCCATGTGCAGAGGAGTAGCCCCGTTTTCGTTTTTTCCTTTAAGGCTTGCCCCTTTAATTACAGCTTGACGAATCCCGTCTAAATCTCCCTCCGCGCTTGCGAAAATTAAATCGTTTTCAATAGACATTAACCCAACCCCTATTATACATTATACGATTTAGTATAATAACTAAAATCGTAAATAAAATCAAATAGTTAAGCGGTTATTTTACTCTTGGATTATAGCTTTTTGATTTCGACTTGCTTTAGTGGTATTTCGCTTAATCTGTTCCATTGCGGCGATGGGATTTGCCCTATATGGTCAACCGCCCATGCCGGGGTTTGCCCGTAGAATATACAAACAAGATTTCCGCGGTTGGTGTATGCAATACCTCCCTCCGGTATAGCCGGCACGGGATTTTCTTGCCCGAAATCGTATCCAATCTCGCCGTAGGTTTCTTTACCCCAGTTTGTCAATTCAACTTTTACCGGTAATTTTTCGTAAAAATTCCTGCCTATGCGTGTTTCAAACAATTCCGCTTCAATTGTATCTTTCCCGAAATCCAATAAAATTTTCATTGTCCGCCCCTTTAATATATTTTTCATCTAAATAATATCATATATACCGCTTTATTTCAAGAGTAAAGAGGCGTTTTATATGAATTTATTACACTAATGGGAAAATCTTAAATAAATCATACCGTTTGCTTGAAATATATGGGGTAAATTGACTAATTGATTTTCCCGTAAAGAACGGCACAGGGAAAAACCTGTAATGCTTCGCTAACCGTTATGATGCGGTTACCCTTGATGATTTTTCCGTTAAGCATATTTTTCCATACGGATGGGGAATTATCGGGGAGTTTTATTTTCGTATCTTCCCACACCTCGCCTAAAGGCAAATCGCCGTGCTTTACGACGAACGTTAAAAATCTCGGCGCTACGGTTATTGCCCATTCGTCTAAGTATTTCCTTGCAAAGGCAATTATATTATTTGAATACTTGCCGAAAACCTCAAGAGGTATATATTCGCCTCTCTCGAAAATACGGGGATTTTCGCGCCTGAATTTCATTGTCCTGTAAATCAGGAATAGCTTTATCCGTCCGTCCTGCATATTATCAAGCAGTTCCGCGATTAAATCATCTGCAAAATCCTCTTTGCCGATAATGTAGTCAAGATAAGCCTTACGGGTATCATAATCAACGTTTCGACGGTTATCGGGGTCAACGAAATTCAAATCCCAAAGTTCCGTTCCCTGATAAAAGTCCGGGACACCCGGCGACGTTGTCTTAATAAGTGTTTGAGAAAGAGAATTAAAAATCCCGTAAAAAGCAATACGTTTCTGAAAATCCGTAAGTTCACGGTAAAAGGAGTTTTGCGGAGATAAAACCAACAGTTTTTCGACAAAACTCAAAAGCGCTTCTTCGTATTTTTCATCGGGTTTAATCCATCCCGTAGAAACCTTAGCCTCCCTTGAAGCCTTGATTATATAAGATTTAACGCGTTCGGTAAACGGGCTAAGTTCCGCAATATCATAAGGCAAAGCGCCTATTAAAGTCTGGTAGATAAAATATTCCTCATTTTTACTCGGGACAGGCACTCCTTCGACTTTTTTCTTTTTTTTACGGTTGAGATTGCTCCAAGTTCGGACAGCCTTATCCCATTCTCGCGGAATTTCCGAAAGGACATTTAAACGCGCACGGATATCCTCTCCCCGTTTGGTGTCGTGAGTGGAAAGCGTGTTCATTGAGGATGGAAATTTTTTTGCCCGTCGTAAAAAGAATGAATGGAATTTACCAAGCTCTATTCCGAAATGGTCAAGCGAACTTCCCACCTCGTTTAAGGACAGCAGACGGTTATAAATATAAAACAGCGTATCCTCGATTCCCTTTGCCATCAGGGGTCCGGAATATTGCTGAAATTTCATCACAAAATTAAGCCATTGGTTACTGTCTTCCTCACTTAAAAACTTTTCGGTTTTTTGATAGAGAATTTTTTGAATAAACTCAAGCTCAAAAATAAGTTCGGGCTTTTGTTCTTTGGCGCGGTCTATCGCGGTTTGAATATATTTTCTGTCTGAGACGGTAGTGGATTCGGTATTGATATACGTGCGATATACGGGGAAATTAACCATAAGTTCCCTGATAGCTGATTTAAGCCCCGTAAAAGTAAGGTCGCTTCCGTAACGGTAATTCCCCGATAATTTTTTCAATATGCGCGTGAGGTTATCTATTTCGCCGGTTATATGCCGTTCAATAATGAGACGTTTATTATAAACCCCAAGTGTATCCGGGGTTTCGGTAATTCCGGTAAACCGGGAATATATCTTAGCAAATTGCTTTTCGTTATCGGTGCGGCAAAAAACCCCGTTGGTATAATTTAGAAAATCATATCCCGTTGTTCCATTGACATTCCAGTTTGACGGTAAAACCTCATCGGTTTCAAGGATTTTTTCCACCACAATATAAATTCGTCCCGTTTTTTCCCTTAATCTTTCGATATACAGATGAGGGTCGTAAATCCCGTCTATATGGTCTATACGCAGTCCGTCTATTTTACCCTCCGAAACAAATCTGTAAATCAGCTTATGGGTGTAATCCATAGTAATTTTGTTGTCCATTTTAAGCGAAATAAGCCCGTTCACGTTAAAAAAGCGTTTGTAGTTAATCTCCTGCGAGGCGACTTTCCAGTATGAAAGCCTGAACATCTGGCTCGAAAGAAGTTCATCAAGCAGGGTGAAACTTGCGGGGTCTTCGGGATTCCCGTTAAAGATACGGATTGTGTTGTCGATAAATTTTTTTATCGCTTCGTTTTTTGTATAAAGCTCCCAGATAATGTGCTTGATAAAACCGATTTGGTCGAGACGTTCCGTGCTATCTTCAACGGCGGTCGGCAGGGTTTTCAGAATATACAAGACCCCGAGAAATTTTGTATAATCGGGGTTATCCTTTTCAAGTTTAAGGCGATGGAATTTATGTGTCAAAACCATAGGGTAAGTGTCGATTTTTAACGGGAAGGAGAGGTCGTAGTATTTAACCGACAACCCGTTTTCATTGTATTGCAGGAAAAGTTCTCCGTTTTCAAGGCAGACTGCATAGAATTTATCAAGGAACGGGGCAAGTATTTTTCCCCGGATACTTTCATAAGGATGTTCCCAGTCCACGTCAAAGAAATCAAAATATTTGGAGCTTTTTCCGTTTTCAAGTATATCGTTGAGTATCCTGTTGGCCCCGTCATAAGCCATGTGGTTCGGCACAATATCCTGTATCCATCCCATTTTCTTTGATTTAATCATACCAATCAACAAATTTAAACCGTCAATGCCTCCGAGCTCGGGGTTAATCTCGTGATGTTTCACCACATCATAGCCGTGTGCGCTACCGCACCGGGAAGTTAAAATCGGGGATGCGTAAATATGGCTTATTCCGAGTTTTGAAATATAATCTATTATTTCGGATGCTTTATCAAAATCGAAAGAAGGCGTAAATTGCAGGCGATATGCGGACTGCGGTTTCGGCATTTTTTTCCTCTATATACATATATATATTTTACATTCTAAGTTCGTATAAAGCAAAAGAAAAAGGCTTAAGTTCGATATTAAATTTTGAAGTGATTTTATCGGGAAGTTCTGCGCCGTTTCCTCCCCATTTTTCATCGGCGGATTCTATCAGCTTAACCCAATCGCCCCGCCCGATTTTAAACTTCGCGGGATTAAATTCTACTGTCTGTGAAACCGCAGAAAGATTATATATCGCAAACGTTTCGCTTGCTTTTGACCGTCGCGATACCCAAAACAGGCGGGTATTTTCGCAAAATCCCGTTTTAACCGCTTTTTTTTCCAAATGATACAATGACGGAATTTCCCGCCTGAGTTTTAAAAGATATTTGTAAAATTCAAGTATATTTTTGTGCCGTCCGAAGTTCCGTTTTGAGAGGTCAAGTTTTGAAGCAAGAAACGTTTTTTCCGAAAGAGGGTCGGGAGGTTCCTTTTTCCAGAAACGTGCAAATTCGCGGTTTCTTCCTTTTACAACGTTTGTTCTTATCTGCGGGTCGGAAAAATCGACAAAAAATAAAAACGGGTTATCCTCGAAATACTCCTCACCCATAAAAAGCATAGGTATATATGGAGAGAGCAACGTTATTGCCGCGTTGAGCTTATACGCTTCAAACGGCAAAAGAGTAGATAACCTTTCGCCGTTAAGACGGTTGCCTGCCTGGTCATGGTTTTCATTAAAAACAACAAACCGCTCTGAAGAAATATGTTTTGATGATTTTCCGTGATTATGCCCCCTGAATTGAGAGAACTGCCCCGAATAAACAAACCCCTCTGTATAGGCTTTCGACAGATGGGAAAAACCGCCGTAGTCCTGAAAATAAGCGATTTTATTATCGAGAAAAAGCGTATGCAACGAATGGTGGAAATCATCAAGCCATTGCATATCAAGTCCGTATCCGCCTTTTTTAACCGGCATAACGAGTTTGGGATTGTTGAGGTCGCTTTCGGCTATAAGATAGCGTTTGTATGACGATTGCGAAATAGATTCGGTAAGGCGGGATATTTCTGCGAGTATATGAGAATTACTCGAATCGTAAATCTGATGGACGGCATCAAGCCTAAGCCCGTCTATATGAAATTTCTCAAACCAAAAACGGACGTTTTCAAGGAAATAATTCCTTACCCCCATAGAGTTTTCATCATCGAAATTCAGTGCCTTGCCCCACGGACATTTATATTTTTTAGTAAAATAAGGAGCGTAGTATGGAAAATAATTACCCTCAGGTCCTATATGATTATAAATAACGTCAAGGAAGATACAGATACCCCGTTTATGGGCATGGTTTACAAGATTTTGCAAGGAAGCAGCCCCTCCGTAGATATTATGCACGGCGAACGGATAAACCGTATCGTATCCCCAGTTGCGTTTTCCCGCAAATTCCGTAACGGGCATAAGTTCAATAGCGTTTACGCCTAAGTCTTTTAAACTATCAAGATGAGGGATTATAGCATCGAAAGTTCCCTCGTCGGTGAAAGTTCCCGTGTGAAGCTCATATATGACAAGCTTATCGGCAGGCGGAGTGGAAAAATCCATGTCGTTCCATCTGAAAAAGTCAAGCTCGATAACCTCAGAGCATTCATGGACGCCCTCCGGTTGGGAAAAAGAGGCGGGGTCGGGAGTTATATGGAAACCCGAAACGCGATAGAAATATCTCGCGCCCGGGAAAACCCCCTCTATGATAAGTTTCCAGTATCCCCCGTCAACCGGTTCAAGCGAGTAGGTTTTCTCAACGGGATAAACGATTTCAAGCTCCACGCTATCAGCAGACGGAGACCACACACAAAATTCGCATCGTCCTTCACCCAAATAATTTGCCCCTATTTTCATATCCCGCTCCGGATTGTTATGCTGATATTATTTTAAGCGATAGATAAATATAAGTCAATTACCATAAAAAAAGGGGCTGTCTCAAAAGGCAGCCCCTTTTTTTTAGCGGCCAACGGGACTTGAACCCGCGACTTACAGCTTGGGAAGCTGTCACTCTACCAACTGAGTTACGGCCGCATTTTTTATTCGCTTAATTTTAATCTAACTCAGGGAAAAATACAAATTTTGACGGGGGAAAACAAACAAATTTATTCCTTGATATAATCGGAATTTTGGTATATTATTATATATATACTTAAACGGGAGAACGTATATGAAACTATCCGAGATAGCTAAACTTGTAGGGGGGCAGCTTGAGGGAGATGATGTCGATATAAACGGGGTTTCAAATTTGGAGATACAAACAAAGGGAACTATCGGCTATGTGGAAAAGGCAAAACATCTCAAGAATTTTGAGGATAGCGAGGTTTCCGCATTGATAATTCCCGAAAATTCGGATTGCGATAAAAAGCCCGTTATCAAGGTTAAAAATCCCAAGTTGGCTTTTTCGATGGTGCTTGAGAGGTTTTCGCCGTATAAGCCTTATCCGAAAAAAATCTATCCTAATACCCATATTGAGGATTCTGCTAAAATAGGAGATAACGTAACGGTTATGCCGTTCTCTGTAATTATGGATGATGCCGAAATCGGCGGGGGATGTGTGATTTATTCCAATGTCTTTATCGGCAAAGGGGTAAAAATCGGTAAGAACTGTATTATCAAAGCGGGGGTTAAAATTGATGATTTTACGCAGTTAGGCGACAACGTGATTATACATCACAACAGCGTGATAGGCGGGGACGGGTTCGGCTATATACAGGATGAGGGCAGGAACAAGAAAATCCCCCAGATAGGCGGGATAGTTATAGGAAACAACGTGGAAATCGGGGCATGTGTAACTATCGACCGTGCGACAATCGGCGATACTTTGATTGAGGATGAGGTTAAAATCGACAATCTCGTTCAAATCGCACATAACGTAAAAATCGGATACGGGTCTATTGTTGTATCGCAGGTCGGGATAGCAGGCTCGACTACCGTCGGCAAAAACTGCATCTTTGCCGGGCAGGTGGGGATAGCAGACCATATTACCATAGGCGATAACGTTGTGATTATGGCACAGGCCGGTGTTGACCAGAGGAAAATCGAAAGCGGAAGTATTCTTCTCGGAACCCCGGCACGCGAGTTTATGCACACAAAACGCGTGTTCGCATCTATGGACAGGCTTCCCGAACTTGTAAAAACCGTTCGGGAATTACAAAAAAGGATGGAAAAATGAAAATTGGGTTTTTAGCATTGCTTATGATGCTTGCGGTTGCCGGATGCACCAAAAGTTTCGGCGAAGTTTACAGAGACCACGCAAAACAGTTTGTTACCGATATAGAACTCAAAGGATGGATTGACAGCGGCGTGGAGTTCTTATTGGTTGATTTGCGTTTCCCTACGCTTTATCAACAAGGGCATATCGAAACGGCGGTTAATGTTCCATATAACCAGTTAGACAGGCTGAGAAATTATGCTAATCATAATACGCCTGTTGTTATATATTCCAATGAAGCGTCAATCCAAAAAAGTGTCGCTAATGATTTAACCAAGCGGGGATACAAAAATGTCAGACAGCTTGCAAACGGGGTTCACGCGTGGCGTTATGAGTTTGTAAAATAAAATGGAATATTCTCCGTTTTCACAGCGTTTTATTAAGGGTATTCTTAACTCCGAGGGACTTTGGCTTTCCAAAAGTCGCGGCCAGAATTATCTAATCGACAGGTCGATTGCGGAAAAAATCGTGAAAAATATCCCGAAAGATAAACCTATATTTGAGGTGGGGACGGGGTTGGGCGCGCTTACCTCATTGGCAATGCAAACCAACAAAATCTATTCTTTGGAAATCGACGCAGGGATTTATAAACTTCTCTTGTCGATGATTAACCATCCGAATTTGAACCTGATACACGCGGACTTTCTCAAATATAATCTTGATAGTTTGCCTGAGAGCGAACTGTTTTTTTTATCGAACCTTCCGTATTCCATTTCGGGCGAGGTAATCAGGGTTTTTACCGAAAATCCCAAATTCCGTGAGGGGGTTGTGATGGTTCAGGCGGAGTTTGCCGACAAGATGCTTGCCGAAACGGGAGATAAAAGCTACGGGGTGTTTTCGGTTTTATGCAGGACT
>CAZQBT010000033.1:0-29085 GCA_964591955.1 uncultured Brevinematales bacterium | reverse complement strand
TTTTCTCCACTTATCATTATGTGCCTCTTTAGACACAATTAAGTTTACACTGCCCCAAAAACAAATTTTTAATCTCATTTTAAATTGAAAAAATAACCGAAATGGGATATAATTAGAGAGGTGAGGGTTTTTGAGTTACTCCTGGTGGTAAAAATTTTGCTGAAATGACAAGCAAAGTTAGGAGAGGCTTTTACCGTCTGTTTTAACTAAATTTAGAGAGTTACAATATGCAAATTGCAGAAAGATTTCGCAAGTTAAGAAAAACGCTGGGTTATAAGCAAACCGATTTCGGCAAGTTTTTTTCCTTATCTCAGGACTCTATCAGCGCAATAGAAACCGGAAGAAATAAGCCGACTATCAAGGTCCTGCAAAAACTGCGCGAAGATTTTGACGTTAATATCGAGTGGCTTATTCTCGGAAACGGCTCGATGTTCAGTAAAGACGGGTTTGCGCTTAATAATGAGGCTGCATCTTATATACCTATTTTGGATAATAAAAGCAATGCCGAATACGGCAAAGAGCATTTTGATTCCCCGAAAACGGGGATACACCTGCCAATCTCATATAGATTAATAGACGGGTTCGCAAAGGAGTTTGTAAAAGCGCTTGAAATAATAGATGATTCTATGCAGACTTATCTTAATGCGGGGGACTTTATAGTATTTGTGGAAAACTATTTTCCCGGCACGGACGGAGTATATGTAATAAACCGGGGCGGCAACCTGATTGTCAAGCGTATTGCATATAAAACTTCCGGTAACATTATCATCTCCTCCGATAACCCGAATTACCCCCCGGAGGAAATAACTTCCGATAAAATTGATAACATCTGTATCATAGGTAAAACTGTCTGGAAACTGCAAAGAACTTAAAATCCTGCGCTTAATAAATGCTGAATTAAGGAAAGGGGGTTTTCTATATGAAAACGCTAATTATATTAAGGCATGCAAAATCCGATTGGTCGGATTCAAGTCTTAACGATTTTGACCGTCCATTAAACAAGCGAGGAAAAAAAGATGCTCCCATTATGGGAAACTACCTATCGGAAAACAACGCTATCCCGGATATTATTATCTCTTCACCGGCAATGAGGGCAAAACTTACGGTCAACAATATTTGTGAAACTATCGGCTATGACAATGAAATTATCTGGAACAATGATTTTTATCCGGGTGACGTGGAAACTATACTTGATTATATTCCCGAAATTCCCGACAAATATAATTCGGCTATGATAGTCGGGCATAATCCCGTTATGGAGGAGTTGGTTTGCCTGCTCAGCAAAGAAGATATAACTTTCCCTACCTGTGCAACAGCCGTTTTCGATATTGACATATCCTCTTGGAAAGGTTTTTCCGATAAAAAAACCAGACTGCGTCTGTTTACAGTTCCTAAAGAAATTAAATAAGGGAGTTGTTATGGAGGATTTTATTGTGCAAATCGGCAATAACGTAATAATCAAAGTCATTGAATATCAGGGGAAAAAGTATATTGATATTCGCAAATATTATCAAAAAGAAGGAGAATGGCTACCGACTAAAAAAGGTATCGCTCTATCGCCGGATGTATGGGAAGAATTTGTGGGAAAAATCGGTGAAATAGATTCCAAAGCAAAAGAAATGCTTTGAAGGCGCTTCCGAACAATGCCGTGTATTGTATTAGAAAAAAACAGATTGTAAAAACCCTCCTGAACTATCGCTAATCCGCTATCTCAATAAACTTTATTTCCGCAAGCTCCAAGATTCGCCTTATATTATCTTTGGGATTTTTAATAATCAACTTTTTATTCCCTTGATAATTATATTTCCCTGCAATAACCAAGATGCGAATTCCCTGAGAATCAAGATAGTCCACATCCGAAAAATCAAAAGAGAAACTCGTAACCCCACCGCTGTCTATATCTTCCTGCACCGCATTTGAAAGCCCCTCTAAAAAATAAGATTTAACCTCGCCGGACACAACATACTCAACACTACCGTCGTTGTGTTTAATTCTTTTAAACTCCATAAAACCCCACCTTTTTAATTTATATAATCAGTAATAATTTAAAGGAAAAAATCAAAAATAGCAAATTTCGTTTCGCTTCCTCATATTTGAAATAAACTAATAACCGGAGTATTATTACGGTAAATAACTTTGCAAGAAGGTATGCTATGTCTATATCCGCCCGTTTGCGTCTCATTCCGAACTCACACCAATTTGTCCGACGCTATCTAAATTAGCCCACAAATTGTAATAGGACAATCGGCATTCTTCGTTCGTCTTCAATTTACGGCAATAAAACCACAACCGAAAATTTTCCCGTCAATATTTATAACTCTAAAACCTTGTAACTCAACCCGTTTTCCCCGAAGGTCGCACGGATATACTTCCCGCCTCTTCCTTTATCGACAAAAGCATCCGATACCAAATATAAAACGCCGTTTACAAGTCTCGCATCATGCTTATGAGAATGCCCCATAACCACCCAATCCACGCCGCTTCTTTCAAATAGATGCATAAGATAATAGATTTCCTCTATATCCGTATATTGTTGAAACTCTAACAAGTGACTGTTAAAAAAATGAAAATGGGTAAAAATAAGGCAATAATCCTCGGTCATTTTATCAAGGACGTTTTCGAGCCATTGAAGCTGTAATGCTCCGAGAGTGCCGTTCGCAGAATCTATTGATATAATCCGCAGGTTTCCCGCTGCAAAGGTATAGCTGCTTTGCCCGATTATTCTTTTGGCATACTCCCATCCGCCGAAATATACATCATGATTACCCAGCGTGTAATAAAACGGTATCCCTAATTCCCGTTCATAATTAGTCAGGGTAATAAAATCCTCCTCATAACCGCATTGGGTTAAATCTCCCGCCAAAAGGACAAAGCGGTCATTATCGGTGATTTTATCTTTCAGCAAGGTCATATTACGGTTTGAACCCCGTATATGTAAATCGGCAATGATAATAAAAGAAAACTCATCGGGAAGCCCCACAATATCGGGAATCTCGCCCATCTCGCGACTTTCCATAAACCTTAAATCAACATCGGAAGAACCGAATAAACCTAAAAGGTCGATTGTGCAACCTGTGGTTAAGCAAACAACAATAATAAGGATAAATTTTTTCATAACCGTATCTCCCCGCCGAAATATATAATTGCCTGATAATACGTCGCGGCAAGCGCAACGCTACCGGA
Organism: uncultured Brevinematales bacterium; assembly: GCA_964591955.1. Taxonomy (GTDB): domain Bacteria; phylum Spirochaetota; class Brevinematia; order Brevinematales; family CAZQBT01; genus CAZQBT01. The sequence goes on along the minus strand of CAZQBT010000033.1, from coordinate 25,902 downwards.
CTGACGAAACCCCGGTATCAGCTTTACCGTAAACCGCGAATTAATATCAAACTCCTGTCCGAAAAAGAAACCGTAATGCCCAAGATTGCCCGCGAGAAAATCATCGCGGTTGTCAAAGCGGATAAAAACACGGTAACGCTCATCAAAAAACTTCATACCGAAAACCCCGTAATAACACAATATTGCCTCGCGGGAAATATCGGGGTAATAAAAAATATTCCACAACCTGTCGCTATCTATATTTAAAAATCGAAAATTCACGCCGATTTCAAAGCCGGCAAAATAACGATTCCATTCAAAATTACCGTTCCCCGCTATAATAATTGAGTTGACGGAGCGTTCATATTCGGCATATTGAGTTCCGGCAAACTGAAGCGAGCCTCCGAACGGCGTAGATACTATATTATTCCATCCCGCTCTGAAATAGTATCCGCGAATATATCCCGTTGTGGTTTCAAACGAAATTCCGGTGTCGGCAAAAAACCCGTTTTTCATCTCAAATGTGTATTGCAAAGGCAATGAAAACCGGTTAGGCAAAGTGCGGTTAAGGTTTAGGCGGGGCAGGAAAGTAATACGGTGCATTATTTCTACGGGTGATGAAAATACCGGAACGGCGAAGACAGACCCAAATAATACGGCAAACAGAACTTTTTTTATCACAAAACCTCCATTGTAGTATAATTGCTTTTCATTTTAATATAATAATTCAAGCCATAATAGAAATCAAGTTTTTAATCTAAGTCCCGTGCGGGAAATATAATTTGGGAATAATCTTTTAATTCAAAGCCTTTTTAGAGCCGGATAATGCGAATAAAATCGCCGAAAGTGCGCCAAACGATAATACAGCTATTCCTATCATTAAAAAATATTTCGGCGATGTTCCCGCTAGAAGATAACGGTTTGCCTCAAGCACATAGGTTACGGGGTTTCCCCAGGATATGGCTACCAGCCAGCGTGATGTAATTAGTTCGCGTGGTAGAAAGGTGGTGGTCAGAAAAATCAACGGGAAAACGGCATTGGTGACAATCTGCGCACCTTGGGGCTTGCCGGTTCTCAGCATTATTCCCGCGGAAAATCCCGAAAGAGTTATCCCCCAAAGCAAAGAAAGGGCAAGGATGCCTATTACGGAAATCGCTCCGAATTGAAATTTTACCCCGAAAATTGCCCCGACTGCTATAAGTAATCCAGTCATCAGCAATGTTGATAATCCATCCGCCAAAAGAGGTGCGGCTATAAATGCCCATCTTGGAGCCGGCGTCATATACATCCGTCTAAAATATCCGGATTGCATATCGTTGTGAAGATTTTGTCCTGCTCCTGACGATGAACCCATTGCCAAAGATACAATCGCCAAAGGAAATAGAAAAGACAAATAGCCCCCATCTCCGAATTCCGGCAAGAAGCCTATTCCGCCTATACCCGCATTATATACTAACAGAAAAAATATGCTCATACCCAAGCCGGTTAATGGTGCCATAGGTTCTCTTAATATTTTTTTTATTCCTCTGCCTATTAGAAGAAATCCCGTGCAATTCATTGTATTTCCTCCTTTTTTGAAATTTCGATTTGTCTCTCGGAATGTGATTTGACATATTCCAAGTAGCTCTCCTCAAGAGAGCTTTCTTTGTGGGGTATAACTTTCTTTTTAAAGTTCGCAACACTTCCTTCATAATGGATTGTTCCATCAATAAGAAGAGCTAAATTATGTGCGTATTTATCCGCTTCTTCAAGATATTGGGTCGTTAAAAATATGGTTAGGTTACGTTGACGGTTGATTTCTCCAACAGTATCCCAGAAATTTTTTCTTGCCATAGGATCCATCCCAACAGTAGGTTCATCAAGGAAAAGTAGGGACGGATTATTGACAAGTGCAAGCGCACAATGGAGACGGCGTTTATTTCCTCCGGAAAGGGTTTCCGTTTTTTTATCCTTATATGGAGTAAGTCCGAAATCATTAATAAGTGTTTGTGAGCGTTTTACAGCCTCATTTTTGGACATCCCGAAAAGTCTTGCCTGAAAAATAATGAGTTCTTCGGTTTTGATTTTTGGGTCTAATTCGTTATCCTGCGAGGCAACACCGACAGATTTAAAAATGTCGCGGGTTTTTCTGTGACTGTCAATTCCACTGAAAGAAAAATCTCCATTATCCTGTTTACATAGCATTGTTAATATACTGACTAATGTTGTTTTTCCCGCTCCGTTAGGTCCGAGCAAGGCGAATATCTTGCCTTTCGGGATTGATAAATTTACTCCGCATAACGCTTTAACTTTCCCGTCATAAGTTTTTGAGAGATTTCTTATCTCAATTTCGGTTTCCATATTTTTCCTCCTGCTTTGTTTTGCAGGTTAATTATAAAATGGAAACTGATTGCAGTATTGTAAAATTCGGACAGTTTTAAAATTTTTAGATTTTGTCCCTAATAAGGTATAAGAGTTCAAGAGGAGTAAGTCCTGAAAACTCCGTGCATTCGTGTATCATATGTGCTTGGTCGAAATAGCCGCAGTCAAAGGCAAGACCGGCTAAGCTATCTTCATTGTAATTTCGCATTGAATTCAACATTTTGCCAAAACGGACAATTCTTGCGAATGTCTTGGGGCTGACCCCGACAAATCTTTCAAATTCACGATGAAGACTGCGGGATGATGTGCCGAGCCTGTCGCATAGTTCTGAAACAGAGATTTGTCCTTCGGTTTTGCGGATTATTCGAATTCCGTTGTAAATTTCCTTAGAGAAATGATAGTTCCTTTTTATCAGAAGTAAAAGCAGGCTTTCTTCTATTATTTTAATACGCTCTATGTCACTCACCCTGTAATCCCAAATCGGTTTTAAAGTTTCCGCCAACATTCCCTTAACTGATTCAAGTTCAACGACAAGATTTGTTAATTCCTTACAATGAAAATTCAGAAATGGTCTTAGCCCGTGAGGATAAAACCTGATTGCGAGATATTCAATATCCCCGTTAGGTTTTACCGATATGGGTTTGGTTCTTATCCCGCATATAAAACTTCCCGAAATACTATCTGAGTTTCCGTTGGATTTGATAGCGTTTGTATCACTTTTGAAACTCAGGATACAATCAAAAAACGGGTCGGGCGGTAAAAGGTAGGGACAATATTCCTCTTTTATTTCAGAACGCAGTATCCAAAAAGAATGAATATATTCTCGAAGTATAGGTACAGATGGACGAAACTCGTTGTGTGAAGATTGATTCAACGGTTCCTTATCCAAATTTACCCCCTTTCTTATGATTTTTTCCGATTAAACTTAAAGTATCCATCCGATTTTGTCAAGCAAAACCTATTGGGCATCGGTTAAGGTTTAATCTCGGCAAAAAGACAAGCCTGTGCGTGATTTCGGATTTCTCCCCGAATAGCGGGATACTTAATACAAAAAGCAACGCGGTAAGCCAAAAAAATCTTTTCATTTTAAAAAGCCCCTTTTAAAAAATTTCGTAAATGTTTCCCGTCAAATCCCATCTCAGGTATTTTATCATATATAGCGTTTTTTATCATCTTAAAACGCTTTTGAAAAAAAATTTTTTTTAGAACGGTTTTTTAAAATTAATTTGCCTATAATTTTGGAATATCGCCGATTCTGATGTAAGATATAGTATAAATAACATTAAAGGGGAGTTTTATGAAGAGAATATTTTTTATAATTACGTTAATGCTTTTTGTATCGGTTGGGGTGTTTGCCAAGACCTATAAAATCGAGTTATTCAGCGGAAATGTTCGGGTGTCGGCGGATAACGGAGCAACGTGGCGCGCAGCAACGGTTGAACAAACTTTATCGGAGAACTATATAATCAAAACAGGCGCAAATTCCTTTTGCGAAATAAATATGGGCGCGCGAGGCGTATTCAGGCTTTCCGAAAATTCCGAGATAGTGCTTTCCACCGTAAAACAGAATGAGGAAAAACTTACCTTGCGTATAGGACGTGCGCTTTTCAATATCTTCACAAGAACATCGGATGCAGACACTTTCGCCGTGGAATCATCAATAGCGGTTGCGGCGGTCAGAGGAACAAAATTTGCATTAGAGGTTACCGATACCGACCAGACCACATCGGTTCTTGAAGGAAGCGTCGGTATTGTCCGCAACGTAAATATTCCCGCATCGGGGCTACTCCTTGAGCAACTTCGCTCATCGCTTGAGGTGCGCGCGGGTGCAAATCAGGAATTAACTGTTACGCTTGAAGAAAACAGACAACTTGAGGAACTTATGAAACGCGCCCGTAATGTTTCGGAGTTACGTCGTCAACTCAATGAAAACCGCACGTTTACGCAGAAACGTCTCCGCGCCCTTGAAAACGCCAAGCGGTTGATTGACGATATGCGCACCTTAGATGATGAAAAATACGGCGATTCCGAAGATGCCGAGGCGTTGGATAATCTAATCGACAGGGTTCGCGACCGTTAATATCGCTCTTATGAATTGCCTAAACCGGATGTCTTTGATTAACTCGCTTATTGTCGATATTTGCATAATTCCCTGTTTTAAATTGACATAAGAGAAAAGAGCGGTTAGAATTTATAAACTAATTTTAAAATACAGGGAGGAATGCTATGGAAAAAAGAAGCTATTTGCTTACTTTGCAACTTTCGCTTTGCTTCGGTTATCTCGGTTTCGACCGGTTTTACTTGGGAAAAATAGGGACGGGTATATTAAAACTTATAACGCTTGGCGGTCTCGGTATCTGGTGGATTGTGGATTTATTTCTCCTGTTTTACAACAAGCAAACCGATATTGACGGCAACAAATTAAAGGGACAGGAAAAACGAGACCCGGTTATGCTTGTAGTTTTGTCATTGACAAATTTAGACCGTTTTTACCTTGGTCAAACGGGACTTGGTATCTTAAAAGTTCTGACATTCGGCGGATTAGGAGTTTGGATGCTGATTGATATTTATCACTCAATCAAAGGAACCAGAAAGGATGCAAGGGGATTGCCTATCGAATTTGAATCAGAAAAATACCAAAGTGTAGCGCTTATTTATTCTATGATAGGCGGCTTTATCGGACTTGACCGTTTTTACTTGGAACATCGCTCGCTCGGTATGATTAAGCTGTTTACTTTCGGCGGTTGCGGCCTGTGGGTTGTTTTAGATATCATACAGATTATCCTAAATTCTATGAAAGATGCTAAAGGAAAATCTTTAATACAGGAATAATAAAATCTTACGGCGGATATGCTTTTTCATATCCGCCGTTTCTTAAATTAGGGTTCTTATGGAAATTTTTCTGCAAAACAAGATTTTAAGAATAGTCGGCGCTTTGATATACTTGGTTTATTCTTTTTTTCTGAAATATGATAACGGCGGAACTATCTGGCCCTGGGAGAAAATCGGTATTATCGGTGGAACGACCGGTTTGATACGCGGAACTCATTTTATCCTTCACGGCAAATTTTTAAAGGGTATCGCTTATAATCCTCTCGCCCCTTTAGCTATTCTCGCCGCATTGATATTAATAATCATTACGATTATAGAGTTTATCTCAAAAAAAGAAATTCTTACAAAGATAAGTCTCTCAAAGAAGACGCAAAACATAATAGTATTCTCTTTAGTGGCTTTTTTTGCAATAAGAATCGCATATCACTTGATTTTCGGTTATCCTTAAATAAATTCGATTTATAAGTTGACTTTTCCCACATTTATTATAGAATATAAATCCATAAAGACAGAAAAATTTTTTAGGAGGTTGACTATGGGCGAATCTCAAGCTAATGTTCCACAACCGAAAAAGGTTATGGGTATTGTTGCAATTGTTCTCGGTGCAATAACTTGTAATGTTGTTGCTTTGGGTCTCGGTATTGCCGGGGTTGTTTTACTCGGGCAAATCGCTGCTAAAAAAGCTGCCGGAGATGAAGCAGGCGCTGCTTCAAGCCTCAAAACCGGTAATATCTTAAGCCTTATCGGCTTTATTCTCGGTTTGATAGGTATCGTATTCTTCATCATCTCGCTTATCACAGGTGGATTGGCTAGCATTGGTGTTTTTAACGAACTGATGAGTATGTAAATCGGGTTGATGGAAATTTCTCAGAGTAAGGGAAGAGTAATCAGGCTATTTCTTATTATAGTCGGGATTGCTCTTCCCGTTATTTTTATCCGTATCTTTATATCAACCCCGCTTTTTCCATCCTGCCTGTTCCATCGGTTTACGGGACTCTATTGTCCGGTTTGCGGTTCCGGGCGCGCCTTGCACGCAATTTCTCATTTCCGCTTTCTTGAAGCTATTAGCTCTAATGCATTGTTTGTAGCGGGCTTGGCGTTTGTTATATATCTTTTAATCTACGAAATTGTCTTTATTTTCTTTAAGAAAACTATTCCGAAACCGAAAATCGGTATGGCGGGATTATGGATTATACTGGGAACTATTATGCTGTTCTGGATACTTCGCAATATCCCTGTAATCCCGTTTATATACCTCGCCCCATAGGAGGTAAAGATGACAAAGATAAAAATCTGCGGTATCCGGAATATTGATATAGCTCAATATACCATAGCTTGCGGCGCTTCGGCATTGGGTTTTAATTTCTATGAAAAAAGCGTGCGCAATATATCAATCGAAAACGCCCGCGATATAATCAAAGGTCTTCCCGCTATTGTATCAAAGGTAGGGATTTTTGTCGATAAATCCGAAAATGAGATTATCGAAACCGTCCGCGCTACGGGCATCGATACCATTCAACTTCACGGCGATTACGATTTGGATTTTGCGCTTCACCTCAAAGCAAAAACACCTTTTCCGGTAATTTTCGCCGTCCGCATAAACGACCTGACCGATACCGTTATCCGTAAACTTTACGATATTGATATTAACACGTTCCTTTTTGATAAACTTGATGAAAACTTATACGGGGGTTCGGGTAAGTCTTTCTATATAGCCGCTAATTTAAGCAGCGAGACTCTTGATTTTATCGGGAAAAAAGTCATAATTGCCGGAGGGATTAACTCGAGAAATATTTCGGGAATTGTAAAGCATCTTTCGCCCTATGCCGTTGATTTATCAAGTTCGGTTGAAACGGCTCCGGGGGTAAAAGATAAATTTCTCATAGAAAATTTCTTTATCAAATTTAACTCTGCATTAAGGTTACAAAATTGAAAATCCGAAACGATAAAATAACTATCCGCAATATGCAACACCGCCCGTCCGATTATGAACTTTTATCAAAGTGGCTAACCGATGAGGAAGTGTTGGAATTTTACGAGGGGCGCGATAATCCATTTCCTGCCGACCGTATTATGAAACACTACTCCCTTCCTGCCCTTGCACGTGAAAACGTTGTTCCCTGCATAATCATATATGAGGATAACGAAATCGGATATATTCAATTTTATCCTCTATCCGAAATCCATAAACCGATATTTCAGATAGAAGATACGGAAGGGATTTTCGGGATAGACCTTTTCATAGGCGAAACCCGATATTGGAACAAAAATATCGGCACGAAAGTATTAAGAACTATGCTTGAGTATCTTTTCGCAAGAGAAAGGGCAAAAAAAATAATAATCGACCCGCATACTTGGAATGAGCGCGCTATCAGGTGTTATGAAAAGGCGGGGTTTAGAAAAATCAAAATCCTCAAAGAGCATGAACTACACGAGGGCGTTAAGCGGGATGCATTGCTTATGGAAATAACCCGCGATGAGTTTTTTAATCCTCAACCATAGGAACAAATCTCACCGCGCAAATCTCCTCACGCCCGATTTTACCCTCAATCTTTTTGATAACCTCAAGACGCTGAAAATTCCGCGCCCCTACCGGAATAACAAGTCTGCCGTTTTCGGCAAGTTGCCCGATTAAAGCGGGAGGGATTTTTTCAGGCGCGCAGGTAACTATAATCCCGTCAAACGGGGAATGTTCGCTCCAACCCTCAAACCCGTTACCGACCTTGTAATATATATTGGTAAAACCCAAGTCCGTTAAAATCCCTCTTGCTCGAACGGAAAGGCTTTCAATCCGCTCAACGGTGTAAACCTCACGCGCAATCTCAGCAAGCACCGCGGTTTGATACCCCGACCCCGTGCCAATCTCAAGCACCCTGCTTTGCCCGTCAATCCCTAAAGCCTCGGTCATCAGCGCAACGATATAGGGCTGCGATATGGTTTGCCCCTCCCCGATAGGCAAAGGTCCGTCGGAGTAAGCATTCCCGATTTCTCCACCCGATACAAACCGATGACGCGGAACTTTTTCCATCGCTCTCAGCACCGCTCCGCTTTTTATGCCCCGAAGCCTTATCTGATACTCCACCATCTCTTTTCTTAAATGTTCAAAATCCTGCATAGTTCTCTCTTTTTAAATCCGTATTTGATGTTATTATAAACGGCAGTCTCATATAAAGTCAAATATAACAAAACACGTCAACAAAAATCCCGTTATAATAAACTCTATTTGTCTATAGATTTTACATCGGTTTCTTTTTCTGCAAATATAGTATGCTTGCCTTTTACAAGCATAGTTACGGGAAGCCCTTTGAGAAGATTTTTTAAATCCCGCGCATAAGAAATAACTTTCCCCTCAGCAGGAATATTTACTCCCATAATAACAAGTCTTGCGTTCCGGGATACGGCTTCAATAGTTTTGTAAATTGCCAACTTTCTTTTTTCATCAGATTTAGGTTGTTCAAATTTAGCTAAAAAACGCACAAGCTTGGAAATCATCGGGCTTTGTTCAATCAACTTCTCACTAAGCGCGTCTTTTAAAAATTCATTTTTTGTTTCTTTTTTAACAAGCGTATTTAGCTCTAAATTGTTCTCAAGCAATATCACGTCTATATCCGCTTTGATACGGCTATCCTCAAGTATAGCCGAAATATTTCTTTCCGCCTCCTCTTTAAGTTCTCTGCTGCTTACTATCATACGGAAAAATACGCTTGTTTTAGACCACTCAATATTTTTTGAGAGCAATACCGGAATAAGCAATAGTATTGACAGATTAGACTTAAACCCGCTAATCCATACGTCTATCCTGTCTTCACACACCGTATTCAACTGATTACCTTTTATAAAAATAATATTCTTTTTGAGCACATCATAACTTTTAATATATTCAAGATGGGTTTCAAGACTTTTATCATCTATGCAAAAGTCCGTAATGATAGTATTAGCCTTAAAAGTTCCGATACCGTCAGCCTGAAGGGCAATGAGGTTTGAGTTTTTATCCTTATTGGTAAATATTATTTCCGGATAAATATTAGCATAGTTCCTGTCTTCAATAAATCTTTGAATTTCGCTGTATTCTTTTTCAAAGACATCTTTGGAAGCATTCACATTCCTGTCTATAAAGATATAATTGGATATAATACCGTTTCCTCTTCCTATAAGTTCCACAGCAAAATTTGCAAGCAACTCACGATTTTTCATATCATTTTCAAAGATAGCAATATGGGGACGCCAGTTTCGGGGATGCTCTTTATAGCGTTCATAATTAGCAAGCGCCACTTCAATAATACTTGCCCAAAACCCTTTCCGAATATCACCCCAATTTTTCTGAAGCCCTCTTCGCGCAAGAATTACATACAAAAAGGCTAATATAATAATAGCTGCAATGGAATAAAACGCATCAATTAAAAACATAAACGTAACCGACATAATGGTTCCCAAAACAGGTATAATCCAATGAATTTTAAATACCGGTCTGAAAGAAGGGTTTTTAACAATTATTTCCATAGCACAAATAAAATTTGCTATTGCATAGGTGGCAAGAAATATTTTAGCAAGAAGTTGTGCTAAAAAATCTATGCTGCCGAAAAGTAAAAGAACCCCTGTAATCACGCAACTGAAAATCATTGCAATTCTGGGTTCGTTGGTTTTCTTACTTCCTTTTGCCAAAAAGCGGGGAACAATACCGTCATAAGCTAAAGCCTGTAACGTCCTCGGAGTGCCGAGAACTCTTCCGGTAGCGGAAGAAAGAGTTGATGCCAATACGCCGACTAAAACTATTACGGGAATTACGGCGCTTTCAACCATCAATAGTTCGTTTACAAAAACCTGCTCGGGAGTAAAATTGAACGCAAACCATACTGCAATAAGCGCATAGAAAAAGAATGTAAATCCTATTGCCCAAAGCGTTCCACGCGGAATACTCTTATAAGGATCTTTTAAGTCTCCCGACATACTGATACCCGCATCAAATCCCGAAACACCGGGAAAAAATATTGCCAACGTTATCCACAGACTTCCCTTTTCAAAAGTCCCGAACATCTGCGGGGTTACGTCAAATCGAAAATTTCCGATAAAAAAAGAAAAAATCCCCAGCAATACTAAAGCAAGAATTATGTATTGCGCCTTTATGGCAATTTCCGCGTCGATAATTGAAATTATCGTAATTAAAGTTAACGTAATAAAATTTATTGCAATCAAAGGAACTTGCGGGAAAATTGTATTAACCGCAATCGAAAAACCTATAGTATAAAAAGCCGTAGAAAAAGCTTGTGCGAAAAACAAGGCAATCCCGATAGCCCCACCTATTTCAGGACCTAAACTGCGCGAAATCATATAATAAGTTCCGCCGACTTCCACCTTTATATTTGATGCTATCGACGACAAAGACAATGCGGTAACAAAGGTTAATACGTTTGCCGCAATAATAACAATAAGCCCTCCTATTAAACCGGCATTTGCAGTTACCCATCCCGTTCGATAAAACAGGATAACGCCGAAAGTCGTTACAACGCTTGGAATAAATACGCCTGAAAAAGTGGTAAGTCTTCTTTGAGCTTTAGTTGACAATTTATTTTTTCCTCCCGATTTCACAAAAAACCGTAGCACAGAGTATAATTAAGAGGCTTTTTGATGTCAAATTTGCGTTTCATGAGCTATAAAATGAAAAAACCGTAGGTTTTTCGGGCTGTTTATGAAGATTCGGGGCTTGTTTTCCGATACTTTCCTTGACAATCTTCGTTTAAAGGATTTATAATGAATAATCCGAAACAGGGGGGTTAAAATAGAAAAGATTAAGAGTCTTAAAAAATTAGAGGGCATTGTTACCCAGCTTCCGAGAGGCGGGTATTTAGTGGACACATCACAAGGTTATATACAGTTCGGTTCTCCGCCGGAGACACTTAAAGATACGAAGCTCCTTCCTAATGGAGTTCCGTTTATCTTTGTTTTGCCTTATGAGCATTTCAACCCGAAAAATCATATTAGTATGGCGGAGGTGGAGTTTCCTATTTATTTCAATTACTTCATCCGTCAACAAAAAACCCGCGTCTATATTAATCCCGACCATATAGAAAATATGAAAATTGTTTTGAGCGAGGCGGCTTTCGGGCCCCAGTGCGTTGATGTTTCAAGCGAAATCGAAAAGGTAAACGGCTATCATATCCCAAATATAAAAGCGGAGATGGATTATTTCAGGAGAGATATGAAACTTGATGACCTTGTGGAATTTATCCCGTTTCCGTCGAATGGTGTAGAAATCGGAGAGGTGAAAATAACGCCGACAAGCGACAAGGGTTTTAATGTGTATGACGGCGGCAAACTTATTGCCGAAATTCCCAACCAGATTAAGTTTAATATTCATCTTGACCTCGGCGCTACCCTTAGAGAGCCGTTTGAACCCCCGGAGTTCGGTATAACCTGCCTCGGACCTTCTCACGGGTTTGACCATAACGATAACACATCGGGTTTCATCTTTTGGATAAACAAAACCGGTATAATGGTTGACCCGCCGGTAAATTCAACCGAATGGTTACGGGATTCCAATGTCAACCCGAAGCTAATAGACTGCATTATTCTTACACACTGTCATGCCGACCACGATTCGGGAACTTTCCAAAAGATACTCGAAGAGGGCAGGATAAATCTTTATACCACCCCTACGGTTATGCAAAGTTTCCTGCGAAAATATTCGGCGCTTACAAGAATTCCAACCTCCGAGCTTGTCGAGATGTTTAATTTTCATCCTATTAAAATCAACGTCGGTTATAATATCCACGGGGCTATATTTAACTTCTATTATTCCCTTCATTCGATTCCGACAATAGCCTTCCATTTTACTTACAGGAACAAGAGTCTGCTTTACAGTTCAGACCACTTGAATAATCCCGCCGTGATTGAAAAGATGTATGATGACGGGGTGATTTCAAATGAACGCAAGGTATTTTTGCTTGACTTCCCATGGGATTGCGATTTAATCTACCATGAGGCGGGAGTTCCACCGTTACACACTTCAATAGATTTTCTTAATTCGCTTGATAAGGATATACAAAAAAAAGTTACGGTTTATCATATTGCCAAAAAGGACTTTCCGAAAGATACCTCGCTTACTCTTGCTAAATTCGGTATAGGCGAAACGGTTTACCCGAAAATAGAAAAACATAAATTTGAAGATGCATACCGCATTCTTGACGTTTTCAGCAGGATAGAAATATTTAAGGATTTGCCGCCTGAAAAAATGAAAGACCTCCTGCTTGTAGTGGAAGAGGAACATTTCAGCAAGGGAGATAAGATTATTGAAAAAAATACGCCGGGTGATAAATTCTACGTTATAGTTTCAGGCAACGTGTCCATCGGGGGTATAGAGAACGTAAGCGACAAGGTTTACGGCACATTTGAGTATTTCGGGGAAGCATCATTGCTTTTAGGAGGGCTTCGCAGCGCGGATGTAATTGCCGAAACCTCCGTAACCGCATACTCAATAGCAAAAGGCTCGTTCCTTCGCTTAATCCGTCATACTAAGGTTGAACATAATATCCGCCGTATAGCCCATATCCGTAACGGAGAAAGTTGGAACATTATTAAGTCTAACAAATACCTCAGCACCCTGTCTTCTTCGCAGATAACCTACCTTGAGTCTGTTTTAACGCCTATGTCGGTTAAAAACGATAAACCGTTGATGACTTCCGCTAAAATCCCCGACGATACATATATTATGCTAAGCGGAAAAATCCATCGCTACGAAAACGGAAAGATAATAAAAACGTATAAAAAGGGCGAGTTTATCAATAACCCGTTCCTTGAGGAAAACATCAATGCAAAAACGGATTTCGAGATAAAATCAAGCGAAGATTCCGAAGTCTATGTAATTAAATACGATGACTTCAAGGGATTTTTGGGACAAAATCCCGGACTTAAGATGCTGATGATGTATGAAAAGCGCACAAACGGTCATTAATGCAAACCCTCACTAAATTTTGACTTGTCTTTTCAATAACAAATATTAATTTTTAAGAAAGGTAACACTTCGGAAGTGTTGCGGTGTTTAAATAAGAAACGAAGAAATCTCTTTATTATAGTATTAAGGATGGTGCAATATGAAAATATGTATCCTGAATGGAGATATGACAACGGAAGCAAGTCATTTCTCGGATTATTTGCGGAATCTGAGTTTTGAGTTAAACAAAGAGCATCAGGTTGATTTATTCGCGTTAAATCAAATGAATTTGCATTATTGCATCGGTTGCTGGACATGCTGGATAAAAACTCCCGGTAGATGTGTGCATAAGGACGATGCCGAACAGATTTTCAGGTCAATTATCAATTCCGATTTCTTTATTTTCGCCTCTCCTGTAATTGCAGGTTTTACAAGTTCATTGCTTAAGAAAATAACGGATCGCCTGATTGTACTAATTCACCCGTATTTCAAAATTATATATGGAGAGGCTCATCATCGTAAGCGTTATGAAAAATATCCCGATTTCGGGCTTATCATTCAGCACGAAAAGGATACCGACGAGGAAGATTTACAAATTATAAAAGATATTTATGAACGAACAGCTATTAATTTTCATAGTAAATTACGGTTTATGAAACAAATAGAAAAAGATAAAATAGAGGATATAATCAATGAAACTTGCAATATTTAACGGCTCGCCGCGAAACAAAAAAAGCAATTCCAAAATTTTGACGGAACAATTCTTGGACGGATATACGGAGATTTGTAATGAACCTACCGTTGTCCGCTATTTAGCTGATATTAAAGAACGTGAACAGGCTATCAAAACTTTCCTTGACGCGGATACCTGTGTTATAATTTTTCCGCTTTACACAGATTGTATGCCCGGTATCGTTAAGGATTTTTTTGAACAGATTTCCGGTTTTAATATTAATAAGCTGAAAAGAATCGGATTTATAGTGCAATCCGGTTTTCCCGAATCTAAGCATTCCGTTTATCTTGAGAGGTATTTAAAGAAACTCGTTTCCCGATTAAATTGCGAATATATCGGCACGGTTATTAAAGGCGGAGTTGAGGGCATACAATATATGCCCCCTAACATGACAAAAAAACTATTCACCAATTTCAGGGAATTGGGTAAACATTTTGCTTCAACGGAAAAGTTTTCATATAAAATTATGAAACGCTTGGCAAAGCCATTTAAACTGCCTTTAATACTAAGAATTTTACTTGTAATTGCTCCTTCAGGGCTTGTTAATATGTTCTGGAATATGCAACTCAAACAAAACGGCGCTTGGGAAAAGCGATTCGACAGACCTTTTATTTGATTTAGTTGAGAATATCCGACCAGTATAATCCTCAATGCAATAATCTAAAGTCTATTGATAAATACTTTAAGCTCGTCCTTTTTTGCCGAAGAAAGCGAGTTTGACGGGATTCCCTCGACAGCCCCCTCAAGTGCATAAAGCATCATAATGCACGCTCCCGGGTCAACTTTCTCCCTGATTCGCTTAAACGCCTCTTTAGCCCCGATTTCGCGAAGTTTTTCCGCATTGTCAACCCCCACCTTCTCAAGATTGCAGGAAAGAACCTTCCCGATATTAGGTAGCTCCTTTAATTCCATATCAGCCCTCTTTCTTAAGAAAGATTTCCAAAAACCTATACGGGTTTTACCCTGATGGAATTATCGACCTTTTGGCTGAGGTATTCCTGTATGGCATACAGAGTACCGGTGCTTGCACTCGGACAACCCATACACGCCCCCATATACCTGATATAGAGGTCGGTAAATTCCCCGTCTTCCTTGATATCGACAACCTCAAGATTACCGCCGTCTCCGGCAAGCATAGGTCGAATATCTTTATCCAAAACATCCTCGATAAGTTTAAGCCTTTTAACAACGGTCATAGATTTGAAGTCGGTTGCTTCGGCTTTTTCTTTCACATTTTCCTTTTCCATTTCATCCCTCACTTCTTTTAATATATCTACAAGGTAGTATTTACGTTTTTCGTGTCCGCCCGGTTTAATACAGGATTTACAGAAAGCGCCTGCTTTGGTATAGTTGGTAATTTCCTCAACGGTTTTGAGGTCGTTAATCCTGATTACGTCTTTTATAGTGCGGAGAGTAACGCGGGCGCACTCGCATACAATATCGTCCTCCTCAAAAGAGGACATATCCACGCCTTTGTAAATTGAAGCCGCCTTCTTGATTACGTCATACGCCATAACGCTGCAATGCATTTTTTGAGGAGGAATAGAGGGCTTATCTGGTTCATCGCGAAGAGCGTGTTCAACGTCAATATTGGTGATTTTCACCGCCTCATCGACTGTTTTCCCCATACAGAGTTCCGACATAACGTCGCTTGAAGCGATAGCCGTTCCGCACCCGAAACTCTTAAACCTCGCAAGCTTAATAATATCGGTTTCAGGGTCAACCGCCCAGTAAAGCCTGACAGCATCCCCGCAGGATTCCGCTCCCCAATCCGCAATAATCAAATCGCATCCGAGTTCCTTAGCCTCCTCCTCGGTAATCTTACCCCGGTGTTTCGGGTTATCCATACGTTCGCTGACTTTATCGGAGTATTCCTCCCACAAAGCGCCGCCTATAAGATTATTTTTCCCCATAATAAACTCCTTAGTATGATGAAGAAATAGCGCGAAGCCTGTTTACCGTATCTTTAATAGCATTGATGGTATAGTCTATTTCTTCCTCCGTAGTAAATCGCGAAAGACTGAACCGAATACCCGTATGAGCAAGCTCATCACTGATACACATAGCGACAAAAGTCGGGTTTGCCATCAGAGACTCCGATGCGCAGGCGCTTCCCGTGGAAGCGGCAATCCCCTGCTTATTCAAATCCCAGATAAACGCCTCACCCTCAATACCCTTGAAACTTGCAAGAATGGTATTCGGTGTGCGAATATCGCGTCTTCCAACAACGATAGTATCTTTTATATCAAGTATGGCATCTTCAAGTTTATCGCGAAGCCGCCTCACTTCTTTGATTTCAAAATCGAGATTCGATACGGCAAGCTCCATAGCAAGCCCCATCCCAATCATCCCGGGAACATTGACCGTTCCCGCGCGTTTGTTACCCATCTGTTCCCCGCCGTGAAGCAGAGGGGGTAAATTCACGCATTTTCCGATAAAAAGCGCACCTACTCCCTTCGGTCCGTGGAATTTATGAGCGCTCATAGTAAGAAAATCAATCGGGGCGGATTGAACGTCAACGGGTATTTTGCCGATAGCCTGAACCGCATCGGTATGGAAAAGCGCGCCGTTTTCTTTAGCTACCTCGGCAAGTTCTTTTATCGGCATAATAAGCCCCGTTTCATTGTTCGCCCACATTATGGAAACAAGGGCGGTTTTATCGGGGTCAATATGTTGCTTCAGGATATCTCTATCGACAATCCCCTCTTTGTTTACAGGGAGATAAACTATCTCAACGCCAAGCCCCTCAAGAAACCGCGCAGTATTTGCTGCGCTCGGATGCTCAACCTGCGTTGTGATAATCTGTGTCCGTTTCCCCTCACGAATCAAGTCGAAATAAATCCCTTTAAGCACGGTGTTGTTACCCTCGGTAGCACACCCGTTGATTATAATATCATCATCATCCCGCGCATTGATACCATCGTAGAGACGGTCAAACGCTACACGCATCGGCTGATGGATTTCCGTGCCGAAACTGTGCAGGGAATTGGGGTTTCCATACATCCGTAAAAAGAAAGGCTCCATCGCCTCTTTGACTTTCGGGTCAACTATAGTGGTGGCGTTGTTATCAAGATATACTCTTTGCATACATAATCCTACTATTCTTTATGAATTAAAATCGTTCATTAAAATATAATATATATTTTATTTATTGTCAACAGATTAAGTAAAAATCGGTTTGATAATCGGGGAATACTGTCGTCCAAAGTAAAGACTTCCTATATAACTCCAAAATTCGGGGGCGATATACTTAACGTTATTATATGAGATTTCGTTGCATTCATCAACTCTTCTATTTTCCTTTTCTACAAAACCCTCTAATTAACGGAAGGATTTTGCGGGAAAAGAAATTTTAACCTTTTGGAGTTCTTTTACACGGTTAAATTTGAAGAGAACCGAAGTTTTGTTTTTTCGGTTTAGAAAAATCTCTAAAAAATCTAAAATTTGTATTTTAACCCGCAATTAACGGATGCTAATTCAAAAATAGAGGAAAATCTTGTATGGACAAAAGCGCCGAATTTTCCCGGAATAAAGAAAATATCAAGGTTAGGTCCTACGGTTTCAAAATCGAGGTATGGGAGAAACGGGATTGCAATACCAAATTTTAATCTGCCTCCGATTGAAAAACGGAAAATATCGTGAATATGGTATCCGATTAAACCCGTAACCCCAACGCCTGTTCGGGCAACACCTAACCCTCCATTAACCCCCATCTCAAAAACCTTTTGGATACCGACATCAATTTCGGAATCGGAAAAATCTATTGCGAGTTCTTTCGGAGAATTAAAAGCCAATACGTTTCCGTAGAAAAAACTGCCTCCCATTGCAAAAAAGCCGTTAGGTTTATCTTTCCAGTTTTTTCTCCAAATACCTGTCTCGGCGCTCAGAAAAAATATTTCTCCTGTGCCTCCCCAATTCGGAGAAATTTGCAAATCGACATAAGAACGCCCTAATTCCATTCCGATATGCAATCCTAAAAGCTCTGTAACCGAAGATAATGAAGTATTAAAAGGCAAAACAAAATCGAAGGTTTCTCCTTCAAACAATCCGGGAAAGATAAAAAACGAATTAAAAACCATAAACCCTACGGATATTGACAGGTCGGAGGGGTTACGGAGAAAAGTATAGGTTTGCTCCTCAAACGAACCGGGTTCCGGCTGAATAATACGATTAATCAACCCCGTCTTTTTAGGTTGGGGAGTGGTTTCGATTTCGGCTTCAGGCATTTCAGACATCATAGAGGTTTCGTTTGTTTCCCCGCTTGTCAGAGACGGGACAAGCATTAACAGAATAGCAAATATATATAAGATTCTATATTTCATAATATAACTCCTCTTTCCATTTGATTACCAATAATTAACGACATGGGTTAAAGCACTGTGAATTCCTTCTTCAATGTTACGGCTATAATCCTTGTCGTAACGCAAATCACCCATCCCGATTTCAACGGAAAATTTGATTATCCAAGTATCACGCGATAAGGGATTACGAAACATAGATTCATCCGCATTGTGAGATATATCAATAGAGGTTTGACCGATACGGGAGTGAAACATTCCTATTTTGGCGGAAAATCCGAAACGTTGCTGAGCGGATTGGTGAAAAGTCATTGCGTATGCACTTAAAAATGCCCCCCATTTTTCCCCAATCTGATAATAGACCCCGGCTTTAAGATGGTCGAGTAATATGAAAGGAGAAACGGACAACTTATATTCCCCGAAAAGGTAAAAATAGTCACTAAAGAAATACCGCCCGTCAAAATCCAAAGAAAACTTTTCCAACAGGTTGAGATAAGAAATATAAGCGGATAAATCAAGATTCTTTATCCAATTAAAAACAAAGCCGAAACCGAGCAAATCCAAAGCCTTTTCCGCGCCTATATTAAAAAGAGAACGCAGTTGAATTAAATCGAAAAAATTATGATGGAGGAATAACTGAGCGCGTGTTTCATAAAGAAATATATCGCTATCATTATTCCTGTAATATGTTGAAAAGCCGTCGCCCGTAAATCCGACATTGTTTAAAAAGTCCTGATAGCCCTTTATGTGAGGGAAATGGATAAAGCTAAATCCGCCGAACAGATGATAAGCCTCCATAAATTTCATAGCTATTCCGGCAAACGACCTTCCCATCAATGCCTCACCGCTCTCTAAAACTCCATATAGGAAACTTTCATTTGAGTTATCAATATTGTAAATATTTAAAAGGTATAAGTCGCTACTAAACAATACGTTGATACGGAAAAACCGGTTCATAGGAAGTTCTTCCCGTCCTAACGCATCGGAAACATCCAACTGCTTTTTTAAAGAATGAATATTTCCACGGGTAAGAGCCATATAATTAAATCCGAAAGTCGCTAAAATTATATCTAATACGAATGCCGGAGGCAGCAAGACCGCAGAAGTAAATAACGGCGACCAAAACATTCCTTGAAATGTAACTCTTCGCGCAGTCCCCGATAAAATACTTCCGTCTTCCATCTCAAACAAAAACCCTTTGGGAATAGTGGAATATTCCAATCGGAAAGCAAACATATCCGCCTCAATAATATCGTGGAACCGGTTTAACGCATCACGTGAATCGAATACGGATTCGCCGAAATCATCAAACGTGAGAGCTGCATAAGCTTTTTTGAAAGGAATACAGGATATTACCAATACCAATAAAAAAAACAAAAAACGATAGATTTTCAATGCACTCCCCTTTTCAAAAAATTTGTCTTAGGGTATATCAATCCAAAAAATATTTCAAGTTTTAAAACGGTTTTGCAAAAAAAAAGATTGCCCCTACATTACAAGCGAAGGGCTTTTTATTTATAGATGCGGAAATTATATGTGCAAAATTATTATTCGATATCGAAATTCCGGCGCTCATTTCTGTTTTCTTGACACAAGACATTCCCGATAAACTTGACATTTCCGCAAATAATTAATATCATTGATATAAATTCAAAAATGAGGAAACCGTCTTATGATAAAAAAGCTCATTATGATTATCATTCCTTTATGCGCAGCCTGTATAATTGCCGTCTTTCTTTCCGGTAAATTAAAATCCGCCGTTCCGATTTTGGAAATAGAAACCGAAATAACAGCAAAAGACTTTTTCCAGCTATTTTACAATTTAGGCAAAGGGTTTAATGAAAAAAATTCTACAAAAACAAATGTTGAGCCAAGCGAAGAAATCCAGCGACTTGTCTTTGAATTGCCGAAACGCGGTGTGGAAAAAATACGAATTGACCCACTAACAAAAAGCGGTGAAATCAAAATATACTCCATCGAATTCAGGTTATTCCTGTTTTCCAAAAAATATAATCCCGCAATGATAGCACGCGAATTCAGACCTGTAAATCATATTTCAATCTTTGAAGATAAGAACACATATTTGAGAATAGTTTCTACTGGAAGAGACCCCCATTTTGTTTTCGAGGGGTTTTACAACTATGAAATGATGTTACTGCGAAGACGCAATATTATGGCTATAATTGCCGTTTCATTATTATCCGCAATTTTAACCCTAATCTTGATTAAGCTGATTTTCTCTTTAAAGATATTCAAGAATGGAGTAAACGATACCCGACCGTAAATCAAGCGCCTATGGAAAAGATTTTCTTTTTAAAAGTTAAATTAGGATTATAATAAGGGTCGCCTTTGGAAAAATCGACAGCCCATCTCTTTATAAACAACTGGTTTTCGTTTTTATGCAAATAAAGTTTATAACGATTATCAACATTACCGCGGGTTTTAGACTCGAAATGATAAAGTTGGGAATAAGGCGTCCATACCACAAGATAGTTCTTTTTCCTGATTCTCAAGCACAAATCAACATCGTTATAATCAACGACAAATTTCTCATCAAAACCTCCGACCTCGTTAAACACGTCCTTTCTTATCATAAGACAGGCTCCTGTAACGGCGCTGAGATTCTGCGGAAGCATAGCGCGGTTCATATAACCTTTTTCATACTTAGATAAATACCTGTGAGCGTGTTCAACAAAACCATCATTCCCGATAATAATTCCACCATGCTGAATTGTCTCATCGGCATAATAAAGCTTAGCCCCTACTGCGCCGACATCTTCTCTTTGAGCATATCCAAGCATGGCTTCTATCCAGTCGGATGATAAAACTTTAATGTCATTGTTCAGGAAAAGATAATAGTCGCCTTTTGCCTGCTTTGCAGCAAAATTATTAACTGCGGAATAATTAAACTCTCTATCCCAGTTAATAATACTGACCCGACTATCCTTAGATAATTCATCATAAAGCTCAAAAGTGCTTTTCTTTGTACTTCCGTTTTCGATTATAATTATTTCATAATTCTTATAAGAGGTTTTATCAAAAATAGAATTAACGCATCTTCTTAAATAATTTTCCTGGTCTTTATTGGGAATAATAATCGAAATAAGAGGAGAATTATCTATAACGTAATTAATCTTAAAGGAATTGATAAACATACCTTCGCTGATATTAGCGTTTATATCCATACGGTCAAAATGCTCTTTGAGAGCCTTTTTTGCCAACTTATTATATTCGCTTTCGGTAGTAATCTCACAAACAGCATAAGAAGAAATATCGCGTCTGTGATAAAGGATTTTCGGGACATGATAAATAGCGTCGGTGTTCTCATAAATCCTGAATAAAAAATCAAATTCGCAAGCGCCTTTAAATTCAGATCTAAACCATCCGACATACTCCCCTATATTCCTGCTAACAGCCAAAGCTCTCCCCAAATAATTAAAACTCCTGAACATATCAATACTAAAATCAGGTTTAAAAAGAGGCTCATAACGTTTGCTGAGGCTATTGGAAATCCTGTCTTCATCGGAATAAATCAAATCAACATGACCATTTTTGTTAATCCATCGTGTAATTTCAAATAAAGAAAAAGCCGGCAATACATCCATAGCTCCCAAAAACATAACATAATCACCGCGAGCCTCACCCGCCAACCTGTTAGCCACGTTAGCATAGTTTTCCTTCTTACCGATAGATATATGCCTTATTTTTCCCCAAAACGCCGATACCTCCTCTCTTAATACACCCTCGCTTGACGTATCCGTTGCAATACACAACTCCCAATTGGAATAAGTTTGGCTTAAAACCGATTTTAATGTTTCCCTTAGCAAATCATTATCAGTCGAGGTGGCAACAACTATGATACTAAATTTAGGCTGGTATCTGAAAATAAGTCTTCTCTGTTTTTTTAAAATTGATGAGTTTGGCTCGTTTTTCTCTATCCAAGAATCGTAGTCATTTTTCTGCAATAGCTTGTTGACCCGTTTATCTATTGATATTTTTTTGGTTTTACCGTTACCTAATTTGACAAGCAATGAAAGTTTTCCGACCCCGTCAAATCCGATTATCACACCGGAAAAACCCGAATTTTTTGCATTTATATTGCCGAAATGATTATACACGTCCTCACGCTTAAGGAAATTGTAAAGCGCAAAAATCCGTTGCCCGCTTTTTCTTTTTATAAGAAGATTAATACTGCTGATGCGTTGTTTTGTATTAAAAAGCCACCCGTCTATTTTGAGTATGCCGTCGTCATTAGAAAAGAAATCAATATGAAAAAATGTGTCCTTATATACACTGACACCGTTACCAAACAATTTTTCCTTTAAAAATAACTTCCCCCGAATCCCAAGAAGGTATATGTTTTTTATTAAAGAACGAAATTTCGTTCCCTCCGGCAACAACCTCTTTATAAAAGTCTTCATTCCATCCCCACTAAACAAATATATTTATCCGTCCAACCGACTAACTCTCTTTCACTCATTATAACACCCTCACCTTCAACAGAATGACCGCCCCTCTTTTTTTCCCATCTTTTAAAGACAATATATACCAATTTCCAAAATTTTCAAATCTTCAACCAAAATATATTTTATATATAACTTACTCTAAAATCATAGTAAAAATGAAGTCCTTAAGGGTAAATTTTTTAATCTACTGATTTTAAGTTGTTTAAATTGAATTGTCAAATTTAAAGTTCCGTCATAAACGACAAACATCAATAAACCCTTGACTTTTTAGGATATTTTATTTATAATACTAAATATTAGATTTCTAACTATATAGAGGTGTAGTGCCGTGCCGAAACAAAAAAATAATATGGACTTGTCCATAAGACGCGCCTTAGTCAGAACTTATAAACTATTGATGAAGGGTTTTTCAAAAGATAACGATATTTCACCATTAAACCGCACTCAGGCTCATATAATCCTCTTTATATTATACGAAGGACGGTTATCTATGAGTGAACTGCACCGTATTTCGGGACTTGAAAAAGGCAGTCTTACCGGAATAATAGATAAACTTATAGACCTAAGTTTTGTTATACGGACCCGAGACCAACTTGACCGCCGCAAAGTCTTTATCGAACTTACGGATAAAGGACAAACCATTGCACGGGAAATCGAAAAAAAAATTGATAATCATATTAGGAAAAAATTAGACATTTTATCCGAAACCGATATTCAAAGATTTAAAGACGCTATAAATACTCTTGAAGAAATATCGCAAATTCTTCAGGCTGAATAAACGGAGATTTTTATGCATAAAGGTTCTCATATACTTGGAAATGAAAAAATCGGCAAACTCCTGATTAAACTATCACTACCGGCAATGGTCGGTATGCTGGTTCAGGCTACTTACAACCTCGTTGATACAATCTTTGTAGGACAAGGCGTTGGTATGAATGCTATCGGGGGTATCGCCATTGTCTTTCCTATTCAGGTTATTATAATGGCAATAGGTATCGGGCTTGGTATCGGAGGCTCCTCGTTGATTTCACGCGCATTAGGCGCTAAAAATAAAGAACTCGCCTCGAAAACCTTGGGCAATATGGTCGGGGCTTCCCTTGCAATAGGTATCCTCTTTACAATTATAAGCTTTCTCTTTTTCGATAATATCCTCGATATTTTCGGCGCTAAAACGGAAACCCTGATGACTTACGCTAAAGAATATTTTTCCGTGATACTCTGGGGTATCCCGCTTATATCATTCTCCGTTACCACAAACAATGCCGTTCGCGCGGAGGGTAACGCCAACGTTGCGATGGGAACTATGCTTGTCGGAGCTTTGCTCAATATAATTCTCGACCCGATTTTCATATTCGGACTAAATATGGGGGTAAAAGGCGCGGCTCTTGCCACATTAATTTCCCAGCTTGCAACTTCGGTCTATCTCTTTGCATATCTTCAAGGCGGTAAAAGCGAACTGCATCTAAGGATGGAAAATCTTTTTCCCCGGATGGCGGTAATGAAAGAAATAGTCAAGGTCGGCGGCGCTTCGTTTGTCCGTCAAATTGCAGGAAGTATAATGGTTGCCATACTTAACAATGCGTTGGTGTATTACGGAGGAGAAATCGGTGTTACGTTTTTCGGTATCGCTTTCCGTCTTATATCGTTTATGATGATGCCTATTTTCGGTATATATCAGGGTTTTCAGCCCATAGCTGGATACAACTACGGGGCTAAACAACATTCCCGCGTTAAGGAAAGCCTTAAATTAGCAATATTATGGGCAAGCGTTATTTCCGTTGTCGGTTCGGCTTTGCTTATGATTTTTCCCGGTCAAATTATGTCGATTTTCGGGGGTAATAAAGAGGAGTTGGCTCCGTTGCTTGAGATGGGAATACCGGCGCTTAGGATTATCGTTATGTTGATGCCGCTTGTCGGTTTCCAGATAGTTTCCGCTTCGCTTTTTCAGGCTCTCGGAAAAGCTCTCCCCGCTATGATACTCACCTTGTCAAGGCAGGTTATTTTTATTATCCCTCTTATCCTGATTTTACCGAGGATTTTCGGTATTAACGGCGTTTGGATAGCTTTCCCGATTTCCGATTTGCTTTCCGCTGTAATCACGCTTATTTATCTTATCGTGGAGATTAAGCTACTAAACAAATGCGACCTCGAGGAATTTCACTGCAAATAAATTATTCGACAAGTTTCATAGAGGTTTCATCGGAATCCTTGATTTCTCCGGGGTTTTCATCAAGCTCAAACCTTCCGATTAATTCTTTAAGCGATTCTATCATAGTCAAATTGGCGTTTGCTATTTCCTTAATAGTGCTAAACGAGGATAGTAAATCATCGGTGCTTTCGCTATGATGCCCGATACTTTCTTTGGAATCAAGTGAAATATCCCGCAGATTTCGCATAGTTTCGGAAAACTCGTTTGTCCCGACTTTCTGCTCTTCCATAGATGCTCTAATCTCTTCGGTAATCTCCACAATATCCTGTATTGAATGCAGAATTTCCTGCGCAGAGTGGCTTTGCTCCTCCATAATGGTATTTAATTCGGTCGAACTCTGGACGTTTTGATGTGAATAAGCCATTATCATATCAAGCCCGATACCCGCCTTTTCCGCAAGTTTAACGGAATCCTCGATTTTTTGAACAATAGTCCCGACAACCTCGCCGATATCCTTGGCGTTCTTATTGGTATTCTCGGAAAGACGTCTTATCTCATCGGCAACAATAGCAAACCCCTTACCGGCTTCCCCGGCATGCGCCGCTTCAATAGATGCGTTCATTGCGAGCAGGTTTGTCTGCTTGGAAATATCCGTTATAAGTTTCAGCATCTTCAAAATCTGCTGTGAATACTCGGAAACCGTCCTGATGGAAGATATACTGTCCTTAACCGCCTTACCGCCCTCATTTGCCATTGAATTTAGGTTTTTGGAAATACCGCGGGTTTTGCCTGCGGTAACCGTAGAACTTTCGATATTACGCGACATTTCTTCGATGGCGCTGGCGCTTTCCTCCACCGCCGCCGACTGACGCTCTATATTCAGAGCTATCGAATCGATATTCCGTATAAATTCCTCAAGCGTAGCGTTTACCTCTTCAACCGCGCTTGTCTGGGTCTGGGTTTGCGAATTAATCTCCCTGATACTATCCTCAATCCCGTGTATATTTTCACTGACCTTCGTTTCAAGGATATTGTGCAGATTTTGCGATGATTCGCTTAAATGCTGCGATGCGGTTTTTACCTGTAAGATGTCGTTATTCAGTCTTCGGATAAATTTATTGAAAAAGTTTATGGTCTGCCCTATCTCATCGTTAAAC
>CAZQBT010000032.1:0-29872 GCA_964591955.1 uncultured Brevinematales bacterium | reverse complement strand
CCCAAAATTTATCCAAAATTAACCTTTTTCGCGCTTCGCTGGGAAACTTGGGTTATGACGTAACAATAAAATCGTAATACTATTATTAACCATAAATTATATATTTTGTGCATACATCACACAATCGCACGATAAATATGCAGTATGCACACTCAATGATTTGTTTGCAACGGAATTGAAAAGCTGAATTTGCTCCCCTGCCCGGGTTCGGATTCAACCCAAATCCTGCCTCCGTGACGTTCCACCGCTTTCCTGCAGATAGCAAGCCCTATACCCGTCCCGCCGTATTGACTTCTTGAATGGAGGCGCTGGAAAATTTTGAATATTCTTTCATAAAACTGAGGCTCTATACCTATACCGTTATCCTCAACCATAAATATATACTCGCCGTTCTTTTCCTCCGCCTTAATTCCGATTATTAACGGCACTTCCGCTTTACGGTATTTGATTGCATTATCAATCAGATTTTGAAAAAGCTGTATCAGGCGATGTCTGTCCCCGCGTATTACCGGGAGGTTGGAATACTCTATAACCGCGCCGCTTTCCTCTATTGCGATTTTAAGGTTGTCTATAACTACCGATACAAGTTCGTTTATATCTATTACGTCGAATTCCTCATCACGAGACTCCTCGCGGGAATACTGCAACAAACTCGCAATCATATCATCCATTCTTTTAGCCCCGTCGATAATATAATCCATAAACTCCATCCCGTCCTTATCGAATTTCCCCTTATACCTTCTATCAAGGAGTTGGATATAGCTTGTAATCATCCTGAGAGGCTCTCGTAAATCGTGCGAGGCGATATATGCAAACTGACGAAGTTCCTGATTTTTTTCGCGAAGTTTCTGGCTAAAAGCCCGAAGTTCGTTTTCCGCCTGTTTTTTCCCGGTAATATCTCTGATTACCGCAAGAACAAATTTTTCTTTGCCCCGCCTTCCCTCCGAAAGACTTAACTCTATCGGGAAGATTCTGCCGTCCTTATGTTTTGCAGATAACTCCAAGGTTTTACCGATAGCGCCGGAGGATTTTTCCGTATTGAAAAAGTCGGCAACGCTTTTCCTGTGTTGCTCTCTGAAATTTTCGGGTATTAAAAAGTCAGGGAACTGCCCGACAGCCTCTTCTTTTTTCCATCCGAAAATCCTTTCGGCAGCGAAATTAAACAATGTGATTCTACCGCGTGAGTTAATAGAAATCTTGCCATCCTGACTTGCCTCAACAACAGTCCTGAAAAGCTCTTCGCTTTCGGCAAGCGCGTTTTGCATAATCCTGCGTTCGGTAATATCCTCAATAGTTACCAAAACAAGCCTTTCATTTCCTATACTAATCGGCGTAGTCGATATTAAGAAAAACAAGGTATGAGGTCTGTATTTTTCAAGTAGAAGCGAGGCTTCTTTCCGGTAATAGGGTTTCCCTTTTTTAAACGTATCTTTTATAATTTTTCTGATTTCGCATTTATGGCACTCATCCGAAAAACCGCATCCTTTGGGGTTGGTCAGTGCATTAACGCATTTAAGCGCATTCCCTATATAAGCCCCCATTTGTTTTTCTTTATCCGCATCAGCCGCTTCCGCCGCCGCCCTGTTTGATTTTACCACCCTCAGTTTTGCATTAACAAGAAGCATTACCAATGGGGCATTACTGAATATAGCGGAAAGCTCCTCTTCGTTATACAGGAGACTCTCCTCAAACTCTTTCTTTTCCGTAATATCCTGCGCCTGCCCTATAAAATATGCCGGATTGCCGTCTTCATCGGAAATTGTAGTTACGTTTATTATTACCCAAATGATATGCCCGTCTTTATGGATATACCGCTTTTCTATATTGTAATATTCAATTTCACCCTCGAGCAGTCTTTTAATATATTCGCTTTTCTTATCCCAATCTTCGGAACAGGTTAAATCCCTGCAATTCATTCCCACTAATTCCTCTTTGAAATACCCCGTCAGACGGCACATAGCGTCATTAACCATAACAAATTCGCCGTCGATAGCGCTCATAAACATACCTACGGATGCGTTTTCAAAACTTCGCCTGAATCTCTCCTCGTTTTTACGTTTTGATTCCTCTGCAAGTATCCGCAACGTAATATCCACATGGGATACCACCACACCGGCTTTTTCCCCGCTTAACGGGGTTACTCTCATTAGAAACCATCGCTTTTTTTCCTCCGAATGACAGGGATATTCCGCGCTGAAAAACGTCTTTGTCCCGTTCATAACCGACATGATACCGTCAAGAATTTTTTCAATATCTTCCCCGTCGTTATCCGCTAAAGACTTTTCTATAACTTTCAGGTAATTAGTCCCGACGTAACAGGTGTCGCTGTCGGCATCATTTTCACGTGCAAAGCGTTTCCACGCCTCATTAACGGAAACAATATTACCGCTACAATCAAGCACGGCTATATGGGCGTTCAGCGAGTTTAAAATATCCTTAGTGAAGGTTTCGCTTTCCTTTAAAGCCGTTTCCATTTTTTTTCTGTCGGTAATATCCTTTACAAACCCGATAATCACGTTATCCGAAATTTTCGATGCCGAAAGAAGAATATCAGCTTGGCTTCCGTCTTTTTTTACTATTGAAACCTCATCCTCAAAATACCCCGTTCGGTTTAAATTCATAAATTGTTCTATACGATATGCAACCTCTTCCTCTTTAAAACTCCTTACAAAATTCATCGTAAGAAGCTCCTCGCGGGAATATCCCGAAAACTCACACGCCGCTTTGTTGACTTCTATATAATCGCCCTTTGCATTAACCACAAAAACGGGGTCGGGGGAATTTTCAAGATACATACGAATTTTAGCCTCGCTTTCCCTTAACGCCTTTTCGCTTAAAACTCTTTCGGTTATATCAAATGAATATTCCATAACCATCAGGACTTTGCCGCTCTTGTCAATTAATGGGGTAGCGTGGACTTCGGCATAATACATATTGCCGTTTTGGTCGTAATGCGTATGAATAACCTGTGCGGTATTTTTTGTCTTTAAAGCCTCATCCACGGGGCAGAGATGTTCTTTTCCGCCGCACGGTTTGTCGAATTTGTGCGTTAGTTCGTAGCATTTAGTCCCCGCTTTTAACTTGCGGGTATATACGCAGGAATTTTTGTATATGATTGTATAATCATCGGGATTAATCACAAAAAACGGATAATTCAGGGACTCTATAACGGTTTTAAAAAATTCTTTTTTGTTAAAAACGTCTTCAAGTAAACCGCCTTTGTCGATATGCGATTTTGATTCACAGCTTGCCAATTCGGATTTGAGTTTTTTATTGAGTTTGGTTAAATCCTCGATTTGCTTAATCAATTCCTGCTTGGATAGTTTTTCCTTCGACATAATTATACACCCCGTTTATACGGTTAATAATATAAATTTTTCGTGCTTTCGGACGGTAAAAAAGCGTCATTATATTATACCGATTTTGAAGGAAAATCAAGGGTAAAATTATTATTAATAGTAAAAATTTTAAACAAAAAAAATAAACCCCATAAAATTGATTTACGGGAAATCGCTAATTATAATAATATTCCTTTAAAACTAAATAAACGGAGAGGATATGCCCGTATTTCTAAAGGCAATCGAACTTAACGGATTCAAGTCATTTCCGGGCAAAACCCGCTTTGAGTTTGTCGAGGGTATAACCGGTATAGTGGGACCTAACGGATGCGGAAAATCCAACGTTGTCGAGGCAATAAAATGGGTGCTTGGGGAACAAAGCCCTAAAAACCTTCGCGGTAAAAAAATGGAAGACATTATATTTCACGGTTCGGAAAATAGAAGTCCTACCGGTATGGCGGATGTCAACCTGATTTTTAACAACGAAAACAAATGGCTTCCCATAGATTACGCCGAGGTTAGCGTCGGGAGACGGATTTTCCGTTCGGGCGAGGGCGAGTATTACCTGAATAAGTCCCGTATCCGGTTGCGCGATATGATAGAATTATTCCTTGATACGGGTATTGGGCGGGACAGCTACGCTATATTTGAGCAGGGGAAGTTAGACCGTTTCCTTTCGGAAAGCCCGCAGGAAAGACGCACGCTTTTTGAGGATTTTGCAGGCATCTCGCGGTTTAAATTCCGTCGCGAGGAGGCGGAACGCAAACTCGAAAACAGCCGTCAAAATATTGAGCGCGTCAATGATATAATTATAGAACTCGAAAAAGAAGTCGTAAACCTTAAAGCGCAGGCTGAGGATGCTTACAGATATAACGAACTTCGCGAAAAACTTACCGCCTGTGAACTCAAGTTTGAGGCAATCCGTGTCCGTAATGTCAGCGAGGAAATAGAAAAGCGTATTGAACAGAAAAACACCCTTTCCGCTAAACTAAACCCGTTGATTGAGGAACTTCGCGGCAAAGAGGACAGCCTCCTTCAAACCGAAAACGACATCCAAAGCCGCGAGGAATCTTTCGCACAGTTCAATACATCTTTTGCCCGTCTTGAACGTGATTTCGCTCAAACCAATTCAGACCTTAAAAACCACACGGAGCGGGTTGTTTCTTTGGAATCCCATCTTAATTCAATGGATTCGCGTCTTAAAACCGAAGAGGAACGTCTTGAATCCCTTAAAACCGAGCTTTCCGCTAAAGAAAAGGATTTTGAGAGGGTTTCGGCGGAAAAATCCAAAACGGATGAAATACTCGGCGGTATCCA
Source organism: uncultured Brevinematales bacterium (assembly GCA_964591955.1). Classification (GTDB taxonomy): domain Bacteria; phylum Spirochaetota; class Brevinematia; order Brevinematales; family CAZQBT01; genus CAZQBT01. The sequence continues at coordinate 25,217 of CAZQBT010000032.1, read as the reverse complement.
AAGCGAAATAGACCGAATTTCGGTACAGATAAAAAACCTTGACGATAAAATCCTTGCCCGTTCAAACGAACTCGGTTTCGGTAAGATAATCGACAAGGACGATATAGATAAATTACGCGAGGAAATTGTCGCGCTTCAGGCTCGTCAGGAGGAATACCGCAACAACCTCAGGGACAAATGGGAAACTTTGCGCGGACTTGAAAAGGAAAAGAACGAGCGAAACCGCCAATTTGAGAAAGCCGGCGAAACTATGAACCGTCTTAAATCCCAGCTTGAGGATTATGTTGCAAAAATTGAGGGCGTTATATCAAGGGAAAAAGATATAAAACAGCAGAATGTTAACCATAGTGCGGAAATTAAAAATATCCAGTCCGAGCTTAAATCTATGGACAAGGTCATTATGGAATCGCTTGAAAAACAGTCGGGGGAACTTAAAAAATTTGCCGATAAAAAACCTCTGCTTGAAGCTAAAATGGAAAGCGCGGTTAATAAACTGTATCTTTCCATCGAAAGAGGCGATAACGCCGATGAAACCCGAATGAACCTTGATAATCTCAAATCTATTTTTGAGGATTATAAATCCCATTACGAGTCGATTTTGGGCATTCTATACAGCGATGAGGGAACTTATACCCGTAAGGAAAATATGCAAAACCGTATTGAGGAGTTAAGCGAGCTAATCTCATCTAACGAACAGGAACTTGAGAAAGCCCGCGGGGAACTTCGCGAACTTCAAACGACGCGTGCCGATATTGCCAATAACTACAGCCGCAGCGAATATGAATACACATCGGTGCGCAGGGAGATTGAAAAATTAGACGGTCAAATTGAAACAAACCAGTCATCGCTAAAAGAACTTGAAAACCGTATCAACTCCAATACCGAGCAAATCAACGCCAAACAACAAAGCGTTGATAAAATGAATGAAATCGTAACCGACTACGAAACGGAAATCCGAGACCTTCGCGCACAACGCGCCTCGCTTATGGAAAAAATCAATAATAAAAAAATCGAATTTGCGCGCACCGAGGAGCAGTTTAAGTCGATGGGCGGGGAAATTAACCGCATAAAATACCAGATTAAAGATATAGAACGGATGAAGGAATCATATCAATCCGAGAAAACCTCAACCATTGCAGCTATTGAGGATTTGAAAGCTAAAATTGAGAAAGATTCCCGGGAACTTGAAGAACTTAAAATCCGTATTGAGGAAAGTAAAAAGGAAATAGAAAACCGCAAAACCGAGATTGAAAAACTAAAGTCCGCGCGAAAAACCCTTGACATTCAAATTAGGGATTCAAGCGCAAAATCGCAAAAGATTGAGCTTGAAATCTCCTCGCTTGAAACATCGGTAAGCGAACGAAAGCAGAGCCTTGATAACATTATCGAAAATATCCGCAATTCGTATAATATAGATATTAACACCGTAGAAATCGACAAGGACGACAACTTGGACGAGTTAGCCTCTCTGACCAAAAAGACCCGCAATGAACTTAACCGTCTCGGCGACGTAAACCTCCTTGCGGTTGAGCAATATCAGGAGGTTAAAGAGCGTCTTGAGTTTCTAAACGGGCAGAAAGCCGATATTGAAAGCGCTATGGAAGATATACAGGCAATCATAGATGAAACCAACCAAAAATCCGTTGAGCAATTTATTTCGGCATTTGAGGATATCCGCAAGGCGTTTAAAAAGATGTTTATGCGTCTCTTTGACGGCGGAAAGGCGGATATGGTGCTGACCGACAAGGATAATATCTTAGAATCGGGAGTGGATATTCTCGCGCAACCTCCGGGCAAGAAACTTCAAAGCGTATCGCTGATGTCGGGAGGAGAACGCGCGCTTGTGGTTATAGCGGTGGTTTTTGCCATTCTATACCTTAAGCCTACCCCGTTTGTTGTGCTTGATGAGCTTGATGCCCCGCTTGATGACGACAATATTGAGCGGTTTAAGCGTCTCCTTGACGATTTTAAATCAAACGTGCAGTTTATTCTCGTATCTCATTCCAAGTCAACCCTTGAAATATGCGACACCCTCTACGGCGTAACGATGGAGGAACGCGGCGTGTCGAAAATGATTAACGTTGCGTTCGACAATGCCGAGCTGCTTTTTAAGGACGATAACGGCAATTCGGTTGCCTCCTCTCAATAATTTTGCGCTAAATCCGATATTTATATGGTAAATTCGGGAGGTTTTATGCGCGTAAAATTTATTATCGCTTTGTCCGTTATACTTATACCCTCTTTTTTATTCGCCGATTTTGAGGATTTTCGTTTTCAACCGATGAGAAACAAAATCCGCTACAAAGAGGAGTTTTTTCAACTATACAACAGATGGCTTTACTCCGATTTGGACTCAACAAGCCGTAATATATTCTTCCTTGAACTTGCATATACTATGCCGTTTAACACCCCTATAAAAGCCCTCGTTCCGGTTACCAACGAAACCCAATACGATAAATATAAAAGTCTGCTTATGATGAGAATTTGTGTGCTGCTCGCACAGGAATATATAAATTACGCGAATTTTTTTATGAAGGAACATATATACTTCTATAACCGCGAATTTTTTAAGGATTATCTTGACGGCTACGATATAGCGGAGTTTTATTATAACTCGGCAAGGAAATACTGGCACGAGGCGATAGAACACGCCCGCATCGCAAGGTCTATTCGCGGGTTTAAGATGGACTTGAATTTTAACGGGTGGAACTATGACTTTGAGGAAGAGGCTTACAGGATAGTCAACGGGATGGTTTATTACGATGAAACGATTGACCGCCGCCTTGCAAGAATCGAAAGAAACCGACGTATAATCAACCAAGCCTTGGAAAACGAAGGCAATTAATCCTGTTCTAAGTCGGACAAAACCTGATTCTTTTTTATGGCATAATCCAAAGCCTGAGTGAGAAGTTCGCCGTCAACCTTTCCCTTAATAAGATAAATTTCAATCCCCTCCTGAAGCGCGTCAAACGCTACCGTTTCATCTTCATATCCGGTAAGCACAACAATAGGGATTTTTGGAAATTCGCGGTGCATTTTTTCAAATGTTTCAACGCCGTTGCTGTCGGGAAGAGTAAGGTCAAGCAGGATTAACTGATACTCCTCTTTTTTAAGAGTATCAACCGCCTCCGAAAATTTCTCCACGTGAGTAAGTTCAAAACGGCAGACATCCGTATCTTTTAATGATTCCATAACGAGCCTTGCATCGCCGGGGTTATCCTCAACAAGTAAAATTTTTACGGTCTTTCCTTCCATTAGCTACCTCTTTAGTTGTATTTCTCAAAAGCACCCTTATCTATACCAATTCTTAATTCGGGGGCAATTTAACGACACTAAACCAAAAATCCTCAACGGCGTCAACCACATTCATAAAATCATCAAAATCAACCGGCTTGGTAATAAAACAATTAGCATGGAGGTCATACGCCCTGATTATATCATCTTCCGACTGCGAGGTTGACAGGATAATAACCGGTATCCGTCTGAGATTTTTATCCGTCTTAATAGCCTCCAATACCTCCATACCGTTTTTACGCGGGAGGTTTAAATCAAGTAAAATCAGATGCGGTGTCGGTGCGTTAAAAAATCTGTCACGTTTCTGCAAATACTCAAGCGCCTCCACCCCGTCGTATGCCACGCTCATATTAACAGGAAAGCGACTCCCGCTAAATGCTTCCTTTGTAAGCCTAACATCCCCCGGATTGTCTTCCACTAATAAAATCTCAAAAAGAGGATAAGACATACCGCTCTCCTAATTAAGTTTTAACCCCACTAAAATATTTTTATGCAATTTTTTTTTGCAAAACAAATTCATATATATTTTGATGGTATTTGCGGAAATTTGCAAGTTTTACGGCAGGTTTATTGTCGAAAAACTACAAAAAACGTCAGGTGCTTTCCAAAAGCCTATGTTTTCATCTTCGTTAAATTTCATTCGATTTTTTGCTTTACTTTTTTCAAGACTATTGTATTATATCTAAAAGCGCAAAATTATAGGAAAATTTATGTTCAAATGGGGTTCCTCAATTCTCGCTTCCACTTGGTATGACTGGAATTATGTCATAGGTTTTATACCCGCGCTTCTTGTTTCTATATGGGCACAGATATATTCATATATTTCATTTAAACGGTATGCCAACGTTCATCCGACCAACAAAATAACCGCCGAGGAGTTAGCCCGTAAAATTATGGTTTACTATAAAATTAAAACCATCCCTATAAAAAAGGTCGAGGGGGAACATACCAATCACTATAACCCGCGTAAAGATGCTCTCTACCTGTCGGCATCGGTTATGAACAGCGCTTCAATACCGGCTCTGGGAATATCCGCGCATGAGGCTTCCCATGCAGTCCAGTATAACAGGGCTAAAAGCGGGTTTTATCTTAAACTGCGCAATATCTTTCTTTTCATAGTAAACTTTATATCAAATTTAGCCTTCCCCGTTTATATTATTGGGTTTATAACTTGGAATCCGTTTGTGATGAAATTAGGGGCGTGGATGTTTACCGGCGTAATGCTTTTCCATCTTGCCACTCTGCCTGTGGAAATAAATTCCAATAAAAAAGCGCTTGAGGTTTTGGAAAATAAAAGGATGTTTGATGATAGCGAGATGTCGAAACTCAAGTCCATACTTATAGCCTGCTCAATATACTATATCTCATCCGCGCTTACTTCGATTTTCCATCTGGGAAAACTGCTGTTTTTATCGCATCGTGAAATCGACTGAAAGAGGTTTAAGCCTGAAACATAAGTTTTGCGAGTTCGGGATAAGCGTTGGTAACCGAAAACCCGTTTACCGGTTTAGATATGGAAACTTCTTCAGTAGCCAAATCTATCTCAAAAGCCTCAATACGCTTCATACTTTTATCTAAGAAAACCTTTACGCGGGGTTTTGCCATCTTGGTTTCTTCAAATCCGACTACCACGCCGATATCACCGTTGTTCAATTGGACCCAGCTACCTATCGGGAAAAGCGAAGCCGCTCTCACAAATGCGTAAACAACGTCCCCGTCAAACCTGTGGCGATGGTTGGATAATATATTTACGAGAGACTGGCGGGGATGGAGCGGGTCTCTTATAAACGGATTTTTTGTGGTCTCCTCAACGTAATGCTCTGCGAACATAATAACGGATGTATATTTGGTAAAAAATCTGGGGAGCAACCCGCTGGGATACCCCGAACCGTCAAACCTTTCGTGATGCTGATAAACCGCGCGTTGCACGTCAAAATCTATATTCAATTCCTTACAAATATGGAAACTGTTGCTCGGATGGAGGTCTATCATTGATTCCTGATGGATGTCTAATTCGGTCGAGTGTTTCAAATCGGGGATTTGTTTTTTAAGCGAAATATCGTGCAAAAGCGCCGCTATACCGAGATTTACAAGCTCCTCTATGGTATAAGTCTTTTTCGATATGGCAAGAAAGGTGTTGATATCCGCTTCGGTAAAATTTTTGACTTTTTCGTTTATTATAGCGGTCATTTCAATTGCGGTAATAAGCGCTACAAGAAGCACCTGTAAAGAATGAGAGGTCAAAAAATCAAAATAGAAATAGCTCCTTGATACGGCGGAAAAAAGGGCAATCTGGAGTTTATACCCCACATCGTGGATAACGTCCATAACTATACTTTCCACGCAAGCGGAATATATTTTTTTTTCAAGCAAAGCAGCTTCAAGGAACTTCGCCACATTTTTTTCATAAGCATTCAGTTTGTTGACAAGCTCCCCGGTTACCGAAATACCGGGTAAGGCGGATATACCCTCAAAATCCGCGGCGGTTTGAGCATGATGCTCTATTAATTGTTCGGCTTCCTTCCGCAGATAAACCTGCACCGACCTCATTGCACCGGTAAATTTCTCCAAATTAGAGGTTTTATACATCAACACCCTGTCTTCATAGTCATCACCGCGAATAATTTTTTTCTTGAGTTCGACAACCTCTTTAACCTTGTCGGCGTGACGGGGATTAAAAAGCGAACCGAGAAGCTCCTCCGTTTTTATCTGCGGGACAGTAATTTCCGGTTTTCGGGTATCCGCATCATTATTAAAATCTTCGCCGCCGATATTAATGTCGTCTTTTCCCTGTATAAGAACGTTTACCTTGTCGATTTTATCGGATTTTTTTATTTCGTCAATAACCGACTGGGAAAGAACATACCCGCGTCGCAAGCCGGGAATAAAAGGTATCTCTTCGTTGAGAACATAACCCGGTTTAAGTTTGTCCTTATCGATAGTTTTTTCGTTGTGTGCGGATACGCTCATATTTTACCCCTTTTTTGAATCGGCAGTTTATTCTATTATTATACGGAATAATACAAAAAACGCAATAGGCTAAGTGTTTTGTTATTGTTATATTTCGACAGGTTTTGAGCAACTATTTTATTATAAAACTATTTGCGTTCCGATACCACCCTCGGTGAAAAGCTCAAGCAACAGGGAATGCTCAACCCTCCCGTCGATAATATGAACTTTTTCCACACCCTCTTTTAGCGCATAAAGAGCGGAATCTATCTTTGGAATCATCCCCCCCTCAATAGCGCCACGCGATTTTAAATCCGAAATCTGTTTCTCATCCAAGGTTTCTTTAAAGGTAGCCTCATCGTTAATATCCTCATAGATACCGCGAATATCGGTCATATAGATAAGCCTTCGCGCTTTTATAGTCGAGGCGATAAATCCTGCACCGGTATCGGCATTGACATTATATGTAGCGCCGTCCTCGCCTATTGCCACGGGGGATATGACGGGGATAAAACTTTCCTGCGTGAGTGTAAGTAAAATTTCGGGGTTAATTTTCCTGATAACGCCGACCTGTCCGAAATCAAGCCCCTTGCCCGATTTATCCTGTTTTTTATCGGCGACAATCAATTTCCCGTCCTTGCCCGAAATACCGACAGCTTTTCCCCCGTTGGAATTTATAAGCGCAACGATTTCCTTATTGATAAGCCCGCTTAAAACCATCTCGGTAATTTCCATAGTTTCACTGTCCGTTACGCGATGCCCCTCTATAAACAACGCCTCTTTGCCGAGACGTTTCATCAAACTCGATATATGAGGACCGCCGCCGTGAAGAATTACCAATTTTATCCCGACCAACTTCATAAGTATAAAATCTAAAATAACCTGCTTTTTTAGTTCGGGGTCATCCATAGCGTGCCCGCCGTATTTAACGACAACGGTAGAACCCCAGAACTTTTTTATATAAGGCAAAGCCTCCATAAGCACGCGCGCTTTTTCGATATGTCCCTGCATTTATATCTCCGTTTGTTTATAATTAAGGTTGAAGCTCAACAAGTTTTTCCAAAACCGCCTCGGCATGCCCCGCAACATCTACGGATTCCCAGATATAGGCTATAATACCGTTCGGGTCGATAAGAAAAGTTGTGCGGACTAACCCCATATATTCCCGTCCCATCATTTTTTTCAATTTCCATACCTCATACTCCCTTATAACCGTATGTTTTTCATCGGAAAGAAGCTGTATGGTAATTTTTTGTTTTTCGGCAAAACGCTGATGGCTTAAAACGGGGTCGGGACTAACTCCCATAATTACCGCGTTTCTTGCATTAAACTGAATTTTAAGTTTGGAAAAGTCTATAGCTTCGGAAGTGCATCCGGGCGTATTGTCCTTAGGGTAAAAATATAAAACCACCCATTTACCGTCATGGTCTTTTAAACAACCCCATCCCTCGCTTTGGTCTTGGAGGCAAAATTCGGGGGCTTTTTCACCGACTTTCGGCATATTTTCCTCCTGTTATATTATTTTTCATCACGCTTGAGAATTTCGGCAATACGGTTGCGTATCCGTAACGGGTCAAACCCATCGGTTTGGGTAATAATACCGCCCGCCATATCGCCGTGTCCTCCGCCGAACCCAATTCCATCAAGAATCTCGTTTGCAATTTTGGAGGCATTCCATCTTTCGTTCTCGCTTCGCAATGACATATTAATCTTGTTTTTATTATCGGCAAAAATCGCTACAAATTGCACCTGACGGATAGTAAGCATAAAATTGCCGAGTATCCCCATAAGGTTTTGAGCGCACCCGTTTTCAAAATAACAAAATGCAAAAGGCTCTTCAATTACGGCATTCTCGGTGATATATTTAAAATATTCCAAATCATCTACCGTAATATTGTTTCTCAGGATACGGCTGCTTAAATCCCTGTCGGCTATGTCGAAAACAAAGCGGAAAGCATCTATATCGCTAACCGTGCATTCCCGTCTAAACCCATGCGTGTCGGTATCTATTGCGATAATAAACGACGTGGCAACCTCTCTATTAGGAACAAGCTCTAATTCCTTATAATATTCGGCTATTATAGAAGCGCAAGAGCCGTATTCGGGACGGATATCCGCATACCATACGTCATCGGGGCTTTCCGTTATATGATGGTCTATTATAGCAACCTCCTCTCCGATTAAATCCGTTACGTTTTTATTTCCCTTGCATCCGTCAACAATTATTATAGAGTCTGTTTCCTTAACGGGGTAGTGGTCGGCTTTTTCGACAATTATGCCGAGCGCCTCTATCATCCACGAAAGAGACTCCCTTTGAATTTCCCCGTCGTATATGATATTAGCCTCAATCCCCTTTTGAGCGAGAATATCTTGAAGTCCGAAAGCCGATGCGACCGCATCGTGGTCGGGGAAATTATGTGTTTGTATAAAGACAATATCTCGTTCTTTCAGGAAGCGGATTAGCTCTTTGACCATACTCATATTTTTATACTCTATTTAGAGAAATTCGCAAAATATATATCAATCTCCTCTTTTAATTCTAAACCTACTTTCTCAAAGCAATCCAGTAAATCCTCATAGGCATTTTCTCCTCCCAAAAAGTCCCAAAATTCTTTTCCGACTTTAAGTTCCTTGTCGAGGTCAAGCATACCGCGAATAGTCCATCTATTGTATGGTTGAGGTTCATAAGGATTATATGGAATAGCAATTAAAGTGTTGATTTCGACTTCGGGATTTTGAAACAGCTTGACTCCCACCCATTCCAAAAGAGTGCGTTTAAACCCTTTAAAGCCTCCTGCATTTGGCTTTGCGGTTTTTAAATCAATTAAGAAAAATTCCCCCGATTCGGTTTCCAATTCCAAATCTATTTTTGTCGGCTTAATTTTGCGTGGCCTACCTTCTTTACAAACGGCTCTAATTCTCTTGATTTCATTTTCCTTGTCGGGCATACTTTCGGCTATAGCAAGTTTGTCCATGATTTCTTGAATTACAAAAAGAGCGCCTTCACTAATGTATTCCCCTGCAATAGTTTGGGAACTCCCTGATTTAAAACTCTTTTTTGATAATGCAACCGCTACCGGTTCAAAAATAGTTGTGCCGAAATTCGTATTTAGCGAATGAATGAAAGAATATAAAGCAAGACGGTCTTTGCCGAGCAAACGGGTATGAAAAGGCATATAAGCAGGTTCCGGGTTATGATTTGTAAATTTTTTTCTGAGGCTTGTTTTCAAAACGTTTTCTATATCTTTCTTTTGTATATCGCTTAAAGCCATCAGTCATTCTCCTTCAGATGAAAAATAATCTCCGAATAAGCGGATTTATCCTTTTCGGTCCTGTTTAAAACGGGACGCTTATAACGTTTATAGATTTTCATACCCGCTTTATCCGCAATTTCGGGATATAAATTATATTTATCGTTAGCAACAAGAAATACATCATAATCGGGAACAAGAAATCTCTTAACATTATTCAGCACCCCGGATATACCCTCAATATAGCTTTTCTTTGCGTTTGCACCTTGTCCTTTAAAAAGAGGGCCTATCTCCATATTGTCTTTCCTGCCGAGTTGGAATAACTCGTAAGCATAGGCGTGTTGCTCATGATAGTCTATTAATCCTACATACGGGGGACTTGAAAATATCCCGTTAATTTTCCTGTTTTTAACAAGCTCTGCAAAATCCGCATCTGCTTTTTCTATTTCGCCGAATATATCAATATTTCTTGCATCACCGTTAAGACATAGCTGAAAAGTGCCGGTTCTTAAGCCGTTAAACTTGTAAAGCCTGAGAATTGTATCTTTTACATACCGTTCCCACCACCCAAGTATGGAAAATAGAGGCTTACACACTTTGCCGTGTTTTTTACAATAGTAAATAGAATAGACAGGTTCTTTCAGGGTAGCAAGGTCGGCATGGGTCGTGGCTCTTCCCGAACGCATAGTCCTGCTTAAAATAATACGCATAACATTTTGGATATTTTCATTATTTATTGCGTTTATAGATTCATTTAGAAACTCAATTTCTTCCCGAACACTTTTTATATACCATTTGTCCAAAAATCTATTCGATTTATCCTGTATAATTTGGATTTTATGCTTATCCACAATAGAATTGAAAATTTTTTTAAACTCAATCTCTTTTTCTTTGCCGTAAGTTTTCTCATCAATCTGATTTCGACGAACCCTGTATTTAAACTCGTGTGATGGAAAAAAACGAGTGTTGAATTTTGATAGCTCCCCGGTAAGCTCGTTCTCAAACCCGGCAATTTTGGATTTTCTTACAAATTCTTTCAACTCGGAAGTAATTTTTTTTGCCGTATTGTTTAATTCAAAAAAATCATATTTTCCGGTTTTCACATTGCTTATAAGACAATTAAAAACGGAAATATCAATACCTATGGCATTCATCCCGAGTTCATTTGCCTGAACAAGCGTAGTTCCGCTACCGCAAAACGGGTCAAGCACTATGTCATCTTCCTTGAAACAAACCTCCGTTTTAAACTCATCGGTATGGCTATCCAAAAAATATTCAACTAACTGGGGAATAAATTTTCCTTTATACGGATGGATTCTATGAACGTGCTTGGTCGTATCAGCTTCTTTAAGATAATCAAAGGATAAATGCCAGTCTAAATCATCACCTAACTTTCGCTTCCATTCCAATTCCCGTTTGCCGTTATAAGTGCCGTAATATATTTTGAGTTCTTTTCTGTCTATATGGACATTTCCGTTAATCTCATATTTTTTAACTCTGCCGTATTGGATAAGATAAGAAATATTTGATACGGTAACGTTTTTATTCAAATATTCGCTTGCCCAAGCGCTTGCCTCTTTGATAGTCATAAAATCGCTGCAAATAGCTTGAGTATGCTCATCATACGCCTGAGTATTCATATTTTGGTATTCTCCCCGTTCTTTTTATACCATTATCATACCAAATATTTTCAATTTGAGCAAGAATATTTTACCCCCGATATTGCCAAAATCCCCCGCTTCCTTTACAATATCCTAAAGTTGTGAGGTAGCCGTTATGTTCCTTCCAACCACAAAAAAAGAAATGCGCGCGCTCGGATGGGATACCCTTGATATTATTCTCGTAAGCGGTGATGCTTATATCGACAGCCCGTTTGTCGGGGTAGCTTTGATAGGCAAACTCCTTGTAAGCAAAGGATACCGCGTGGGAGTTATCGCACAGCCCGACACTAAAACCGGCAATGATATAACCCGTCTCGGCGAACCCCGTCTCTTTTGGGGGGTTAGCGAGGGATGTATCGATTCGATGGTTGCGAACTACACTGCGCTTAAACGCCCGCGTCGTCGGGATGATTACACGGCGGGAGGAGAAAATACCCGTCGCCCCGACCGCGCAAGTATCGTATATACGGGACTTATCAGACGGTTTTTCAAGAATACCGCGCCTATCGTTCTCGGAGGTATCGGCGCAAGCCTTCGCAGAATTGCCCATTACGATTACTGGAGCAACTCAATCAGGCGCTCAATACTTTTCGACACCAAAGCCGATATCCTTGTTTACGGTATGGGGGAAAGCGCCGTATTAAATTTAGCCGAACGGCTCGCTAATAGTCAAAACTATACGGACATCCCAGGAATTTGCTATATATCAAAGGACGCCCCTAAAAATTTTATCGCTCTACCCTCGTTTGACGAGGTGCGCGATGATAAACGTAAATTCATTGAAATGCACAATATCTTTTATGCAAATATTGACCCCCGTTTTGCAAAGGGGCTTTATCAAAAACACGACGCGCGATACCTAATCCATACCCCGCCGCAGCAATACCTCTACGGCGAGGAGCTTGATAAAATCTATTCCCTTGACTTTGAGCGCGAGGCTCACCCGTCGGAAAAATCCCGCGGCGAGGTCAGAGCTGTGGAAACTATCCGCTTTTCCGTTACGACACATCGCGGATGTTTCGGCGGGTGCAATTTCTGCGCTATTTCGGTGCATCAGGGTAAGGCAATCCGCTCACGAAGCGAAAAGTCGGTTTTAGATGAAATCCGCAATCTAACCTCACTACCCGACTTCAAGGGCATAATCTCCGACATAGGAGGTCCCACCGCCAATATGTATGGTATGGGATGCGATACCGGATGCGTTAAACGGAAATGCCTGTTTCCCTCTCGATGCAAGACCCTAAAAATCGACCATACCGCACAAATTCGGCTTCTTAAACGTGTGCGAGAAATCAAGGGGGTTAAAAAGGCGTTTGTCGCTTCGGGGATACGTTATGACCTGATTATGGATGATAAAAAGGCGGGGATAGATTATCTTCGGGAGATAATTAAATATCATATATCGGGGCAGTTAAAAGTCGCGCCGGAACATCATTCCGATAACGTTCTTACATTGATGGGAAAACCATCGGTGAAATATCTTGAGGAGTTTAAGTCGCTTTTTGATAAACTAAACCGCGAGACTGGTAAAAAGCAATTCCTGACTTATTATTTTATAACCGCCCATCCCGGTTGCGGTAAAAACGATACGGAGGCAATAAAACGGTATTCGGCGGATAAACTTCGTCTAAACCCCGAACAGGTGCAAACATTTACACCGACCCCGATGACGTATTCGACACTTATGTATGCAACGGGGACAGACCCGTTCACGGGAAAAGCGATTAGGATAGAGCATCCGCAAAAGAGATAGGAAGCGGGAAGGCTTACAAGTTCGGTCATCTCGATACTCGCCTGTCGGCGAACTCGATGACCGGATGGTTTAAGAAAAGTCTTTTAGATAACAAACCGGTTATCGAGTTTTTCGCAAAGCGAAAAGTATCGAGATAACAAACCAGTTGCCGAGTGCCCCTCACCAATTTACCGGCTATATAAATTGGTGAGGGGTGTATCGAGATAACCAAACAAATAAAGGAGGAAAAAATAATGACTAAAACTATCACTAAAGCGATTATTTTATCCGCGCTTGCAGTAGCGATAGCGGGGTGCAGGCAGGAAACCAAACCGCCTGAACGTGATGACCGTGCGATTTTACGCGACGAACGTAACGCCCTTGAAATCGGTTTTGCAAGCGGTGAGGATATCCACAGCGTCAAGTCCGACCTGAAACTTCCGCTTGAGGGTATCCACGGGGCTACGATAAGTTGGGAATCAGGCGCGCCGGATATTATATCGGATAGCGGAGAGGTTATCCGTCCCCAATGCTATAACCGTCCCGTAGAGCTTACCGCGCGTATTGAATACGGGGAACGCAGGGTCTTCCAGCCTTTCCGCCTGACCGTAATCAAAGAAGATATCGGCAAACCCCGCACGGGATATTCCCGCACTATCACGGTTGACGGGAAAATCAACGATACGCAATGGAACTTCAGCGAAACCCGCTTTAAATCCTCATCGGGGGAACACGGAACGGCGTTTATATCGTGGGATGATGACTACCTGTATATCGGGTATAAGGGCGAGGATATTCCATCATCTACACAGTCGGCAGGGCAGAAATGGTTTAACGTTTATATCGGGATTGACTGCAGCGGGGACGGAAGCTATACCGCGCAACAGTTCAGGAACCAGCATTTCAAACTCCCGTTTAAGGCAAACTATGCTATAAAATGGAGACCGTCGGACTTTTTCGTAAATTCCGCGCCCTATGAAAACAATTCGTGGCGTTATACATTGAGTCAGACTCTTCCGTTTTACAACCCGCTTAACACCACGCGCGAAACATCAAAACGTGTCGATGATGAACTTGAAATGAAGATAGCAAGGAAATCTTTCGGCGACCCCGAAAAGATTAACCTGCTGATATTTTTGCTTTGCGAAGAGGTCGGCAATGAATCAACCTGGGGAATAGTCCCGCATAATTCGGCTAAAGACGGGTTTGAGGGGATAAACAAGACTAAAGAATTTAAAACGTTTTTACATATAGATTTTGCATCAAAGAACCCGCCGGCAAAACAGGCAATAAAAAGCGGAAATTAAAAAACCCACGCTCCTTTTAAACCGGGCAGTTTTTTAACCTCATCAAGAATTTCAGGCGAATATGATAAAGCATACTTGTTTGAGCAAAAAACCCTGTCCGGTTTCCCGTTTTTAGTGCTGTGGATTATCAGACGCATAGAGCCGTGATGGCGTTGTAAAACCTGCCTGAATCTTTCCATACCGAGACGGAGTTCTTCGGGATGGGAATTGTTTTCTATGAACAGGTTTAGTTCTTTAAACCTTTCCTTATCGAGATGCTCCAATGAGCGGATTTCGAGAATATCATACTGGTTTCCTCTTTCCTTGTTTTCGGAAACCTCAAGCCGAACCGATACAAAATTGTTTTCCACAAGCAAAGGCCGAAATTGAGATAGTTTTTTATCGTTATGACGGTCAAACAGGAAAAATTTAAACATCTCGCGCCCGTTATCAAGTTCGATAATAGCATACTCGCTTTTCCTCGCCCCGATTTTAAAACTAACCTCGGTAATATATCCCCACAGGAAAATCCGGGTTCCTGCTTTAAGATTATAACGCAAACAGTCGCTGTAATCGGAAATAGCCCCGTATTTTCGCGTTTGTATATCGAAAATTCGTTTACTCAGATAAAAACCGAAAACCTCAATTTCGTTTTTAAATTCATCGCGCAAAGTCAACGGTTTAACCTTCTCGTCGATATGTATATCAAACCCGTTATTTTCCGCCTCACCGAAAAGCCCTAATTGTCCAATTTCTTTTTCGCGCTTATTCTTTTCAATTTGAGAAATAAAATTATTGACATTAGCAAGCAAAACCGATTTTTTCTGCAAAAGTTCTTTCTGGTCGATAAGACCGTCGAAAGCCCCCGCCTTGACAAGAATTTCCGCGCTGTTTTTCTTAAATTCGGGGTATGCAATCATACGATTAACAAAATCCTCAAAAGAGAAAAAATTCCCGCCCAATTCGCGCTCCTTGACCACGCAATCGACAAAACCCTCGCCCAATCCCTTTATCCCCCCAAAACCGAACATAATTTCCCCGTTATTATCGCGAAAATCCCAAAACGACAGGTTTATATCGGGAGGGTTGAGTTTTATGCCCATCTCCATACATTCGCTGCAGTATTTTTTGAGTTTTTCATCATCGTTCATATTAAGCGAAAGAATGGATGCCATAAACTCAACGGGATAATGCGCCTTCAGATAAGCGGTCTGGTATGCAAGTATGGAATACGCCGCCGAGTGCGATTTATTAAATGCATAACGCGAAAAAGGACCCAACAGGTCAAAAATCTTTTCGGCAAGTTCTTTCGGGTAGCCTCGTTTAACGCTTCCCTCAACCCATTCGGGACGGATTTTGTCAAGCTCATCGGCTTTCTTTTTCGCCATCACCCTTCGTATAACGTCCGCCTTGCCGAGCGAAAATCCCGCCAACTTCTGCCCTATCTGCATCACCTGCTCCTGATAGACTATAATCCCGTAAGTATTATGCAGTATAGGTTCAAGGTCGGGATGGAAACAATCCACCTCTTCTTCGCCGTGCTTCCTTCTGATAAACGAGGGAATATGCTCCATAGGACCGGGACGGTAAAGCGCGTTCATCGCAATAAGGTCATCTATACAGGTGGGCTTGAGTTCCTGAAGATAAGCGGTCATACCCGGACTTTCAAACTGAAAAATCCCGAAAGTCTTGCCCTCCCAAAAAATCTTATACACGTGCATATCATCAAGCGGTATATTGTCAAGGTCAATATCTACGCGATGGTTTCGTTTTATACGCGAAAGCGTATCCTTGATAAGCGTCAGGGTAGCCAACCCCAACACGTCCATTTTAAGAAGCCCGTTTTCCTCAAGGAATTTCCCCTCAAACTGCGTTGAAATAATATCGTTGGAGGAATCCTTGTAAAGCGGGATAATCTCATCAAGCACGGAGCCGGATATAATCAACCCCGATGCGTGAGTGCCTACCTGACGGATAGTGCCGTCAAGCCTGCAGGAGTATTCTATCCATCGTTTTTCCTCTTCAGAGCCGTTTTCGGCAATATCCCTGAGTTCGGGAATAGTCTCGGATTTCTCCTCGCCGTAAATCAGTTCGTTAAGCGGGGTATTAGCCTGAGCGTTATTAATAAGTTTGGTAACGGAGCGGACTTTCACCAAAGGAATATCAAGCGCCCGCCCGACATCGGTTAAAGCGGCGCGGGATTTAAGATACCCGAAAGTGATAATATCGGCGGTTTTGTCGTATCCGTAAAAGGAACGGATATACTCCTTGACCTCGTCGCGGCGTAAATCCTCAAAGTCTATATCAATATCGGGCATAGACACGCGTTCGGGGTTCAAAAACCTTTCAAAGAAAAGGGCATAACGAATAGGGTCAACGTTGGTAATCGAAAGCGCATAAGAAACAAGCGCGCCCGCCGCCGAACCTCGACCGGGTCCTACTAATATTCCCGTTTTCTTGGCATATTTTACGAAATCCGACACTACCAGAAAATAATTTGAAAATCCCATATTCTTTATTATATCAAGTTCGGAATTGAGACGCTCCGTGTATTCCGCAGGCGGATTTTTGCCGTCAAACCTTTCGCACAATCCCTCCTCCGAAAGTCTCCTGAGATAGGAATCCGCACTCTCACCCTGCGGTAACTTGAAATTGGGCAGATGCTTTTTCTTCAACTCCTCCGCCAAATCAAAATTACACATCTCGGCAACAAGACGGGTATTGGCAATAGCTTCGGGAATATCCTCAAACAGTTTTTCCATCTCAGACGGGCTTTTCAGATAAAACTCATCGTTTTCATAGCGAAACCGTTTAGGGTCGTTTAGTGAGGTTCTATCGCGTGTAGCAAACATTATCTCCTGAAGAATAGCATCTTCCTTACCCGCGTAATGAGCATCGTTGGTAGCGACAAGTTTTAACCCCGTTTTCTTAGACAATTCGATAATACGCTTCCCCGCAACAAGCTCATCGCTTAAACGATGGTTTTGGAGTTCCAGAAAGAAATTATCCCTGCCGAAAACGTCTATATACCAGTCAAGAGCCGAGTCAAGCCCGTGTTGGTTTTCCTCAAGAATAAGCGAGGGTATCTCGCCGGCAAGACAAGCGGTAAGCGCAACAAGTCCCCGCGAATGCATCGCCAAAACCTCCTTGTCGATACGGGGCTTATACCTGAACCCCTCAAGATACCCGATTGACACCAACTTGATAAGGTTGCGATAGCCCTCAAGGTCTTTGGCAAGAAGAACTATATGATAGTATTTTTTATTGCTTGGGTCCCTGTCGAAACGGGAATTAGGCGCGATATAAAACTCGCATCCGAAAATAGGCTTGATGGATGCTTTTTTTGCGCAATGGTAAAAATCCATAGCGCCGAACATATTACCGTGGTCGGTAAGAGCTATGGCGGACTGATTATATTCCTTAGCCTTAGCGATAATCTCAGGCGGTTTCGACACGCCGTCAAGTATGCTGTAATGGGAATGAACGTGCAGATGCACAAAGTCCGACATTGGTTTCCCCTCCATAGTAACGTAACTTTGATTAGATTAAATTATAGCGCAGGCAAATATTGTCATACCGGATGAGCAGCACCGCTTATATTGCAGATATATTTTAATGTATAGCGAAAGATTAATCAAGCGAAAAACGGGATTAGCGAAAAACTTTTTTGATGCGCCTGCCGCTTTTTATTACAAACGATAAATAACTTGACTTGAACCCCCGCGATAATTATTATAATATAAATCCGAAAGCGGAGGAAAAATATGGAAACATCAAAAACCGAAATTCTTTATAAACAAATTTCCGAACTTGACAACAGCGAAAAAGCCTTACTCCTGTCTAAATTAATTGCTGATATTTCCGCAAGTATGGATAAAGATAAAAAATTGAATTTCTATAATATAAAAGGATTCGGGAAAGAAATTTGGAAAGGAATAGATGCTCAGGAATATGTAAATAAAGAGAGAGAAGCGTGGAAATAGAAAGATTATTAAAAAACCACAAAAGAATAGCTTTAGATACCGCTCCTATTATTTATTATATTGAGGAACATAAGGTCTATGGAAAAATCATAAATAAGATATTTAAAATAATATCTAATACGAGCGATTATGTGTTTTCATCGGTAATTACACTCATAGAAGTTATGACCTATCCGTTAAGAGAATCAAAAATTGAAATAGCAGATAAATATGAGCAATTTCTTTTAAATTCCGATAATTTTATTCTTTTTCCAATTGACTCCATAATCGCAAAAAAATCTGCGGAATTAAGAGCAAAATATGGAATAAAAACACCGGATGCAATTCAATTATCCGTAGCAATAGAAAACAGCGGTTCACTTTTTATTACAAACGATAAAAACTTAAAAAAAGTTAAGGAAATAGATGTTTTGGTTTTAGATGATTATTTATAGAAAAACTTCCCCCTCCGGAAACCACAAATTTTTTTCCATTCATTTGACTAAAATCCCCGCTTCCTATATCATATAATACAAAGCTGTAAGTTTATGGAGGATAATATGCTTAAAGGTTCTTTTGTAGCAATAATCACGCCGTTTAAAAACGGAAAAATCAATTATGATAAACTCGGGGAACTGATTGAATATCATATCAAGAACGGGACACACGGGATACTGCCCTGCGGAACAACGGGCGAGTCCGCAACGTTGTCTCATAATGAACATAACGAATTGGTCAAATTTACCGTAAAGAAAGTCAATAAACGCGCGACCGTCCTTGCAGGCACGGGGTCGAACTCTACCGCCGAGGCGATAGAACTCGCAAAATTTGCTAAAGAGGTCGGTGCGGATGCGCATCTGTCTATTACGCCTTACTATAATAAACCCTCGCAGGAAGGACTTTACCGTCATTTTGAGGCGATAGCTAACGCGGTTGATTTGCCGATGGTGCTTTATAATGTTCCCGGACGGACGGGGGTAAATATGTTGCCCGAAACCGTCGGCAGACTGTCGAAGCTCCCGCAGGTCGTGGGTATCAAAGAGGCAACCGGCAATATCCGTCAAGCTATGGAGGTCCTTGAACTCACGGGACCCGACTTTGCTCTGTTTTCCGGCGATGATTTTATCAATTTCCCGATGCTATGTATCGGCGGCGTGGGATGTATTTCCGTTACGGCTAACATTGCGCCAAAATCTATGAGCGATATGTGCGAGGCATATTTTGCGGGAGATTTAAACAAAGCGCGTGAAATCCATTATTCGCTTCTTCCGGTTCACAGGGCTATGTTTATAGACGGCAATCCTATATCGGTCAAAACCGCCGCAACGATAATGGGGCTTATAGACAATCCCGAAATGAGACCCCCTCTCTGCCTTACAAGCAAGGAAAATGAGGAAAAAATCCGTGTGGCTTTGAAAACGGCGGGAATTATTTAGCCTTTTTCCGCTTTACAACCAAAACGGATAAATCATCCTGAAATTCCTCATGGTCTAAATGAGCAAGACATTGGTTTAGAATTGCGCTTTTAATAGTATCGGAATCCGTATCGGAAACGGGGAGTGCGGATTGTATTATCCCGTCTATACCGAAAGCAAATCCATCGGCGTTTTTTGCCTCGCTAACCCCGTCGGTATAAAGGATAAGCACGTCCCCGATATCAAGGTTAAACTCACGGGTTTTGATAGCCGATGATATATCATTTTCAAGTCCGGCGTAAATAGACAAATCCCTGACTTCAATTTTTTCAACGGATTTATTTTTACGGATAACGATAAGAGGCTCGTGGCATCCCGTAAGCCTGACTTTTCCGCCTTTTCCGTATTCAAGAATAGCAAGCGACATAAAAAACTTGTCGTTATGCTTTATCCTGAAATCGTAAAGAAGTTTGTTTACTATTTCATAAGTATGGACAATATCGGAATTAGGTATATAAGAAAGCGCCCTTATAGCGGAATGAGCGGTAACCATAACAAGCGTGGAAGGAAGCCCGTATTCGGTGGCATCCCCGATAGTAATAACCGCGCCGTTTTTCATCTTGATAACGTCGAAATAATCCCCGCCTACCTCGTGAAGCGGAATCATCAGTCCGGCAATGTCTAACTCGTTGATGTCGGCATAGTCGCGTTTTTTCGGCGCAACCATCCCCATAACCCGGTGAACAAGCTCAAGCTGGTATGAGGAACGAAGGTTCTCATCACGGAACTTTTCCTTTAAATCGGCAAGCTGAACGTTTGCAGTCTCAAGCGCCTTGCGAAAATAAAACTCCCGTTTCGCAATTCTGAGTATCCCCAGCTTGGCAATAAGAGATACCGCACCTGTCCCCACAATAGTAGCAAGGGTTATCTGGTATTTTAAATCAAG
The DNA here is from genome assembly GCA_964591955.1 of uncultured Brevinematales bacterium. Classification (GTDB taxonomy): domain Bacteria; phylum Spirochaetota; class Brevinematia; order Brevinematales; family CAZQBT01; genus CAZQBT01. The sequence continues at coordinate 4,721 of CAZQBT010000032.1, read as the reverse complement.
GATACTAAACCCTGTGTTATGGTATGTAACCACGTATATCAAAACGGATAGTATAAAAACCACTAATGAATGAAAAGTCCGCAACGGATAAATCCCGCAAAAGAAAATTATTGATACAAGCCACAGGAGCGAAGATGAAAACTCGTTGTTGCTTAAAGCCGTAAGATTTGCCATCATAAGAGACAAAGCGGCAAAAAACAACGAACCGAAGATATATCCCTTGCTTTCAAGTTTTGGAATAAACGCCGCAATAGTGCAAATTACCATCAGGGAAAGCCCGAACAGTTTTGCGGGAACCATTTCATCCTGAAGCGTGGGGAAATTAATAACCTCGCCCCAAATACTAAGTCCCATAATTAGCAAAATTACGAAAGGCACGGCAAACCGATTTATTTTTTGTAAAAATACGCCTTCTTCCTGCCGTCGCAGTTTTTCCAATTCCGTATCTTTTTGAAATATCTCCATTTTGCTTTCCTTATTTTAATTTGCCTTATTCAATTGCCACCGATTTTAGCATAATTCCATTTAAAATACAAGATTTATATTCAAATCGTTTTTCTTTTGACAGTAAGGTGTATTGTAATTATAATGATACATAAAATTTCCGGAGGGGAAAATGAAATCGGGATTTTTAATGCTTATAATGACAATGAGTGCGATATTATGTATAAGTTTTGTGCAAACAGCACCCGTATTCGGCGATACGGCAACAGTTACTAATGATAAACCCGCAGAGGAAGAACCCGGCTTCCTTTCGCAATTTTACGAAAGGGAAGATATCGATACAGGCGAAGAAGTCCGTCCCGCTTCACCTTTCTGGAGCGTGGTAAAGATACTTTTCTATACCGCGATTATAGGGGCTATCGGGTATTTTACCGTAAAATTTATAGTCAAAAAAAGCGGAGTCCCTTCTGCTCCCGATGATAAAATCGTGGAGGTGATTTTAGCAAAGCCGCTCGGTATGGGTAATTACCTCGAAATAGTAAAAATCGGGCTTACATATTATATACTCGGAGTATCAAACGAGGGAACTAATTTTATCGACAAAATAGAGGACAAGGAAACTATTGACTACATTGAACTGAATAAAGCATCCTTCAAGCCTAAAGAAACTAAATTTGTCGATTTACTTAAAGTATTTCCCCCCGGCAAAAAAATCGACCGTATGAAATTTATGAAAGACCAAAAAGATAAATTGAAAAAACTTTAGATGAAAAACGTCTATGTGGGAATGAGCGGAGGAATAGACAGTTCGGTGTGCGCATATATGCTGAAAGAAGAGGGGTATAAGGTAACCGGAATAACGTTTCGGGCATTAACCGAGCAGGGTTCTAAGAAATGTTGTTCCATAGAAGAAATTAACGCGGCAAAAAGGGTTTGCGATTTTTTAGAAATCCCGCATAAAATAATCGACCTTGCCGACCTTTTCCGCGCAAAAGTAATCAATCCGTTTATCTCCTCATATAAAAAGGGACTTACGCCTAACCCGTGCGTGCTTTGCAACCGTTATGTAAAATTCGGAGCATTGGCGGAGTTAGCATTCGGGAACGGCGCTGATTTTTTCGCAACCGGGCATTATGTATCAACCGAAACAGTCGATAACGAGACTTTCATAAAACGCGCGCTTGATAAAAACAAAGACCAGTCTTATTTTCTCTCGTTTATTAACAAGGAGTATTTACCGCGTTTCATTTTCCCATTGGGAAAATTTCACAAAGAGGAAATACGCAAAAAAGCACAGACGGCAAATCTCCCTATTAATCCTCATAAGGGAGAAAGTCAGGACGTGTGTTTTATTAAAGACGATTACAGGGATTTTTTAGAAGCCGAGGGGGTGGAGCATAGCCGCGGTGATTTTATATATCAGGGAAAAATCGCAGGCCATCATAGAGGAATACCGTTTTACTCGTTCGGACAGAGACGGGGACATAAGGTAGCGGTAGGCAGGAGGGTGTTTATCCGCGAATTTGATATTGCTAATAACCGTATAATACTCGGAGATGCGCCGAAAAGCATATATTTCGAGACGGATAACCTTAATATCTTTACGTCAAAATTTACGGACGGGGTTTACGATATACAGCCGAGATACAGGAGTCAAACGGTAAAGGGAAAGGTGGAAATTGAGGGTGTCCGCGCGAGAGTTACTCTTGAAAAAGCATACCCCCTGCTGACACCGGGTCAATTTGCAGTATTTTATAAATCCGGCAGGGTTTTTGCATCAGGGGTAATTTCACACATTAAGTTGGAATAAAGTTTTAAGTTATGAGATGTTTTTCTCGATAATAAGTTTTAGGGGCGTAGTATTATGAATGAAAGAAAGATTGTGGAAAACCTTGAACAAAATAAGAACGTATCGCTGAGCTTCTACATAATGGATGAGGAAATCCAGCATAAGGTTCATTTCTTGGCGAAAAAAGTTCTTGAAAAATACGACTGTCTTTATCTGCTTGATATTGTTTATAGTAGCCTTAAAGAGTTGATTATCAACGGGATTAAGGCAAATATGAAGCACCATCTAATGTTAATGCATGAGATAAAGCCAGAAGAAGAAGGGAAAGAAAACGGCAATCTGGCACCGTTAAAGAAAATGCTTCGCGAATCACAGTTGCCGAATTTTAAGGAAATAGCCAAAAAAGAAAATCTCAAGGTTAAGGTAAGCGTAAAACATAAAGACGAGAAACTGATTTTTCAGGTTCAAAACAATACTCCTATGACCGAAACGGAAAAACAAAGAATCAGGAATAAATTTGAAAAAGCGCTTGAGTTTGACAGTATAGCCGAGTATTATATCCAAAATGCCGACCAGATGGAAGGAAGCGGTTTGGGTATAACAATGATAGTCCTAATGCTCAAAGGAGCGGGAATAGACCCGAAAATGTTTTCAGTCAAACTTCACAGGTCAAAACAGACTTTGGCAAAAGTTGAGTTTCCGTTAAAAAACGGGACTTAAAAATTTTCTGCGCAAATATTTCCATAAGTTAATTAACTTCATTTATCTATAGCACGTCGATAACCACAACGGTAGCATCATCCTCAAAGCATTGTTTGGGTGTATTAGAAACGCGGTTGTTATTACTATCGGTAGCCGACCAAGCGCAAAGGGAATCAACAAGCGCTTTAATAAAATCCGATGGGCTCAAATCCGCCGAATTAAGGATAATCTCCTCAAGACGCTTTTCCCCGAAGATTTTTTCAGAGAGATTAAAAGCCTCCGTAACGCCGTCGGTATAAATAATAATACGGTCGCCAGATTGTATTTCCGTTACCTCAAACCCGCAGTCAATAATCTCAAACCATCCGATAATCCTGCCCGATGGGTTAATATGCGTGATTTTTTTTTCGCTTGGTCTGAATAGAATAGACGGGGGATGAGCCGCCTTAGCGGTTACCATACGTTTAGCTTCTAAATCTATATAAGCATAACAGGCGGTTAAAAATGAGTTTTGAATTTTACCGTAAAGAATTTTATTGATATTGGTTAGAACGTCAACGGGATTATCCGCAAAACCCGTCTGAAAAGAAAACGCAATTTTTACCATAGAGGATACAAGCGCAGCGGGAACGCCATGCCCTGCAACATCGGCAACAATCACCCCGAGTTTGTTGTCGTCGGTAACAATAAAGTCAAAGAAATCTCCGCCGACCTTGTCCATAGGAATATACTTAGCTGCGATATTAAGCCCGCTGATTTTAGGACAAGTTTGCGGTAAAATCGAACGTTGTATAACGGAAGCCGCCTGTATTTCTTCTTCGTAGGTTTTTACTTTTTTCAACTGTTTTGACATACGGATAGTTTTATCGAGGGTAATTTCCAAATCTTTAAGGTCGATAGGTTTAACGAGAAAATCAAACGCCCCGAGATTCATCGCCGAACGGATATTTTTCATATCGCCGTAAGCGGATATAATAACGGTGCTTAAAAGGCGGTTAAGGTTGCGGATATTTTCAAGCAAAGTTAATCCGTCCATTTTGGGCATATTAATATCGGTAAGAACAACGTCAATTTCCTTTTCACCGTCTCCGTTTAATACCTCAAGGGCTTCAACCCCGTTTTCCGCGAATACAAATTCCAATTCCTTATCATGGATTTTTTTTCTGAATTTTTGCTTTAAAAGAATCTCCAAATCAGGTTCATCATCCACAACCAAAATCTTATTCGGCATCCGTCCTCCACAAAAAGCAACAGTTAATTAACTATCTTTTTAATCGTCTCAAGGTCAAACGGTTTGGCAATAAAGCCGTCAGCCCCCTTTTTATCGCACAATTCACAAACCCCTTGATTATCCGAACCCGTCATTATATAAACCACAGCCGACGGATACTTTTCCTTAATTCGGGAAAGGACGTTTAACCCATCCTCACGCTCCAAGTTAAGGTCAAGTAAAACAATAAATTTTTCGCTCTCACAGTATCGTTTATCTAAAAAAACAAAAGCCTCATCGGAATGCTCAAAAATATTAAACTCGATATCGCGGACTTTGATTTGGCTTTTGAAAAACTGCTTAAATAACAACGCCATATCTTTTTCATCATCAATAACGCAAACAACCATATTTCCCCCTAAAACATATCTTTTTAGAAGGTTTATGGTAGCATAAGTTTAAGAAAATCTCCATCTAATTATAACCTATTTTGATTTTTTATGCAAAAGGATATATAAGGCGTGTGTCAAGAAAATAGAAATGTCACAGGTTTCGTTTAAATAGAAATGTCACATT
>CAZQBT010000031.1:0-30944 GCA_964591955.1 uncultured Brevinematales bacterium | reverse complement strand
TAAAGGGAAGTTTCATTTTTGGAGTTACATAGGAACTCTTGGCTTTGGACGACATTATCGGAATGACCCCTCCTTTTCAGTCGCCTTTCTGCTTTACACTTTTCACTTTCTACTTTATAATTATCCACCAATTAGAGGAGATTTCGATGGAGCATATTATCGAAAGTGCTGAAAATCAGCTTATAGCTTTCGGGAAACGATTTGAGCTTGTTTTTGTCGATGGTAAAGACCACACTCTCACCGATATTAACGGGAAAAAGTATATGGATTTCACATCGGGGATTGCGGTCGTTAATCTGGGGCATTGCAATAAACGGGTCAATGATGCCGTAAAAAAACAGATAGACAAAATATCTCATATATCGAATTTGTTTTATATTCCCGGGCAGGCGGAATTGGCAAAAAAGATTTGCGAAAAGTCATTTGACGGCAAGATGTTTTTCTGCAACAGCGGGGCGGAGGCTAACGAGACCGCTCTTAAAATTGTGCGTCTTGCAGGCAATAAAATGTCCCCATCTAAAAACAAGGTGCTTGCGGTGGAGGGTTCGTTTCACGGGCGAACGGTCGGGACTATTACGCTTACCGGGCAGGAAAAATACAAGAAAGGCTTTGAGCCTCTCCTGCCCAATATCGAAATTGTCGATTATAACTCGGTAGAATCGCTTGAGCGCGCCTTCGATGATAACGTCTGCGCTATATTTATAGAGGTTGTGCAGTGCGAGGGCGGAGTCCGCGCTTTGTCGGATTCATTTATCGCAAAAATTAATGAGCTTGCAGTAAAGCATAACGCGCTTATTGTTATAGATGAGGTGCAAACCGGTATCGGCAGGACGGGCAAGGCTTTCGGATACCTGAATTTTGATATAAAACCCGATATTATTACTATGGCAAAAGCCTTGGGCAACGGGTTCCCGATAGGCGCGATACTTGTAAAACCGGAAATTGCCGGTAAAATTCCGCTCGGTTTCCATAACTCGACTTTCGGCGGGAATTATCTTGCCACAGCCGCAGGGTGCGCGGTTTTAGACCAGATTACCCCGCAGTTGCTTGATAAAGTCAACAGTCTCGCCGCGTATCTCAAAAAGTCTTTGGAATCGCTTAAAGAAAGGAAAGGCGATAAAATCGGCGATATTCGTGTTTACGGGCTTATGATTGGAGTTGACTTAAACGGCGTTGACGTGGGCTCGGTGATTTTGTCGCTTATTGAAAAGGGGATTGTAACGCTTCGCGCCGGGAATAACACACTCCGTTTAGCTCCGCCGTTTACCATCACCGAAAAAGAGGTTGACATATTGATAAACGCCCTTGATAAGATACTTTAAACCTATTTGCCGATACAAAAATTAGAAAATATACGGTCAAGAACGGCATCATCGGTGGTTTTGCCCAAAATCTCCTCGATTGAGTTTCGCGCCTTGCGAACCTCATACGCGATAAACTCCTCCGACATTTTTTGACTTATCGTGTCGATTGCTTTTTCAAGTGAAACTTTGGTTGTTTCAAGCAGGTTTTGCTGACGGATATTCGCGATTAAGGCATCGCTTTCGGGATTTACCCCGAATGAAAAATAAAAATCGTAAGTAGCCTTCTCGATTAGTCCTATACCCTCGCCCGTCATTGCGGAAATTTTTATCGCTTCGGGAAACCGTTTTGTCAGGTCTTTTATATTATCTTTGGTTTGGGAAATATCGCATTTGTTTACAGCAATAATGTTGTCTAATCCCGCGACCGTATCCAATACCTGACGGTCTCTGTCCTGAAACGGACGGGTGGCATCCAAAAGCACAATTCTTAAATCGGCGGATTTAATAGTGTCGATAGTGCGTTTTATGCCGAGATTTTCAACAGGGTCATCGGTAATACGAACCCCCGCCGTGTCTATCAGACGGACAGGGATGCCTTGAATATTAAGTTCGTTTTCGACAGTATCCCTCGTTGTGCCTTCCATATCCGAAACGATTACGCGGTCTTCCTGAAGCAACGTGTTCATAAGACTTGATTTTCCGGTATTCGGCGCGCCGATAATGGCAAGTCTAAGTCCGCTTGATAATATTTTCCCTGCCTGCGCCGTGCTTAACAGTTTGTCGATTTTTGCAATAATCCCGTTTAAACGAAACAGGAAATCCTCATAGCCTTCAAATTCGTTATCCGTATCGGAATGGTCTATCGCCACCTCTATCCGGGCGATTAAATCAAGTATTGATGAATGAATATCCTCAAGCGCACCGGATAAAACCCCTTCAAGACGGGATAACGCGCTTGCGCGGGCATAAGATGTGTGAGCGCGGATAATATCGTTTATAGCCTCGGCGCGGGGAAGGTCGATTTTACCGTTTAAAAATGCCCGTTGCGTAAATTCGCCGGGCTTGGCTATTCTTGCGCCCGCCGCGATTAGCGTGCCGGTTATCTCTTTTAGTATAAACGGGTTGCCGTGCGCGGATATTTCCGCCGTGTCTTCTCCCGTAAATGATTTGGGCGCGCGAAATACCGCAACCATTACCTCGTCTATAAGCGCACCGTTTTGCGGATTGTAAATCCTGCCGTAAATGACGGTGTTTCCCTTTGCGGAATTTATCGGCATCTTGGATTTAAAACACTTTGACAGTATCGGGAACGTATCCTTTCCGCTTATACGAATCACCCCGATAGAACTTTCGCCTATCGGGGTGGTTATTGACGTTATCGTATCATTCATCTTTTTCTCTATTTAAGTTTGATATACTTATCCTGATTTATTATTGACTGCTCAATAATCGTATATACGTTTTGGATAGTCCAGTAAAGCACAAGTCCCGAAGGCATATTCCAAAACAGGAACAGGAACATTATAGGCAGCAGATAAGTCTGCCATTTTCCCATCCCGCCGGCTTGCATAGTGGGGTTACGGGTGCTTTGGAGTTTGGTCTGGACAAGCTGTATTCCCGTCATAAGTATCGGCAAGAGATTAAACTCGTTAGGCAATATAGGAATATTCATCCTGAAAAGGGTATCGGGTAGAGTAAGGTCTTGTATCCAAAGGAATCTTGCGCCCTTGAGTTCAACGGAATGGGATAATACGCGGAAAAGCGCAAAAAACACCGGAATTTGCAGGAACATAGGCCAGCATCCTCCAAGCGGGTTGACTCCCTCTTTTTTGTAGAGTTCGCCGAGCTTTTGTTGCATCACCTGCGGGTTGTCCTTGTATTTTTCCTGAAGCTGTTTCATTTTCGGTTGAAGCAGATTCATTCTTTTAATAGATATAGCGCCCTTGATTGACAGAGGAGAAAGCACCAATTTGATTATAAGAGCGAGAACAAGGATTACAAGCCCCCAGTTTCCTATAAACGTTGATAATGCGAACATAAGCCAGGTAAGTCCCCATTCAATAGGCTTCATAAACCAGTTGAAAACAACAGGCCAACTGAAAAGTCTGCGGTAGGACGGGTCTATATCACGGATAAAACTTTCCTTACGGGGACCCACGTAGTATTCAAGCGAGAAACTTTCCTCGCTGTTTCCGTCAAGCACAACCGGTGAATTTTCAAGCGACACCTCAACCTCAAGGTATGAGTTTTCCTCTTCAAGCACCGAATATCTGCCTGAAAACGTATCGGTCTGAGGGTTTATGATAGCGATAAAATAGCTGTCGGCGACACTCAACCAATCGGGTTTTCCGACCACCTCGTTATCAACTTTCTTGCGGAAAATTCCGCCCCGTGAGATAGCATCCTTGAGCTTTTCCCCGTCAAAATACTTGGACTCAAAACGGTTTCGCGGATGAGCCTGTTCGGGGGTGAAAAACTGGAAACTCTGCCCGATAGTGAAAGACTTATTATTAAGGCTGATATTTACCGGTATTGACGAGAGATTTCTTAAGGTAACGGTTTCTTCAAATTGATAGTTGGATTGAACCGTAAAAGTCCTGATAACGCGAACCGGGGTGTTTTTGATATTAAAATCCGCCGATAAGGTTATGCTGTTTCCCGTATGCTCCGTTACGTTATAAACGGGACGGTCGGCGATAGCGTCTTTAGCGCTAAAATCACCGAAATAGAAATCGCTGTTTTTAACTTTTTCATTAGCCGATGACACTTCTATTGCGTTGGTGAATTGATTCCATTCACCGTCTATATAGAGTTTTTCTATAACGGCGCCTTTAGAGTTTATATGCAGTGAGATTAAATCCTCGTATGAAATCTCAAAAATCTCTTCCCTTCCACGCGATACAAACCGCACGTTCTCTTTAACCTCGCTAACCAAAGTATCGGCGGGTTTTGTGTCGGGCTTGGTTTCAATTTCCTCGACTACTGCGGTTTCGGTGTCCTGCTCCTCAGGGGCTTGGCGGGGTATAAGAAAAAACGATGCCGCCAAAAGCACAAACGAAGCGATAAACACGATTATCACGCGCTTTTCATAACTTTTGTCCATATTATTTCCATCCTTTTATATATTAGTTTTCGGATGTTTATTATAGATTTTTGTTGCTAAAAAATCAAACCACAGGCAGTTTATTGACAAACAATTTTTTTGATGGTAGGATTATTGCGAAAAATACATTAAGGATAAGCCTATGTCCAAAACGGTTGCCATATTGGATGACGAAGCCGATATTGTTGAGCTTGTAAGCGTCAATCTGAAAAAAGCGGGTTTTGCCGTTACGGGCTATCTTGAGGCGAATGATTTATACCGCAATATACAAAAAAATATACCGTCTCTTTTAATCCTCGACCTTATGCTTCCCGGAAGCAACGGGTTTGATATACTCAAAGATTTACGCAAGATGAAAGGTCTTGAAAACCTGCCGATTATAATGCTTACCGCGAGGGGCGAGGAGATTGACAGGGTGCTCGGGCTTGAGCTTGGCGCGGATGATTATATCACAAAACCTTTTTCTCCCAATGAGCTTGTCGCCAGAGTTAAAGCGGTTTTACGCCGTAATACTCATAACGGTAATAATGACGACGACGGAAAAAAGCGTATCATAAGCAAGGATATGGAGATTGACCTGCATCGCTATGAGGTTTCGGTTAACGGTAAAGTAATCGACTTAACCTCTACCGAGTTTAAAATCCTTGTTATGCTTTCGGAAAAGCCGGGATGGGTTTATACGCGGGAACAGATTTTGGACTATCTTTGGGGTAATGAAAAAATGGTTGTCGACAGGACTATTGACGTGCATATACGCCATTTGCGCGAAAAATTAGGCAAAAAAGGCGATATTATAAAAAACGTTCGTGGTGTGGGGTATAAACTCGCGGAATGAAGGCTATAATTTTCTTTAAATTATTTATTTCTATCTTTGTTATTACTGCAATTCTGTTTATAACGGTAATCGGCGTTTCCCATCGGGTAATGAGGTCTAATTATTATGATTTTCGGGTTGAATATTTGGACAAGGCAGCTCTTATAACCGGTGAAAAGGCAATATCTTATATCAACAATGGGGATATGGACGGTTTGCAGGAATATTTAAGCGAACAGAGCGGAAGATTTGAAGCCCGTTTTACGGTAGTCAGGCGCAGTGGAAAAGTTATTGCCGATACATATTTCAACGCAAAGGCTATGGAAAACCATAACACAAGGTTTGAAATTGCGCGGGCGTTTGACGGGGAAGCCGGACGGGCTTGGCGAAAAAGCGCCACTCTCGGCAGACCGATGATTTACGCGGCAAGACCTGTATATATCGACAACCGGATTCCTTTTGTTATCCGTGCGGGCGAGTTTGAAACGCGGTTTTCCGCGATTTTTTTCAATTTTTTTACGGTTTATTTGGTTGTTTCCGGTTTAATACTTGTTCTTGCTTTGATTGTTTCTCTGATTTACACGTCGAACGTTTACGGTAAGATAAATAATCTAAACGCTGCGATTGATGAGATTAAAAACGGGAATTTCCGCACTAAAATTTTCTTTAAAAACCCCGGCGAGTTTTCTAAAATTTCCGAATCCTTTAATTATATGTCGGATAAGTTACGGTCGCTTTTTGAGGGAATGGTGAGCGAACGTGAGGAACTTAACGCTCTTATCTCCTCTATGCAGGAAGCGCTTTGGATTATTGATGATAATGACAGGATTGTCCTTGCAAACGAGGGGTTTAAAAATCTTGTCTCTCAATCAAGCGTTGAGCGCAAATTATATTGGGAGGTTTTGCGAAACAACAATATCGACAACAGTATATCCGAAATTCGCAAGGATAAAAAAAGTCATGTTGCCGAGATTTCGTTTGATGAAAAGTATTTTCTGTTTGTCGGGGTGTTTTTACCTGTCAGAAGCAGGATTTTGAATATTCTTTATGATATTTCCGAGGCTAAACAGGCGGAAAGTTTTAAGAAAAATCTTGTCGCAAGCGTATCGCATGAGCTTAAAACTCCTCTGACTTCCATAAAAGGCTTTATCGAAACCCTAAAATCGGAAGAATCCGATAAGGAAAAACTCCGCTACATAGAAATTATCGAACGGAATGCCAACCGCTTGGATAATATAGTCAAAGACCTCCTTTTGCTGTCAAGACTTGAGGAGATGGGTAAATATCTGCAATTGGAGACAGTCGATTTAAAGAATGTCGTTGATAATATTGAAGTGGCTTTCGAGAAAAAGCTCAGAGACAAGTCGTTGTATTTCAAAACCAATTTAGACAAAGGCGTTGTGATTAACGGAGATATTTTTAAAATTGAGCAGATGTTTATTAATTTAGTCGATAACGCGATTAAATATACCGAAAAGGGCGGTATCCTTATTACTATCAGGAAATCTTACGAAGAGGTCAGGGTTGTTGTAGAGGATACGGGGGTCGGTATCGCACCGCATCATCTTTCAAAAATTTTTGAGCGGTTTTATGTCGTGGACAAATCGCGTTCCCGTCTTCTCGGCGGAACGGGGCTGGGGCTTTCTATCGTTAAGCATATTGTCAATATCCATAAAGGTAAAATCGAGGTGGAAAGCCTAATCGGTATCGGCACCCGCTTTATTATAAGCTTTCCCGTCTAATATTAAATTTCTTAAATTAACACAAAATTAATTTTCAGTTTAATTCATCTTAACCCGTTCATTTTAATATATCCTCGTTATACTATTTCTATACAGGGGCTATCGGGGAATATTAAGATTTTTATGCATTAAAAATTTTGATATAGGAGGACGTTCGGATGAAAAGGGTTTATGTCTATCTGATGATTTTGACGGCGGTTGGTTTTTCAAGCGCCTATGGCCGCTTTAGGTTCGATGCTCTGACTTGGTTTAGCTACGGGGCTTATATGAGCGAAGGTGATACCGTCATTGAAGACGGTGTGTTTATCGAAAGAGGGTATTTTACTTTTCGCGGTGATTTAAACGAAAAAGCAACAGTCAGGCTTACGCTTGATGTTGTCAACGCTCCCGATTTGTTCAAATACGCTTATTTCGATTACAAATTTATTGATGCTTTCGCGGTAAGACTTGGAATGACCGGGGTTAATTTCGGGCATCTTCCGTTGTGGAAATATCCGATACCTGCAAAATCCTTAGTTGATACTGCAAAGGCTGCATCCTCTGCGGATTTGGGTATTGATTTTTACGGCAAGCTAAGTTTTATGTCTTATAATCTCCAGTTTTTTAACGGCGGGGGTTATAAAAAATGGGCTTCCGATGATACGGTGGGTCTTACCTTTGCAGGCGTTGCAAGCTCAATATTCCATTTCTTGAAATCCGACAATCTGAACCTTGATTTAGGTTTGTCTTATAAATATACCTATGTTGATACCCCCCCGACCCATGCATTTGACGGGTTTATTGAATTCAAACTATATGGATTCGGGTTAGTTGTCGAGTATCTCGGTATATATGATACCGCAAAGGATGCCGACTCTGCGCTTGCTCATTATATCAACGGTGATATCTGATATAATATTACCGACAAATTTTTGGTTCACTTTAAGACTATGCACGAACTTGAGGGTAATACGGGTTTATATCTCGGTGCTAACTGGGAAGCCATCAAAGGCTTTGCTGTCAAACCTATGTTCGGTATGAAACTCGGCGGAGAAAAAATCGACTATGAGTTTAAGGCTCAGGCTGAATACAAGATTGGTTTTTCGATTTAATGATTTGTTTTCAAATTTGTATGAGGAGGATTTTTTATGAAAAGGACTATTTTGACTATTTCTATTATGGCGATAACCGCATTAGGTTTAATGGGGTGCGGCGGGCAAGTTACCCTGAGCGGTGCGGGCGCTACTTTTCCTTACCCGCTTTACGCGAGGATGCTTGATGAATACTATAATAAAACCGGGATTCAAGTCAACTATGAAGGTATAGGTTCGGGAGGCGGCATCAGAAGCCTTATGGACAGAATTATTGATTTCGGCGGAACTGATGCGGCTTTAACCGATGACCAGCTTCGTGAAGCAGGCGCGCATATTCTTCATATTCCCACCTGTATCGGTTCAGTCGGTATCACATACAACCTTCCCGGCAATCCCGATTTGAAATTTTCCTCCGATATTATCGCGGGAATATATCTCGGCGAAATTACAAAATGGAACGACCCGAAAATCGCAAAACTTAACCCGGGAATTTCCCTTCCCGATTTGGCAATCATTCCCGTTCACCGTTCGGACGGAAGCGGAACTACCTATGTTTTCACCGATTACCTTAATGAAACGAGCGCAACTTGGAACAGGCGTATCGGTAAAGCAACATCAGTCAACTGGCCTGTAAGTATCGGTCAAAAAGGAAACGCCGGGGTTTCGGGATATGTCCGTGAAAATGCCGGCGCTATCGGCTATGTTGAGTTCTCTTATGCAAAGCAAAACAATATGCCTCTGGGGTCTATCAAAAACAAAAGCGGCAATTTTATAATGCCTACCGTTGAAAGCACCACTCTTGCCTCAGAAATTAGTTTGCCGGATGATATGAGGGTTTCCATAGTTAATACATCCGCTCCGCAGGGTTATCCTATCACCGCTTTTACGTGGATTATTGTATATCAGGAGCAGGCTTACGGCGGAAGGTCTAAGGAACGCGCAAAGACCATTGTCAAGCTTTTGAACTGGATAATTAGCGACGGACAGCAATATACTGTCCCTCTTGATTATGCCCCGTTATCCGATGCCGCACTTGTTAAGGCTCAAGCTCTGATTGATTCGGTGGTTTATAATGGCGAAAAAATCCAATACTAAAGATATTAACAAACCTATTCGTAACCGCGCCCGCAGGGGTGCGGTTACGGTTTCTAAACCCACGCCTGCTGTCTATAAATCCGATAAGATTTTTAATAATACGCTTCTTGCTATTACTGTTTTTGTTTTACTTATTCTTTTCGGAATTTTTGTTTCCCTGTTTTTTTCCTCCGCTCCTTCATTTAAGGAATACGGTCTGAGATTTTTCACCACTACGCAGTGGAATGTCCGTATGAATGTAGTTAGAGATGTCTCGGTTATAACGTCAACCAACGGGACGGGAGAGATTTCGGCGGATGGTATCCGTATTAATTTTCTCCGCTCAATAAATCCCGAATCGGTCAATAATAAAAATGTCGTTGTAAAGGATTTCGGCGAAGATATAATCAAAGGAGACTTTGCTTTTGATTATTTTCCCGTTACTAATATATCTTCCGATAAGAAAGTTACAAAGACGAATATTGTCTATAATACAAACCAAATCTTGTTTGTTCCCGAAACCCCGTTTGCTTCCGGGCAAAAATATAAGGTTGACATAAAAACGGGGATTCGTGATGAAAACAATTTCCATCTTTCGGCAAATTATCAATGGGGTTTCAGCTTGTCGGATGACTACGACAGGCTTATAACGGAGGATAGTCTGATTTTTGCCGACACGGGCAGAGAGGTAACGGGCGGTGAACACGAGACTAAACGATGGTATGGGGCTTTGCCCTTTGTATCTGGAACGTTACTCACCTCTCTTCTTGCCCTTTTAATATCTATGCCTTTTTCCATAGCTATTGCAATTTTTTTGGGTGAATATTTTACCTACGGCGCGTTTTCCAATATGCTTAAAACAACCAACGAGCTTCTCGCGGGAATCCCGTCTATTATTTACGGTTTCTGGGCGTTTTTCTTTCTTGTGCCGATGTGGGGCGCTAATATATTTACATCCTCGCTGATTCTTTCCGTAATGATTATCCCGTATTCCGCCTCGCTTGCCCGTGAGGTAATAAGTCTTGTCCCGCCCGATATAAAAGAGGCGGCTTATGCGATGGGAGCAACGCGGTTTGAGGTTGTGCGAAGGGTTATTATTCCCTATGCGGGTTCGGGTATATTTGCCGGCGTTTTACTTGCTTTCGGTCGCGCTTTAGGCGAAACTATGGCGGTTACTATGGTTATCGGGAACAGGAATCAAATGCCCGACGGTATTTTCTCATCGGGACAGACTATCGCCAGTTTAATCGCTAATGAATATGCGGAGGCGGGAGGATTACAGCTTTCGGCGCTTACCGAACTCGGACTTGTGTTATTTCTTATTACTATGATTTTCGGGCTTCTGGGAAGGTTCATTATCAAAAAACTAAGTGTGAAGGAAAATTAAAATGAAAGAAAAGGATAATCTAAGCGTAAATATTGCAAAAGACAAAATATTTTTAGCCTTTGTAATTATATTTTCGATTTTGTCCATAGTTCCTTTGATACTGATTTTATATTATATATTTATCAGGGGATTGCCCGTAATAAACTGGAGCTTTCTAACCACAATTTCCCCGTCACCTCAGGGCGAAATCGAAATTGCACAAGAGGGACTAAGAGTGGGTGGTGTCGCCAACGCTATTGTCGGAACTTTGCTGATTGTTTTAGTCGGCGCGCTTATTGCTATACCTTTCGGTATCGCCGTAGGTATTTTCCTTGCCGAACACAAGAACTCTAAAATCGCTAATATTACGCGTGTCGCGGTGGATATGATACAGGGAATTCCCTCTATTATTTTCGGTATTGTTGTTTCGCTATGGATTGTCAGAACCACTAAAACCTTTTCGGGTATATCGGGAAGTGTGGCTTTGGCGCTTATGATGCTCCCACTTGTTATTAAAAGCACCGAGGAGACTATAAAACTTATTCCCAATAGCATAAAGGAAGCGGGGCTTGCTCTGGGAACTCCATATTACAGGGTAGTGATGAGGCTCATTATCCCGTCGGGGATAAGCGGTATTGTTACCGGTATTCTTATGGGGGTAGCAAGAATTATGGGAGAAACCGCCCCTTTGCTTTTTACATCTTTCGGAAGCCGGTTTTTAAACACAAACCTATTTAAGCCTATGGAGGCGTTGCCGACTTTGATTTATAAAAACTCAATGAGTCCCAACACTAATTTGATTGTGAACTCGTGGGGGGCTTCCGCTATACTTGTGATATTCGTGTTGGTTTTAAATATATTAACGAAAATGGTGGTGAACAAATGGAAGGTAAAGTTTTAGAAATAAGCAATCTGAACGCATATTATGCCGGAGGTTTAGCGGTTTTAAAAAACGTAACGATGAATTTTTCGGCAAAAAAAGTAACCGCGGTAATGGGACCATCGGGATGCGGTAAATCTACGCTTATACGATGCCTTAACCGTATGCACGAGATGAATTCCGGTGCGCGCACCGAGGGCTTGATTAAACTGTTGGGCGAAGATATTTATTTGATTAACCCGATTATGCTCAGACGTAAAATCGGGATGGTTTTTCAGCGTCCGAACCCGTTTCCTACTATGAGTATATATAATAACGTTATCGCGGGGTTTAAACTAAATTCGATAAAAAAGAGTAAGGTTGAGCTTGACCGTATTGTCGAGGATTCGCTTCGCAGCGCCGCGCTTTGGGAAGAAGTCAAAGATAAGCTCCACAAAAAAGGGACTTTTCTTTCCGGCGGTCAGCAACAGCGTCTTTGTATCGCTCGCGCTTTGGCTATGAACCCCGACGTTCTTTTGCTTGATGAACCGACCTCTGCTTTAGACCCTAAGTCCACTATGCATATTGAGGAACTTATCGTTGAACTCAAAAAAGAAGTGGCTATTATCCTTGTAACTCATAATATTGCTCAGGCTGGTAGAGTTTCCGATTATACCGCTTTCCTTTATCTCGGCGAACTTGTGGAATTCGGCACCACCGAAAAACTCTTTACTGTCCCCGAAGATAAGCGAACCGAAGAGTATTTGACAGGCAAGTTCGGATAAGTTAAACTTATGTTATACAATAAATTATTAACGAGACTCGATGTCTTGTTTTGGAGGGAATTTTATGGAGATGCTCGAAGAAAAATTGGAGAAACTAAAAAAGAGGACTGTTCAATTCGCAAGTCTTGTTCAAGCTATGATAGAAAACAGTATTAAGGGACTTCTTGAAAAAGACCGCGAAATGCTTAAAGACGTTATAGATAATCTTGAAGACCAAGCCAACCTTTCGGAGCTTGAAATAGACGAATTGTGTCTAAGTTCTATCGCTTTATATCAGCCCGAAGCTAAAAATTTGCGTATTACTATGATGATTTCCAAGATTAATAACGATTTGGAAAGGATGGCGGATTTGGCGGTTAATATCGCCGACAGCGGGCTTTATTTAATCGACAGACCTGAGATTAAGCCTTTGGTTGATATTCCCCGAATGGCTCAGGAAACCGTTAAGATGTTAAAAAATGCGATGAACGCTTTTGTAGATGAGAACGCGCTTTTGGCTGTCGATGTGTTGAAAAATGACGATATTGTCGATAATCTCCGAAACGCCGTTTTGCGCGAACTGATTTCGCATATGTCATCGGACTCATCCGTTCTTGAGCGCGGGCTTAATCTTATAAGGATTGCACGTAACCTTGAACGTATCGCCGACCTTACCACTAATATTGCCGAAGACGTTATCTTTATCAAAGAGGGCAAGGTCGTTAAGCATCATATGAACTATTAAAGATTAACTTAAAGACGGCTCATTGTATCTAATAATTATTCCCGCGCTAATAGAGACATAGCCATCCCTGACTGTTCGGACATCGCTCCCCGGGTGCCGAGCCATACACTAATTCATAGACTTGTCTAAGTTTTTAAAAAAGCGACGCGGTCGTTTTTTTCTTTTTTATCAATTCTATTGTATAATATTGCCTGAAAACGCATATCAAGGAATGGTAATGATTAAGGCAGTCGGGATTGCCGTAATAGGAATTGTCGCCGGATTACTCGGGGGATTATTAGGCTTGGGCGGTGGAACTGTTGTTATCCCGGGACTTATTTTTCTATTCGGATTTAGCCAAAAAAAGGCTCAAGGCACTACGCTTATGATGATGGTGCCGCCTATCGGGATACTTGCCGCTATTGAGTATTACCGCGCGGGCGAGGGAAGTATTATTGCAGCAGCTATTTTAGCCGCCGCGTTCATTATAGGCGAGTTTCTCGGCGCTAAGGTTGCCGTTAAGCTCAACTCGGATATTTTACGCAAGATTTTTGCCGTTTATATCGCCGCTATTGCGGTTCGTATGTTTTTCGGTTAAGGAGGGGATATGTTTACTCTAATAGAGATAATCGGATTAGTGATTTTAGGACTTGTTGCCGGAGTTTTCGGGGGTATTCTCGGTATCGGCGGAGGGACTATTGTTATTCCCGCGCTTGTGTTTCTTTTCGGATTTACGCAAAAATCCGCGCAGGCTACAACGCTTATGATGATGGTGCCGCCTATCGGGTTGCTTGCCGCACTTGAATACCATAAAGCCAAAGCGGTGGATTTTAAAGCGGCGTGGATTCTGGCATTGTTTTTTATCGCAGGCGGATTTTTCGGCGGAAGATTCGCCGTTAATATAGATGAAAACGTTTTGCGAAAGATTTTCGCGGTATTCCTGATGATTGTCGCGGTGAACCTGTTTTTTAAAAAATCCCAAAAAAAGGAGGAAAACAATGCATAAATTCAAAATCAAAGGCGGGCAAAAACTACAGGGCGAGGTTGTAATCAACGGCTCAAAAAACGCCTCACTGCCTATAATGGCGGCTTCTATCCTGACCGCCGAAGACGTTATCCTTCATAATGTCCCCGAACTTATGGACATCCGCACTATGATTGCGCTTCTTGAACAGCTCGGCAAGAAAGTCGAATATTTTGAAAATAATTCGCTTAAGATAGTCGAGGCAAACAATGAGGATTATGAAGCGCCTTACGATATTGTCCGAAAAATGAGAGCATCTATTGCGGTGATGGGACCCTTACTCGGAAGGCGGGGTAAGGCTAAAATTTCGTTTCCAGGCGGATGCGCCATAGGTCCCCGTCCGATAGACATCCATCTCAAGGGTATGAAAGCGCTCGGCACCGAGATGGTTGTTGAGCATGGTTATGTATGGGCGCAGGCGAAAGAGCTTACCGGGAAGCGGATGAATATACTCGGTTCGCATGGTCCGAGCGTGCTTGCGACTGAAAACGTTATGATGGCGGCGGTGCTTGCAAAGGGGAAGACTGTTATCGACGGGGCGGCGGCTGAGCCTGAGGTCAGCGCGCTTGCCGATTTTCTTGTCTCCATCGGCGCGAAAATTACCGGCGCGGGAACCTCGCTTATAGAAATTGAGGGGGTTTCTTCATTACACGGTTCGGAGTTCAGCGTTATCCCCGACCGTATTGAAACAGGCACTTTTATAGCATGCGCCGGTATTACGGGAGGCAGGATTACCGTAAAAAACACTAATATACATCACGTAGAAGCGGTAATAGAAAAGTTTTCACAGGCGGGGGTTGAGTTTGATATTCTATCGGATAATGAGTTTATCGCGAAAGGCGGAGATATAAAAGCCGTGGAGATGGATACGCAACCGTATCCGTTTTTCCCGACAGACCTTCAGGCTCAACTCATGGCGCATTGCTGTCTTGCAAACGGGATTAGTATTATCCGTGAAAACATCTTCCCCGACCGGTTTATGCATGCCCCCGAGCTTGTAAGGATGGGGGCGGATATACAGGTTGAGGGAAATATCGCGGTTGTAAAAGGGGTGCCGAAACTGTCTGGCGCCGCTATTATGGCATCCGACATTCGCGCAGGTGCGGGGCTTGTTGTAGGCGCGCTCGCGGCAAGCGGTTTAAGCGAGGTTTTGCGTATTTATCATATCGACCGCGGATATGAAAATTTCGAGCTTAAACTTCAAAATCTCGGCGCCGATATAGAACGTGTCCCGCAGGATGGTTAGATTAACTTTTAAAAAAACGATTGATAAAAATCCTTTTTTACTTTAAACTTAAAACAAAAATGTTAATATTACAAAATACTGTATTATAGGAGGTTTGATGTGAGGCCAAATATTTTTGATATTTCAACCAAAGAATTAACTCAGGATGCATTTATAACTTGGCTTTTACTATGGGCAGATAGTGAAAATGCTAAATATGATAGTGAATTAAACAAGTGTGCTGTTGATTTTGCAACTGATTTGATAAGAAAAAGCCTTCCGGATTTTAATGAAAAAATTAAAAAAGTTCGTGCAGACAGGCAACGGGAAAATATTGATGTTTGGGCAGAAATCAATGACAAATATTTAATTATTATTGAAGATAAGACTAATACAAAAGAAGGGTGGGGACAGTTAGAAAGTTATATAAATAGCGCCGACAAATGGTGCAATGAGCATAACTATATACCAATTTATGTTTACTTAAAAACTGGCAATGAGTCCTGCGAAAATTTAAATAGCGTGGAGAAAAAAGGTTTCAAAATCTACAACAGGCAAGATTTTATCTTACTTTTAGAAAATTATGATGCAACAAACAACATTTATTGTGATTTCAAATCAAGACTTGTTAGAATTGAGAATCAATATAAAGAATGGGAAAATAAATTAATCAAAGATTGGGTTAGTGATGATTGGCAGGGATTTTTTCTATATTTAGATAAACAAATAGAGTTGGTAAATTGGGGATATGTTCATGGGGGTTATTTTTGGAGTGCCGGATTATATTGGAAAACGTGGGAGATTTACCCCGTTTGCCTTATGATAGATGAATACAAACTTCGTTTTAAAATTTCAACACACCCTGAAGACGGTGTTGAAATGCCAGAAAATGCAAGTCGCGGAGAAGTTAGAAATAAATATAGTAAATTTATCTTAGATTCGGCGCAAGAACAAGGTATTAATTCCATTGTGCGACCACCCAGATTTGGAGTTGGAAAACATATGACTATTGCCTTAGTTGATAGCAAAGATTGGCTTGGTGATATGGAAGAAAAAATTGATAAAGAAAAAGTAGTTGGTAGACTTTTAGAATATAAAAAATTTATACAAAACATAGAAGAAAAATATAAAACAAGTGGTGGTTTAATATAGCATTACTGTAAGTAGGAAAGATACATTAGACGAGAAGTTAGAAGTTTCTGGGAGGGTATGAGCAATGAGTGTAAAGAGGCTAAAAAGATTTTTGAAAAATGAGCAAATTTATGAAAACGACCCCGAATATAGAGAATTGGAAAATTTTTATGAGGAAATGAAACGAAAGGGATGGATAATGAACAGCGGATTTCCAATTCCTCCATTGGACACAATAGGCAGGCATATTAATTTTAATAAAAGATAACGCTTCATTTTTAACCGAGAGCCTCTTTAATTATCTCTTTAGCGCGGGTGATTGCATCCTCGATTTTAGATATATCCTTACCGCCTGCCTGTGCAAAATCGGGGCGTCCTCCGCCTCCACCGCCGACAACCTTCGCCGTTTCGCGGGCTATATCACCGGCTTTGATTTTCGACACAAGCGGTTTGGTAACTCCCGCTACAAGCACGACTTTCTCTCCTTGAGACGTTATAAGGAATATAACTCCTCGCTCAACCTGTTCTTTGAACCCGTCAACCGCTTTAACCATCGCCGATGATTCCATATCGACGCGACGGATTACGATTTTGCTGTCGCCAAGCGTTTCAGCCTCAGATATAAACTGCGAAACCTGCGATACCGCATTGCCCGCCCTGAGTTCATTTATTTCGCGCTCTTTTGCGCGTAACGTTTCCAACAGCATCATTACGCGTTCCACAACCTTTTCATCATCGACTTTAAAAACGGATGAGAGTTCCTTTATGCGGTAGAAATAACTACGGTAATCCTCAAGCGAATTTAACCCCGTGATAGCCTCAAGTCTTCGCGTTCCGGCGGAGATTGACCCCTCCGATATAATTTTCACAAGCCCGATTTCGCCCGTATATGTAACATGAGTTCCGCCGCAAAGTTCCATTGAGTAGCCCCCGATATTAACAACGCGAACCGTATCGCCGTATTTTTCCTCAAAATTAGCCTCCGCTCCGCGTTTCATCGCCTCGCTCTTGGACATAATTTTCGTTTCAAGTTTGATATTGTTCAGCACCGATGTATTAACGCGGTTTTCGATTTCCTCTATTTCGTCTTTCGACAGGGCTTTATTATGGGTAAAGTCGAATCTCAGCCTGTCGGGAGCGACAAGAGACCCGGCTTGCGTGGCGTGAACTCCGACCGTTTCTTTAAGGGCTTTGTGTATCAGATGGGTTGCGGTGTGATTCCTCGCGATAGCCTTTTTGCGTGCTCCGTCTATTGTAAAAACCGCCGTATCTCCCGTCTTAAACTCGCCGGATATAACAGTCCCGTAATGAATATAAGCATCCTCAAAGATTTTGGTATCATAGACCGCGATTTGGGAATCGCCTTTCCTGATAACGCCTTTGTCCCCGACCTGACCGCCTCGCTCCGCGTAAAATACAGTCCTGTCTGCGATTACCGCAACGGATTCATCGGCTTTAACCGTATCGACTATCTCATTGTCCCGCGCAAGCAGGTTTATTTTACCCTTTATTTCATCAAGGTTTTCCCCCTCGTATAGCGAGGGTGAGGTTTTTCCCGCGATAACGGCAAGGTCAAAGCTGTCGCCTTTCCAGCTTGCGCGTGCGCGTTCTTTTTGTTCCCCCATAAGTTCATTAAACCGCTCCATATCAAGCGACAGGTTTTCATCTTTTGCAACCTGTTCGGTAAAATCCAACGGGAAACCCATCGAGTCATACAAAAGGAAAATATCATCCCCGCTGATAGTGCGTTTTTTATCGGACTTGACTTTAGAAACAATCTCGCTGAGTTTATCCATCCCGCGGTTCAATGTGCGGAAAAAGGACTCCTCCTCCGATTGAATAACCGATTTAATCATCTCGGATTTATCCGCGACCTCCGGGAAAGCCTCGCCCATAATTTCAACAACCGAATCGACTAAATCATAAAGGAACGGGGAATCAAAACCGAGTGTCTTACCGTATCGGGTGGCACGCCTGAGGATTTTACGAAGCACGTATCCGCGCCCCTCGTTAGACGGCATAATCCCGTCGGCAAGCGCAAACGTCAATGCACGGATATGGTCGGAAATAACCCGAAACGCCATCCCGTCTTTTTCACGGTATTTATGCCCGCTTATTTCCCCGATTTTGTTTATTATCGGAGTGAACAGGTCGGTATCGTAGTTTGAATGCTTACCCTGCACCACCGCAACTAATCGTTCAAACCCCATTCCCGTATCCACGTGTTTTGCGGGAAGGTCTTGAAGCGTTCCGCCCTGAAGACGGTTATATTGTATAAAAACGAGATTCCAGATTTCGATAAAGCGGGCGCATCCCGCGTTGACTTCGCATTTATGCCCTTTTATATCCTTTTTATCGCAGGCGTTTTCGCCGAGGTCGATATGGATTTCCGAACAGGGTCCGCAAGGTCCCGTGTCTCCCATTTCCCAGAAATTATCTTTTTCACCGAAACGAAGTATATGGGATTTTTCTATATCCGTAACCCTGCCCCAGAGTTCAAAAGATTCATCATCGGTTTTATAAACGGTTGCGTAAAGCTTATCCTTGGGGAGTTTAAAAACGGAGGTTAAAAACTCCCACGCCCATTCAATAGCCTCTTTTTTGTAGTAATCACCAAACGACCAGTTTCCCAGCATCTCGAAAAGCGTATGATGGTAAGTATCCTTGCCGACATCATCAAGGTCGTTATGTTTACCCGAAACGCGCATACATTTTTGGGTATCTGCGGCACGGGTGTAGTTGCGTTTTCCCGTTCCGAGAAACACGTCCTTAAACTGATTCATACCGGCGTTTGTAAACAGGAGAGTCGGGTCATTTTCAGGAACAAGCGATGCGGATTTAACTATGGTATGCCCGCGTTCGGCGAAAAAGTCCAAAAACGCCTGACGGATTTCTTTTGAGGTCATAACTGTCTCCTTCGGGTGTTTAACCGTTTTTACGATTAGAATATAATAATATAAAGCGGGGAAAATTTCAAGACGGGGCGGGGAAAAAGAAATGGGAACGCGCTGACGCGTTCCCAATAGCCAAAATTTAAGAGTCCCCCAAATGGCCGATGTCCACTTTACGGCAAATCCCGGATTCGCAGAGACATGTTGTCTTCCGGCGAACCCATAATTTCCCCCCCAGAACGGAACCGGGGTTTTGTATTATTATTTTATAATACACATCGCTGCGGTCATTGAGCAAAGTCAAAATGACCGGGGGTTTTATGTTATCATTTACTACTACACGTAATTACTACTTATATTGCAATTAACGTGCCATACTTAATTGTTTGCGCAGTAACGAATTAGAAACCCGTAATCAGACCGCAAAGTGTGTAATTTTTACACAGATGGGTATTTAATATACAATTTTGCTTTTTCTCATATTCTTGCTTTTCTGTGATTTGATGATAAAATATATATGCAGCCTTAAAAGTTCTGCTTAATCCACTAATGGAGAGTTTTATGAAAAAATACAAGGTTTTTGCCGTTTTATTTGCCTTCGCGTTATTTATTTCGGGATGCTCGGATATGTTCGGCGAACAGGGAATAATTGTTACCCCATACGACCGGCAAAGAGTAAGCGGAATCCAGACTATACTTATCCAACCTCCTGATAATATTATTGTGGATGAGATAGAAATTTATATTGATAACGTGTTTGAAACGCTTTTGTTTTCTCCTCCTTATCAATATGAGTGGGATACAAGACAACATCCCAACGGCGAGGTTGAAATCCGGGTTGTGATTTATACGCTTATGGATGAGACAATAGAGGAGAGTATCACGGTTTTGGTGGAAAATAACTGATGGGGTTACCTGATTTTCGCGAGATTACGGGGATTTTGGCTATTGATAAACCGTCGGGAATAAGTTCTTACGACGTTATCCGAAAAATCAAATCGACCGTGCGGACAAAGAAAATCGGGCATGGCGGAACGCTTGACGTTTCGGCAAGCGGGGTTTTGCCTATACTTTTCGGCGAGGCGACCAAAGCATTCGACTTTTTACTCAAAGGTGAAAAAATTTATATAGCGACAGTGCGTTTCGGCGCTTTCACCGAAACCGATGATGCCGAGGGCGAAATTATCCGAACTTTCGACTTTGAATTTGATACCGCCAAACTTAAAGACATCCTACCTGCCTTTACAGGTGAAATCGAACAACTGCCCCCGAAATACTCCGCGCTCAGGATAAACGGCAAACGAAGCTATGAACTTGCGCGTAATAACGAGGAGGTAATTCTCAAGCCGCGCATCGTCTGTGTTAAATCCATAACGCTTGATAATACCGATATTGATAATAAAACCGCGACTCTTACCATCACCTGCTCATCGGGGACTTATATCCGTTCCATCGCCCGCGACCTCGGGACAAAACTCGGATGGGGCGGGTATCTGGAGGCATTAAGAAGAACTAAGTCGGCGGGTATCGGTATTGATAGCGCGCTTGATTTTGATAGTATATCCCCCGATACCATAAAGAAAAGCATTATCGGCTTGAACGAATCTTTGTCGGAATTACCCTCGCTTGAACTTTCCGTTGACGAGGAACATATATATAACGGAAAACCTTTGACGGATAAGGTGTTTGATACTGCGCCCCTGCATAACGGGGAATACCGTATATTAAAATCGGGCAAACTGCTTGCGATTATATCTAAAGATAAAAACCGTTACAAATATTTGAGGGTGTTTAAAGGCTTGTGAAAAAGAAACGCGCCCTGTTAATCAATCCGCATATTGAGGATTTTGCCGCTTATGACCACTATTCAAAGCCTCTCGGCTTAATCTATCTTGCTTCATATCTGAAAGACCGGTTTGAACTGCATTTTATAAACGCGCTTCAAAGAAACCATCCCGCTCTCCCCGATTTAAAAACCAAACCCGATAAAACCGGCAATTTCTACAAAACCCCTATAAAAAAGCCCGAAATTCTATCCGACATCCCGCGAAAGTTTAAACGTTACGGACTTCCCGATGAGGTTTTTATTTCGGAACTTAAAAAGACGCCGTTTGTTCCCGATTTTGTGTTTATTACATCCGGGATGACTTACTGGTATCGCGGGGTTATCCATACTATAAACTTGGTGCGCGAAACGTTTCCCGACACTAAGATTTTGCTCGGTGGAATCTACCCCTCGATTATACCATCGCACGCAAAAAAGCACAGCACGGCGGATTTTGTTATACCATCACAGGATATGCGGACAGTCCTGCGTATGATAAACGATATTTGCGAAACCGAGATACAATATAATGGTTACAGGAATCCCGATTATTCCCTTCTCGGCGAATACCGGTATGCCCCGGTTTTAACCTCGGTCGGATGCGTTTTTAGTTGTGATTATTGCATAAGTTCAAAGTTGAATAAGTTTATGCAGTTTCCGCCCGAAGCTGTCGCCGATTGTATAATTTCGCTTTACCGCGATTACGGAGTGAAAGACTTCGCGTTTTATGACGATGCCCTGTTGTTCAACGCTGAAAACCATCTTGCAAAAATTCTAAGCAGAGTAATATCCGCGGGGATTGAAACAAGGTTTTATACCCCGAACGGTCTCCATATCCGTTTTATTGATAAAAAAATTGCGGGGCTGATGAAAAAAGCAGGGTTTATGGATATACATCTGTCGCTTGAATCGGTTTCGCCTGCATTTCACGGGATTAAGGACAGGAAAACCACCCCCGATGAGTTTAAACGGGCTTTGGAAACATTATTTTGTGCGGGCTTTACGGGGGAGAATATTAAGGTTTACGCCCTGCTTAATACGCCGGGTAGTTTATCGGCGGAGGAAGAAACATTGGAATATATCCGCCAATGCGGGGCAACACCGAAAACCGCGCTGTATTCTCCCATACCGGGAACCCCCGATTTTGAAAAGGCTATGCGAATTACCGAAGTAAACGAGCCTTTGTTTCAAAACAACACCGTATATTTATATCGAAGCGGGTTTGCGGATAAGTATGCAAAATATAAAAGCGAAAATAAGTAAGCCTACTTTATATTGTATTTTTTCTTCATTTCCTTTTCGGCTTTGAGCCAGTCGTTCATCGTATCGCCGGAAATGCCGTTTTCCGTTCTTTCAAGATAAATCTCATGGGCGCGTTCCTTAACCTCATCCAAAAATTCCTGAAAAACCGATTCTTTGATTTGCTTTTTGCTTGCCATTTCAAATTCCTCCTTCTTTGATCTAAGGAAAAATCAACGTTTCTTCTTTTTTTTATCGCCTTCTTTTTCGCGGAAATTAATTCTTATCGGAACTCCGGTAAACTCAAATGCCAACCGCAACCTGTTTTCGAGAAAACGCGGGTAGTCTTTACGAAGATAAGACTTTTTGTTGATAAAAAAGATAAATTTCGGCGGTGCGGTTAATACCTGCGTTACATAATAAACCTTTAATTGGGAACGTGGTCTTTCGATATTGCTTTCGGAAATCTGGGTTTCAAGCCATTCGTTTAATTGAGCGGTCGGCACACGGTAATGAAAATCCTCATAAATCCTGAATACCGTTTCCATCAGCTTGTCGATTTTATATTTATCCTTGGCGGAGATATACTCTACCGGTATATAATCAAATTCGGGAAGTTCAAGGCGAAGCTGTTTTTCAAAGTCGCGCATAGCGTTATAATTATCTTTGGCGTCCCCGGGTTTAACAAGGTCCCATTTGTTGAATGCGAAAACGATAGACCGCCCTTTTTCTATAACCATAGATGCGATTTTTTTGTCCTGATTTGATATAGGCTCGCTTGCGTCAATCAACTGTATAACAATATCGCATCTTTCAATAGCCTGCACGGCTCGCACGTTACTGTAATACTCAATATCCTCATCAATCTTGGATTTCCTGCGAAGCCCTGCGGTATCTATAAGACGAATACGTCGCCCGTTCCAGTCCAAAACGTCGTCTATAGAATCCCGTGTCGTTCCCGCAACCTCCGATACGATACTCCGTTCATAACCCAGCATAGCATTAAGAAGCATCGACTTACCTACATTGGGTTTTCCCGTTATAGCAATACGGATTTCCCCCGCCGTGTCTTCGCTATGTTCTATATCTCCCAGCGCATCTTCAATTTTTTCAAGAAGCGTGGTAATCCCGCGTTTTTGCACCACCGAAAACGGGATTAACTCATCAAATCCCAATGCGTAAAACTCGTTTGCGTAATCCTCCATCTGGCGATTATCAAGTTTATTAACCAATAGCATAACGGGACGGTTTTGGCGTTTAAGGAAAAGCGCCAACTCCTCATCTATAGGATTGAACTCCCGCCCATCAACCATAAACAGGATAAGGTCAGCCGAACCGATAGCCTGCTTGACTTTTTCCTGCACAAGAGCGTTGAAACGGTCGCCTTTTTCGAGATACCCCGCCGTATCATAGAGAGTAAAACTTGTGCGATGAGTTTTAGCCGTGCCGATTATTATATCCCGCGTTACCCCCTCGGTCTCATCGACAATAGACTTTCTTTCACGGACAAGCATATTAAACAAAGAGGATTTTCCTACATTGGGCCTGCCGACTATTGCGACAACGGGCAGCCGCCCCTGATTGGATTTATCGTTCATACAAAAATTTCCTTGCTTTTCATTACATTCTGATTATAGCATAGATAATATTATTGCGCAATAGATAATTAATAAGCCCCCTTTTTCCTTGCCTCGCGCTAAGTTTCAGGATATAATATACCCGCAACAAGGAGGAAAAACTAATGGGCAGAACAACGGAAGATAAATTCAATACCGTTATAGCCAAAAATACATTCTATTTTTTCAATAAAGCGTTTCAAGAAAAATACGAAGGTTATATAAATTCAATCCGGGAAACTTTACTACTATTAAAAAATGAAATTGAAACAAAAGGAGTAATCAAAGAAATTTTTATTAATATGCTTGCAAAAAACAAAAACGGATTAACCGCCCTGTTTGCGTTAACCGGTTTATCAAAAGAATTTTTTCAGCGATTAATCACTTTAATTCGCGTTGTAGATGACAAGGCATTATGCGAATTAGCGCTGAAAGAAAAATGGCAGGATATTGAAGAAGAAAATAAATTAAAGGAATGGTCGGATAAAAAAATTGCAAAATATATTCGTGAAAACGAATTTTTCAGGCAAGGAATAGTCAATATCTTTTTTGAGGGCGCTACTTTACCTTTCCTTGTTGAAACGGTTCCGCTTTTTGAATTAAAAAAACTCGGTTTATCAAAATTGAATTTTGACGTTACCGCTATGATTGATACCTTAGTCAGGTATAAAGAAAAGGGCTCTTATTCAGGAAAATCAGAAAACAATCCCGAAAAGGTTATCGTCGATTTATTGGATAGTTTGAATATAAAATACGAAAGCGGAGATTTAGATGAATTAATAGAAAATTCTCCCGATACTAAAAGAAGAATGGATTTTATAATTCCAAGTAAAAACAATCCGCGAATAATTATCGAAAGCTCGTTTATGGTAACAACTTCTTCTAATCAAGGCGATAAATCTAAAACCGAAATACAAATCCGCGATAGCATAAAAAAACACTGCCCGTCTGCAAAATTTATCGGTTTCGTTGACGGTATCGGGTGGTATGTGCGCCCGGAAGACCTCAAACGTATGGTAAGCGCTTATGAAGACGTATTTACTTTTCATAAAGAGGAAATAGAACGATTTAAAAACCTGCTGATACGGGAGTTTCAAAATGATTGATAAATATTTGAATGAAATTATTCAAGGGGATTGTTTGGAACTTTTTAAGGAAATTCCAAGCGACAGCATAGATATTACATTCGCCGACCCGCCTTTTAATCTGAAAAAAAAATACAATACAACAAATGATAGTCTCCATATAAAAGAATATCTTGAATGGTGCAATCTTTGGATAAATGAGATGGTTCGGGTAACGAAACCGTCGGGTTCTATATTCCTGCATAATATCCCTAAATGGCTGACTTATTATACATCTTTTCTTAATGAAATTGCGCATTTTAAGCATTGGATTGTATGGGATGCTCCGACTTCTCCGATGGGTAAATCCTTACAACCCTCGCACTATGGAATCCTTTATTATGCCAAAGATACCAAATTAAACAAATTTTATGAAATCCGTTATCCTCATAAAAGGTGCCGCAAATGTAATTATCTCCATAAAGATTACGGAGGAAAAAAAGATATGCTTCACCCTTTTGGCCCCTTGCTTTCAGATGTTTGGAGCGATATTCATAGGGTAAAACATAATAAATACCGTGATGAACACCCCTGTCAATTACCTTTACATCTGCTTGAACGTATAATTCTTATGTCCACCGATGAAGGCGATATTGTATTAGACCCGTTTTCGGGAACCGGAACCACGGCTTTGGCGGCAAAACGTTTGGGAAGAAATTTTATCGGTTTTGAAATTGACGGGGAATATGCAAAAATATCGGAGTCTAAATTATCTCAGGAAGAGCCTAACTCTAAATTTGCAGACGTGTGGGTCAGCTTTTTCTTGGACAGAATATTCACTTTACGCGATATTGACTGGGAAAAAATATCAAAACATTATCTTATTCCCACTCTGCAAAAAGAGATTGACCATACTCCAATAATTCCGAAAGACGGTATAAAACTAAGCTCTAAATCAACTCAAAATAAAAAAGCATATCATCAAAGCCTGTTTCAAAATTAGTTTTAAGTATTATCCCCTTAGCCTAACAAAGACTCACATTGCAATATGTCTTTCCTTGCTAACCCCGCTTTTTCAGGATATAATATACCCGCAACAAGGAGGAAATTGTGTCAAAGCGCATAATACTTATAGACGGCAGCGGCATTATATTCCGCGCTCATTATTCCCTTATCCGTCGCCCGTTATACACCTCTAAAGGTAAAAACACATCCGCTATTTTCGGCTATCTCCGTATGCTGTTTAAGCTCTTTAAAGATGAGAAACCCGATGCGGTCGGCGTGGCTTTTGACGTTTCAAGAAAGTCTTTCAGAACCGATATGTTTCCCGATTACAAGGCTAACCGTGATGAAACCCCGGAGGAGCTCAAGGAGCAAATCCCGCAAATAATAGAACTTACCAAGATGATGGGTATTCCCGTGTTTGCCCGCGAGGGGGTAGAGGCGGATGATGTTATCGGGACTTTTGCCGAGCATCTTAAAGATAAAAACGAGGTTACAATTCTCACCGGGGATAAAGACCTTTTCCAGCTTGTCGATAATAAAGTCCGCGTTCTGGGGGTAATCAAGGGTGTCAGCGAAACCCGTCTTTTAGACCGCGAGGGGGTAAAGGAACTCAAAGGGGTTTATCCCGAACAAATCCCCGATTTTATAGGTATGGTCGGGGACTCATCGGATAATATCCCCGGCGTTAAAGGTATCGGCGAAAAGGGAGCATCCGCACTCCTTGCTCAATACCCATCGCTTGAGGCTATCTATGAAAATATCGACAGTATAAAGGGCGCTATTCAAGCCAAACTTATCGAGTATAAGGACAGCGCATTTTTAAGCAAGCGTCTCGCTATTATAAAACGCGACGTGGATTTCGACGATACGGATATATTATCGGTCGCCAATTCGCATATAGACAATATTTATAACGATGCGTTAGTCTCTAAAATCCGTGAGCTTGAAATGCCGAGTATTCTAAAGGAAATCGGCGAAACTCCTAAATCCTCACCCAAACCGTCTTATTCCTTATCCCTGTTTGATGAGGAAATCGCGGAGAATAAATTAATTTCTATGGACGGAAAATATTATCTTGTTACGTCGAATGCGGTGTTGGATAGTTTAATAGACGAGATTTATAAGCAAAAAAGTTTTTGTCTTGATTTTGAAACGGATGCCAAGTCCGTTGTTGAGTCTGAAATTATCGGTGTTGCCGTAGCGCTCAAGGAAAAAGAGGCGTATTATATCCCGGTAAAGCACGATATAAAAACCGAATTTAATAAGCAGGACTTGCTTAACAGGCTCAAACCTGTCTTTGAGGATAAAAATATTGCAAAAATCGGGCAAAATCTCAAATTTGAGACGGAAATCCTGCTTAACTACGGTATAAACCTGCAGGGCTTGGGGTTTGATACGATGGTCGGGGCTTACCTGATAGACCCCTCGCAAACCCATTACAGTTTGGATAACCTCGCCGAACGTATTCTAAGCTATAAAACGGTCAAATATGCCGAAGTTGTTATCGACACCAAGCTGAGGACTTTGCTTGATGCGGATATAGAAAAGGTGAAGGATTATGCCGGCGAGGATGCCGATATTGCGCTCAGGCTTAAATCAAAATTAGAACAAAAAATTAAGGACTTCGGGCTTCAAGAGGTTTTATATAATATCGAAATGCCGTTAATACCGGTTCTTGCCGTGATGGAGCATAACGGGGTTAAGATAGACACCGCGTATCTCAAACGGATTTCCGTAGAGTTAGGCGATAAGATTTACGAACTTGAAAAAAGGATATATCTTGCGGCGGGCGATGAGTTTAATATAAACTCGACAAAACAACTCCGCACGATTCTTTTCGATAAACTCGGACTTCCGGTAAATAAAAAAACCCCGACAAAACAGGCATCCACCGATGAGCAAACTTTAAAGGAACTCGCAAATATCCATCCCCTCCCCGCGCTTCTCCTTGAATACAGGACTTACACCAAACTTAAAACCACTTACGTTGATGCTCTCCCGCAAATAGTAAACAAGAAAAGCGGGCGTATCCATACAAGTTTCAACCAGACCGTTACGACAACGGGACGGTTATCATCAAGCGACCCTAATTTGCAAAACATACCTATCCGCGACGAACTTGGACGAAGGATACGGGGGGCGTTTGTCGCAGAGGATGGTTTTACTCTTGTCAGCGCCGACTATTCGCAAATTGAACTTCGCCTTTTTGCACATCTAAGCAAGGACAACGCTATGCAAAAAGCATTCGGCGAAGGCGCGGATATTCATTCAATCACCGCATCGGTAATACTCGGCAAACCCATAGCGGATATTACGCAGGATGACAGACGACTCGCCAAAACTATCAACTACGGGATAAGCTACGGGATGGGTCCATTTAAGCTGTCAAGGGACTTGGGTATTACGATGGATGAGGCGCGTAACTTTATCGACAACTATTTTAGTAAATTTCCCGGAATGCGACAATTTATGCAGGAGGTTATCGAAAGCGCCTGCCAAAACGGCGAGGTGCGGACTATGTTCGGGAGACGCCGTCCCGTGCCGGAGCTTCTCGGCAAGAAATTCAGAGGGCTAACCTCGCTAAACCACGCCGAGCGGTTCTCAATTAATACCGTTGTGCAAGGCAGCGCCGCTGATATTATGAAGCTGGCTATGATTGAAATACATAAGACTCTCCCCGATAATTTCTCATCCGCACGGATGATTTTACAAATTCACGATGAACTTCTGTTTGAGGTGCCTGATAATGAAACCGATAAATTTACCGCGTTTGTTCGCGATAAAATGGAGAATGTCGTTAAACTTGACGTGAAACTTATTGTTGATACGGGTATGGGAAAAAACTGGTCGGAGGCGCATTGATGAAAATTTTTAAAGGACTTTTGGTTTTATGTATTGCCGTTATGGTCTTTTCGGGATGCAAAGAAGAGGATATGGATATCTGGACAGCATCGCGGATGGGAAAAACCGAATATATGGTTAATATCGCGCGGGCTCGCGAGGATATTAATATAGACGAACCCGACACAAGACACGGACGCACTCCCCTGCATTACGCAAGCGAAAACAACCATATTGAGATTGTAAAATTTCTGATTGAGCGCGGGGCTAATATTGAGGCGCGGGATTCGGAAGGTTCAACCCCGCTTGTCAGGGCAAGTCGCACAAAGACCTTTGAAACCGTTAAATTTTTAGTCACGGCGGGTGCGGATATCCATTCCACCGATAATAGGTTCGGCAGAACTCCCTTGCACTACGCAAGCGAATTTAATCAAGCTGAAACGGTTAGATTTCTAATTGAGCAGGGGGCTGATATTGAGGCAAGGGATTTGGGCGATGCTACCCCGATTTTCTGGGCAAGCTACAATAACGCCGTCAAAGCCGTTTCTATCTTAGTCGAAAGCGGGGCTGATGTTAATGCGAAAAATATGATAAATATGCGCCCCCTTCATTACGCCGCGCAAATGGGAGCTTTTAAGGTCGTAGATATTCTGCTTGATGCGGGCGCGGATATAAATTCAAAGGGAAATCACGGCAACACCGCCCTGATAGAAGTATCAATAAGCGGAAGGATTATGCACGCAAATAAATTGATAGAACGCAACGCCGCACGTATATTGATAGAACGCGGCGCCGATATTAATCTTGTCAATGAGGCGGGTTTGACCCCTCTGATGTATGCGGCATATCACGGGAACGATGATATAATCGACATGCTTCTTGAGGCAGGGGCGGATGTTAATATCCGAGATAACGCGGGACAAACCGCACTGCATAAAGCGGCGCATCGGGGGTTTCTCCCTCCGGTAAAAAAAATAGTCGAAGCGGGTGCGGATATAAACGTTATTTGTGATGAGGGGCTTACCCCGTATTTGCAGGCGTATAATAAACGCCACGACACCGTCGCGGAATATCTCAAAGCCCTGATGGAGTAAATTATTTGTCTTGATTTGACTCATTTTGGTAAACTTAATTTATCAATAATTATCTGGATTTTATTATGGTTTTTATCCATAAATTTGTCTATAGCTGATTTTTCTTTTTTATCTTTTATAAATATAAAATAAGCTCCAAACTCTAAATCCGAAACATAGCTTTCCCTATATTTTCTTTTATCTAAATTTCCCTCATATTCTATAATAAAATCATACTTTTTGACCTTGATATTATCATAAAAATCTACAAACGCCTTATAATTGTAATCTGGCGGTATATGAGGAATAATATTTTCAAAAGATAAAGATTTCTTTAAAGGATTATATTTCGGGTTTTCTAATTCAGGAATAGAGTTAATCTTTACGTTTCTAGCGGCTGTTTTTCCAAAATTTTTTATAATCAAATAAACAATATTTTCTTCACTATGTAAATAAACAATTACATAGGGTCTCAGTTGCTCTTTATGGGATTTTAGCGATACCCATAAAATCAGCACGGTAGTAACAACATAAGCTAAAGTCAGCACAACCATCACAAAACCCTGATTCGCATTTAAAAATTCTATCATTTTTTTCCTCCTCAGTTTTTTAATCTAAAGTCGTAGCATAAATTTTACTTACAAAAAAATTTTTATTGACTTTCCTTCCGCACATATTATAATTATTGAATTACTTAAACTCAAGGACTCTTAATGGAAAAAATGAAGAAACGCTTCGGGACTATATCCGGCGTGTTTATCCCCAGTGTGCTTACGATATTCGGCGTAATCCTGTTTTATCGTGAGGGATGGGTTATAGCAAATGCCGGACTTCTCGGCGGTCTTTTAATTATCCTGATGGCGAATTTTATAACTTTTACCACTGCGCTTTCTATGTCGTCAATCGCAACAAATATCAAGGTAGAAGGGGGAGGGACTTATTTTCTAATCTCCCGAAATCTCGGTCCCGAAATCGGAGGGGCAATCGGGATAGCGCTCTTTTTTGCTCAAGCTTTCTCCATCGCGTTTTATATCATAGGTTTTACTATGGCTTTACAGAGATTTTTCCCTAATATTCCCGCCCCCGTATTAAACCTGATAACCCTCGCCGTTCTAACACTTTTGTCTATATTCAGCGCGGAAATAGCGATAAAAGCCCAGTATATAATCTTGGCTTTGGTCTTGGTA
>CAZQBT010000030.1:0-33189 GCA_964591955.1 uncultured Brevinematales bacterium | reverse complement strand
CTCTACTTTAGCCCTACCCCTGAAGAATCTACTTCCGGTCGCCTCGATACGCTCGCTTCACTCGCACTCGGCGACCGAAACATTACATAAAAGTCCTTCCTTAAACCATCCGGTTATCGAGTTCTCCCGCACCAATTTACCCGCTTCTCCGGGTTTCCCAATAAATTGGTGCGGGGAAGTATCGAGATGACCCGCCCCCCTACGGTGTCCTTTTATCTATCCCTAAGGACCATAACCCTCATCCCAAGCAACATTTAGAGGCGTATTCCCGCTTCCCCAGATGATTGTATCCAACCCCTGCGGGTCGCTGCTGTCATTAAAACGCGCAACGCCATGCTGTGAGTTATTGGATATGGCAACAGGCGCAACAAACGTATGCGTATTATTAGTGGTGAAACCGTCATCGAAATACACCCCTCCTCCTCCTGTAACATTCGCCGTGTTGCCCGTGATAGTCCCGCTTATAGTGTGGCCTGTGCCTTCCCTCACAAACACACCGCCCCCCTCATGAGTTGCATTATTATCGGAGATAGTCCCGCTTATAGTATGACTTGTACCTCCCCACACAAACACACCGCCACCGCCATCCGCCGTGTTGCCCGTGATAGTTGCGCTTATAGTGTTGCTTGTGCCTCCGGTCATATACACACCGCCACCTACTTCACCCGCCGTGTTGCTTGAGATAGTTGCGCTTATTTCGTGGCTTGTGCCGGAATCCACATATACACCGCCTCCGATATTAGTCGCCGTGTTACCGGAGATAGTCCCGCTTATAGTATGACTTGTACCGTAAGACACATACACACCGCCTCCGCTAGTATTGGCCGTGTTGCCTGATATAGCCCCGCTTATTGTGTGGCTATTGCCTTCATCCATAAACACACCGCCACCGTTATTAGCAAAGTTGCCGGAATTAGTCCCGCTTATCGTGTGGTTTGTGCCATACTCCACATACACACCGCCACCGCTAGTATTCACCGAATTGTTCGTGATAGTTGCGCTAATTGTATGGCTTGCGCCGGCTTCCACATATACACCGCCTCCGCGATAAGTCGCCCTGTTGCTGGAAATAGTCCCGCTTATCGTGTGGTTTGTGCCATACTCCACATACACACCGCCTCCGTAAGAAGTCGCCCTGTTGCTGGAAATAGTCCCGCTTATTGTGTTGCTTGTACCTTCATAAACATACACCCCGCCGCCCCTGCTACCCGCCGTGTTTTCGCTGATAGTCCCGCCTATTGTGTGGCTTGTGCCGAAATGCACATACACCCCACCGCCTCCGCTACTATTCGCCGTGTTTTCGCTGATAGCCCCGCTTATTTCGTGGCTTGTGCCTTCATACACAAACACACCGCCACCTCCTCCTTCTGCGCCAAAGGCTTTATTGCTTGAGATAGTTGCGCTTATTTTGTGGCTTGTGCCATACTCCACATATACACCGCCTCCGTCCCAATCCGCCGTGTTGCCGGAAATAGCCCCGCCTATTTCGTGGCTTGTGCCTCCGGTCATATACACACCGCCACCTACTTCACTCGCCGTGTTGCCCGTGATAGTCCCGCCTATTTCGTGGCTTGTGCCTCCGGTCATATACACACCGCCACCCACATAAACCACCTCGTTACCGGAGATTGTTGCACTTATAGTGTGGCCTGTGCCTTCATACACAAACACACCGCCACCGAAAGGCGCCGTGTTGCCCGTGATAGTTGCGCTTATTGCGTGGCTTTCACCGCCTGAAACAGCTATACCGCCTCCGCTATCATTCGCCGTGTTGTCCGTTATAGTCCCGTTTATTGTAATGCCGGCACCGCCTGAAACGGCTATACCTCCACCGGCTTCTGCAATGTTGCCGGAAACAGTCCCGCTTATTGTGTGGCTTGTGCCGTTAGTAACATACGCCCCGCCGCCTAAAACCGCCGTGTTGCCTGATATAGCCCCGCTTATTTCGTGGCTTGTGCCTTCGACCACAAACACACCGCCGCCGATATTACTCGCCGTGTTAGCGGAAATTGTTGCACTTATTATATGTCCTGTACCCCACAATATATAAACACCACCGCCACCCCAATTCGGGTCATTTGAAAGAGTTCTGTTTCCGCTTATAACTTCCTTTATTTCGTTGCTTGTTCCTTGAAACATATATAACCCGCCACCGCCGTTAGTCGCCGTGTTCCCTGAAACAGTCGCACTTATTGTAATATTTTTGCTATAAGCTATAGCCATACCGCCTCCGAATTCCGCCGAATTATTAGTAATAATTCCGCTTATTGAGTTGTTTGTGCTATAGTTCATATAAATTCCTCCGCCGTGAGCAACTACAAAGTTGTTTGAAATAGTTCCGCTTATTTCATTGTATTCACCTCCCGATATTTCCACACCCCCTCCGTAATATGAACTGTTTCCCACAATAACTGCATCAATGATATTGTAAAAACTTCTCTCTAACCGCACCCCGCCTCCGTTATCCGCCTCGTTACCAGAAATAATCCCGTTTATTATGATATTTATACCGTCCACTACATACACGCCACCTGCAAGACTACCTGTCGTATTACCGGAAATAATCCCGTTTATTTTGTGCCCCGCACCGTTTGTTATAAAAATTCCACCGCCTCCATTATCCGCATAGTTATTTGATATAACGGTGTTTTGTATCAGATGCCCGTTTCCGCCATTGATAAAAATTCCACCGCCCGCGTTATGAGGAAAATTTATATCGGCTCTTCCGCCGTATATTACAAACCCGTCGATATTAACATTATCAACATTATCGATCCAAATAACATGCTTGTGTGCCTCATTTCCATTAAGGAAACTAATACCATTGCGCTCGGTAAAGGCTTCATTCCATCCTCCGAGGATAGTCAACCCCGCGACATTTATAAACACCCCGCTGTATTGGTATTCTAAAGCGTCAACAGGATTTAACCCCTCATCGTGCCGATATGTTCCCGATGCAACGTGGATATTTGTTATCCCTTTTTCGGATGCCTTCGCAATCCCCGTTTGAATACTGCGCACGGGGTTTGCCTTAGTGCCGGAGTTTCCATCGTCTCCGCTCAAAGAAGAAACATAAATTATGGTGTGAGCGTAGGTTATAAGCCATTCAATATCCGTGCGTTTCCCGTTGTCGGCGTAAGCCCGTATGAATATGGTATTACCGCCCTCGTTAAGCGTGAGGTCAATTGACCATTCGGTAGTGCCTACCGCATCAAACCAATCGGCTTTATTATTAGTGCTTACCTGAACGTTCGTAATATTATAAGGTTCATCCACGCGCGCCGTTCCGATTAATGTAATACCGGGCTCGTCAACAACAGCCCCGTATCCGTGTGAGGAAACCAATAAAGAAGGGACACTTGTCCGCTCAACCCATACGCTCTGCGTTACCGATGAGTTATTCGATATATCGGTCGCGTAAACGTAATTTGTATAAAACCCTTCATTGGTCAGGGTTATAGTCGCCGCCCAGTTCAAACCGTCAAGCCCGGCTTCGGTAAAATCCCCGCCGTTGACCGAATAATACACGCCTTCTATATCCAAACTTCCCTTGACAACGTTCCCGTAAAATTGATGAAACCCCCCCACTTCCTGCCCGTTAGTGGGATTGGATATAAAAACTTTGGGATGTTGAAAATCCGTCGGCTTTGACGGATATTTTGAAAAATCGATATGGTCAACCCACGGAGGGTAAAAATTAAGAACCGAACACCCTGCAAGAATAATCGCAAAAATTAATACACCTAAACTTTTTCTTTTCATAAGCTTCCCCCTGACTTAAATTCCCCGCTCAAAATCAATGTACACCCTTATTTTCTTTAAGTTATTATAATTTTGACGGCAAATTTATGTCAAGAAAATGGTGCAA
Source organism: uncultured Brevinematales bacterium (assembly GCA_964591955.1). GTDB lineage: Bacteria > Spirochaetota > Brevinematia > Brevinematales > CAZQBT01 > CAZQBT01. Next base: position 29,321 of record CAZQBT010000030.1, on the reverse strand, counting down.
ATTATTTTCAAAAGATAAGGTGTTTTTTAATGAATTGGCAAACAGGTGACCCCGCTATATCTTCAGGCATTATCTTTTTCTTAACAAAAAGCTCGCCCGCGCGCTTTCCTAACCCCGGTATCTGCTTTAACTCGGCAAGACTTGCGGATGCTATCCTCAAGGGACATTGCAACCCGACAAGCGAACGTTCGCGATACCCCACAATAAACACCGAGACCCTGCTTAAAACGGGCAGTTTTTTCGGAATATTAATCACAATAGGGTAAGTCCCGATATTCCGCGCTAACGACCGGTCCCCGCGAATTTGCTCGACAACCGTATCCGTAAAAACAGTCCCAGCGGGAAAAACCCGTTTAAGCATTGGCTCGTCTATTTCATCGCGTATCTTCCTGCGATAATTGCGGAAAATTGCGTCCAGTTTTTTCTCCTCGCGAAAATCCGCGCGCTTAGAGTTAAACGCCCGCGTCCCGGGCAAAAGATTAATCTGCCGAATATTAATTCTGCGAAGCATAAGCCCGTCATCATAAACCCGTTTTAAAAATTCGTAATTATCAACGAAAGTCCTGCGGGTTTCGCCGGGAAGTCCGCGTATGAGGTTAATCCCCGGTAAAAGTTTAGGTATCCCGTCAACCCGAAACCCTCCCGCCTCATTCAGCATACGAATTGCGCGGTAAACCTCATCGGGGGATGCTTTAAGCCCGTTTTTGGAAATCACCTCTAAATCGGCGCTTTCCATTCCCAGCGCGGCAACGTCCCCCGCCGTGTTATATTTCGCTACCGTTTCCATTATCTTATATGACTCATCGGGAAAATTCGCAATAGTGCCGGGGTTTACGTTGTCTATATGCAGAGTTTTTAAATCGGGAAGAGAATCGCGTATCCCGCTGAAGAGAGCCTCCAAAGCTGCGGGGGATGGTTTTGAAAACCCGTTCTTTGTGTTTTGCAAATCGGATTTATATGCAAAAAGGTCAGCCTGCTTCCCGATACGAAAATGACGCACCCCGAAATCATACAACGACTTCATTTCGGATATAATATCCTTCTCATCGCGAAAGACTACGGGATATGTCCCCTCTATACAAAAGGAGCAGTGAATCAAACGGGGACATCCGCGTCCTGTTTCAATCTCGGCAATAATATCGGGAAATCGGGGATGCTTTTCCGTTATAAACGCCCCTGCTACCGCATAACGGTTTAAGTCGTTAATTTCCCGTGTTACAGATTTGCATTTTCCGTTTCCGAAAAAAGATACGATATAAGCCTCTATATCGCCTTCGACAAATTTTAGGTTATCAAAATCCGCGTTAATAGTAAATGAAACTGGTCCCCCGGCAAGAAACCTGACGGATGGATTGGTCTTTGCGATTTTTGAAAATTCGTTTGCTTTGATGGGAATACCGCCCAAATATTTGCCCGGCACGGGATTGCCCGCTATAATCACGGAATAATCATAATCCCCCAGCTCAAAATCCCGCGACCGCAAATCATCTATGGTAATATAATCGGCTTCGCTTGATACAGAGAGTTTTAAAGCTCCCGCAACGTAACGTATATAAGTCGAAATATAAAACGGAACTCCCAAACAAGTCGGCTCATCAACATAACCGTCAATGATAATAGTCTTCATCTAAAAATCAAAATCCAAATTCAAATCCAAGTCAATATCTCTAAGTTGTTTTTCATCAAAAACATCATAATCCTCTTCATAATTGCTGTGGCGACGGAAATCATCAAAATCAAGAGGGATGGACACGTCGGTAATCGAAGAAATCCGTATTGCATCGGGAACTCTCGGAGCATCCCCCGTATGCATAGCACATTGCTGAACGGGACTTGTTCCCGCAATAAAATACTCGGATATTACATGAGGACAAAACGGCGTTGGAATCATCCCCGAATCAAAACAAACGGTTTGCTGAACCACGCCTGCGGGAACGGGAAAATTAGCCGGAGGGTTATCCCGTGAAACATTTCGCATATACCTTGCCCAAACGGGAGCGGCGACAACTGCAGCGGAACGGTGTCGTCCGAGCGATTTGTCCGGGTCATCAAACCCGACCCATACAACTGTGGTAAGGTCGCGGGTAAACCCGGCAAACCATCCGTCTTTCCAGTTAGCGGTAGTTCCCGTTTTACCGCCGGCGGGTCCCGAAAAACCGGCGTTTGCAACGGCACGGGCGCCCGTTCCCTGATATAGCACTGCCCTTAGCATATCCTGCATAATGAAAGCGGCAGCGGGGGATATAACCTGTGCTTCTTCTTCACTTATACGACTCTCCCGTTCCATAGCAAAATCATCAATAATTCTGCCGTAACGGTCTCTAACCCTGAGTATAGGCATCGGTTCAACCGCCTTTCCTTCATTGGCAAAAACCGAAAATGCCGTTGCCACCTCAAGCGGTGTAAATACGCTCACACCAAGCGAATATGCCATCTGGGGACCTACCCGCCTTCGCATATCCTCTTCCTTGATATCGAACATTTTGCTCATTGTTTGTATCATACGGGAATAACCTATACGCCTGCTAATCTGATGCCATACCTGAACGGCAATTATATTAATGGAAAACTGTAAAGCCTGACGGACTCTTTGGGTACCGCGGAAAGTTCCCGTATAATTACGCGGAGCCCATAATGCCCCCGCCTCATTTTCATAAACAATCGGTTTATCATCATAGGTGGAAGCCGCCGTTAAAAGACGGTTATCCAAAGCGATTGCATAATAAATCGGTTTAAATGCAGACCCTAATTGACGTCTTGCCTGCACGGCGCGGTTATACTGGTTGGCATAAGTAAATTCCCGTCCCCCGACCATAGCCTCAATATACCCGTTTTTAGGATTGACGGATATAATCGCGCCTTCTATAAAATCGCTTCTCTGGCTAACAATCTCATCAAGGAGATAGCGATGGCGAAGCGAACGGTTCAAATCGTCGAGACCCATCGCAAACGATGTAAGATAAATTAAATCGTTGTAATCCCGCGTTAGAGCCTCCACGCGTTGAATAATTTTATGATGTCCGAGAGTTATATTGTCTATACCGAAAACAAGACTCAGCAAGTCAACTATATCCTCGTTTTCTTCACGGATACGCTGTGAATGCCTGCGAAGTTCCCTGTCGTAATGTTCCTGTTCTTCCAAAATCTGTCGTCTCAGCTCTTCGGTGGCATAAGCCTGTTTCTTTAAATCAAGAGTAGTATAAATCTGCAAGCCGTCGGTATAAAGTCTTTCCTCGCCGTAACGGTCTATAAGGATTTGACGAATATACTCGGTAAAATGAGGGGCAGGGTTGGCGACATTTCTGCTTGCCGTAATACCCCGGTTTCGAAATACAGTCGAATAATTAGCCCACAGAGTTTCAAAAGCATCTTCCGACTGGTCGTGGGTAATAAATCCGGTTTCCACCATTCGGCGAAGAACAATGCGATGCCTTGATTGCGCGGCATACGGATTAAATATAGGAGAAAAACGGGAGGGAGCTTGAACAAGCCCTACAAGCAGAGATGCTTCCGACAGCGTCAAGTCTTTTGCGCGCTTGTCGAAATAAAACTGGGCTGCGGATTCTATCCCGTAACACCCATGCCCGAAATAAAACTGGTTAAAATAAAGTTCAAGAATCTCTTCTTTGGAATATTTTTTTTCAATCTGGAAAGCATACCATAACTCAATAGCCTTTCTAAAAGCCGTTCTTTCGCCGCCGGTAAAAAGCCCCTTTGCCAATTGCTGTGTAATAGTAGAACCTCCGCGCGCTCTCCTTCCCATCAGAGGGTTAATAACCACCCCCTTAAAAGCCGCAACCGCGTTAAATCCCCCGTGCTTATAAAAACGGTTGTCCTCAGTTGCAATAAGAGCATTAATAAGATGTTCCGGCATATCTTTATACGAAAGTATTTCACGCTTCTGATAGAAAAACTCGGTTATAATGTCCTCGTTAATATCATATACTTTAGTCGGGACTGAATATTTGGAATAGGTTTCAAGCGGGCGAATATCGTTTAGACGGGTAAACGTTATAATAATCTGCGCTACCAACACACCGGTTAAAACCCCGATAAAAACCAATATCCCGTAAAATATTTTCTGAAGCCGCGTCAACGGCAACTTCTTCTTTGTATTATTTATCACTCTCTTAAAACTCATATATACAACCTCGTAATATACAATTCTTTAATATCATACATCAAAAGAGAAATTTAATCAAATGAAACAAGGGTTTTCCTTAATTTAGCAAATCTTTTTTCGGTTAAAATATAAGACAATAATTCCTAATGGAAAAGATAGATTTTTCAAGTAAATAAAGTTATTTTTTATGAAAAACATTGGCATCCGATGGGAATTTGCCGTCGTTAACCTCATCAATATACAACTTAACGGCTTGTAAAATAGTATCGTGGAGATTGGCATAACGTTTATTATGTTTTAAATTAATATCTTTATCCATACCGAGCATATCGTTAATAACAAGCACCTGCCCGTCTGTAAACCCGCCCGCACCGATACCGATAGTGGGAACTTTTACCTTTTCCGTAATGACTTTAGCGGCTTCCTCCGTGGCAACCTCTATAACAACAGCAAAAACGCCGGCGCTTTCCAATGCCAAAGCATCGTCAACAAGCTTGTTAATATCCGTATCGGTTTTGCCCGTAACCCTGTATCCGTCTTTATTGAAAGACTGAGGTTTAAGCCCGATATGACCCATAACGGGCAAGCCGATTTTTACAATAGAAGAAACAATATCGGCAAACTCAACGCCGCCCTCAAGTTTTACGGCATTAGCGCCGCCGAGCTTCGCTATACGCACCGCATTACGGACACTTTCCTCAACCGACGAGCCGTAGCTTCCGAAAGGAAGGTCGCTTACAATAAAACTATCGGGAGCGCCCCGCCTTACCGCTTTGGTGTGATGGATTATCTCGTCAACCGTTACGGGAATGGTATGCGGGTAACCCATAACAACCGTGCCGAGAGAATCCCCGACAAGAATTATGTCGATACCCGCTTCCTGTAATATTTTTGCCGTAGCATAATCATACGCCGTTAATACGGTGAGCTTCTTTCTGTTTTTAGAGGAAATAATAGAGGCAACGTTCATAAAGATTTTTCCTTATCTGCTTCTTTGCGAAATAATTTTCCATTCCCCGTCGAATTGTTTCAAGAGATAATCGACATAAACGGTGGAATATTTTGAGATTTCTCTTCCCGGTTCTTCAATAAGCTTGACCCCCGGAGCGGTAGAGGCTTTATCGCGGACAATTTGCCATCGGGTATAAACCACGGCAAGTTCGCCCTTGGAACTTGAAAAAACCTCTTCCTCTAAAATTTCAAAGCTATGTAGCTTTTCAGCCTCTTCCTGAAGTTGTCTCAAAACACGCCTGTTTTCTTTTATGGCATCAATAGTCTGTTGTGTTTTGCGTTTTTCGGTCTGCTCGGTAACTTTAAGCATTGAATCGAAGTCGGAGCGGATAAGCATCTCTTTTGCAGCCTGAACAACGCTTTTCGGGCTTAAAGGGTCATATTCAAATTTATCTTTATTGCTTTGCGCAAATGATACCCCGAAAGCAAACGTAACAAAGCAAATTACCGCTATAAAACCTCTTATTTTGGTCATAAAACACTCCTTCAAACATATTTTAGTTAAGTTCACATATATAGTATATATTAATATCGAAAAATTACAAAAAAACTTGATTTTTAACCGAATGAATTTTAAAGTAATGGGGACTGAAAAAATTAAACAGAGGAGAAGAAAAGTATGGAAAAACAAAAAACAATAATGATTATAATAATCATTGCCGCTTTCATAGTCGGAGCAGGCGCGGGATTTGCCACCGGCTTTTTTGTAAAACCAAATCAAATCAGTCAATCGGGAATGGTTAGCCTGTATCCCAGTTCGGCATCCGAAGTCGGAAACGAATGGCTTGTAAAAATTGATGATTATGCTATTTCAAAAAAGGAGTTTGAAGAGGGTTTTGAATATTTTATGTCGCAATTAAAACAGATGGCGGCACAGCAAGGTATGCCCGAACCTTCCGAAGAACAATACAAAACTATGTATCTCGACAATTTGATTTCCCAGTATGTTCTTGTTATACAAGCTCTTAAAGAAGAAACTTTTGCCGACAAAGAAAACGAACTTTTGTTAAAATTAGCTATCCGCGATGCGATTTATAAGGTTTACCTGAATAAATATCTGCCTGAGGATGAAGCAGTATTCCAGCCGTCAAGAGTTGAACTTAATCAGGCATTCAACCAGTATCGCGACCAGTTTGCGCAGATGGGATGGAGTTCGGAGCAGATACGCCAGTATCTTACACAACAGCTCGCCCAACAGAAAATGCAAATCTGGATGCAAAACCTTGTTAATCAAACAAAAGAGCGTTACAAAATTGAACGCAACAGGGAACTTCTTGAAAAGAAAGGCATCAGGGAAACCCAAACTCCCGATAATGCTATGATGTTACCGGATATGATGTCCCCGTAAAAAACAATATACAACATAAAAAAGGACTGCCGTTTAAGCAGTCCTTTTTTTATATAAAACAAATTTACTTGTCGTAAAAGGATGCGATAATATCATCCACTTCTTTTTTTACCTTTTTTCGTTTAATCATAGATGAAATCTTTTGATAAGACCGCATAACGGTCGTATGGGCTTTTCCGCCGAAAAGTTGACCTATCTCGGTAAGGGAAAGGTTGGTAAATTCTTTAGTAATATACATAGCAATCTGGCGGGGATAGGAAACGCTTTCCATACGTTTATTGGAAACAAGGTCGTTTACGGAAAGCCCGAAATATTTTGATACGACTTTCTGGATTTCCTTCGGCGTAACGTTTTGCGGCATCTCAATCTTGATTTTGTCGCGCAAAATTTCTTTGGCGAGATTCATAGAAATACTTTTTTTCTGGAGGTCGGAATAAGCAATAAGCTTGGTCAAAGCCCCCTCAAGCATCCGTATATCGCTTTCGATATTCTTTGCAATATATTCGATAACCGAATTAGGAATATTAATTTTTTCCTGCTCGGTTCTGTCAAGCAGTATAGCCTTACGGGTCTCAAAGGACGGGGGATGGATTTCCACCGTAAGTCCTGAGTCAAATCGCGTAAGCAACCGGTCTTCAATAGCGGAAAGGCTTTTGGGGGGACGGTCGCATGCAAAAACCATCTGCTTGCGTTCCTGCGCAAGTTTGTTAAAAGTATGGAAAAGTTCGTTCAAAGTATCGCTTTTGTTTTGAAAAAATTGAACATCATCTATAAGAAGAACGTCAACGTTTCGATATTTCTTTTTGAATTTAACGGCTTCGCGGTTTCTAATGACCTTTTCGATAAACTCGTTGGTAAACTCCTCGCTTGTAACGTAAAGGACTTTAAGTTCGGGTTTTTCTTTCATAATCTTGTGCGCGATAGCTTGGAGCAGATGGGTTTTACCGAGGGCGACGTTCCCGTAAATAAACAGGGGGTTGTAGGTTTTACCCGGGTTGCTTGCCACATTAAGCGCCGCTGCATTGGCAAAATCATTATTGGGACCAACCACAAAATGCTCAAAAGTAAATTTCGGGTCAAGTTTCACCGCGAAAGGATTTGCGTAATACTCGCGTGTCTCACGGGATTTTTTGGACACGGTCTCATAGCTTTGCTGGGAAAAGGCAACGTGTATCTCAAACTTGAATTCTTTTTGGAAAAGATTATAAGCGATAGTCTTGGCATTGGAAAGAAAATTCTCGCGAAACCATCCCGCAGTCAACTGGTCGGGAGCAACAAGGACAATAGTATCGTTATTGACGATTTCCTTGAATTCTATTTTGTCCAAGATGGCGCTGTTGAGTTGAGTATCATACGCCTTTGAAAGCTCGCGGTAAATTTTCTCCCATACCTGCATTGCTTCTCCCCTGTAATTATTGCTCTTAGAGGCAACCCTCCCCAAATCCGCAAAACCCGCTTCCTTTGACTGTAAAGGAACTTCTATGGAAAAAGAAAAATCCTTATTAAAAAGTTTAGAGGCGATAATCTTGGCGTTATCAAGGAAAGTTTCGCGAAACCATCCTGCGGTAAGATGGTCGGGGGCGGAAAGAATGACTTTGTTTGCTTCCATCCCCTTAAACTCGATTTTATCGAGAATAGCAATACTAAGCATCGAGTCTGTAGTTTTGCTTAATTCGCTGGAAACCTTCTCCCAAATCTGCATATTCAACCCCTCTGGAATTCTTTAGTTAAAAGACCTGTTCGCACCTTCGCGATAATTATACAGGTATAAAATGCAAATTTCAATCTTTTCCATCGGGCTTGTAACTCATTGAATCACAAAGAAATATTCACCTCTATTTTTCGCACAAACTCATATTAATTTGATTACCGAAAAACCTCTTATGAAAAATTTTTGCTAAAATCAGTTTAATTTATTAAAATGTAATTGTTTAGCAAATATTTTCCGAAAACAATCAATGCACAGTTATGCACATCCCTGTGCGTTCCTGTGCTTTAATTTTCGGAATAAAAAAAGGATTTTTTATGATTAATCCGATTTATTTTCAAAAAGCTCTCGACCTTGCTTTTTCCGTCAAGGGAAACACATCGCCTAATCCGGCTGTCGGCGCTGTAATTGTTAAAAACGACCGCATTATCTCGACAGGCGCAACACAAAAGGCGGGCAAAGACCACGCAGAGATTGTCGCTATCAAATCCGCGGGAAAAAACGCACGCGATGCTACTATGTATGTTACGCTTGAGCCTTGTATCAACTACCCCGGCAAGCTTACACCATCCTGCGCAGACGCTATTATCAAGGCGGGTATAACCGAAATTTTCATCGGCTCTAAAGACCCAAACCCTCATATAGACGGACGCGGTATTGCGCTTTTGAAATCCGCCGGTATCCGCACATCCCTTATTGATGAGGTTTGCGATGACTGTTTCGCAGATATACTGAGAGCGCTTCGCGACCTCAACGAGGATTTCTCTAAATTTATCCGCACGGGCTTGCCGTTTGTCTATGCCAAATATGCGATGACGCTTGACGGCAATATCGCCACTTCGGAGGGCGACTCATTTTATATATCCAACGAGGAGAGCCGCAAATTTGCCCACAGCTTGCGCAATCGCGTTGACGCTATATTAGTCGGTATCGGCACGGTGCTTAGCGATAACCCCCGTCTTGATGTCCGTCTCGTCAAGAAACATAAAGACCCTCTGCGGATAATAATCGACCCTTACGGTAAAACCTCGCACGAGTTCAACGTTATGAAAGACATCGGGCAAACCCTGTTTATAACCGGTGATAATATCCCGCAGGGCTTTATCGATTTATGCAGGAAACACAGAAAGACCGTTAAAACATTCCCCCTGCCTTTTAATTTCTCCGCCGTTATGAAATATCTCGGAAGCGAAATGAAAATCGAATCCGTTTTAATTGAGGGCGGAGGAAAAGTCCTTTATAACGCCGTTAATTCCCGTATTATCGACAAACTTCTTGTCTTTATCGCTCCGAAAATACTCGGAGGCAAGGGAATCCAGCCTTTTGAGGGAATAAGTTCAATCAAAATGTCATCCGCTATAAAACTTTATGATATTTCTGTCGAAAATATTAACGGGGACATTTTATTTCAGGGTTATATGAATGAATCAAAACGAAGAAGCAAGGAAACTCTTTAAAAACGGGTTGAACTTTTTAACCGGTATGGAAATCAAAGAGGCTTTAACCGCGTTTAATTTATCTTTCAGGAAATCCAGGAATCCCAAATCACTTGGGTATTACCTGTATGCGCTTTTACTTGATAACGATTATAATAAACTCGGCAAGGTATTACCTAAAAACAAAACGGAATACGGCGACTTCGGGGTTTACGCCGAATACTGGTTGAAATTTATGAACGGCGAGCTTGATACGGCAAGAGATTGTTTGGAGTCTCTCAATAATTCCGAAAATTATTTTTTACGGATATACTCGTTAGCCAAACTTTCAAAACGGAAAACCCTGCCCGCATCGGACTTTTACGGCTTATCCTATGAAAGTCATTTTGAGGAAAAGCGAGGCAGTGTTTATCTTGACATTCTCAACAAAAGATACAACCTCGCTTTGCTCGAAATAAAAAGTCTCCTCAAGGAGCATCCCGCCTTTGTAGAATTTCATATAGATACTATTGAAACGGTATCGGGAATTGCCCATAAAAACACCGCATTTGATATAATAAACGACCCCGCAATAAACGAAAAAGCCTTGTCGGATTTTCGGTTAGCCTATGTTCTATCACGCGAACTCTATAAACATGGGAATTACGAGCAAGCCAAGATTTACCTGAAAAAGTTGGTTTCCAAGTTTAAAAACAATCCGGCTTTTCATTTTAATATCGGAAATATTTATTTCAAAGAGGGGGCAAATCCCAAGGCTATTGAGCATTACAGGATGGCGGTTACTTTAGCCCCTCTATTTGAGAGGGCATATTATAATCTGGGGACAGCCCTTTTAAAGTCGGGATACGTTCGCGATTCCACGCGCTATCTTGAGGATGCGATAAAACTTACGAAACGCCCCGATGCGGTATATAATCTGTCGGTATGCCTGATAAAAAGCCGCCAGCTTGAAGAGGCTTACCGTCATTTACATTATCTCGGCAGGAAATCCGCGCAATTCAAGGATAACGCCGCCGATATAAAAACCAAAATCCGTCAAGCTATGATTTTAAGCGCATAATATTGTCTTTCGGGAAGTCAGCCAAATGGAAAAACGAAACATACTTCTAACTATAACCTACGACGGCACAAACTACAACGGATGGCAAATCCAGCCTGATGCGCCTACGATACAGGGTCAAATCCAAACTGCGTTAAGTAAAATTCTATCCGACGATATAAAGGTTACCGGAGCGGGCAGAACCGATGCTAAGGCTCACGCTATCCGCTACAACGCAAATTTTCTAACCGCTAACCTCAAGATACCCGTAAAATCCTTTTCTCCCGCCCTGAACGCCGTCCTTCCCGATGATATACGGATATTGCAAGCCGAAGAGGTTTTCACGGATTTTAACGCGCGGTTCAGCGCCAAAGCGCGGGAATATATTTATATCCTTGAAAATCATCATTCCGTTTTGCCGATGTTCAGGAATTACGTTTATGCTTTCCCTTTTGAAATAAATCCCGCCCTGCTTAAACAGGCAACCTCGCTTTTTCAAGGGACTTATGATTTCACCAATTTCTGTTACGGTTACGGCGATGATGAAAAAAATTTTGTAAGAAAGGTTTATTATTTCCGCTTTGCAAAACGGGATAAAACATTCATCTTTTTTATAAAGGGGGAAGGGTTTTTACAAGGGATGATACGAACCCTTGTTTCCGTATGTATAAACTGCGCCTCAAGCGAAAACAACCCGAAATTCAAATCTGCGGTAAGTTTGGAACGGCTAAAATCCGCGCTTGAACGTAAAATAGAGCTTGAAAGCAAATATCGCGTGGCAGTGCCGGCAAACGGGCTTTATTTCAAACGGGCTTATTATTAGTATCCGAAAAACCTTAAAAGGATATATAAAACCGGAGCGGAAGCAATAACGCTGTCCATCATATCGAAAAATCCGCCGAGTCCGGGTAATAAGTCCCCCGAATCCTTGACTTTAGCCCATCGTTTAAAAGTCGATTCTCCCAAGTCGCCTATGTTTGACGCTATGGATATTAGAACACCTATAAGCATAAACTCAAAGATACTGAAATCAGTCCCTATTGAAAATATACGTTGAGCAAAAAACAAAGCTATAACCGTTATTTGCCCGAAAATAAAAGTCCCGATATAACCCTCGACTGTTTTATTGGGGCTTGCAAGGAACGGGATACGGCGCTTTCCGAGCCATTTCCCGATAACAAGTCCGCCGGTATCGGTAAGCCACGCCGTAATGAGAAGTATCGCGAGAAACCATCCGCTTAAATCCATCATCTTTAACAACAAAATCATCGGCGCAAAAACCCCGACAAAAACAAAGGTAAAAATCGAAACCCCGATTACTTCAACCGAATTTCCAAATTCTCCGCGTCCACCCTCAAGAAGGAATATCGTAAGAAGAAATACAATCAGTATAGACATTTCTATCAAAAAGAAATACCCGATATCAAAGACCCCCAACCCATATAGATAAAAATTTACCATACTCAAGGTAACGGCGGTAGAATTCACCCAGATATGAGAATTATACCCCCGCTTTTCCATCATTTGCGATATTTCAAATGCGATAAGCAGAACAAAAGCGGTGAGAAGTATCAGAATAGGAATACCGTTAAGCCACGGGCTAAAAACAACAAAGATACCGAACGGAAGCAAAATCGTTGTAGAAATCAACCTTTTAACAAAGGGTTTCACTTTCATAAAACTTTACCAAACCTTCTTTTTCTTTTTTGATAGTCGTTAATAGCTCTAAAATAATCCCGGGGGGAAAAATCAGGCCAGAATTTTTTTGTAAACCAAAACTCCGAATACGCGCTTTGCCAGAGTAAGAAATTGGAAAGTCTTAGCTCTCCGCTTGTGCGAATTATTAAATCCACGTCGGGAAGTTCCGGCTTATAGAGATAGTCTTTAATAGCTTCCTTATCTATGTCGGAAACCTCAATCTCCCCCGTTTTAACCTTTTGAGCTATTCTTTTAACCGCATCTACAATCTCAATGCGCCCTCCATAATTAAACGCCACGTTAAAAACATAAGACTTACAAATCTCGGTTCGTTTCTCCGCCTCGCGTATCATCGACACCAACTGTTTATCAAGCCCTTCCTCGCTTCCCGTAACCAGCAGACGAATATCATTTTTTATAAATTCTTCCGTGTAATTTTTCAGGGTGTTTACGGCAAGCCCCATCAGAAAACCAACTTCTTCCTGAGGTCTTGCGTGGTTTTCGGTTGAAAATGCATATACGGATATATATTTGACACCGATTTTTTTATTGGCTTTAATAAGCTTAAGTAGGGCTTCAAAACCCGCCTGATGCCCTTCGCTTCTGCTCAATCCCCGCCTTTTAGCCCATCTCCCGTTACCGTCCATAATAATACCGATATGTAAAGGGAGTCTGCCGGTATCTATTTCGTAGCCGTAAAATTTCATATAAAACCCTGAATTAACGGTTTAAATTTCCATTATTTCCTTTTCTTTCTTATCAAAAATCTCATCAATATTTTTATTATGGTCATCGGTTACCTTTTGTATTTCATCAAGTTCTTTTCTTTCGGCATCTTCACTAATATGCCCTTCCTTAGAAAATTTCTTAACCTGACTGTTAATGTCGCGTCTTTCGTTACGGATAACTATTTTAGCCTCTTCGGCAAGTTCCTTTGCATATTTGACCAACTCTTTTTTACGTTCCTCGGTTAAAGGAGGGATAGAAACACGAATAACGCGCCCGTCATTGGAACAGTTAAACCCGAGATTCGACTCGGAAATCCCCTTTTCAATATTGTGAAGAACATTTTTATCCCACGGGTCAATAACTATAGTGTGAGGGTCGGGGGTAGATAAAGTAGCAGCCTGCTTGACCGGCGAATGATTGCCGTAGTAGTCGAATTTAATGTCTTCAACCATTGCTATACTTGCCCGTCCGATTTTCAACCTTTTATATTCGTCCTTCAGATAGGCAATAGCTTTGTCCATCTTATCATTGGCTTCTCGCTTAAATCGTTCAAATTCCTCAATCATAACATCCTCCCGTAAATTTTTTTATGTTAGTATATAATTTTATACGATTCACGGGATAAAAGCAACATTAGGGAAAAAGAAATTTTTTTTCAAAAAGTATAATCAAAATTAAATAATAGTCGAAAATAGTAATAACAGGAGGACAAGGACGTCCCCTATAACAATCAAGGAGGATTGACATGGTTATCAATCACAACATCAGTGCGATTTTCTCGCACCGCCAGTTGACGATAAACAACTGGGACACGGACAAATCGATTGAAAAGCTCTCATCGGGTATGAGAATCAACCGCGCCGGCGATGACGCATCCGGCTTGGCTGTTTCCGAAAAGATGAGAAGCCAAATCAGAGGTCTTCGCAGGGCAAACCAAAACATCATGGACGGCGTTTCGCTTATTCAAACCGCCGAGGGTTACCTTGAAGAAACCCACTCTATCCTGCAACGTCTAAGAGAGCTTGCCATTCAGGCTGCCAACGGTATTTACAGCTCCGAAGACAGGATGCAGATTCAGGTTGAGGTATCAGAGATGGTTAACGAAATCGACCGTATTGCTTCTCACGCTCAGTTTAACGGTCTTAACCTTCTTACCGGTCGCTTTGCAAGATTTACCGGCGAGAATACCGTTGTTGCAAGTATGTGGTTGCACGTAGGCGCTAATATGGACCAGAGAGAAAAGATGTTTATCGGCACGATGAACTCTCAGGGTCTCGGTATTAAGTCGCCTGTCGGAAATCCCGAAACCGCTTCGTTTATCAGTATCAGCACCCCCGACAAAGCCAATATGGCTATCGGTCTTATTGACCAGGCGTTGATGAAAGTATCGAAGCAAAGAGCGGATATGGGCGCTTATCAAAACCGTCTCCATCACGCTTCCAAGGGTGTTATGGTGGGTTATGAAAACTTGCAGTCCGCTGAATCCCGTATCAGGGATACCGATATGGCGGAGGAGATGTCAAACTTTGTAAGAAGCCAAATTCTCACTCAAGCTGCAACCGCGCTTCTTGCTCAGGCAAATCAGAAACCCCAGTTGATGCTCCAGCTTTTGAGATAACCTGAAAGCAACTAAAAATAAAAGCGAGGCGTAACAACCTCGCTTTTGTTTATTTCTTGATATTATTTTCAATCTAAATTATCATTATTCGGTGCAAACTTTAAGGAGACAAAAATGAGAACTATCATAGTTTTTTCTTCCAAATTGGGGACAACGGAAAAATGCGCTCATAAGGTCGCAAGTCTTGTCGGGGGTGAGGTTAAAATTGTTAATCTCAAGCACGCTTCGAAAATAGATATTTCCGATTATGACAATGTCATTATAGGCAGCGGGTTTTATGCGGGCAGTATCCCCGGTTCGGTTACCGCCTTTATTGAGAACTGCCAACCCGCTTTGCTTCAAAGGAATTTCGGGGTTTTTATGTGTTGCTTGGCTGAGGGTGAGGAAGCGCAGGCTCAATTGGAAAGCGCGTTCCCCGAAGATATTCTCCAAAAAGCTAAAGCTGCAGTTGCTTTCGGAGGAGAAGCCAATTACGAAAAGATGAATTTTCTTTTCCGCTTTATCCTGAAAAAGGCTACCAAACGAAAAGAATCCTTTTCTACATTAGATGAGTCTAAAATCGAAGAATTTGCAAAGGCATTTCGCTCGTAGTAATAAGCGCTCTGCCTTTCCATTCCGTATCTTGACTTTTTCATTATAAAATTCTAAACTTTGTCAATCTTGAAATTTTAGCGCGGTTTTTGTTGTGCGTTTGGATTCCAAATCATAAGTAAGAAATTTTTAGGCAAGGGGCTATTATGAAAGAAATAACTCACAAATCAAGTATCGGTATCGAAAATTGGCATTCGTTTGAGCAAAATCAGGTGTTTAATGAACTTGCGTCATCTTTAGAAGGTTTGTCTGTTGAAGAGGCGGAACAACGTCTTATATTTTACGGCGAAAACAAACTTCCGTTAAAAAAGCAACTAACAATATGGCAGATTATTCTCCATCAGGTTTTAAACCCGCTGATTTTTATTTTAATCGCCGCAGCGGTAGCTTCCATATTAATCGGCGAGGTTAAAGATGCGGTATTTATCCTGCTTGTAATTTTACTTAACAGCGGACTTGGAACTTATCAGGAATATAACGCCGAGATGAGCGCGGCAAGTTTGCAAAACCTGTTAAAAATTAAAGCGCGCGTCAGGAGAAACAAACGGGAACAGGAGATACCTTCGGAGGAGTTAGTCCCCGGCGATATTGTTTTATTGGAATCGGGGTTGAAAGTTCCCGCGGATATCCGTCTCTTAGAAGCATCCAACCTCACCATAGATGAAAGTTTTTTGACCGGCGAATCTATTGCGGCTAAAAAAGATACAAAGATTTTAAGGGAAGATATAGGCGTCAGCGAAAGAACAAACATAGCGTTTGCCGGTTCTACGGTAATGTCGGGCAGGGGAACGGGGGTTGCGGTAAGCACCGGAATTAATACGCAGGTCGGTAAAATTGCCGAGGACGTTACCGAATCCCAATCGGCTAAACCCCCGTTGGTTCTCAGGATGGAAAAATTTATCAAGCAAATTAGTGTCTTTGTTATAGCGCTAAGTGTGATTTTGGCGGTAATATTGAGGATTCAAGGTTCGGATTTTGCCTCAATATTTTTCTTTGTTGTTGCGCTTGCAGTATCCGCTATCCCGGAAGGGTTGCCTGTCGCTTTGACGGTCGCTCTGTCTATCGCTACAAAGCGGATGGCGAAACGAAACGTTATTGTCAGAAAATTAACCGCCGTAGAAAGTCTTGGAAGTTGCACCGTTATTGCAAGCGATAAAACGGGCACTCTTACCGTAAATCAGCAGACCGCAAGAAAAATCATTTCGGCAAACGGGAAAAGCTTTGTTGTTACGGGTGAGGGGTATAACGGGGATGGTAAAATCTCCGACGAGACAAACAATAAAGAGGTCGATTCTAATTATGATGCCAACCTTTACAAGATAAATAAAATATCCGTTTTGGCTAACGAGGGGTCTCTTATTAAAGAAGACGGAAAATGGGTTCATTACGGCGACGCTATGGACGTAGCATTTTTGGGAATGGGCTACAAATTAGGATTAAATCCCGATGATATACGCAAGGAATATCAATTGGTGAGCCAAATCCCTTATGAATCCGAGCGGAAATTTTCAGGCGCTTTTTACGACAAAAAAGGCGTTATCCATATAGGTATCAAAGGCGCGGTTGAAACCGTCTTGGGATTTTGTTCCTCTATGGCAGACGGCGATAAAATTGTCGAGTTGAATAAAAATAAAATCGAGAAACAAGCCATCGAGATGGCAAGCAAGGGTTACAGGGTTCTCGGTATTGCGGGTGCGGAGTATAAAGATTTCCAAAAACAGGAAGTCTATGAAAACGAGGATATACCCGAACTGGTGTTTTACGGCTTGGTTTGCTTTATCGACCCTCTAAGGCAGGAGGCGGTTGATTCTGTCGCAAAATGTAAAAAGGCAGGCATAAAAATTATAATGATAACCGGCGACCATCCATCAACGGCGGGAACTATCGCGCAGGAACTCGGTATTGCGGGAGAAAACCCCAATGTCGTTACGGGGCAGATGCTTGCCGAGGCGGGTCCTCCCGACAGCCCCGCTTTCGAGAAATTAGTCTTTTCAACATCCGTGTTTGCCCGCGTTTCCCCCTCTCAAAAATTAGAGATTGTTGACGTGTTGATACGTCACGGCGAGTTTGTTGCCGTAACGGGGGACGGGGTCAACGATGCGCCTGCTTTGAGACGGGCTAATATCGGGGTTGCTATGGGGTCAGGGACAGATGTCGCTAAAGAAATCAGTTCTATGATAGTTGTCGATGATAATTTTTCGTCTATCGTGTCGGGTGTGGAGGAGGGTAGATTTGCTTACGACAACGTAAGAAAAGTTATTTACCTTCTCATATCGACGGGCGCGGCGGAGGTTTTCCTGTTTATAGCATCTATCTTTGCAGGTCTGCCGTTACCTCTTCTTGCAGTGCAGTTATTATGGTTAAACCTTGTTACAAACGGTATTCAGGACGTTGCTTTGGCGTTTGAGGGAGGAGAACCCGGCGCTATGCAAAGAAAACCGCGAAAACCCAACGAAAAGATTTTTAATCCCCTGATGATAAAACAAACCTTGGTTTCAGGTCTTACTATGGGGATAATAGTTTTTGCATTTTGGTTTTTCCTGAAAAATCATATTGGAATGGAAGAAACCCACGCGCGCAACATTATTTTGCTTCTTATGGTATTTATGCAGAATATCCACGCATTTAACTGCCGCTCCGAGATAACCTCGGCATTTAAAGTGCCGTTAAAGCGAAATTTGGTCCTTGTTTTCGGTGTGCTTGCAGCGCAGGGAATTCATATCCTTAGTATGCAGATTCCGTTTATGCAAAATATCCTGAGAATTGAACCGATTACCCTTATTGAATGGCTTGAGGTTTTGGTATTGGCTATACCTCTGCTCGTGGTGATGGAAATTTTTAAACTTATAAACAAAAGGATTAGCAATAAAAAAGCGACCGAGGGATTGGAGTAGTCGCGCTCATACGGGGTTTTAAGAACGTTAACGGATACAAAGTGCCGTTTATTTTTGCAATTAGCTGTTTGTAACATTACCTGCAATGATTTTATATAAACCGGACTAAAAAAAGGGTTTTAATTAGCGGACATTTGACATATTTTAAAACAAGGGTTAAAGTAATGTGTCTAAAATAAGTTATATTTCAAAATTTGCAGTCATAATTCGGGGATTAATCCAATTTTCCTGAATAATAACGGAATTCAAAGGGAGGTTGCTGTGGTTGTAAAATCTTTATTTGTAGAATTTATCAAATCTAAAATGAGAACTCTTCTTCTGATACCGGTAATTTTGTTTGTTAGTGTATTTGTTGCGACGTGTGGTCCGGAGATTGATAAAAGCATGACCTATCTTCAATGGGATTTCGGCCCTGAATATGTAATAAATTATACTTATATTTATATCGGTGCATCCATTAATTTTGATTACGGCAAACTTTATGCATTAAAACTACCGGAAGGCGCGGAAAAACCGTCTGCTCACGATATTACCAATAAAGGAGGGCATGCTAACCTTATAGATAATGAAATCGGGGTTATATTTTTTGCGGGAAATGAGGCGCATACCGTTTATGATATTTATATTGTCGCGGTTTCGGAGTATGATTACATTGGGCCTGTAAAAAAAACCGTTACAACATGGGAAGCTATTGAAGAGGATGAATATGAACCGGATGACTATTATCAAGATGCTTCGTTAATTGAAGCGGGAGAAACTCAGGAAAGAACAATTTATCCTATGGCTGATATTGATTGGATGGAATTTCATCCGATATACGGCGAAGATTATTCTATCACGATTGATTCACCGGATGAGGGTATGGGTTTATATTTGTTTGATCCTTTTAAAAATGACCCCATAGCTATCGGATGGCCGGGAAACCCTGTTTTTTTTAAAGCTATCAGATCCACTTACTATTTAGCTGTCATAAATATCTATAACTTTGTCGGGAAATATAAACTCCATATAGATATAGAATCCATATTCCCATCAACTCATATACCCGAATTGTGTGAAGCATTGGATATTGAGGAATATGATGTGTATTCAAGCGGCTATGCATTTTGGTTTACAGATACGGAAAAATATCATTACGACGGAAGTTCCGCTCGCAGCGGAAATATTGCTCATAATCAATCCTCTTCAATGTCGTTTACTTTTACCGGTGTCGGGCTTTCTTTTTACTGGAAAGTAAGCAGCGAAAGTTTGTACGACAAGTTAATAGTTAAAGTAAACGGGGTGGAAAAATATAATATAAGCGGAGAGGTCGACTGGACGCGAGTGATAATAGATGATTTGGAATACGGGGAACATACGGTAACATGGGTTTATGAAAAAGACGGATCGGTATCAAGCGGTGAGGATTGCGGATGGGTTGACAAAGTGGAAGTTTACGAATCCCCGCCTTCTTTCCCAGAATTGAGCGAAGCATTGGATATTGTAGGCTATGACTTTCATTCCGTTGGTAGCGGACCTTGGAATGTTTGTACGGAAGAATATCATTACGGCGGAAGTTCCGCCCGCAGCGGAAATATTGCTCATAACCAATCCTCTTCAATGTCGTTTACTTTTACCGGTGTCGGGCTTTCTTTTTACTGGAAAGTAAGCAGCGAAAGTTTGTACGACAAGTTAATAGTTAAAGTAAACGGGGTGGAAAAATATAATATAAGCGGAGAGGTCGACTGGACGCGAGTGATAATAGATGATTTGGAATACGGGGAACATACGGTAACATGGGTTTATGAAAAAGACGGATCGGTATCAAGCGGTGAGGATTGCGGATGGGTTGACAAGGTGGAAATAATCAGCGAATAAAGGTTAAGTAAAAAGACTGCCCCGATAAAGGCAGTCTTTTTTAAATCTAATCGACAAACCTTTAACTACACAAGCGAGGTTAAAATGGATAAAACAAATTTCGGTATTACCGAACTGATGGAGGTTTCCAATACCGGTAATCTTCCAAGGGTTAAGGAGTTGATTTTATCGGGTGTTGATATTAACGAAACGGACAAATACGGGGGAACTGCGCTTATTGTTGCCTGCGAAAGCGGACAGCTTGAGGTCGTAAAAGAATTGGCAGGGGCGGGCGCCGATATTAACATAAGGGATAACAGCGGAAGAACCGCGTTAGGCGTTGCTGTTGAGATGGAATACGCGGAAATTGCCGATTATCTCAAGTCCATCGGCGCTAAGATTTGAAACGGTATATTAAGTCAAGTCTTTTGGGGGATTCTTATTTAATTTGGTATTAATTACCGTTTACGGGACGGGGATTCCGCCTATTACTTGTCTTACTATTCTTACCGTATAAATTCAAGGTCTATACCGAAAACCGTATCTTCGGTAAAATAAATTGGAGCCCTGTCCTTAGCTTCGGGAACAGTCCTGTCCTTGGCGTAATAACCGAGTTTTTGATAGCCGAGCCGTTCAAGACGTGAGGAGAAATAATAAATTCGGAACTCCAACTCGCGGTCGTTTTCATCAACGTCAATATGGTAAGAAGCCGAGCTTTCCCCTTCGGGAATATACACCCTGTCATAATAGCGAAATCTATCCCTGCCGCGGTATCCGGTTAATTCTACCGAAATATAAACCCCGCCGCTCGGCGCGCTTTCATTACGCGGAAAGCCGACCTTACCCTGCATATAAATTTTTCCCGGAATAAGGGTAAAATCCGCCCCCGTAATATCATCAAAATCCAACGGGAAATCCTCGGCATTATGCAATCCCAGCACAAGTTTATTAACCGAATAAAACGCCTCTTTAGCATAAGTTTGACTGCTATCGGTAGTAACGCGCGCTTTGACAACGGGTTTATCGGATGTATCACGCGGGATAGAGGTTATATAAAATGCCGACTGTTCACCTTCCGGGATATGAAAACGGTTGCCGTTGACATCGCCGAGAATCCCGCCCTGTGGGGCAACCTGCCCTTTCGGTAAGCTGATTGTTCCCATAACGCGGAGTTTTTTATCGCAACGGAGCAAATCCTTGTTTACATAATCGCTTCCTTTAAAAACGAAATGCTTAGGCGCCGGGGGATACTGCTCCCCGCTGTCTAAAATATGTCCCGCGCCTTTTTGAGTATCAATATTCTGCTCATCGGAAAGAAGAAACCATCCGTATTGACGCCAATTACTTTTTACCGCGCACCATGTAGGGTCGATATTATAATAATCGCCGTGAAGATTTACCTTGACCCAGAGATGTCCTTTTTTTCGCACAACGACAAAACTGTCGAGACCCGCCGCCTTGAACAAAGCATGCAATCCCCGTGCAAAACCGACACAGTCCGCCTGATTGTGAAGAAGCGCCGTATAAGCATCGGTTTTACCATCCAACTTCCCATAAGTAACGCGGTCGGTGATATACTCATGCAAAACCAGAACCTTTTCAAAATCCGTCATCCGCGGTTTTATAACCCTCGCGACAATCTCCATCGCCTTTTTATCGGCTATCGCATCACGTTCCGCCCGGCTTTGCGCAAACGTTGCAGTAACGGCAACCACCGACAGAAAAACACAAAACACGCTTTTTCGGATATAATATCTTATCATAATGCCCCCCTGAGGTTTATTTTACCGAATTTTTGTAAGTAATAAAATAATAGATTCCGTATCAAACAACGATATATTATTTTGATAATGAAAAAAACGCAAGAAATATATGTGCGAATTGAAGAAAACGGCTTGTCAAAACTTAAAAATTTATCGAATGCTAAAGCAATAGTATCTTTAGAACAGGTCTGATTTTATTAGCCAATATCCGCAACTAATCCGTATTTTCCAAAACCACCGTCGCCACGGCTACGAGGTTATTATGCGAAAGGCTGAGATGGATTTTAGGCGACCCGATTTCTTTCCATTGCTCGCGGGTTTCACCGTGCAGACGAATTTCGGGCTTGCCGTTCTCGGTATTATACACCTCTATTTGTGCAAACCGTATCACCCCGAAGCCCATAGCCTTATAAAACGCCTCTTTCGCGCTAAACCTTGCCGCAAGATGGGTAAACGGGTTGCTGAAACGGTATGAGTAATCAAGTTCCGCTTGCGTAAAAATCCGTTTTATTACTTTTTCGCTGTGTTTCTCCACAACCTTCATCACCCTTTCTATCTCTATTACATCCACGCCTATCCCGCATATCATATATGTTTCCTTAAGTAAAATGATAAATATTATATAACAAAATTTTTTTTTATTCAAATTCATAGATGGACAATAACGACACGGGAACAAAGGCTTGGCGCTGTTTTTTTTGTGTCATTCTGATTATACCCTCGTCAGTCTAACCACTAAAGAATCTCCGTCGATTGCAAAAAAGACAAAACAACCCGATACTCCGAATTTCACCGATTTTTTTGCGTCATAATGACACATCTTTGAAATTTTTGATTTTCAAAATGATTAATTAATTCTATACCCTAAAAGAAATTATAAAAACGGGCAAATGGCACGCCCCTTGCAAATATACATACGAATTGTAAATTTCGATTAGGAGGCTTAAAATGTCCAACGTATTAAACAATATCCCGAAATCGGCAAACTTGGAATTTGTCGAAAGATTTTTATCAAAAAATTCAATCTCTATGTATCTAAAAGAAATAGACAAATTCCCCCTGCTTTCACGGGAAGAAGAAATAGAACTTGCCGAAAAAGCAGACAAAGGAGATAAACAAGCCAAAGAAAAACTCATAGTATCAAACCTTCGCTTTGTGGTATCAATCGCGAAAAAATATCAGGGAAACGGCGTTCCGTTATCCGACCTCATAAGCGAGGGTAACCTCGGCTTGATTACCGCAGTTGATAAATTCGACTACACCCGCGGTTTCCATTTTATATCTTACGCCGTGTGGTGGATAAAACAATCCATTATGAAGGCTATTTCGGAGAAATCAAGGATGGTAAGGCTCCCGATGAACCGCGCTAATGAACTTGTGCAAATCGGAAAATTTATAGACCGATACACAAAAAAGCACGGCAGCAAACCATCCAACGATATAATCGCAGGAGAACTCTCTATGAACAAAAGCGAAATACGAAAGCTCCTTGATATATCCTCCTCGCAATCCTCAATAGAAGATTTAAGCTACGACGACACCGACTCGGGAGAAATCGCATTCAGCGAAAATATTTTTGCAAATGAGGATAATTTGCCCGAAAACTTCGCGATTTTCTCAAGCCTTCAGGAAAATATAGACAAAATACTTTCAAAGCTCTCCGAACGCGAAAGGGTAATTATAGAACACAGGTTCGGGCTTAACGGCAAAGAACCGCAGTCTCTGAGCAAAATCGGGGCTAAGATGAACCTCACAAAGGAACGCATAAGACAAATTGAGAAGTCCGCAATGGAACAAATACGTCATAGCGATGAAAGCCGTTCGCTTTTCGCTTATATGACATAGGGAAACGTTTCCCGAGTTTCGGGCGAAGCGAGGAGTATTGAGGCAGCATAAGGTCGTTGAACGCATTTACATTTTAATCAATTAAACGGTTAAACCTCTTGATGAAACATAAGATTTGGTAAAAGGGATTTCAAGACGGGCTATCGTTACCCCGTCCTGACTGCCTATGCGAAAAAGGTCAGGGTCTAAACCCCCGCTTCTAAGCAAAAGTATGATAAGCGCGATACCCATACCCGCCCCCTCGTTATCATCATCCATCTCATTCTTGTATAAATCCAAAAAGCTGGATGTGTGAGCCATCGCAAGACGAAGTTTCATTCTGATACGGGTATCTTCTATTTCTATAATCTCGGTATTATTGATAAGCTCGATTTTCACCCCGGTATCGCTATACTGCATATTGAATATAACCCATAGGTCATTTGAGCGCAAATCGCCGAAATATTTTTCATATTCGCCCTTTTCAAGCATCCCCTTAAATTTCGTAAGCCCCATCACGTATTGTCCCATATTGTTAATATCATAATTGAGATTCTGGAAAAAGACACGTTTAACATTTGCTTTAGTAGCGTTAATTACCAATTCCTTTACGCATCCGTAAATCAAATCCGAAAGTTCGGTCTTATAATATTTTTGAAGCACTTTATCTATCGAAAATTTTATGAGTTCATTGGTTTGAGCGTCATTTTCATAAAAGATTATCTGCACCGCCTTATTATCGGATATTAATTTTTTTACCGTTTCTCTATCCATAATCCCGCCCCTAAAAAAATTAAATAAGATAACATTATATATCCGTTTTTAAAAAAGCACAACTTGAGATTTGATATAATTTTTGCATTATATTCAAGAAGTCTTTTTTAAAACTTCCAAAATCCCTCCCCCTCAAAACAAAAAATTAGTTGTAAAATTCCCCGCAATGGGTTAGAATATATCATAAGGCGGTTTTATGGAAAAAATAAATAAATTTTTCGGTTTGACGGTTTTGGGATTGTCTATCGCGGTTTTGCCGTTTTGCACGGGAAAGGAAATCCGTCCTCAGGACGACAACGTCCTTTACTGGAATTTGCGCTCTCCCCTGACTATCCGGCTTGACGGGAATTTCAACAACGGAAATTCCAACTACTCCGCTATAATCAAAGACGGCGATATCGAGATTGAACTTTCAAATGTCGCTCTTGTGTTTAACAATACAAATCTCGTAATAAGCGTGTTTTTTTCAAACGACAACGTCCCGCAGTTAAGCGAGACATTTAACCTGCATATAAAATCCGAGCAGCGTCTAAGGGATATAGCAAGGTTTCAAGTTGTCCAACGTCATTCATTCCCACATATTGCGGTAATAACTAAAACCCCGTCAATACACCGCGGAGGCAGCGGCGTTGTGGTTTTTGAGGCGCGTGATGAAGTTTTGGATAGCGTAATTGTCCGCGATAACCACGGCAACCGGTTTTTCCCCGTGCCTATGGCGCGTGAGGGTTACTACATGTGTATGGTCGGATGGCACGTCGGGTTTGATAAATTTGACGCTTACATAATCGCCAAAGACCGCGCCGGAAACGCATCCACTAACAGGATTGATTTTGAAAAAACCGATAAATCTTATCCCGTCAGACGGCTTCAGGTGCAACCGACTTTCGCTCAGGAGAAAGCCGAGGAATTGGGCGTAACGGATTTACCCGATGATGAACAGGAGAAATATCAGGCGGTTACCCGCGCGATGGCTCAAACACGACGCGTAAGTATCTATGAAATCACCTCGCGTCCGGTTGAGGGAATTTTCAAGGAAGTGGAGTTTCTATCATTTGACCCTCTGAAAAACCATCGCGTAACCTCAGGCTTCGGATTACTCAGGCGCTATATGTATCAGGGAAAACAGGTAAGGCAGTCTTACCATCTCGGTATCGACCTTGCAAGCACGCTTCAAGCTCCTCTTGTTGTCGGCAATGACGGAACGGTTATTTTCGCGGGATACAACGGCGGTTTCGGTAATACTATTGTCGTTGACCACGGGCTTGGAATCTATTCACTATATTCTCACTGCACAACACTTAATTTTAAAGAGGGAGACCTTGTCAAACGCGGAGACGTTATCGCCACTACGGGAACCACAGGCTACGCAACAGGCGACCACGTCCATTTCTCAATTATCATCAACGGGGTTTACGTTGACCCGTCCGACTGGATGGATGATACGTGGATTAGCTCAAACATTATCGAGGTGATTGAGCGCGCAAGCCGTATAATTATGCTTTACCCTGAAACTTAGCTTGAAAAAAATCTATACTTATAGTATAATTATATACTTCAAAGTTTTATGAGGTTGCTTTTTGAAAACCGTTTTTTTGTTATGGGGTCTTGTGGCATCAAGTCTTGTTTTTGCGACTTCCTGCGGGTTAAGAAATGAAATCAGGCGCGAGGCGATGTCTCCCGCACAGGTTGATACAGGTTATTATGCACCGTCTTTGCCCGTGCGCGGTAATTTTGTTTATTGGAATTTAAAATCGTCAATCCGCATTAACGTTTACGGGCGGTTCAGGGCTAACCGCCTGCCTGAGTTTTACTCTCATCTTTTGGACGGCAATCAGGAATTGCCTCTACATACCGAGGTGATTTACGAAACCCCTACCAACATTGTGATAGAAATTCGCTATCCCGAAAAGGCTCTGTATCCTCAGAAAGAAAAATTCTATGTCAGGATAGTTTCTCCCAACGTGGAAACGGTGATTCTACCTCAGCGTCGGGGTGAAGCGGAAATAAATGCCGCCGAATATTCCGAGATGTGGCTTACGATAAAACCCGATTACCTCCCTCCTTATACTTCAATAGTAGCGCATTCCCCGTCTATAACAAGGGGAGGTTCGGCGCTTGTTATATTTGAGGCACGTGATGAGAAAATCGAGTCGGTTGAAATAGTGGACAATCGCGGGAAAATATTTGTCCCCAAGCCGTTTGTAAAGGACGGTTATTACGCCTCGCTTATAGGATGGTATATTGCGCACGAGGAATTTCAGGCATGGATAATTGCCCGCGACCAGGCGGGAAACGTGTCCTCAAACCGTATTCATATAGAAACCCGCCCCAGAGAACTCAGGGAACTTAATTACCGTTTCAGCAGGGCTTATCCCGGGGGGCCTATCGGCTCGCTTCGTATAGAAGACCAGAATATGTCAACCGACCCCGTGAATAATCATATAATCCGCGCTAATGAACGCGAATGGTTTTTAAACAACAGGACGCGGGGACGTAATATCAGTATGTCGTGGCTCGCATCTTTTCCGCCGCAGTCGGTTATGACAAACTATAACATAGGCGCGTTTGACCCATTAGGTCAATACAGGATAACCGCAGAGTTCGGGCAAATACGAAACTATCATTATCGCGGAGGGGTTGTCAGAAGGGCGTATCATCTCGGCAAGGATATGTCGTATTATCAAAAGATGCCGATAACCAACTCAAATCCCGGCGTTGTTTTGTTTGCCGCGCCTAACGGGGCTTACGGGAATACCGTTTTAATCGACCACGGTTTCGGGCTTCACTCGCTTCATTCTCATTGCTCGGATATGTATGTAAGACCGGGGGATATAGTCGGCGAAGGTTATTTTATCGCCCGAACCGGAACTACCGGATTGGTTACGGGAGACCATCTCCATTTCGGGATGCTTGTTCAGGGGGTTTATATTGCTCCGTCCGAATGGATGGATAACGAGTGGATTAATCGTAATATTTCGCAGGTCATTGAGTTGGCTCATCGGGCGTTATTTCTTCGCCCTGATGATTAATACGGGTCAAAATCCAATTCTTCAAATTCTTCGGGTTTAGTCCTTTCCCATCTGGGATGCAACAATGAAAACCACTGTTCGGGATATTTTCTTATATAACCCTCGTATTTTTTATTAATCCACGTCATAACCCGCTTGTTATCCTCCTCAACGTTACCGCTTGCTTCAAAGGATACCGGTTCCTCCATATTAAAGATATACTTGCGTTTTGAGTGGTCGTAAATACTATAGCACATCATAATAGGCGCACCGAACTTGAAATGGAACTTCGCGGGACCATCCGCCGTAGCGCTCGGCATATCGAAAAACGGGACAAAAATCGGCTTAAAATAATAAGTCTGGTCAACAAGAAGCGCAATCGTTCCTCCGCCCCTTAGATGTTTCGCTATGTTTTTTATCTCGGAAATCTCGTTATAAAAGACTTTTATCTTACCCTTTTTGGCGCGAATATTTTTAAGCCATCTGTCGGTGTAAGGGTTAAACTGACGGTTTATAATTACCGCAAGGTCAACACCCCGTTTAGCGGATATGCTCCCGAACCATTCCCAGTTGCCGAGATGGAGCGTTACAACTATAAGTCCTTTCCCTTGAGCGGTGGCTCGTTCGACAGCCTCAAAATTGATATATTCGGCATATTTATTATAATTTTTGGAAGTTATCTGCCCGACTTTCATATATTCAATACCGAAACGCGCAATATTACGGTATAGCTCCCTTACTATCCTGTCTTTTTCCTCTTGTGAAAGCGGATTGTCTTTATAGATTATATCCAAGTTGTAATAAGCCCATTTTTTATCGCGGGTATTGAGATGAAACCCAAGCCATCCTACAAAACGACTCCAAAGCGGAAGCATAAATCTCGGCGTAAGCCCGATTAAAAATCCTAAAGGAACTACGAAAATATATTCAATAATATAGAGTATTCTGTCTTTTACGGTTATTTTACGTTTTCCCAATTCGATTTATCCTTTCGGTTCATTTTTCCGAAGCCATAGTGCGAAACTTGAGTCTTGCGGTATTGGATGAGTGGTCGCTTTCCCGTTCCTTTACCGTAATAAGCAGGACAGCCGTCCCTTTTTTCAACGTATCTCTCCCGATAAGCGGTATAGTTATTTCACGGGAAGAATTAGCCGGTATATCTTCAATAGACGGTATGGTATATACTATTTCATCTGCGCCGCGCCTTTTATCAATAATAATTCTAAGGTTACGTGCAGGACCCTTGCCGGAATTTTCTATATTGAGTTTAATACTTGCCCGTTCTCCCGCCTCCAGTGTATCATCCTCTCCGATTTCCGTCTCTGCGGATATTCTAATTCTCGGCGGCTTGTAATTGATATTTTCTATCATCATAGAAGCAAGCCTGTGAGGCGCGGAAGCCTCCGAACCCGTTACCCCCGGCATATCATCTACCGGTGTCTGTAAAACCCGGGTAAAATATTCAATCGCCTGTTGTGGGCGTTTTCGTTGATAATTTATATACCCCAATTCGTATCTTGCCCACGCGACATTGATATGGTCTTCGGGGAAAAGCTCAATTAAATTTTCGTAGTAGTAGGTTGCCCCATCATAATCATAGTTGACATATCTGTCCGCGCCAAGTTCAAGAAGCCTTTGCGAGGTCAGATTTTCCAAATCATTTACACGGGTTACGGGTCTGCGCCCGCAAGAAGACAGTATCAAACCAAGCGCCAATAGTATTGCAAATTTATATCTCATAGAAAACTCCTGCCGATATTTTAATATTTATTATATCCTACGAATCGAAATAAATCAAGGCAATGCAAAAAGACTTCCGTCAAGCTTAAATTGCCCTTGTTTAATCATAATATCAGGCTTATCTCAATATGTTGTATTAAATTTAAAATGTCACAGTTTATGCAAATAGAAATGTCACACC
>CAZQBT010000029.1:0-33288 GCA_964591955.1 uncultured Brevinematales bacterium | reverse complement strand
CCACACAATAAGCGGGACTATATCGGGCAACACGGCGAATAACAACGGAGGCGGGGTGCGTGTGTATGGAGGCACAAGCCACACAATAAGCGGGACTATCACGGGCAACACGGCGAATTATGGCGGTGGAGGGGTGTATGAGGAGGGAGGCACAAGCCATACTATAAGCGGGACTATCACGGGCAACTCGGCGTATAACGGAGGCGGGGTGTCTGTGAACGTAGGTACAAGCCACACAATAAGCGCAACTATCACGGGCAACTCGGCGACGGGGGGTTGGTTCGCTAACGGAGGCGGGGTGTTTGTGGGTTACGGCACAGGCCACACTATAAGCGGGACTATCACGGGCAACACGTCGAATAACGGAGGCGGGGTGTATTTTCGGGACAATTACGCTAATAATACGCATACGTTTGTATCGCCCACCATATCGGGCAACTTACAGGATGGCGTGGAGCGTTATGATGGCAACAGCAACCCGCAGGGTATCGGCACAATCATCTGGGGAAGCGGGAATGCGCCTCTAAATGTTGCTTGGGATGCTGGTTATGGTCCTTAGGGATAGGTAAAAGGACGGTGTAGGGTCATCTCGATACACCCCCGCACCAATTTATTGGGAAACCCCCCGGAGAAGCGGGTAAATTGGTGCGGGAGCACTCGATGACCGAACTATTATCTAAAAGACTTTTCTTAAACCAATCGGTTATCGAGTTGCCCCGATGGAACGGAGGGGCAGTATCGAGATGACCGTTATTGAGTGTCCGTCCACGGCTTTGCGCCAAAAAGCATCCCTGTTCACGCTAAAACCTGAGCGGCGTTTCCCTATTGTCGGCAAGATAGTCAAAAAGCGACGCTATATTAAAACTAAACCCGTAGTAAAACTCATTGTTGTTTATATCATAGCTTGTCTCGAAGAAAAGAACAAGAGGAAACTCATACCATAACCTTAATTCAAGGTTGGCTCTTAGAAAAACCGAGTGATGGTATATATTATCGGGAAATATCCCCCTGTAACCGCCGGTCATATAGATACGGTTGAAATATAAAGGGAAAAAGCCGGGACCCATCTGAAGCTCTATATTAAAAATCGGCAGGGTCGCCTGCCCTCCGATATAATACTCTCCCGCGCTCATTAAACCGGAAAACTCCATATATGCGGGATAACGGGTGCGTCCGAAATCGGGATTGTGCCCCGATGCGTAAAACTCCTGATTGTGTCCGTAAGCCCCGTATAACGACAGCAAAACACGCAGGAAATTCGGCGAATATAAAATCAGAAACTCGCCTTTCGCAATTGACTTTTCGGGAAGGTGGTCAAAAAACACCTGCAAATTAACTCCCCGGTAATCAAAGAAACGGTATTTACTGCGAAAAGAACTGAATGCCGTGTGGACACTTAACAGAAATCTGCCGGGGTTATAAGTCCATTGATACGGATGGAGTTCATTTTCAAACGAGGTCGCATAATAGGAAACCTCCGTTCCTATTCGGATTGCATTGTTTGCCCTCAAAAAATTATATATATAATACATCCCGAAAGCGCCCTCGGTGCGACGGTAATAAAACTTGCCGGAGCCGACAAAATACAAATTATCCTTGAAGTCAAAATACAGATTTACGGGCAAAGCGGAATTATCCCAGTAAATTTCTATATTCGGGAAATGATTGTAAAAATTATATGTTACTGAAGGTATAATTTGGTTTGCCCTTAGCGGGTCGGATAATATTGTTGCAATCCCGATATTATCAAATCGCCCAGAGGCGGTAATATGAGGCATCCACATACGGGGAAGCAAATAGCGCGCGCCGGAATATCTTTTTTCCTCAAAGGACTTTTTTTCACTACGGGTAACGGTCTGTGTATTAAAAATCTCTTTTTTTAAGCCGTAGCTTATAAAACCCCCGTCCCCGGTTTTACCCATCCGCATAAGACGGTCTCCGCGTGAAAATTTGCCTGTATAGTAAATATCAAACCCGGAATATACAGGCAAAAAAACTCCGCCCGATATATCATTCGTATAAAGATTAACGATACTTTTATCCAAATTAATCAACCCGGGCTTATATACCCCTCCGTTGTTGTATGCAAAATAAATCCATCCGTCCTTAGCGGATATGTCGCGGATATATTGTATTCGGGTAAAATCCCCGTATTCCTTTGACTTGTCAAGCTCTTCGGGAATAATAATCCCGCGAGGTTCAAACTCTACATAGAGGTCGGAGGGCGTATGCGCTCCGGTTATTGCCTGCGCCTTACCGCTTTTAAAATCATAAACCCCGATACGGTTAATCCCATGCTGTTTTACTATAAAAGCAACTCTGTTTTTATCCACGCGCACGGGGGATTCAAATAAGGTATGCGTATTGCCTTTAAGCAAGACCCGTTCGCCGAAATTGTCAATATAAACAAGGTCGCTTTCGCTGTTTCTAACCCTCACCGCGACAATACCGTCGGCGTTCTCACCGTCAAAATATATCGCCTCTCTTACCCCCTCAAGACTGAAATCCGTAAACCGTCTCCGTTGCAAATCGTATTCCACTACCGCAAGTTTATAAAACCCGTTCCTCAGATAATTTCTGCTTATAAGCATCCTGCTTTCATCATCATTTAAGTTAATACTTCCGACCAAGCTATCCGTTTTCAATACAAGACTATCCGCCTCGCTCACCGTATCATAACATCGTATCTCAAGATTAAACAGGTCATAATAATAAATTTTATAGTCCCCCGCAGCAACAGACCGAATACGCTTATAACGCGGGCTGATAACGTTGGTATTGGTAAAAACGGGGGTTTTAAGCTCCATAAACTCGCGAAATTTATTCCACTCGGAACGTATTGAATTGCCGTAAACCTTCCTGAAAGAGCCGGGCAGCAGATGGAAAATATTGCCCTGCCCCATCCGATGCCATAACGCGCGATATTTTTCCATACCGTAGGTTTCGATAAGGTAATGAGAAAAATATCCCCCGTAATGGTAAAAGATACTTCCGCCCGGGTATAAATCATACGAGGCGGTAGTCTGTGAAAGACGTTTAAACCTGCTTTCAACAATATCCTGTTGAATTGAATGCCTGATAGCGGGGTCGTTTACCCGTCCGAAACCCTGCAAACTCTCGAAAGCCACAGTAACGCCCTCAACCATAAGCCCCGAATTCATATACATCTGCGGCAACACCCAGTTACCGAAAATCTGCGCCCCTATTTCAAAAAACAAAGGACTTCTTATCCCTAACGATACGGCATGCACAAGCTCATGGTCAAACAGTATATCCATCCAGTTGGAATAATTCCCGATACTCGACCCCGCTTGGGGAAGAAAATCATATATTACGATTGTATTATACGGCACAGGGGAATACATCCCGTTGGCAATATGGGTATCCGATGTTACAACTACGACAGTCCTCCAGAAGTTTTGGGTTTGAAGGAATTTATCGTAATACGCGAGTCTCTCCTCTGCGACTTTTGCTATATACTCCGCCGTTTTGCGGGAATCCTCGGAAAAAATTATATCGAAATTTTCCGTTTCGATTACGCTCAGCTTATGCCCCGTTTCAAACAAAGACCCATACGACACGCCGAAACATAAGACCGTTAATAAAAACGCTATGGTGATGATTTTATTCATTGTTTTTTCTCTCCTTTTCGGTTTTATGTTAATACCTTTACCCCCGCATAGGGTATAAAAAATGAGACTATTATCTTATACTCTCGCAATATCAATTTCACCATGAAATCGCCTACCGAAACGAGGCTCTCCTCCCACTACACCCGTTATATTATGATCTTGGGATACGTTTTGATAATCTGTAAACGGCCAAAAATGAGTATATGCAGATCTTGCTATAAAAACAAATAATATAGCTAATAATATCTTTTTCATCTTCATTCCTCCTTCAACGGAAAAATTTTATATGTTCCATCTGATAAATAAACATGAAGTGTATCTTCAATTATTGAAAGCATGCTCTTAGATATATATGTCTTACTATCTCTGTTAAATTCTTTTGTAAAAACAACATTGAATTGATTATCATACACAGTAAGATACCATATTAAAGATGAAATAACTTGATCAGCTACAATAATATATTTATCATAAAAAAGCTTGAAATAAAATCTATTTGCTAATTGGAAACCACCATATTTATTTGTTTCCCATGAACATATTTTATCTACAACCTCATAGACTACTTTTTTTTCTTCCATATCATATTTGCCAAGTCTCCCGTCTAAGGAAAAATAATACATATATTTATCATCACTGCTAAAATCAAGAAGGTATTGTTTTTGATTCAGTGAATATAGATTTCCATTTCTGTCAAATAGATTTCTTTTTAAAACAGTATATTTTCCTTTATAAGAAGTATAAAAGACTCCATAGTAAGGGTCATCCTTAGTTATATTCTTACTAAATAATACTTTCTTGCTATTCAAATCAATGGATTTTATATAATAACTTTTGCTTTTATCCTCTATTCCAGAAAAATCTGTAACTAATATACCCAATGTTTTATGATCTTCGGAAATATCCAAATAAAGTTTTCCCCCTTCATAAGGAAATTCATATTCATTACCAGCATTTAGGTCAAGAATTATAATTTTCCGGCGAATCATATCCGGAATAATAAAATTATTTTTCGTGATTAGTGCTTTAAAAGCTGTTTCCGCTATTTCACCATCCTCTTGAATTATAACTTCGCTCTTCAATTGAATCGAATTTACTAAATTCAATCCTTTATCATATAAATTAATATAATCGATTTTAAATAAGTAATCATCAATTTGTTTCGTTATTAATTCAGCAAACTGGTTATTTTCAATATTATGAAAAGATGCCGTTTCAACTGCTTTTGCAAAATAAGGCAAAACTAAGAATTTTCTTAATTTTACATATCCTCCGCCGCGCTCATATACATTCGTAAGCTCTTTGACAACATTCATCTCTTTGTCTAAGGCTATCGCTTTACGGACGCCCCAATTAAAAGCTCCTACTATATTTCTATCCTTATCATGCATAACTATATATCTATAATCATTTAGAAGCTGTAGTTCATAAGGTGCCATTAAATTGCTGATTACCCTTTCCTTAAACTCCTTAACCTCAATCCCCGATTGAGTCAAGCGCTCCAATTCTTCTTTAGAATCTGCGACAAAGACTTCGTTTACATAACCAATAGTTCCATCATCTAATTGAATTTTAACCATCTCCAAAGCTTTATCTAATAATGTCAATTTCTGCCCGTTGGTTAAAACTCCTAATATTTTCGTTTTATTTATATTACCGTAGCAATAAATCAATGCTCCTTTTATGTAAATATATCTCCATTCCTCCGATTCTTCCTCCGCAGACTTCTCCCCTGCGACCTCAGTCGCAACGGTTTCGGTTTCGGCAGGCTCGTCCGGTTTAACAGTCTCCCCCCCGCACCTTTTGCAGGATTCGCTATCGGAATGAGACAAACCGGTAGGACGCAAAAGGTGCGGGGCGCAGGATACCCCCGCAAGCCCTGCGGCTATGGTTAATAAAATAATCGCTTTGGTGATATGTCTAATCATTGTTTTTTCTCTCCTTTATTTTTGGTTGGTTGCCTCGATACACCCCTCACCAATTTACCGGCTATATAAATTGGTGAGGGGCACTCGATAACCGAATTATTATCTAAAAGTCTTTTCTTAAACCACCCGGTCATCGATAAGTGTCATTCTGATTTTTGCTTCTTTAGTTTTTCCCCTGAAGAATCTACTTCCATTACAGGAGTTACTTCACGGGTTAGACTGACAAGGGTGTAATCAGTATGACACAACGGCGGTTGCCTAAAAGTCTTTTCTCAAACCATCCGGTCATCGAGTTCCGAGCCTCTTCCGAAGGAAGGGCTTGCAGTATCGAGATGACCGCCCGGGAACCGTGTATATAACTACCCCTTTAAATATATCATCAAAATCTGGACAGCGGCGGGGCGCACACCGGAAATCCTTGATGCCTGACCCAGATTTAACGGGCGCAACGCTCCGAGTTTTTCCACCTCCTCAAGCCTTAATCCCGACACTTTGGAATAATCAAAATCCTCAGGTATCGCTATATTCTCAAGTTTCTTAAACCCTTCAATCGACCTCTCCTCGTCGCGGATATAGCCCTCGTATTTTACCTCAATCTCTATCTCCTCAATCTCACGGGGGTTAAGCTGCACAGGCGATGGGAAAACTTCGGCAATCTTAGCGTAATTCATTTCGGGGCGCCTCAGTATATCCAACAGGGATTGAGGTTTGTTTACCGCAGTAGTTTCCATCTTTTTAAGCATCGCGATATTCTCCTCTGTCGGGGTGATTTTTGTTTTGCCGAGACGCTCAATCTCGTTACGGATACGCTTTTCTTTTTCCGAAGTCCTTTTATAGAACTCCTCGCCTAAAACCCCGAGTTCATACCCGATTTTAGACAACCGCAAATCGGCGTTATCCTCGCGTAAAACGAGACGGTATTCCACCCGCGAGGTGAACATCCTGTAAGGCTCGTTAGTGCCGAGAGTGGTAAGGTCATCAATAAGCACCCCGATATATCCCTGCGAACGGTCGATAATAAACTCGCTCATACCGAGAGCGCGGCGAGATGCATTAATCCCCGCAACAAGCCCCTGCGCCGCCGCCTCCTCATAGCCGGTAGTCCCGTTTATCTGCCCCGCAAGATACAGCCCACTCACCCGCTTTGTTTCAAGCGAGGGTAACAGCTCGGTCGGGTCGATATAATCATGCTCAATAGCGTAAGCGGGACGGGTCATCCTGACGTTTTCAAGCCCCTCTATGCTCCTCAACAGCTCAATCTGCACGTCTATCGGAAGCCCGTTGGAAAGCCCGTTAGGGTAATACTCATCGGTAAACCGCCCCTCAGGCTCGATAAATATATGATGACGCTCCCTGTCGGGAAATTTCATTATCTTATCCTCAATAGACGGGCAGTAGCGAACCCCGGTCGCCTTAATCCTCCCGGAATACATCGGCGCTTTATCTATATTGTCGCGGATAATTTTATGCGTCCTTTCGTTGGTATGGGAAATATAACAGGGCATCTGCTCAATATCTATACTTTCAGTCCAAAATGAAATCGGCTTTACGGGAATATCCCCATGTTGAATATCGAGTTGGGAAAAGTCGATGGTTTTGGCGTCAATCCTCGCGGGAGTCCCCGTTTTAAACCGTCCCACCCTGAAACCCAATCTCTTGAGAGTGGCGGAAAGCCCCGTTGATGCATCCTCGCCAAGTCTCCCCGACGGGAACGAGTTTTCCCCGATATGAATAACTCCGTCAAGAAAAGTCCCCGGGGTAATAACCACTGTCGATGAGAGATAAGCATTACCCAACCTGTCGATAATACCCTTCGCTTTCCCGTTTTCAATAATCAGGTCTTCGACAAGCCCCTGCTTCAAATCAAGATTCTTTTGGCTAAACAGGACTTTCTGCATATATTTGCGATATTCGGTTTTATCAGCCTGTGCGCGTGATGAGCGGACTGCGGGACCCTTTCGGGTGTTCAGGGTGCGAAACTGGATACCGGTCGCGTCGATAGCCCGTCCCATCTCGCCGCCGAGCGCGTCTATTTCCTTAACGAGTTGCCCCTTGCCTATACCACCGATAGAGGGGTTACACGGCATCTGCCCTGCAAGGTCGATATTGGAGGTGATAAGCAAGGTCTTAGCGCCGATACGCGCCGATGATAACCCCGCCTCTATCCCCGCATGCCCCGCGCCTATTACTATAACGTCATAACGTTCGGGATACTCAAACATAAACCCTCGCTTGCATTTTTTAATAGACAATATTATAAAACTAAAACGGGATTTAGTCCACACAACAACGATTAATTGAAATAAGTGCCTCAGAGCAAGTCCTTACCTCGGAAGAGACTCAGAACTCAATGACCGTAACTTGTAACAACCACCTATGAAGTGTCATTCTGATTTTGCTTCTTTACCTTTACCCGTGAAGAATCTCCTTACGACAGGATAGATTCTTCAAGGGTTAGACTGACAAGGGTATAATCAGAATGACACTTTTCGGGAAAACGGTTATCGAAATATACCGAAACCATACTGCGAAAGAGGATTGGATTTATAAAGACGTTTAAGCGACAAATGATAATCTCATTTTACCGGACGGAGTTTTAATTTCGTAGGAAATAATGTCCTCATCGGAAAGCACTGAAAGTTTATCCGATTTTACGCTTAGAGGTATCCCGAAAATAAGCGGGGCTTTTTCCTGAATGGAGCAGCTTTCGATTATAAAATTCAGCGAATTGCCGAGAATGATATTAGCAAACTCCTCGACACCGCTTTTAAGCAATTCTTCGTCCTCCGAAGTATTTTGAGACAAGTCAACTGAAAAGAACTTTAAAACATCCGATGCACCGCCGCTGTCGCAGTCAAATACAAGCAAAAAATTCAAAATCTTTCCCGCGTAAATAAACGCCGAATAATCCATAAGATTAAGGGACAAAGACTTTGTACTCACAAAACCCGCCAACACCCCCTCATCGCATACCATCTCACAGGACACGGCGCACATAAAAGGCAAAAGTTTCTCCTTTAAGATTTTAAAAGTCTTTTCGGGAAACACGGGTTTAATTTCATAAATTGACGATTTATCGAGATTGCTTAAAAAAGATTTGAAACCGTGATAATCGGTTATATCTATACCATTTGTCAAAACAAACTCCGAAACGGATTATTTTGCAACCTTACTAATCACCTCGATAATCTTATCAAGAGTAACGGGTTTTAGGATATAATGTTTAGCCCCCGCTTTCAATGCCTCAACCACCATTTCACGCTGGTCAATAGCGCTGACCATAATAATTCTCGCATCGGGAAAATCTTTCAAAATAAGCTTCACGCCTTCTATCCCATCGGCATCCGGCATATTTATATCCATAGTAACGAAATCAGGTTTGTGTTGCTTGTATTTCTTATAAGCGTCAACGCCGTTGACTGCCTCATCGGCTACGGAATATCCCGCCTGCGAAAGCAACGACCTGAGATTTTTTCTCATAACAGTCGAATCATCTACCACCAACACATTTGCCATAACTTACCCTCCCTACCAAAATATCTCCATTGATAATCTTACACCGTTTAATAAAACAGCGCAAGAAATATCCCGACGTTAAAAAACGCTTAATCTTCTTTTCTTACAATCTCTTTGACCTTCATAAGCCTTGAAAGATTTGAGCGTTCCATCTCATCAAGTTTCATCTTAATAAAACGAATAATCTCCTGAGTATCGGGAATGAGACGATACTCAAGCGCGTTAACCCGTCTGCGGGTTTTTTCTATCTCAAGCGCCATAAGCTCAACCATCTTTTCCAACTCCGCAAGCTTTACTAATTTTTCAAGAAGATTTGAAAATATCTCAAGAGAGGAGTCGAGTTCGCCGGACGTGCCGACAAGGCTGTATGCGTGAAGGTTGCCCACCTGCTTAAAATCATAAACAGGCGTTCTGACACCCATATTATTCCGTATATTTTCCGTAAGTTCGATTTTCACGTTTGAAACAAGAAAAATCGACTCGCTTGTAAATTTTTCCATAACGCTTCGCGCAATAAGAAACCCGTCATAGGCGTTTTTCATATCATCCTCGACAGATTCCCTTAGCTCACGGGTTTTATGCACCGTATCCAAAAACAGTTTTATCAGCGCATCCTGCTTATCCTTGAGCAACTTATGCCCGCGTTTGGCAATAGCAAGTTTCTTCTTCTGGTTGGATAATTCCATACGGTTCGGATTAATCTTCTGCATTTACCTGTTCCTCTTTTTCAAGAATCGGTTGCAAATACTTGGTCTTGTATTCATCCCTAATTCTCTTGAGTTCCGGCACGGGCAGAGTAGCGACAAGTTCCCATCCTATCAGCAAAGTCTTTTCGATATCGCGCTCCTCATGCTCATCCTGCTTGACAAACCGCCCCTCGTATAAATCAACAAATTTTGAAAACTTCAAATCAACCGGAGTAAGAGCGCCCTCACCGAGAATCGCCTCAAGCTCCTTAGCCTCTTTACCTCTTGCATACGCCGCAAAAAGCTGGTTTGCAAGGTCGGCGTGGTCTTCGCGGGTTCTCCCCTTACCGATACCCTTGTCGCGGAGACGGGACAACGAGGGCAAAACGTCAACGGGAGGGTAAATTCCCTTGCCGTGCAACGGTCTTGCAAGAATAATCTGCCCCTCGGTGATATATCCCGTAAGGTCGGGTATAGGGTGAGTTTTATCATCCTCCGGCATAGACAAAATCGGAATCATAGTAATAGACCCGCTTTTGCCCTTAATCTTCCCCGCCCTTTCATAAAGCGTGGAAAGGTCGGTGTAAAGATACCCGGGATACCCCCTCCGTCCCGGCACCTCCTTACGCGCTGCGGATATCTCACGTAAAGCCTCGCAGTAATTGGTCATATCGGTTAAT
The DNA here is from genome assembly GCA_964591955.1 of uncultured Brevinematales bacterium. Classification (GTDB taxonomy): domain Bacteria; phylum Spirochaetota; class Brevinematia; order Brevinematales; family CAZQBT01; genus CAZQBT01. The sequence goes on along the minus strand of CAZQBT010000029.1, from coordinate 22,846 downwards.
ATAACAAGCACGTGCATATCAAGGTCGAAAGCCAGATACTCTGCGGCGGTAAGCGCCATACGCGGAGTCGAAATACGCTCAATAGCGGGGTCATCGGCAAGATTTATAAACATAGTCGTTCTTTCAATAGCGCCCGTTTTCTTGAGGTCTTCCATAAAGAAATTCGCCTCTTCATAGGTAATACCCATCGCGGCAAAAACCACGGCAAAGTTTTCGTGAGCCTTCAGGGTTCGAGCCTGACGGGCAATCTGAGCCGCCATTCTGGAATGAGGAAGCCCCGAACCCGAAAATATCGGGAGCTTCTGCCCTCTAACAAGAGGATTCATCCCGTCAATAGACGATACCCCGGTCTGGATAAACTCTGCGGGATAGTCGCGGTTAAACGGGTTAATCGCCGCACCGTTAATATCAATATATTTATCGGCGATAATCGATGCGCCCCCGTCAATAGGCTTGCCCGAACCGTCAAAAACGCGTCCGAGAATATCCGGCGACACGGGGATTGTAACAACCTTGCCCAAAAATCTTACTTTACAGTTGTCCACGTCTATACCCGATGAGCCTTCAAAAACCTGAACAAGCGCACGGTCTGTGGTTATTTCAAGCACCTTTCCGCGACGTTTTTCACCGCTACCGAGTTCTATTTCGACAAGCTCATCATATTTTGCGCCGCTGACTTGGTCAACCACCAACAACGGGCCTTCTACTCCGATAATAGTTTTGTATTCTTTAAGCATTGACACTACCCTCTACCGTATTTATAGCGGAGAAATCTTTACGAATATCCTTTTCCAGTTCATCAAAAAAATCATCCTTCTTTTTCTCATCGACAAATTTCATATCGGCAAATTTTTCTCTGGCGGGAAGAAGCTCTATATTATCATACTCGGCGCCCTTTTCCACCGCTTCAAGCGCAAGATGGTGAAAAAGTACAATCGCCGAAAGCATACGAATTTGCTTTTCTATTGAGGTGTAGGTATCAACCTCGTGGGTTGCGTTCTGATGGAGAAAATCCTCACGGATAGACTTTGCGGTCAGGAGGATAACCCTCTGCTCGCGTGTAAGCGAGTCAATACCGACAAGACGGACAATTTCCTTGAGTTCCGCCTCCTCCTCAAGCACCTTCATAGCTTCCGTTTTGGTAAAATACCATTCCTCGCCAAGCGTGTTGTTCCAAAACTCGACAAGGCTGTCGTTATAAAGCGAATAGCTTGTAAGCCAGTTAATAGCGGGGAAATGACGCTGATAAGCAAGGTTGGAATCGAGCGCCCAGAAAACCTTTACAACACGAAGCGTGTTTTGGGTAACAGGCTCGGAGAAATCGCCCCCGGGAGGCGATACCGCGCCGATAGCGCTAACCGATGCCACAACGGTTTCCTTTGTGTTGAGAATTTCCGCAATACCCGCGCGTTCATAGAACGTAGCGAGACGCGAACCGAGATACGCGGGATACCCCTCCTCGCCGGGCATTTCCTCAAGACGCCCCGACATCTCGCGAAGAGCCTCCGCCCATCGTGATGTGGAATCCGCCATAAGCGCAACGTTATATCCCATATCGCGGAAATACTCCGCAAGCGTAATACCCGTGTATATGGAAGCCTCACGCGCCGCAACGGGCATATTTGACGTGTTGGCTATAAGCACGGTTCTGTCCATAAGAGGCTTACCCGATTTCGGGTCGATAAGTTCCGGGAACTCCATAAGAACGTCGGTCATCTCGTTACCGCGCTCGCCGCACCCCACATAGACCACAACCTCTGCATCAGACCACTTTGCAAGCTGGTGTTGCGTAACGGTTTTTCCGCTCCCGAAGGGACCGGGAATAGCCGCCGCTCCTCCCTTTACAATAGGAAAGAAAGTGTCGATAATCCGTTGCCCTGTATACATCTGCACGCGAGGGGGAAGTTTTTTCTTCACGGGACGCGGGACACGGACAGGCCATTTATGAGTCATAGTAAGGTTTATCTCTTTACCGTCATCACCCTTGAGAACGGCAACAACGTCATCTATAGTAAACGAACCCTTGTTGATTTTAGCAACCTTGCCCTTGACACCGTAGGGAACAAGAATTTTAGTGGAAATAAGCTCACTTTCGGGAACTTCGCCGATAATATCGCCGCTTTCAACCTCGTCGCCTTCCTTAACGACAGGCTTGAAATCCCATTTTTTCTTGGCATTAAGCGCGCGAACCTCAATACCCCGCGCGATAAAAGCGCTTCCCGATGCCTCTGCGATACCCGACAGGGGACGCTGGATACCGTCAAAGAAATTCCCGATAAGCCCGGGTCCTAACTCTACGGAGAGCGGGGCGTCGGTGGATATTACGGGTTCGCCGGGTCCTATGCCCGATGTGTCCTCGTAAACCTGCACGAATGCCGTATCGCCCTTGAGCTGAATAATCTCCCCGATAAGACCCTCGTTTGACACCTTAACCATATCAAACATCTTAGCTCCGGTCATCCCGTCTGCTACTACAAGGGGTCCTGAGACCTTGATTATTTTTCCCTGTATCATAACAAATCTCCTTTAGTAGTCTATAATTAAAGACACTTATAAAGCGCCGAATTATTATTAATCCCGCTACTTAACGGCGAAAATATCAATACCGATAGCGCGCTTAACCAATCCCGCGAGCTTTTCTTTAGCCAAACCCTCCCCGCCCTTTGAGCCGGGTAAAACTATAATCGAAACCTCGCGATGAGAAAAATTCAGGCGCTGGATTTTATCGCTAAAGTCTTTCGCGTAGGCTTCCTCGACAAAAATAATCCCGTAGTTCTGCACCATCAGGTCGTCAAGCATAATATCAGCCTTTTTTGTATCCTCCGCCGCGTATCCGTCAACGCCGATAGCCTTAAACGGAAGCACGGTGTCCGCAGTGCCGATTATAGCTATTTTTTTAGATACCATTATTTCTTATCCTCTGCGTAATTTTTTCCGACGGCATATCGTTCAGTTTTCCGATAAATACGATTTTCAGATTTTTAAGCTCAAGTTTTTTCATCGACAAAAACTCCTCCAAAACCTCAGGACCCTCGGCGACATACTTAAACGGGGTAATCGCCTTGACAAGATACTCGTCCATCAGCTTTTCAAGTTTGGAGAAATTTTTAGTCGATACAAATTCGGAAATACCGGCTTCCAAAAATTCGCCGTATATCCCCCTTTTGATTTCCTCGCAAATCTCATTCAACGACAACCCGTAAAGGTTTAAAAAATAATCATCGCTTATATTTCCGCCGTTTAGTATAACGAGCGCGTAAATTGAGCGGTCGAAATTCATACGCTTTGAGCGAATCAAATTCTTGATATTCTCCAAATCGACCCACTTGGAATAATAACCGCGCACGGATTCATAACCGGGTTTATTAAGCAACTCAAAACGGTAATCGTTTACCCCGTTGTCGATAATAAAGTCGCTTACCTGAATATTGCCGGTTCTTTTATACTCTTCCTCTGCAAACCTGAGCGCCTTTTCAACAGAGGATGGAAACTTGCGATACAACTTTTCTTCTATCATAGTGTAAAGCTCTTCGGGGGGATATTTCCCGTTTTCGGAAAGCACCTCCCAATTAATCTCACCGCCGGTAATTTTTGCCTTAAAAATAATCTTTATGTTGTTGGCATCGTAGATAAGTTTATGAATTTTCAAGAGGGTATCATCGGGGATATAACCCTCAATCTCTTTATAAAGCGCAAGGATATGATTTTCAAAAACGGTCTCGTAATCCTCGATAGCTTTATCCTTAAACTCATCGCCGTAAAAGGAATCCGCAACATATTTGGAAAAATTATCGCGGGAATTAGCCTCACTCCATCGAAGCATCAAATTGTAAGTTAAAAGATAGTTTTCGAGACTGCGTAACCGTCCCGAACAATAACCCCAGTCAACCATAGGACCCTCTTAAAACAAAATATTGGCAATCTCTTTTTCAACATCCTCAGCCATAACGGAAAGCAGGGTTTCCATAGTGATATTAACGAAAACCCTGTCGTTTTTAACAATAACGCCGCCTAAGAAGTCTCCCTTTTCTTTGGAAACCGTGAGCTTAGACTTGAGTTCCTTGTTGATACCGTCAAGCCACTTTGAATCAAGTTTTTTATCGTTTTTAGAAACAATTATTTCCTCTTCTTTGGTAACGACACTTTTCTTTACAAGTTTCGCCATAAAAGCGGGATAATCGGATGATTCGCAAAACTTTTTTACAGCCTCCAAAGAAACCTCGTTAATCATCCCGCGCTTTTTATGAAGGACACTGTTTTTGACGCTTTGACGGGCATCAATAACAATACCGCGTTTGATGGTTTCGCCCTCGTTGTCGGCGCGTTCCATCATAGTCTTGCGGTAATCATCGACTTTCTTTTTATAGTCTCCAAGTATCTGCGATTTACGCGACTTAGCCTCATCAATCATCTTGTCTTTCTGCGCGTTTGCATCCTTCATAATTTTGTTTTTAATATCCTCAAGAGCCATAAATTATCTCCTCATTAAAATTAGCCGTAAAAGGCATCATTATTTCGACGGAACGTATCATCGGCTCAAACTTATCCAATTTCACCCAAAAGAAGGATACTAATAAGAAGCCCGAAAACCGCAAAGGTTTCAACCATAGCGGGAAGAATCATAGCCTGTCCCATCTGCTTGGGCTTTCTTGCAATAAGTTGCATGGAAGCGGCGGAAACCTTACCCTGCCATATACCCGAAATAAGTCCGGTAATAGTAATAGGCAAAGCGGCAAACATAATTCCGAGACCGTCTGCAACAGACAAAGAGGCGTTGAGTTTACCGAGAATGATAAAAGCAATCAAAAGCCCGTAAATCCCCTGAGTAGCGGGGAGCGCCTGAAGCAGAAGAACCGAACCGAATTTCTTTTCATCTTCGCTTAAAACGCCGTTGCCGACCTCACCGGAAACACCGACACCGACACTCGACCCGAAACCTCCGCCGAAAGTGGCTAAAGCCGCACCGAGAATAGCCAAGGCTATACCGAGATTTATACTTCCATCAGGAATAGACGCTACGGCATCGGAAACCGCCTCACCCGCTTCCTGTGCAAATACAGGGGAAACGGCAAATACGGCTAAAACCAAAGCTCCAAGCCCTAAAATTGCTATGTTGCGGTAAGTTCTTTTCATTATTATCCTCCAAAATATGCTTTTATTTTTAGTGTCTAAAGTCTATTTTCTTACGGCTTCCAAGCTCTCAACCTGATTATAAACCCCCTCCTCGCGCAATGGTTCGTAGTCCTTTCCGCCGGAACGTATAAACCGCGAGAAAAACTCTACAAATTGGAGACGGAGAGAGTGAACAAACGCCCCGAAAGCGCTAAGGACAAGGTTAAAAACATGCCCGAATATTAATATCACTACCATAATTATAGCAGTGAACGGGTTGGGCGAATCGCCTAAAACCATAAAACCCAGATAATTAAACACGCTTGCGATAACTCCGGTAGCAAGACCGAGAGCCAAAAGTCTTGCATAGGAAAGAAGATTGCTGATATAACCGGTCGCGCCGTAGAGGTCGTAAAGCCCGCCGAGAAAACCGGCAATCTTAGCGCCTATGGTTTTCTTGGCTTTACGCACGCCGTTTAAAACAATCAAGCCCGCTCCACCTATCATCAGGTAAACCGCAATCTGCACCCCGACAGGACCTAAAGTCGGGATACCGGCAAGCCCGGCAAGCCATACAAGCACCGCCCATCCGAAAAACCCGAACAGGAAAATTATCCACGATAGATTATCCCAAAGCGCGGGAATCACCTCGGTTTTCATCTGTATAAACATATTGAGAAACAGCCCGTAAATAAGCTGGATTGCGCCGAGTATCAATGCCAAATAAAGCACAAGCATCGGGGATTCAAGGGTATCAATCAGCCCGATATTTGCGAAAAATTCGGAATAGAAATATCCGGGATGGGTAAACAGGTCCCCGAAAAACGAACCGAATAAAACCCCGAATATCATAGCGGAAAAACCCGCAAGCGATAAAAACATCATAAAATTACTCATAGCGGGTTTTTTCCTTGACTTGCGCGCCAACAACCCGAAAGCTACAAACATAATAAGTCCGTAAAAGAAATCGCTTAGACAAAACCCGTAAAATATAAAATAGAAGGGGCTTAAATGAGGGGTTGGGTCAACCGAATTTCCGTAAGCGGGAAGCCCATACATCCGCGTCAAAACCTCAAACGGCTTGGAAAGCAGTTTAGCCTCAAGCGCAACGGGAACCTGCTCAAACTCCTCATCGGTAGGGTCTTCAATAGAATAGTCAATCTCGGTGTAGTTATCAAGGATAGCGCGAACATCCGCCTCTTTCTTAGCGGGAATCCATCCGCCGTAAAAGCTCACCGATTCGGTTTTAGCCCCCTTACCCTGCGCCTCAAGACGCTTACGGTTAATAATCAAAAAGTCGCAAATAATTTTGAGGGTATCTATAAAATGGGTAAAGTCGATAATAAAAAGACGCTGTATCTCAATACGGCTGGAAAACTTTACAATCTGCTCGTCTATATCATCAAGGACTTCGACTAAATTACCGGTGCGTGTGGAAATATGAACCGGAGCAAAACTCAAATCCTTGAGCGTATCGTGTATAGTTTCCGATACTTCCCTCAGGAAAACGATATAAACGTAGGTATCGCTGACGGTAGTGAAAGCCTTAAAAATCTCGACATAGGGCGATGAGGCACGCAACGCATTAACGAAATCCTCGTAAGTAGAGGATGGAATGTAGCCGGTAATTGCGGCAAGATATTCGCTTTTGCCGTTTATAATATCCAAATCAACCCCCGCCTCTCGCCACATAGTAAGGTCTTCCTTTTCTTTAAGCAAAGCATCAAGTTTAGCCAAGTTTTCCTTGTAGTTTTTCTCGACCGAGCGAATATCGCGAAGTGTAAGTTCAAGCTCAAAACGGGAATAAATTTCTTTCATACGGGCAACCGAAACAATGGGGGGAGCCTCGCCGAGCTTTTCAAAGAAGCCCTTTTTCTCCTCAGGAATATGACTTTCCAAAAATAAAACAACATCGTTTATTTCATTAATCAGAAAATCCGTTTCCTCGTTGTCGATAAAAACAGGCGTAAAATCGGCATCATCCTCATACTCAACATATTCGGGATGAAAACATCCGACTTTCTGTAAATCCGCCATCATTTTGTCTCTCAGGTTGTCATATACGGAGAGAGACAGCTTTTTCATTTTAACTATTGCCATATCTCACCTTTATCTCGTTAATTAAATAATCGACAGCTTTGGATTTGTTTTTTTTGAATGATTCTGAAATCTTTGAAAGTTCGCCGTCAAGCGTTGAGAGAATTTTTTTAGCCTCAGCTTCGCCGTCCGAACGAAATTTTTCGACAGTGTCTTTATGGGATTTTTTTATCTTGGATTTTTCACTATTGAAAAGAGCGATGCCTTCCTCGCCTGCCTCATGGATAATCTTAGAATACTCTTTTTTAGCCTCTTCAAGGATAGAACGCGCTTTCTCTTCCGACGCTTTAATCTCTCTGACTTTCGCTTCGTTCATTTTTTGACCTCGCTTAAAACAAGAATTGACTTATAATATTATACAGTCTAACCAAACATTTGTCTAATTTTTGAACGCAAGAAATATATCTATTCTACAACATACAAAACGGCAAGAAATTTAAAGAGTTTCAAACATATAACAAAACAATAATTTACACCGCCAAAATTACCAATAAAATAAACAATGTTTGACACGAATTACTTTGTGCTGTATAATAAACGGATAAAATATAAACCTAAAAAGGGAGGTATATGTTATGAAGAAAGTCTTAGGAGTGGTTTTTGTATTTGCCGTGTTGATATGCGTAACGCCGAATCTTAACGCGAAGGAAAGCCCGAATTTTGCTATTTCGATTAACCCGTTTGCTACTTTGATACCTTTGATTCTCGGAGGGATTGGTGTTGAGGGCAGTTTGGAGTTCGCTATCAGTCCGAGCATAGGTATATTTATTCCCGTAGAATATCTTAGCTTATCAAGTTGGGGATGGACATACTCTTACGTGTCGTTCGGCGCAGAAGGGCGTTACTATTTTGCCTATTTTGACCTTGAAAAAACCGACTTCAAATTTGGGGATTCAAGGGCGCTTAGCGGTTTATGGGGCGGAGCCGGTGTAAATCTCCAGTTCTGGACAATCGGCACTTGGAGAGATACCGTAATAACAATTCCCATTAAAGCCGGTTACAAATTTGTTTTCGGTGAAAAGTCCGGCTTTTTCCTTGAACCTTATTTGGGATTCAAAATCGGTTTCGGATTTAGTAATTGGACAGGCGCTTCCTACAATAGACCAAGCTATTCCGGTTTTATCTACGGTGTCGGCTTAGGCTACGCATTCTAAAAAAACAACAATCATAACGGTCGGGTTAAAACCCGGCCGTTTTTTTATTATCCTCAATCTTGCAAAATTTTCTCTTTCCTGATAAAATCTACCGACTAAAAAACGTTCAAAAATCAGCCGGGGTGGCGGAATTGGTAGACGCGCTAGATTCAGGTTCTAGTGAGCATTACGCTTGTGTGGGTTCAAGTCCCGTCCCCGGCATTTTTTATATCCAATCTACTTTTTTATTAAAGCAATGTATTATTAAAAACTCTCTAAACCAATAAGATTAGTTTATTATTCAAATAAAAAAGGGCTTCCTTGCGGAAGCCCTTCTTTTGAGGTTTATGCCATCTAAATTAATAGAGGTCGTAAACAACGACGGAATAAGGCGCTATAGCAATAGATGCCTTCTGTCCCATACCGTCTCTGCCGCCACTCTGGGGATATGCAGTCCATCCGCCATGGTTGCCGAAGTTGGAAGAATATCCGTTCCAGTCACTGTTGAATACGCAATATCCCGTCTTCCATTCAGGCCAGCCTATTTCATAGTTACTGTATGAAGTATTACCAAAGTTAGCAATAACAACCATATTCTGGTAGCCGCTCCATCTGTGGTATGCAATAACTTTATTGTTGTTATTAACGTGGAATACATTAACGTTACCGCTTCTCAAAGCGCTGTAGCTCTTTCTCAGGGTGATAAGGTCTTTGTAAAGCTGAACTATACCGCTATGATGGGTAACTAAACTCCAGTTGAGGTAGTTATTGTGAACCGAGTTGTCAAACCATCCGGGCTGCAGGAATTCCTCACCCTGGAAAATCATCGGGATACCGGGCGCAGTCATAAGAACGGCGGTACCGAGAGTGCTTCTCTTGCGAGCCGTCCAGCTTCCGGGGTTGTTGGGGTCGATAGCGGAAGGCGGCCTTTGCTTGCCGTTGCCCGCTTCATCATGTGAGGTTACATAAATAAGCTGACGGGTGCGCTCGCCGTATTTAACCTGAAGCGCATCACGAATTGCCCACATATCTCTGCTGCTGTCCCATGCGGTTTCGATATTATCCTTAACGGAATGAACAAAAGTCGCATCCCATTGAGAATCAAACCCTGCTCCGCCCCAAGACGTGGGGTAAGTAATCCAAGCATCGTTTTGTAAGTCTTCTGCAATCGAAATTGCGCTGGGCTTAACGGACTTAATCTCGTTGTTAATCCACTGCATCAAGCTCCATCCTTCGGGTATATCGGAAGAATATTGAGCTTTTCTAATGTTTATAGTAGAATCCCATCTTAAACCGTCAACGCTGTATTCCTGGAGCCAGTAGATAGCGTTGTCGCGAAGGAACTGTCGAACCTCGCCTCGACCGTAATCAAAGCGGGTATGTCCCCATTCGGTTTGCGCTCTCCAATCGTTGTAGAAATAGATTCCGCCGAGGTCATTCTGATACCATCCGTCAAATCTCCAAAGGTCAATATCACTGGGGCCTGCGTGGTTATAAACAATATCCATAATCACACCAATACCCCTGTTATGGAAAGCCTGCACGAGATTCTTTAAACCTTCAGGACCGCCGTAATAAGATTCGGGAGCGAAATAGTCGGCGGTATTATAACCCCAGCTATTGTCGCCTGCAAATTCCTGCACGGGAAGCATAGTAATCATATTGACGCCAAGTCCCTTGATATAGTCGGCTTTAGCAACAACATCGGAGAACTTCCCGATATTATAAGGAGCACTTCCGCCGAAAGAACCTACGTGAAGCTGATAAATAATCTGGTCTTCAAAATAAGGAACATTTATAGTAGTGGGTCTGCTACCCATCTGGTAAACAATAGAAGCGCCTGTTGAATGTTCCTGCTTACGGGAATAGGGGTCTTTTCTCCACATATTACCGTTGATAACGAATTTATACAAAGCGCCTGCGCTTACATTGGCAACATCAACCGACCAGTAACCGTTGCCTTGGCTTGCCAAGGGATTTGCCGTAGCGCTCCAACTGTTGAAATTACCCGCAACCGATACGCTGCTGGCATTAGGCGCCCAAACCCTGAACATCGTGCCGCCGGAATAAGGTATAGCACCCATCCCGCTTCGGGTTGAAGGCGAAGGTCCGGGAGCTTGCACGGTTACATTTCTTGATGCGCTTGCGCTGTTACCTGCATTGTCATACGCAACAGCCTGCAAAGCAACAGTGCCGCTGTAACCCGATGTATTCCAGTTCACTGAATAAGGAGAAGAAGTTCTTGTGCCGAGATGATTTCCACCTGCAAAGAAACGAACTTCTTTAACACCGCTCTGGGAATCGGAAGCGCTTGCGCTGAAGGTAACCGTTCCCGTTACCGTTGCGCCGCTTGCCGGTGCAGTAATGCTGACGGTCGGTGGAGTAGTATCCGCTACCGTGTTTTGAACGTTAACGCTAATCTGAACGGACCTGCTGTTACCTGCCTTGTCAACAGCAGTAGCCTGAATAGTGCGGGAACCGTTAGCAACAGTGGTTGTATTCCAACTCCAGGAATACGGAGTGGAAGACTTCCTGCTAACGTAAGAACCGTTGATATAAAGGTCAACGTAATTCATACCGCTGTCTGCATCGGAAGCGCTAACACTGATAGTAATAGTCCCGCTTACCGTTGCCCCGTTAGCGGGTGAAGTAATGGATACGGTTGGAGGCGTTGTGTCGGGCGGGGGGTCAGGCGAGCCGCCGAACGTAAACGCCATTGATGCGGAAATAAAAAGCATCAACACAATCAAACCTAACTTTTTCATAATGTCCTCCTACGATATTTTTTGAAAAACAAGTATTAGAGGGTAACTGCCATTCCGATTATTTTGCACGGCAATCGCCCTACGGGTATTATATTGCAAAAATCGTGCCATAGTGATGTGGTTTATCGACATAAAAAACGCTCAAAACAAAGGAAATATTTTTTGTTTTATTTTGAAATGTTAATAATCCATTGCTGGATATTGAAATGTGGCGAATTGCACATATCGAGTGCAAAAATCCCGCACCCCCGCTTTACTACCACCGTTTCATAATACGATACCTTGCCCTGCCTTTAGACAAACCGACATTAAGCGTATCTTTAGGGCAGTAGTTCACGCACCTTACGCACATCTCGCATCTTTTACCGATAACGGGCTTGCCGTCCCTCATCTCAATATTCATTAAAGGACAAATCCTCTCACAAACCCCGCACCCGTTACAACCTTTGCCCGCGCGAAGGGTTATACTGAAAATATGGTTTCCGAAATTGATAAAGAAAAAATATATCACCCTTAGGAAGGGTATTATTATTCGGTACGCCTGCTTTCCCTTTTGATAAATCCCTTCGGCAAGTCTTTCGGCAAACGCCCGAATCTCATACTTTCCCCGCTCAATCATAACGTTAGCCTTGCTCTCTTCAGGCGTTTTTAAAATCGGAATATAGTTTTGAGGCATAAACACGGAGACGCTTGATATTACGTTATACCCCCGTTTAGAAAGTCTCGCGGAGGCAATATCAATAGCCGCTCCGAAATTTTCCCCAGCATTAATCATAACGACCGCTTCTGCGCCTTCTCCATACGGCAACTTGTCTTTTAAAAACCGCAGGAAAATGCCCGGAGGACCGTAAGCATACACGGGAAACGCAAACACATATAAACAATCCCGGTCGATTGATTTAAACGAAACAACCGTATGCTCTCTGCCGTAATATTCGGATATATCGCAAATATCAACGTCAATTCCCTTTTCCCGTATTGTTTCGGCGAAACAATCGCATAGATACCGGGTATTTCCTGTCCCGCTGAAATACATAATCTTTACTTTCTTAAAGTGCAAAACTCTCTCCGTTATAAAAGTATAGACCCACCGTCCGCCACCCCCCCTCTTTCCGAACGTATCCGAGAAGATGTTACAAAACTTTCGATATAGCAATTACCGCCGATTTTTGTGTTAGACGGTATATTCACATCCTTACCGACAAGCGTAACCCCGAAATTCAATATTTCGGGAAAATCACGATTTATTTCGGACGGTTTTTCATTACCGATTGTGCAGTTTTTGTCTATATTGGGAAGTGTATTGTCCCCCGAAAATTCATCTATTATTGAGTTGACTATGGTTACATTATGCCCGATATGGTTGCCGGGTAAAACAAGCGAATTTTTTATGTAAGCCCCGTTTTGAACCTTTACTCCGCTGAAAATCACGCTGTTTTCAACCTTCCCGTTTATTTCCACGTTCTCTCCCACTACGGAATTTTTCACGTTTGACCGTCTCATCAAATTAGCGACGGCGCTACCCTTTATTTCTTTCGTAATAGGCACGTTACAAAAATAATCATCAAGCGCCGTATAATCCTTTATCATTCCGAGATGTGATTTATAATATTGCTTTAGATTTTTTTGAGGAATAAAATATCCGTTCTTTAATTTCAAACTTTTAAGATGAGCCTCTTTAACCCATTGGTTTATACCAAAATCCGGATTCGATATTCTAACCAAATCGTGGAGATGTTTCTTAAACTTATCCCTGTTTACAAATATACACGGATAAATAAGGCTTCTCTCAAAATCCACGCTGAAGGTCCCGTTTTTCATTTTCTCAATCTCTTTCAGCATCGGCACCATATCAAACCAAACCGGATAATCCCCTTGAATAACCGCTATCATCTCAATTTTAAAATGAGAAGCAAATTCATTAAAATACTCGACAAACTCGGATTTGATATCGATTACGTCAAAAACCTCAAAATGGAGACCGGGCCATTCCTTCGCAAGATACCCGGCTATCACCGCTTTGTCTTTCTCTGTAAAAACAAAAAATTCCTTTATGCCGATTTTAGCCAAAGAAGCTATTGAAAAATCTATATTGCGGAATCGCGGTGAAAACGGCATAAGAAAATGATTTACGTAATGGTCTAAAGATAAAAAATGCGAATAGGTGTCGCCTACTATTATTCCAAGATTAAATTTTGATTCAGCAATCATAGTTTTCCCCGATTTTTTTAGCAATATTTTCTTCAAACGGAGGGTATATTATTCCGTATTCGGTTATAATAGCGGTTAGGAGGTTATGAGGTGTAACATCAAAAGCCGGATTAACCGCATCGGAGCTTTCGGGAGCGATAATTACTCCGCCGAAAGATTTAACCTCGCTCTTATCTCTCTGCTCAACCGGTATTTCCGCGCCGCATTTCAAAGACAAATCGAAAGTAGAAGACGGGGCAACCGTGTAAAACGGAATCCCGTGAAACTTTGCAAGAACGGCAAGCGAATATGTCCCGATTTTATTTGCAAAATCCCCGTTTCGCGCGATTCTATCCGCACCGAGAATAACCAAATCCACCTCGCCCTTAGCTATCAACGCGCCCGCCATATTATCGGTAATAACCCTGTGAGAGATTCCGCATTTTGCAAGTTCCCATGCGGTCAATCTCGCGCCCTGAAGCAACGGACGGGTTTCATCAACATACACGGTGATATTCCTGCCCGCTTGATTCGCGCAGTATATAACCGAAAGCGCGGTTCCGTTCCCGCCGGTAGCAAGCCCGCCCGCGTTGCAATGGGTTAATATCCTCGCGCCCATTGGCACTACCTCCAAACCGTTTTCCCCCATTTTATTGCTTTTGCGCAGGTCCTCCTCATGTATCCCGACAGCTTCTTCGCGCAATTTATCGCCGAGTTTTTCTATTACTTCGCATCCTTCAATAACCTTTCTCATCCTTGAAAGAGCATAAAAAAGATTATAAGCGGTGGGACGGGTTTCGGTAAGGGTATCAACCGCCTTGAACAGCAAAGACTTAACTTGCAATAAATCCGATATTGATGATAAATTACGCCAAGCCGTGAACACACCGTAAGCGGCACACACCCCGATAGCGGGAGCGCCTCTCACGGCAAGGGTTCGTATCGCCGATACCGTTTGTTCAATATTGCCGAGTTCAATTATTTTCTCCTCAGCAGGAAGTAATCTCTGGTCAATTATATAAAGACGGTCGTCCTGTAAAAATACGCTTTTGATGCGTTGTGTCATACAATTCCCCGGCAAATTTTTTACATCCCCCAGCTTGAAAACAAATCTATTTATTAAATATCTTTTTTGTAACGGCAACAAAGAAAATAACTACAATCCTGAAAAAACGGGCAATGTTATAAGGATGGGTAACCGAGCGATAAAGCCCAATTCTTCCTTTTTGCTGAACGCTAATCGGGGGCATTTTTTGTCGTCCCGAAATAACCTGAAATGCGTTGTCAACCCCGACTACCACCGAGTTTGAGATAAACTCCTCCTTATCGGCAAGCCATTTTTCCTGTTTAGCCCCGCCGTTTAATCCGGCAAAGAAAATCTGCGGGGAGCTTTTGCGTATCGCGACAAGAACGTCCTCAAGCTCCTTATGTTTTATATTAGCATGGTAATTCCCGACTACGCGGGCATTGGCAAACGAGCGTTTCATACGCTTAGCGGTTTCAATATTGACGTTTTTATTCCCGCCGAAAAGAAATACGGTATATCCCATCTCATCCGCCGCCCTCATCATATCAAGAACCAACGTAACGGGCATCACAACGGGAATCTCGCGTTTGGTAAACATCTTAGCCGCCCATGCAACGGTCTGAGAGGAGCAAAGAACTATCTCCGTATTATTGATTATATCCCTCAACTCCTTATTAAAAAAAGATAAAAACAGTTTTTTTTCATCAAGTATAACGACACGGAATCTTTCTTTATCATAAATAGTCTGAATCAGGAACTCTTTAAACTCATCCCTGTTCATAAGCGAAACTTTCACGCCGAGAAATTTCACGGATATCGGAACCATTAAAAACTCCTATGGGAAATAATACAAAGCGGTCTTATGGGGATACTAAACCAAGAAAAGGAAAATCCCCTCCCGTAATATCTTATATAAATTTACGGATATTGTCAAAACTGAGAGGGGAAAAAGTGTTGCAAAAAATAGATATACTTGAATCCGGTTGAAACGAATTGGTTATGTTAAAATCAACCGAATTGGTTGTTTTTTTGACCAACATTGCCTTCCCATTTATAATATCTTTATGGAACAAAAATATTTTGTAGTTATCGCGGATATTATTAACTCAAAAAAAATTGTCGAACGGGGGGAATTACAAAAAACGCTTGAAAAAACTTTGAAAGAAGTTAATGAAAAAAAGGAGGGGATAGTTTCGCCATATACCATTACTCTGGGTGATGAGTTCCAGGCGGTCTATGATAAGCCGGATAATATTTTCTCCCATATATGGCATATTTTAGAAAAAGTGTTCCCTCACAAGATAAGGTTTTCAATAGGAATTGGTAAAATAACCACAAACATAAACAGAAAAAATGCGCTCGGTATGGACGGAGAAGCTTTTTATTTGGCGCGGAATGGTATTGAAAGGTTAAAAGAAGAAAAAAAAGTCTATTTTAGAATCAATACCGAAATACCCGAAATAGATTTAATTAACAATATTCTTAAACTGATTTCTTCCTTAATAATAACATGGAAAAAGGACAGATATAAAATTTTCAATTATTACAGGACAGGTTTAAAAGTTAAAGAAATTGCAGAAAAATTAGAAAATGAAAAAGAAAAGAGTTTAACCGAACGGGCTATCCATAAAAATATAAATGACGGTAAACTTAAAGAAATTATCGAAATCGAAAACGGTATTCTGGATATATTAGAAAACAAGGATAAGGCGTAATGGAATTATACAAACTGCTTGGGTTAATAATCGTAATATTGTTTTTCAGGCTGATTCTTTTTCGGCAGGATAATGCCCTATTTGAAAAAGGCAATAAAAAATTAAACGCCGAAAATTTCATATTAATTTTAGTAAAAACTATAGCAGAAATATCAATCTGTATTTTTTGGCTAAAGCAATGTTGGTGGTTAGCTTTGGGCATACTGGTTGTTAATCTGCTTATTCTATTAGAATTTATCTCCAGACTACAAAAAAAATCACAATTGATACTATGCTTGCGAATTTTAACCCTGTTTTTATATATCCCGTTAATCTATTTTTCTATCTATCAGCATTATTTATGGGTGCCTACCCCTATTGACAAAATTTTGATAATAATTATCGGAGGATTGGCTGTGATGAATGAACCAAATTCGATAATTCTTCTGATTTTAAACCATTTTAATATCTTGCCTTGCAATAAGGAAGACAATAAACCCGATATAAAAGAACTTCAAACAGGAAAACTAATCGGAGTGTTGGAACGAATCCTTGTATTAATTTTTATAATAAGCAACCATATAATTGCAATCGGATTCGTTATTACCGCAAAAGCCGTATATTATAATTATAGGAATATAAAAAAAAGAGGTATCGCCGAATATGCAATGATTGGAACTTTTCTTTCTTTTGTTATTGCAATAATAATCGGGTATATGATAAAAACGGCGGTAGAGATATTACCCGCATCATAAAAAAAGGGAAAGCCGTCGCTTTCCCTTGTCCGTATGTTTCCATTGCTTAAATATTCAGGAAATCCTTACCCGTAAACAGGTAGCGTTTGATTTTCTTTGTCGATGTTTTCGGGAACTCCTCGCGACGGATTCTATATCCCTTGATTTTCTGGTAATCGCGAAGCTGTTTGTTCACCTGCTTAATATGCTTATCAATCTCTTTTTCTATATGTTCTTCGGTATTATCAAACCCCTGTATTTTCGCTATGGAGTCGATATATTCATAGTCAGGCACAATAAAGGCGTAAATATTTTCGCCCTTGCTTTCGGAGGAAACAGGCACACCCAAAACAATAGACTCAAGGATAAGCTCGCTATTGTTCAAAACCTCTTCTATCTCTTCGGGATAAACATTTTTACCGCCCGGGGTAACAATAATATTTTTGTATCTGCCGGTGATATACAAATATGTATTCCCATCGACAACCTCAATCTTGCCGACATCGCCGGTATGCAACCATCCCTTCTTGTCGATAGTCTCTTTAGTAGCTTTGTCGTTTTCGTAATATCCCTTCATCACATTGGGACCCTTAACCAAAACTTCACCTTGTCCCTCCGAATTGGGATTATCAATCATAACCTCGACGTCATCAATGGGAATACCGACAGAATCGTTTAAAACCTTTCTGTCCAAGCGGTTTACCGCCACCACAGGCGAAGCCTCGGTAAGCCCGTAACCGTTAAGAAGGTTAAATCCGAGTGCGCCAAACCCTGCGCCGACCTTACTGTTCAACGGAGCTGCGCCTGAAATCATAAATTTTATTTTATCAAGACCGGCTTTCTTGCGTAGAAATGCAAACTTTTTCACGCCTGCAAGATTATTGCCCGCCCTTTCGTTCTTTCTTTCAACGGAACGAAACATCGACAATATAATCGCTCTGACAGGCGCAGGCATCCCGCGTATCTTCCTCATTATACCGTCAAAGATTTTTTCAAAGAGCAAAGGCACCCCGACCATTATCGTAACGTTGGTCTCGGTAATATTGGCAAGCATTTTATTAACCTTAAAACTCTCGGCATAGGTAATAGCCGCCCCTTTATACATCAACTCAAGCTCAATAGTAAACTCAAAGGTATGGTGCAACGGCAATAACGAAATAAGAGTATCATCAGGCCCCATCGGCACCGCGGTGCGCAACGACATTATTTGCGATGCAAAATTGCCGTGAGACAACATAACACCCTTGGGATTGCCGGTTGTCCCCGATGTGTAAATCAGCGAGGCGATATCCTCGCCGTCAATATCGCGGGTTTTCACCTCAAGTTTTCGCCCTTCTTCGATTACATCGCGGAACAGTTTAACTTTCTTGTTTTTAGCGAGTTTCTCATCATCATCAAAAATAATAAACTCGGTTATATGATTCATTATTTCGGGTTCGCCCGATATGTTTTCATACATAGCTTTGGAAAGGAAAATAGTTTTGGTTCCGCAGTCAAGAACAAGGTTTTTAACCTCACGGTCGGTAAGACGGGCATCCAAAGGCACCGCCCAGATACCGTTATATACTATTCCGAGATAAGCCATAAACCATTCGGGACGGTTTTCCGAAAAAACCGCAACCATCCCCCCTTTTTTCAGATGCTTAACCTTTTCAAGATAAGCGCACACCGCTTTAGCGTTTTTCTGCAATTTCTCATAGCTGTGTTTTTCATAGTCCCCGTTATCCGCTTTTTTTATCCGGCTGACGGTTTTTGACCCGTAAATCCCAATATAATCCACAAAATCCTGCAGCGTTTTGATTTCCATAGGCACATCTCCTTAAACTTTTACGGTTGTTTATCTGTAAATGCGCGTTATTATACTCTTAAATCGGATTCGCGTCAATAGAAATTTCGTTTGAGGATAATAACAGGGGGGCAAATAAAAATCAAAGTTCGGGATTTTAATTATTCCGTTTTGTGGGGGGAAATAAGGTAAGGATTATCAGCAACCAAAACAAATTCTTTTTGTTTAGTCAAATCATCCATCTTTACCTCCGCTTATCACTTCTTATGCAAAATATCGTTTATTATCCCGATATTTTCCTTCAGCGTTTCATCATCGGGCTTAATACTCAACGCCTCATTCCATACCGCTCTTGCCTCAAGGAACTGCCCGTATTTCGCATAGCAATGACCGAGAAGCAGATAGATATAATAATCCTCAATCCGCCCTTTGTATTTGCCCTTGACGGTGTTTAAAATCCAGATAGCGCCGTCGAAGTTTTCCTGACGGTAGAACTCAATAGCCTCTTTAAGTTTTTGGTCGAGATGCTTGCCGTAGGTGGTTTTCCCGGCATCATCCTTGATTGCTATAATATCAAGATTGATGGGTTTAAACATTTCCTTTTTCGGCTTTTGCGGAGCCGTGCCGGTATAGTGGACTGAGAGCAATGATAAATCATCGGTGATTTCCCCGCTTGATTTGATAATCTCCGCGATATGGTAAATATCGCCTTTACCCTCTTCGACATTGCGAAGGAACAGGGTTTCATCCTCATTGATAATCCGCGCCCCGCTTGTTTCATCCGTCCCAAGAAGTATATCATCCCGCCCGTCGGAACCCATTATAAGCATATCGTCCGGTTTTAAATCAATTCTGCGGATATTAACCCCCGAAAACCCGATAGTTCCGATTTTACGCGCGATAGTGGTTTCATCCTCAACAAAGACCGCTTTCCCCTGCCGGAACAAGACAAGATACGGATGCTCGGCATTGAAATAATAGGTGCTTCCCGTGTCGTCCTCCGTAATACCGATTATTGTTGAAATAAGCATACTCCCGTCAAACGCCTCGAAAACCGACTGGAGTTCGTTATAACATTCCTGAAGCCAAACAATCGGGTTTTTATCCTGCTCGTCAAGATTAGTAACAGTGCGCTCGACATAGCTGTTAAATACCACGCCCATAACAAGAGCGCCCCCCGCTCCCTGCATCGATTTCCCCATCGCATCCCCGTTGGCGAAAACCGTATATCTTTTTTTGCGAAGCATAATGGAGTTTGCCACGCAAATATCTCCGCCGAGTTGCGCCTCCCATTTGCGGAATTTAAACTTTTTCTTCTGGTTAAGATAAAGCTGAACTTTTACCTTTTCGCTTCTGATTATCGAGTTTACCAATGGGTTGATTAGCAACGATGTTAAATAATAATCGCCGTTCTGCTGTTCAAGGAGACTGCGAACCTGAGCGGTGCGCTCCTCGACTTTTTTCTCAAGTGAGGCGTTAAGTTCGGCTATTTCATTGAAACTTTGCTTTAACTCGGCGCTCATCGTATTGACCGCATCACCGAGAAACCCCAACTCGTCGCTTGTCTTAATATCGACTTTTATATCGAAATTTCCCTTTGCGATAATGCCCGCCCCCTCTGCAAGTTTATGCAGCGGATTTGTTACCAACGCGCGAAGCAGAAATGCCAATATAAAGTCCAACAGGAGTATCGTAAGCACGACAAGCACAACAAAGAAAATCCTCATTTGATTAATGGTTCTGTATATGGACTCAAGTGAAAAAATAATCGAAGCCTTCCCGACAATCTCATCTTCGGCAACGGGGCTTTGAAAAATACAATCCTCGCTTATTTCAAGCCAATATCGACGGGGGACGGAAATAACGGAGGGTTCAATGCCGCCCGGATTGAGTTTCTTACCCTGATTATCGAAAATCCGCACCGACAGGACATCCTCCTCGTTTTCACCCTGCAAACGGTTGGCGTTAATCTCAAGCGCGCTGTAAGAATAATTTTTGATATTAAAAGCGCTGACACGCGCTACAAATCCGAGAAGGTTTTTAGCGCTTTGATATTTCTCCTGCCTGAGTATCTGCTCCTGATAGCTTATCATAATAAGCCCGATTGTAATAAGGACTACTACAAGAACCAATGATATGATAAGCGTAAATTTAAGAAAAAGACTGAATTTGGTTTTGAGAAGCATTTTTCTTCTCCTTTAAATTAATTGCGGAACTTTTATAGTGCCGTCCGCTATTTTATTTTCGATAATTTGTATCTGTCGCAGGATTTTCTCCGGGATTATATCGCGGGTAAATTGCATATCGGTAAGACTGATACCCCCGTTTTTTATATCGTATCGGTAAACCCCTCCTTTAAGAGACCCCTCGATAAAACGCGAAACTATATCTATAACCGCCACATCAAGGCGTTTCATCATACTGGTTAATACAAATCCGGGCGCCATATCGTCCTGATTGGAATCAACGCCGATTACGAAATTCGATGTTGCCGATGCGGCGGATATTATCCCGTTTCCGGTCCCCCCCGCCACCGAAAATATTATATCTACGTTGCGGTTATACATCTCCGTTGCCATACGATAACCCTTTGACGGATTACTGAACCCCGAAAAATCCGGTAACAGGCTGCAATATTCTATATGCAATTTTATACGGGGGTTTATATACCGGACACCGGCGACAAATCCCGCTTCAAACTCTTTTACAACCGGAATATCAACCCCGCCTATAAAACCCACTTCCCCGCTTTGTGTCATCAGCGCTGATAATGCGCCTACAACAAAAGCCCCCTCATTTTGAGCAAACGACGTTGAGACAATATTCGGATGATACTCCGCGGTAAAATCCATCACTACAAAAACCACGTCGGGATAATCATCGGCTATACTTTCCACCACCTCCGACATCTGAAAACCCTCCCCCGCTATTATAAGAGAGCAGTTTTCATACTCGATTAGTTCTCTAAATATATCAAGGTATGATGAATAACTGTTATCGGCAGGGATACGGTAAGCGACATCTATATTATGGTTGCGGTAAGCCTCAATCAGCCCGTTATATTGCATATCATTGAAAGAGCGGTCGCCTAACCCGAACGTTCCGAGCGCAAGACCTATCTTCAAGGTACCCGTGCTTTTACTTTTAGATTCGGCTTGTTCTGTTCCGTCTTTTTTTCCGCATGAAACAAAGATAAGAAAAAAAATCAGAAAGGAAATTAATAAAATACCTTTCAAACCCCGGCTCCCCTTTTTTTCACCCTCCGAGACCATTATTTTAAATTATTTACGAAAATTTGCAATAGAATTTATGTTTAATTTTTTGTTAAATTTATATTAACATAAAGCGGATTGGTTTTTACCAATTAAATAAAAGCCCATACCGGCTAAAAAAATTCCGAAATATTCCGATTTTATAATTGTATAAGCATAAAGGAGGAAAATCCTATGATGAGAGCGCTTTGGACAGCGGCATCGGGTATGACCGCCGAACAGTTTCATATCGACACTATTGCAAACAATCTTGCCAATATCAACACGACGGGCTTTAAAAAGACCCGCGCGGAATTTGAAGACCTGCTTTACCAGACACAACGCCTTGCAGGCACCCCGTCTTCGGAAATTACGCAATATCCGGTCGGGATACAAACGGGGCTCGGCGTTAAAACCGGCGCCACCCAGAAATTCTACACGCAGGGTAATCTACAACAAACCGGCAACGCCCTTGATATTGCTATAGAAAATGAGGGCTTTTTCGGGGTTTCTCTTCCCGACGGAAGCTCGGCTTATACCCGCGACGGAACTTTTAAAATCGACAGTAATCGCGAGGTTGTTACCTCGCAGGGTTACAGGTTAATTCCTCCTTTGGTTTTGCCCGATGAGTTTGAGATAGGCTCGCTCAGCATAGCGGATAACGGAACGGTTACAGTCAGAATTGCAGGCGAGGATGACCCTATTGAGGTCGGGCAGATTATGCTTTACAGGTTTATCAACCCCGCCGGACTTACCAATCTCGGTGAAAATTTCGTAAAGGAAAGTCCCGCATCTGGTCCCGCGGTGGGCGGAGTTCCTTCCATCGACGGTTACGGCAAGGTGCTTCAGGGTTTCCTTGAGATGTCTAACGTGAACGCAGTTCAGGAAATGGTCGATATGATTGTCGCGCAAAGAGCTTATGAATTTAACTCACGCGCTATTCAGGCAAGCGATTCTATGCTTGGAACGGCTAACGCATTAAAGCGATAATATTAATTTCGTAGTATAGCGACTGCCTTGATATTACTTATCAAGGCAGTCTTTTTTTTCAAAAAAA
>CAZQBT010000028.1:0-33757 GCA_964591955.1 uncultured Brevinematales bacterium | reverse complement strand
CAGAATAATTATCTATGCACGGTTTATCTATCCGATACAAAAATCGCCCTGTCCTTTGCGGATATTTCCACCGGCGAGTTTTTTATAACCTCATCGGAAATACCGGAAATGCCCCGCTTTTTTCAGGATGAACTCGCCCGCTTTTCACCATCGGAAATTATCTACAACGAAAAGATAACCCTCAACCCCACCCTTTTGGCTTTAATAGAAAAAAACGGCTCTCTTTTCCAGTCGTTTCCCGAATGGTATTTTGAGGAATCCCAGCTTGAACCCGATTTTATCAACGGTATTGATATTCCGATAAAAGCCCTGGAAGACACCGCTATTAAAAACAACCTTTTCGGCTCTTTTAATTATCTTGCCGAAACCCAGTTCCAAAGTATCGGCAATATAAAAATCGTTACGCTTCTCAATAAAGCCGGATACGTGGAGCTTGATGATTTCACGTTGCGCAACCTTGAATTAGTTCGTAATATGCAGGACGGCGGCAAAAAATTTACCCTGCTTGATATACTTGATAACACCATTACTCCGATGGGGGGACGTCTTATCAGACGGATAATAGTTATGCCACTGTATGACCTGAACGGGATATACAGACGGCAAAATATTGTCGAGGCATTCTATGATGATACAATCCTTTCAAAAAACGTCAGGACTGTCCTGAAACGGATTAGCGATATAGACCGTCTGACAACAAGGGTTGCACTTAAAAAGGCGCTTCCCAAGGGAATGGTCGCGCTCAAAGACTCAATCTCCGCAACAAGGGAATTATCAAAACTTCTGCCTGAAAACACCGTCCTTGAGGAACTTAAAAACCGTTTAAACAAGGAATTATCATTGCTTGAAACGGTCGAGGATTTAATCAAACGCGCAATAAAGCCCGACCCTTCCAACTCTTTCGGCGGAGACGTGATAAACGCGGGTTTCGATAAGGAACTCGACAAACTCAGAAACATAATGAGCGAGGGCAAGGGATGGATAGTCAAGCTTCAGGAACGTGAACGCAAAAGAACGGGGATCTCCTCGCTCAAGGTCAAATACAACAAGGTATTCGGTTATTTTATAGAGGTCAGCAAGTCGAACGTGTCAAACGTCCCCGATGATTATATCCGCAAGCAAAGCCTTGTAAATGCAGAGCGATATACAATCCCCGAACTATCGGAATACGAGATGCAGATTACTACGGCAAGCGAAAAAGTGGTTAATATCGAAGAGAAGCTGTTTATGTCGGTTGTCGATGAAACGTCAAAGTTTGTCCCCTCGCTTCAAACGATAGCGGGAATTGTCGGGGAAATAGACGTTTACTCGAATCTTGCCGAGGTTGCCCATAAAAACCGTTATACAAAACCCGTAGTCGATAATTCCTCCGATTTTATTATCAGGGACGGACGTCATCCCGTTGTAGAAAAATATATGGGTTTTAACCTGTTCGTTCCGAACGACCTGATATTTAACGATACCGACTCGCGTATCCTGATAATCACGGGACCTAATATGGCGGGCAAATCGACATACCTCCGTCAAAACGCGCTGATAGCCGTAATGGCGCAAATCGGTTCGTTTGTTCCCGCAAAAAGCGCGCATATAGGAATGGTCGATAAGATTTTCACCCGTATAGGCGCATCAGACCGTCTTTCCGAGGGGCGTTCCACATTTCTTGTAGAGATGGAGGAGGCGGCAAATATCCTCAAAAACGCCACCGACAAAAGCCTTATCATTATGGATGAACTCGGACGCGGCACGTCCACCTACGACGGGCTTTCAATCGCGTGGGCGGTATTGGAATACCTGCACGAGCATCCGAAAAAGGGAGGCAAAACCCTTTTTGCAACCCATTACCATGAGTTGACGAAACTCGGCGAAAAGCAGGGTATAAAAAATTTCAATATTGCCGTCAGGGAATATAATGAAGAACTTATTTTCCTTCGCAAAGTCGTAGATGGACCCGCCGACCAAAGTTACGGTATCTATGTAGCAAAGCTCGCGGGAATTAACAATGAGATTATAGAGCGGGCAAAGATTATCCTTGAAAACCTTGAGACGGAGGGTAACAAGGCTCGCGACATTATAGAAAGCAGGTTTGACCGCGAATACCGCAAAATCCCGTCTCGTAAATATCTCACCGAACTTGAACTTTTCCCCGATAACAAGCACGCCAATACTGTGGAGAAAATCCGAAATCTTGATATTAACCGTATTACGCCGATTGAGGCAATAACCTTCCTGTCGGAATTGAAAAAGGAACTTGGAAATTAACACCGGATTACAAAAAAAACAGGCCGGATAATTAATCCGACCTGCCTTTTCAGTGTATTCAATTAATCTTGAAAATATACGTTAGCGCCTTCGGGAGCTGAATTACCCGAATAGGTGTTGAAACCGGTATAATTAGCGGGAGTCCACAGTGTTTCTCCGCTTCCGTATAAAGTTGTTGAGGAAGAGGAAACATATACCCCGCCGCCCTGTGCTTCGGCTATATTATTTGAAATTGTGTTGTCATAAATTACAGCTTCTTCGATTCTAACATAAATGCCGCCGCCGTAGGATTGGTCTGTTCCGACTGCCGTATTACCTGAAATTACGTTATCGGTTACCTCCGCAAAACTGCCTGTTCCACCTCTAAGATAAATACCTCCCCCCCAGCGATAGGTATGGTTACTCATTATGGTATTATTTCTTATAACGGCTTGAATACCCTGTCCAAAGCAATATAAAGCAATTCCGCCGCCGCCGTGATTTACATTCCACGACTTGTTGCCGATAATTTGGTTATTTGTTATAACCGCTTCCGCATGTTGAGATATAATAATTCCGCCACCGGTGCCGTAAAGTGTATCATCTTCCGTTCCCGCCTCGTTGTATTTAATGGTATTATTGAAAATCTTTACGATACATTTATTATCCTCCGAATTACCGGATACGCTTATAGCGCCTACCCTGTTCCCGCGATTGCTGAGAATGGTATTCCCGCTGATAACCGCCGATGAACCAAATTCAACTCTGATTGCTCCGGCTGCTCCATCTGTTGAACCGGTATTATTGATTATCTGATTACCGGTAATGGTGGCGCTGGATTTAGCGGTAACTTTGATAGCTCCCACACCGGAAGTGGTGTGGTTGTCCCGTATGGTATTACCGGAAATAACCGCGCTTGATTCATCGGTATAAGTGCTTCCGATATGCAACACGCCGTTAGCTCCATCATGGTATTTGAAGGTATTGTTCAAAATTTCTGCAGTAGATGCGTTATGCACATATACCCCGCCTCCCCGTCTGGACGTGGCATCATTACTGATAAAGGTATTGCCGGAAATAACCGCAAAAGAACCGTTAGCCACATTAACAGCGCCTCCGTATGGTGCCTTATTTCCCACAAATACGTTGTCCAAAATCTTTGCGGAAGCCCCTGAATTTATACTAACGCCTCCACCGTTAGCTACCGTCCCCGAATAGCCGTTGCGAATAGTAAAACCCTGCAAAATACTATCGGTAGTCTCATCACTGTTAAAAATAACTACGCGGCCGTTTCCGCTTCCGTCAATAATGGTGGAAGCAACCGTTTGTGATTTCTTGGGGGCTTCACTTCGCACAGTTACACGTTTGCCTTTGAAATCAATATTTTCCTGATAGACACCCGGTGCAACAACAATTATATCCCCGTGACTTGCTGCATCAATGGCAGCCTGAATGGTCGAAAACCCTTTAGGAACATTCAGAATATTCTCTTCATCCTCCGGAATAACATCTCCGCATCCCGCCGTTACCAAACCCATAGCAATCAAAACTACAAACAACACAAAAAACCTTCTCATTTTATACCTCCTCTTAAATTTTTAACAGATAAATTTCCTCCGGAAAAACCGCTTTATTTGGAAAAGATTTAATTCTGATTATTTATAAATCTATTATACCCCTATTATACATAAAAAACAAGTTAGCAAAATAAAATTTTTACAATAAAATAAATCGGATAACAATTTGTCATATTTTAAAACATCAAAAGAAGAGAAGGCAGGATGCGAATTATCCGAAAATAAATTGACAAAAACAAATCGCTTTATTAAAATAACAACGTAATCGGTGCAGAGAAGCATAATAGGGAATCCGGTGCGCGATAAAGTCGCAATTCCGGAACGCTACCCGGCACTGTAAGTGATTAGCCTTCGGGCGGTCTGTCCATTATGCCACTGGGGAAACCCGGGAAGGCGGACGGATTTCACAAGTCAGGAGACCTGCCGATTACAAATGCGAAATTTCCCCGGGAACTTGGGAAATGCGTAGATATTTTCTACATCCGTTCTATTTTTATCCCCGGTGAAAAATCGCGCCTACTAATTTTTCGGAGCATGTATGTCTATTTACTCAAGACTTGTTGTCGGCGCGTTTTTTGTATTTTTGCCTATGGCTTTATTTGCGCAAATTGACCTTGAATTGCAAACCAACGTTCAATCCGATGATTTTATCTCGGACAGATACGCGATAGGATACCGCGTGGGTATCGACTTTGAGGAGGTCAGGCTTGAAAATTTTTCGGGCAAACCCGATATCCTGTCCCCGTCCGTTTCATCAAGAGCATCGGGAAGCACGGGGCAGGTTTCAACTGTTGCAATAGACGGGGGCAGAAGCGAAAATACCAAACTTGCTTTTGACGGCGTAGTAATCGACCTCGCTCAAAACCATTCGACAGATTTTTCTCTGTTGCCGTTTGAGTTTGCGCAATCCGCAGAGGTGTATAAAAACAACCTCGCGCCAATAGGCATTAAGGCTTCGGCGGGACTTGTAAATCTAAATTCCCCTAACCCTTTCGATGAAACCAAACGACTTAAACTTTATCTCGGAAGTTTTCAAAGCTACGGGATTAGCGCTCATTACTCAAAGCGGGTAAATAGGGATGCTTTCTTAATCGGCGGAACTTTGTCGGTCGCAAGCAACAGATTTGAATATATTACACGTTTCGGGGAAACCAATATCGCCGAAAACCTTGATTATATAAAATATTCGGTTATCGGGAAATGGAACGGCGGGAATTGGGATGCAAATCTTTTCCATACGGGAAAATTCGCCGGCGCGGGAAACAGGTATGGAGGAAAACCCCGCCAGACCGACTTCCTGTCAAGCCTGAGTTTCAAGGCAAGGCTCGGAAAATTCGACGCAAAAACCGGATACATAAACTGGTATAACTCTTTTTCAAACTCCGCCCCCGTTATAACGGATACACATATAAACCATTCGATAAATGCTGAAATATCGCGTAAGATGGAGTTTCAAAATCTTATATCTTTGCTTGCGATAAAGTCGCGGACTTATATTGTGGAAAGCACTCAAACAGGGCTTAATACGGATAAGGAATTGTCGTTAGTCGGCGAGGCTATATGGCGAAAAGGGTTGATTGAACTCGGCGGTGCGATAAACTCGCTGTATTCCTTTAGTTCGGGATTTTACCCGATACCGTCAATCTCTGCGGCAATTATCCCGATTGAAACATTAAGATTCAGCGCGGAGGTTTCAAGGCAATTCCGAATCCCATCGTTTAACGACCTTTACTGGCAATTCGACGGTTTCTCGAAAGGCAACCCCGATTTGCTCCCCGAAGACGGTATAAAAATACAAACCGCTTCAATCTGGACACCGTTGCCGTTTATACTTTCTATGAGTTTTATTTACGGCTCGTTTGAAAACCAAATCATCTGGTCTCCCGATAGTTCGGGTGTATGGACTGCTGAAAACATCGGGAGAAGCCATTCGATTATAGCAAGTTTTTCCGCAAAATATATGGAGTTTATCGGCAAGCTCCTCTTTGAAATATCGGCGGGAATAAGTTACAACAATTCCGTGGATAACGACAAAGACTCGCCGTATTACGGAAAAAACCTGATTTACACCCCCCGCTTAAAAGCCAATACAATCCTCAGAGCAAGTTATAACCAAATATGGATAATGGAAACACGTCTCCGCTATACCGGAGAGCGTTTCACAACCCGTCTCAATACTGTAAGTCTCCCCGAATATTTCATACTTGATACTTACCTCCGATACAGATTTTTATTTGTGGAAATAAACAATATTCTCAATCGAAGTTATTATGAGCAGGAGGGGTATCCTATGATGGGGATTAACTTTAAAGCCGGTATGGAAATAAATTTATGATTAGGAGAAATATATGAAACTGAAAATTTTTTCGGTCATCCTGACTTTTGCGGTATTGTCGGGATGCGGAGTTGGAGAGGAAGACTTTACCACTCAACCCGTGGAAAAAGGTAGCCTTCTTGTAATAGACGAGGCTAACCAAACCCTGAACCGCGTATCGTTGTCGGATTTTAAAACCGGCAGTGTCGGTTATGTAGGCGAGGCGGCAAACGATATTGAAATAGACGGGAAATACGCCTACGTGGTATCCTCATTAAGCGCCGCGATATTCAGGATTAATTTAGAAGGCGGATACGTTACTACCTTTACCTATAATCAATATCCCAAACCCAATCCTTACAATATTGCCGTTGATGAAGGCAATATCTATGCAACCCTTTCGGTGGGTAACCGGTTATCCGTAATATCGAAAGATACTTTTAAAGAAATTGAAGCAATTGACCTTGTTGATAACGGATATCCCGAAGGAGTAACTTTTGATGAGAACCATATCTATATAGCGTCAAGCGACGGGTATATAGAATGGGGAAATCCCGGTAATTACAAAAACGGGCGCGTTGTAGTAATTGATAAAAACGACTATTCTATCGTTACCAACATTCCTGTTTTCGATAACGCCCAGTCCGTTTCCTATGGTGATAACGGATTTGTGTATGTCGCCTGCACCGGGGAATATGATACCGGTAATTTCTCATATACCGGGGGCGGACTTGTTGCAATAAACACATCGGACTTTTCTACAAACGTTATACAGAAGGATTATCAATTCTATGTGGTTAAATACAACGACAACCGTATTTACGCTATCGACAGCGCATACGGTCATACGAAACAGGGGCTTGTTATTTACTCAACCGACGGGACTAAGATAACAAACCTGCTTGAAGGCAAAAACCTTAAAGGGCTTGATTTCAACAATGAAAAAATATATGTCTCGCATGGTTATTCTGTCGATATTGCAAACAGCTATATAATAGACAAGGAGAGTTTTGATATAACGGTAATATCCAACACGGGAGGAGGTGATTTGGCTTTGTATAAATGATTAAATAAATTTATCAATAAAATCGGTGCGCTTGAGGATTTTTGCAAGACGCTGAATAACGGCATCACGGTCAAACGGTTTGGCGATATAGCCCGAAATGCCCAACGCTACAAGTTCCTTAACCACAGACTGGTCTGTAACGCTTGTACACATAACGATTTGAATATCGGGATTGAATTTTTTAAGCTCCTTTACGGTATCGACACCGTTTAAGCCCGGCATCTCAATATCAATAAACATAAAATCGGGCTTTTTGTCTGCCGTAATATAAGCCTCAATGCCCTTTTCTCCGCTTTCAGCCTCGTCAATAACTTCAAACTTCTCCGAAAGAAGTATGCGGTTTAAAAGTTTCCTCATCATAGCGGAATCATCAACAATAATTACAGTATAGGGCAAACCATTAAGTAACTTAACACCTAACGGGATTTTTTCTTCAGGCAACATATACAACCACCTTTTAAGATAAAAACGGGACGGGACAACCCCGTCCCGCTATATCAAAATTTATTTTGCGGAAATAATCTGGGGAGCTTTATCTGCGCTACCCAAAACATTTTTGTTCTTGTGGATATACATTTCTTTAAGCGCTTCACGGGCAGGACCCAAATATTTACGAGGGTCAAACTCTGAAGGCTTGGTAGCAAAAATCTCGCGGATTTTAGCGGTCATAACAAGACGTCCGTCCGAATCGATATTGATTTTACATACCGCTGACTTTGCCGCCTCGCGAAGCTGGTCTTCAGGAATACCGATAGCCTCCTCAAGTTTCCCGCCATACTTGTTGATAGTCTCAACGGCATCCTGAGGAACGGAAGACGAACCGTGCAATACAATCGAAAAACCGGGTATTCTCTTTTCAATCTCCGTAAGAATATCGAGTCTTATTTTAGGATTCTGCCCCGGCTTAAACTTGTATGCGCCGTGCGATGTGCCTATTGAGATAGCAAGAGAGTCAACGCCGGTCTTGCCGACAAAGTCCTGCACCTCTTCGGGCTTGGTATAGGTATGAGTTTCCGAAGAAACCTCATCCTCAACTCCTGCAAGAACGCCGAGTTCACCCTCTACGGTAACATCATACTTATGGGCATACTCAACAACCTTTTTTGTAAGCGCAACGTTTTCATCGTAAGGAAGATGCGAACCGTCAATCATAACGGAAGAGAATCCCGATTCTATACAAGCGACACAGGTTTCAAAAGAATCCCCGTGGTCAAGATGGAGAGCGATAGGGATTTCGCTCAAACCTTTGGATGCCGCCATTTCCTTCATCATTTCCACGGCGCCCTGCCCCATCCATCTTAAAAGAGTCTCGTTGGCATATTGTCTTGCCCCTTTCGATACCTGCAAAATCACAGGCGACTGGGATTCTACACATGCAGCTATTATAGCCTGCAACTGTTCCATATTGTTGAAATTATAAGCGGGAACGGCAAATCCCCCGTCAACTGCCTTCTTAAACATCGCTTTGGTGTTTACAAAACCTAATTCCTTGTAATCTACTGGCATATTATTCTCCTAACTAAATTTGATACTTATATTAAAATAAAACTTCCTAAATGTCAAATACCCGAATTGCTTTATATGTCGCCCAAAGCAAAGAGTTCCTATGTAACTCCAAAAATAAAACTTCTTCTAAACGACAAAGTAATCAGGAAATACCGGCCGGAGGGGTTGTAACGGGCAAAAAAAATCCCGCCCCAAAGCATTGGGACGGGAACTCAAACTATAATATAAATAACTTATTCCTTCTTTTCAAATTTCATCCATTCGGGATCACCTTCTTCTTGCCCTTCGGGAGTAATTTTAATAAGTTTTTCTGTTTCAATCTTATACTTAGCAACCATTGTATCCCCATCTGATTTTAGAGTAATTTTCTGTTTCCCCTCGTCAAGCTCAAAAGTGCCGGTTTCCTTCTCTTCTCCAAAATTTGCTTCAAAAGTTTTTGCCGCACCGTCAAATTTTACGTAAGGACGGGTTTCAAAAAAGGCTTTAATATCATCCCACTTCATTTCTGTGTCATTCATATACATACTATACAATACCCATTCCCCGTCGAAAACCCCGTAGTCGCCCGCAGGACCGCAAGACATCACGGCAAACAAACACATCATAACCATAATACCCAATAATCTCTTCATAAGATTACCTCCGTAAATTAATATTAATAA
Source organism: uncultured Brevinematales bacterium (assembly GCA_964591955.1). GTDB lineage: Bacteria > Spirochaetota > Brevinematia > Brevinematales > CAZQBT01 > CAZQBT01. The sequence continues at coordinate 24,394 of CAZQBT010000028.1, read as the reverse complement.
ATGATACCGCTGCCATACACAAATAACAATACTCCAAATGGAGCATTTTTCAGGTTAAAACCCGAAAAACAATACTCCAAACGGAGTATTTTTAGTTTTTTCACATCAGACTTTATTATTTTATCCAAAAAGGTTATAATATATAATCTACGGAGGCAAAATGTATCTCGAAAAAGAAGCGATTGATTATTTCAGGCGGTATGAGTTTTATCTTCCGGTGTATTCCATACAACAGGGCGACAACCGTTCGCGGATTATCGGGCATAATATGGAGTTTGAACAATATAACCCATACAACCCCGGGGACAATATCCGAGATATAGATTGGAAAGTCTTTGCGCGAAGCGATAAACTTTTTGTCAAAAACTACGGCAGCGACCTTCGTTCAAGGGTAAGAATTATTATCGACAACAGCAAATCTATGGCTTACGGAGACAAACTTGAAACAGCAAAACGGATTGCGGCGATTTTCCAGCATATTCTTACAAACCGTAAAAATCAGGTGTTCCTGTCCGTTATTAACGATTACTACTCCGATTATGAAAGACTGCTTGTATCCAATCTTGAGGAGACGCTTGAATCAATCAAAACGATAGGCAAAACCCGTATAACTGAAATTCCTCCGCTTTCAAGAGAGGCCGTATTCTTAATCAGCGACCTGTGGGAAAAGGACTTGGATATACACACCCTCTTGAGAAACCGCATTAACGTAATTCATCTGCTAACCCCCGAAGAAACAGACCTGTCTATCCACGGGAATTTTGAGCTTCTGGATATGGAAACTCAATCTAAGGTAAACGTAATCCCGAAAGATATAAGAGACAAATATCGTAAAATGATACACAACCGCATAACGGAATACCATAAGGAGTTTACCGCCTGCGGACTTTTATACGGGGTATTTTCCACAGATACAGCCTATTACGTTAATCTCAAGAAATATCTTGAAAAAATCAAAACAATAAAAAAACGGGGAAAACTATGACTTTTCTAAATCCCGTTTTTATATATCTTTTACCTTTAGCAATAGTCCCGCTTTTAATAGCGCTCGCTCTTAACCTGAACCGAAAGCGTCTGGAGTTCCCCTCAACGGAACTTATTGCAGAAATTTTAAGCCGTGATTTATCAAAACGAAAACTTGTGATGAGGCTGAAGCAACTGCTCAGGGTTTTAATCCTTGCAATACTGGTTATGGCGTTTTCCGCCCCCGTTATTACAAGAAGCCCCGATAAAAACCGATATACCGTCATTATAGACAACACCGTATCTATGAAAAGGTTTCCGCTTGATGATATTATAGAACGTATTGAAGCGGGGTATAACATCGACAAAATTTATTTCGGCACAAGACCATTAGACAAGGATACTATACAAACGCTCAGGTATCAAAAAAGCGCGATTGATTTTACCGAAACCGTTACAAGCGTAGTCTCGCGCGAAAAGATTGAAAACCTTATTATTGTAACGGACGGTCAAAAAGTCAATTTTCCCCGTTCCCGCAATAATATAGGAGGAATAAACCGCTTAAAAGCTCTTATCTTATCCGACAACTCCCGCAACATATATGTAAAGGATATGTCCAAGTTTCCTGCGGTATCGCTTCCCGGTGTGTCCACCTCGTTTACCGTAAATATCGGAGGCGATATAAAAAAATCCGACAGGATTACGGTTTATATCGGCGATGAAACCGTATTAAGCGAAACGGCAAGACCCCGTGTGGAATTTTCCCGATTTATAGACAAAAGCGGATTAAATTACGGCAAGGTTGTCCTTGAGGGGGATAATTTTACCAACGACAATATTTTTTATTTTCCGATTATCGCCGCGCCGAAACCCCGCGTTTATTTCGGGATAGATAATCCGATACCCCTGCGGGTAATATCAAGCATATTTCCCGAATTTTTCCGCACCGATAATCCCCGTTACGCCGATATAATAATAGCCTCATCCCTGCCGTATCGTATCACCGATAAACCCGTATTCCTGTTTTGCGAAAACGAAACGGATTTTCAAAACACATTGAGACGAGATTTTTCCTACCTGATAGAGTTTCGCTCGGATACTTTAACGGGAAATATCAAATCCGGTTTTGAGATTCTTAACTCCATACGCGACTTTACTATAAAGACAAGATTTGCCCACAGAGAAAGCCTTATATCGCAACCGCTTGCCCTTGTAAACAATATTCCTGTCGTAACCCTGTTTGATAATTACACGGTGTTTAATTTTTCAATACGCGAAAACCAAACATACCTTGAAAACTCGGCGTTTCCGTTACTTGTATTAAACGAGGTAATAATATCGCATTACAGAGACCGTTTTATTACCGAGAAAAAAACCGACGAAACCGTATATTACGATATTGATGGAAATATCGCCGTTCCCGATATCCCGGGTATCTATCGTGAACGCGACAGCTCTAAATTTTTGGTAGTCAATATAGAACAAGAATCCGAGTTTGACTTTTATGACCAATCCCGTTTTGCAAGACTTTTCGACAACCCGATTGACTTTATAGAAACCGAAAAACCGTTAAAGGATATTTATCTTGCGTTTGCGGGGATGGTTGCACTATTGGCGCTTCTGTTTGTGGAAATCTTTTTATAAAACTTAATCTGGAGCAAATCACCTCTTATTTACTATAAAAAACCTCGCATATTATTTGAAAAATTCGACAAAAGCATATAAAATAATGCGAGAGGAGGTGTTATGTAATGAGGGGAATTAAAAATTATTTGTTGTTTGTTTTTTTCGTAACTCTTTCAATTGCAATCCGGTCTATTTTACCGGCTTCCCTCTTTGCGCAAGATACCCGCTATGAAGCAAATTTTGAGGTAACGGTTCATCAACGCGAGGCGGTTTTTAAAACGGAATACCGTTCTTCGGAAGAAAGAATAAGAATTGTCTTGCCGGAGCGCGCCCGTCTCATTAGTGTTTCTCAATCCGTCCGCTCCGAACCTAACTACAACGTTAGCGGACAAACAATAGAAATACGTCATTTTCAAACAGATTATCAGGGCAGGGTTACCGTAAGGTATTCAATTGCAATAAATGATATTACTTTCCAGCTTAACGACTGGATTCCATATTTAGATATGAAAGGATTGGCGCATGTTGCTATAAAAGCGCCCGCAACTTATGAGGGAATAGTTTTCCCATATCAGGAAAAGACACCGAAAGGATACTTAATCGACCCCGCGGAAAAACCATACCTGCTTTGCGGCCGCTTCCGGTCCAAAACATCCGTTTCCGATAATATCACACACAATATTTACTACGAGTTCCGTATTGATACATCAATAGAGACTATCGCAAAGATGTATAAGAATTACCGTCTTATATTATCAGACCCGAAGCAGAAAGAAATAATCTTAGTAACGTTGCCGACTGCAACAAATCAGGTTCGTTTTACCGACAACACGATTTTTATAGCGCTTAATAACACCCAGCCCTTTGAAATAAAACGAGGGCTTACGGCAATCTGGTTCGGGAACATTATCAAAATGGATAGAGACTATGCTTTTGCATTTCGCGACCTTTATTCCCGCATAATCGACAATGAGGGCAACGCACAGAGAGAACACGCTTTTGTAGTCCCGGTTCCGGATATTAATTATTATCAAAACTCGTTGCGCGATGGGTTTGGAAGCGGTGATGAACTGTTTTGTAATTCCGAAGCGATGATTAGGAATTTCGCTATGCTTCATTTTGCTTATTACACCGTAGGTTTGGACAATTTTATAGCTTATATGAAAAAATTTGTAAATTCCAATGTCCCGGTAGAAAATCTCGGCGAATTTTTCCCCGATGTTCCTTCCGTAAAATTTGTTATAAACAGTCTTTTACCGATTGCCCGTTTTATGCCCGATTTGTATATTCAGGAAAATTACGCATATCGCAATAACGTTTCTATCCCCGATGTCGAAATTCGTATCGGAGAGGAAATCCGCACTATTGAATGGAAAGATGCAAGGCGGGTTGCCATTGAGGAACCTAAAGGCAGGATAGTTATCGACCCGCAAAATTTAATACCTCAACTTGATTTTTATAACGATTCCGTTTACGTTGATACTTCATTGGAAAGAAATCGTCAACTTGCATACGATGCGGCAACACGACATCGCCGGTATAGCAACGAGTCTTTCCGTGAAATTTATAATCTTGAAAAAATACAGCTTCCCCCGAATAATCTGCTTCGCCTGCCCGCAGACGCTAACGTTTACGTGGCAATAGTAAAAATTTACGCTCCTATTCGCGGTAGATTTACGGTCGGTATTAAAGAAATGATTATCCATATAGACAACGGAAGACCTAATGTAGTATATAACAGGGTAAGAATATAAATTGTAAGTATTTTACTTTTTACAGAACATATAAATCATAAGGAGGAATATATGAAAAAGGCTTTATTCAAAGTCACAACTTTAGCTTTGGGAGTTGTCTTTACTATGGCTTTGTTCGCTTGCGAAAGGGATACCCAACCCGAAGCTCGCGAACGCAGAATACCTCGCGACCCCAATGAGGTATTCGAACTTGAAGATAACAAGATTATCGTTTACCAGATGATGACCCGTCTATTCGCAAATACCGTTACCAACAACGTTATTTTCGGAACGATTGAAGAAAACGGGGTGGGCAAATTTAACGACATCAATGACACGGCTCTAACCGCCCTTAAAGACCTCGGTATTACTCATATGTATTATACCGGCGTTATTGCACATATGGTTATGAGGGATTATACCGAATACGGCATACCTCTCGACGACGGAGATATTATCAAAGGACGCGCAGGTTCCCCTTTTGCTATCAGGGATTACTATGACGTTAACCCCGATATGGCGGTAAATGTCCGTCAACGAATGAGGGAGTTTGAGACTTTAGTCCAAAGAACTCATAAAAACGGGCTTAAAGTCATTATCGACTTTGTTCCCAACCACGTTGCGCGTAATTACAAGTCTATTGCAAAACCGAGAGGCGTTAAAGACCTCGGCGAAGGTGATAATACCTCGGTAGCTTTTGACCCGAATAACAATTTCTATTACCTTCCCGGAAAGCCTTTTGAAGTTCCAAAGTTTCAACCTATAAAAAACCACGATGTAGGTTTCCCTACAATCGACGGTAAATTTGAAGAAACTCCCGCTAAGGTTACCGGTAATGATGTGTTCACTCATGCGCCGAGCGTAAACGACTGGTTTGAAACCGTTAAACTTAATTACGGCGTGGATATACAGGGCGGTAGAAAAACCCATTTCGACCCTATACCCAAAACATGGCATCAGATGCTTGATATACTCAAGTTCTGGGTAAATAAGGGCGTTGACGGTTTCAGGTGCGATATGGCAAATATGGTGCCTGTCGAATTCTGGGAGTGGGCTACTCCTCAGGTCAGAAAGATTAACCCCGACGTTATCTTTATAGCCGAAATGTATGCGCCTAACGAATACCCTCTTTATATTGAGCGCGGAGGATTTAACTATGTTTACGACAAAGTGGGATTATATGACTCTATCAAGCCTTTAATCAGCCACGTTCAAAGAAACCCGAGAGCAAGGAATATTTACTTTAACTGGAGACAATCTCAAAAAATCTCCTCTCATATGTTTACTTTCCTTGAAAACCATGATGAATACCGCGTGGCATCCCGCGGTTTTGCTCGCGACCCGTTTAATGCAATCCCCGGTATGGTAATAACGGCAACTATTTATAACGGTCCCGTTATGATATACTTCGGTCAGGAAGTCGGCGAACCGGGCGAGGGCGTTATGGGCTTTAGCGGTAATGACGGCAGGACTTCCATTTTTGATTACTGGGGCGTCCCCGAACATCAGAAATGGGTAAACAACGGCAAATTTGACGGCGGACAGCTTTCCGATGACCAAAAGAAACTTCGCTCTATATACCGGAATATTTTTAAAATTGTTCGCTCCAACGAATCCTTCCGCAAGGGAAATACCTACGACCTTAATTTTATCAACCGCGACGGGTTCTCGGAAAACTACGATGAAAGCATTATGTATTCGTATATTCGATATACGGATAATCAGGCTCACCTCGTATTCGTGAACTTTAACCGTCAGGAGGTAAAGGGCAACGTTTATATCAAGATACCCGAAGGAGCTTGGGAAAATATGGGGCTTGAGCCTACCGGAAAGTATGTGCTTGAAGATATTTTCCTGTCGGATACTAAAATAGAATTTGATGCGAAAAAGGTTACCGAGTTAAATAACCCGCGCTCAGGCGTTCCGATTAAGCTGAAACCCTACACAAGTTATATCTTTGAACTCAAAAAAGTGGAAAGCGCCGAATAGATAAAAAAAACGAAACAACCGCGTCGGATGGCGCGGTTGTTTTTATTAAAACTACTATCTCCTGAACTTCACAATATCTCCGCTATAAAACACCCTGTCCGCTTGAGAGGTGGCAATTACAACCCCGCCGTCGGGGCGAACGTCGGAAAACACCCCCTCAACGCGCCCGAATCCCGTTTCTATAAAAACCGTATCTCCAAGCCACAGGAGATTGCTTTTCCAGTCATTGTAAATCAATTCAAATTTGTTTTCGTTATACAGGCTGAGATTGTGTATAATCTGCGCAATGATTTTCGCCAACAATTCGTTTCTATCAACGTCATCAAACCTTTCGTCCATTATAGAAGTGGCATTTTCCAAAGAAAGATGGGAATTGACATTAAGTCCAATGCCTATAATTATTAACTCAATAATGTTTTCCTGAGTAATCATCTCGGACAAAATACCGCATACCTTTTTTTCGTTTATATAAATATCGTTAGGCCATTTGATTTTAACATTCTTTTCGGGCAGAATCTCCGCAACCGTTTTACGAACCGACGTAGCGCAAAGAATGGTGAATTTATAAAATTCCGATATTTCCCTGTCTAAAGGGATGCCGATAGAGAAAGTCAAATCCTTACCGGGAATACTGCTCCATCCCCGTTTAAGCCTTCCGCGACCCCCGAATTGTTCATCGGTTACGGCGACACAAATCTTATCAAGCCCCCTGACCGCCCGTTCTTTAAGCCATGTATTTGTCGATGGGATTTTATCGAAATATACGACTTCGATTTCTAAATCTTTTTCAAGCGTAGAGTTCAATTTTAAGGATACCAATTCGGGAATAATCATGTTTTCCGGTAGTGATATGATTTTATACCCTTTGCGCGTAACGGAGGATATTTCAAAGCCGCGTTCTCGGATTTTTTCTATATGTTTCCATACCCCGGCTCGCGTAATATTTAAAATTTTACCGATTTTTTCCCCCGAAAGATAGTCATTACTTTCAAGCAACAACCTCAAAACCGCATCCATAAACCCTCCGTTAATATAAAAAAGGCTGTCTCGAAAGCTACACCGAGACAGCCTTATATATTACTTAGTAGTATCTTCCGCCACTCCGTCTTAACCCGTGATAGCTTAGGGGGTTAGTGGGACGCCCGTATCGTCTGACCTCAAAATGGAGATGAGGTCCTGTGGATACACCGGTGTTGCCGACTCTCCCAATCCTCTGTCCCATCTGGACATACTGTCCGTTACGGACAAGTATAGTGGACATATGAGCATACCAAGTTTCGTAACCGAACTGATGACGGATAACGACAACTTTTCCGTAACCGCCTTTCCATCCGGCAAACACGACCCTTCCCTCACGCGCCGCAGCAATGGGAGTTCCAGTAGGCGCGGCTATATCTATTCCAGTATGGAAAGTCATTCTTCTTGTAATCGGATGACGTCTCATACCGTAACCGGATGTAAATCTTCCGCGAAGCGGTTTTGTGAAATAATGACCAAGCGCTCTGGCTCTTTCTTTTTCGCTGAGACGGGCATTCGGCAGAAACAGTATCAAACCTTCCGCGATTTTGTCTGCATCAATTTCATTAGCATAGACTATATCATCCGCGTTAATATCATATTCTTTGGCAATTTTTTCGATAGTATCTCCGTCTTTAACCGTATAAAGTATCCCGCGCATATTCGGCACAAGCAACCTGTCGCCCACCCCGATAGTGTGAGCATCGTTCATACTGTTCAGGCTTATAAGCGTATCCATAGGAACATCAAATTGACGCGATATAGAATAAACGGATTCACCCTGTTTCACGCGGTAAAAGAAAAGTTTAAGATAAGGGTCTTCGGTTCGGTATGTGGAAATATCATCACCGCCTTTAGCTAAGGAGTTTTCCATATTGCGGAACTCGGTTTCAACCTTATGTTTCCCGATAAACGAGGTGCCCGCACCGGCGGACGCCATACCTAAATCATTACTAAAGAGACGGCTCGTTGCAAAAATCAGCAATACGGTACCGCCTATTACCGCTATTAAAAAAAGCGACGGTTTTATTATCTTTGATATTTTTTTTAAATTAATGGATTTTTTCGGCTCAGGTTCTACACCGAAAGCACGGTCTAATTCCCGCTTTAAGGAACGAAGACTGTTTGATGAGTACTTAAAATCTTTCATAGAAAACTCCGCCTTAATTAGTCCTTATGTATATATTTACGGCAAAACAAATAAACATCTTAAGTATTATCTATACCCGAAATTACCTTTATTAAATCGGAATGCGCTTTAATATCGTGCGCTCTGATAATATTAGCCCCGTTAAGTATCGCAAGGGAATGCGCTCCCATAGTTCCATAAAGCCTGTCATCGGTATCCGCCCCGCCCAACAGCGCCCCCACCATAGATTTTCGCGATACGCCGACAAGTATCGGCACGCCGTATTTCCTGAAAGTCTCAAGGTTTCTGAGTATAGCGCAGTTATCCTCAAGCCGTTTACCGAACCCGATACCCGGGTCAATTATTATATTTTCAATACGGATACCCGCCGAAAGCGCTAACTCAATCCTGCCGTCAAAATAATCGACCAACTCGCCGACAACGTCATCATAAACCGGATTTTTCTGCATATCTGAGGGAGTTCCCTTAATATGCATAATAACTACGGGACAGTCAAAATCCGCGACAATCCTCGCGGTTTCCTTATCGAAAGAAAGCCCGCTAATATCGTTTACAATATCCGCGCCGGCTTCCAACGCCTTTTTCGCAACCTCCGATTTATATGTGTCTATCGAAATCGGGATATTACTCTCTTTCCTGATAGCGGAGATAACCGTCAATACCCGATTAAGCTCCGTTTCAACCGAAACAGGTTTAGCGCCCGGACGTGTTGATTCCCCGCCTATATCTATAATCCCCGCACCTTCGTTAATCATCTCCAATGAACGATTAAGAGCCAAATCAGGCGCGCCGTATCTTCCTCCGTCATAAAAAGAGTCTTCCGTTATATTTAGTATTCCCATTACAACGGGGACTTTGTAATCAAGTATCGTGCCGTTTTTAAGGGTCTGCGGTTTAATCGGACATCTTATGTTATCAAGAATATCCCCGAGACGGATTGAGAGTTCAATAAGTGAGGGATACTCCTGCCTTCGTATCTTGGAAATAAAGTTTGAGTAAACGGAAGGCGTCCCCAGTAAAATTACATCGGACTTCTTAGCCTTGCCTGAGATAACCTCTCTGTGAACAACCGCATCACCCTTAGCGGAAATCATCTCCTGCTTGATAATATTGGCAATCGCAAGCGGGATAGCATCCGCCCTAACCGGAATAACGTTGGTCTTATCCTTGAATATAGGAAGCGCTTTAGTATCGCATCCGATTTGTTCTATTACCGAACTTAAATCAACTCGCGAAGATAACGGATAAACCCTCATAATTATCTAATCCTTGTAACGGTATAGTCATAAACAAGCCACTGTCCTTCGTGGTTCTGGTAAAGCATAAAATCATATCGCAGGACATAAGAAAACTGACGAACCCTGAATTCCACGTCGGCGGTAACCGTGGCGCGTTCACGTTCAATCTCGGTGCGCCTGACCTCATAACTCAGTATCCTGTCCTGCCAGTGAACCGTTAAATAGCGCTCAAACCTATTAATAACATCAAGCCGATACCGTCCCGTCCTTGCGCTCCTGTATTCCTCTGCAAAATTCTGAAACGACATAATAAGCCTTTCGGTATCTATATGTGCAAGAAAGCGCTCCCAGTCCTTCCTCATCTTGGCATCAATCATATCGGCAATAGCGTCATAAGGAGGCAATTTTTTAATTTCCGCAAGACGGGTAATCCTGTGCGCCTCCTCATCGGCAACACGTTCCTCCACTTCGGCGGGAGGTCGGACTAATATCTTGTAGTTAATTGATTCAAAGGGATGGCGACGGATATCGGGATTGGGATAAAAAATCCCCTTTATGACATAATAGCCCGCCTCTTTTATTTCAAACCAACGGGTAATATCTATTTCGCGGGAAAAAGACTCTCCCGGTGCAAGGATAATTTTCCTAAAATCCTCGCTCGGAGAATACTGCTCGTCCATAAGAATCCTGAAACGGTCGTTAAGCTTAATATCCTCGTTTCGGGGAGTTTTTACGCTGAAAAAGAAAGTCTCGTATATCATCGGCGAAACATAAAAATCAAAAGGCGTATAAGAAGTATTGACTACGTTTACAAGCACGGGAATCGGCTCATTTAACCGATAAGTCTGGGTAAAAAACTGTAATTCTACCTTAATACCATCATAGCCGAATATATTTGTCGCAAAAAACAAAAATACCAAAAACACTCCGATTCTTTTCATATAACCCTCTTAGTATTTTGAGTTATTTTAAATATCGGAAATAAATTAAACTTCTATAAACTTATAGCCTAAAATTTCTAAATCTCTACAATAGGTGAAGGCGCTTTGCGGGAAGCAATTCTGAACACCGTATCGGAAAAATCCTTTTTTAAATCATCTAAAACGAGTTGCCTCAAAACCGTAGGATTATTATTGTTCTCGCTAAGATGAAGGAAAAAAACGTTATCCGTTACACCGTTCATAGCAAGCCTTAAAAACCTCACCGCCTCGTAATTGGACAAATGTCCGTTCCCACCGGCTATCCTTTGCTTCAAAAGATAATGATAATCGGAAACCCGAAGCATCTCAGGGTCAAAATTTGCCTCAATAGCGATTAAATTCGCACCTTGCGATAATTCCACAATTTCGTTATCAAAACTGCCTATATCGCTTGCAAAAAACATCTTTTTCCCGCCCGCGACTATCCTGAACCCGAAAGTATTAGCCGCATCGTGCGCAACGGTAACAGGCAGAATTTTCAAGCCCCCCACTTTAAACTCGCAACCGCTTTTTATTTCACAAACCCTGTTAGGCGGATTGCTTAACCTGCTATAACTAAGAGGACTGATATAAACCGGCGCTTTAAATTTAGCGCTAATCCTTTTTATATGCCTTATATGGTCTGTGTGTTCATGTGTTATCAAAACCGCTTTGATTTTTGCTAAATCAATATTATTTTCATCCAAAAAGGTTTCGACCTTACGCGCGGAAATCCCGCAATCAATAAGAACCGCGTTATCCTCACTTTCTATAAAAAAACAGTTGGCGTTACTACCGCTTGATAAAGAGGCAAATCTCATATATTATCCCCGCAGTTCTTTTATAAAATCCGAAATCTCATCCAAAGCCTTATCGGGATTATCGAGATTATCCAAAATCCGCCTCACGATAGCAGACCCGACAATAACCCCGTCGGCAACCCCGCTAAGGGTATCAAACATAGCGCGCGAACTAACCCCGAACCCTGCGCAAAGAGGCGTATTAATAACCTGCTTTGCTTCCCGAAGCCTGTTTATGGAATCAACAGGTATTTCATTACGTTCTCCGGTAGTCCCAAAAAGGTTTACATAATAAACAAAGCTCCCGCCGACATCACCGATTTCCTTAAGACGCTTATTATCCGTATTGGGAAAAGCAAGCATAATCGGGTCAAGCCCATAGTCTTTTATTTTAGTAAAAGTTGATAATCCCTCCTCATAGCAAAGGTCGGGAATAATAAGCCCGCTAACCCCGCTCTCTTTACATTTGGCAAAGGTCTTATCCTCGCCGTAAGTAAAAATCGGGGAATAATAACTCATAAAATAAACCGGAATTTTTAAATCGGGACTAATTTCGGCAACGGCATCAAAAATCATATCAAGATTAGTGCCGCGCTCTAAGGAAAGCATAGAAGCATTAGCAATAGTTTTCCCTTCTACAACAGGGTCGGAATACGGGATTCCGATTTCGACAGCGCTTACCCCCGCCTCCTGTAATTTTAAAACGGCGCGTTTGGTAAATACCATATCGGGAAGCCCAGCGGTAATATAGGCAATCAACGCCTTTTTGGAAAAATCAATTTTCATAGTTATCCCCACAATTTTACTAAGGGAATATGATAACGTAAAAAAACGCTTTGTCAATATAAATTTTTTAAATAAAATAAAAGGCGGGGCATCAAACCCCGCCTATATAATTATCAAATAATTCTTAGAATAGCGCCATCTCCGTTTCAAGATCAAAGAGATGCGCCTTAGTCATATCAAAAATAATCTCCCTGTTAGAGTCTCCGATATGAACATTAACGGATGGGTCAAACTTAGCAATAAACGGATGCGTAGCGGTAGTGAAATAAACAAAAGTCTCGGAGCCGAGATGTTCAACGATTTCAACGTTAGCATTAGTGGTATTGCCGTCAATTTGACCATGGAAAGTGGAGCGGTCATATATATCTTCTGGTCTGATACCGAGAGTGGCACGCTTTCCGACATGTTCACGGGCTTTATCCGCCTCTGTAGGTGTAAGCTTGAGTTGGAAGTCGGTAAGGTCAAGAATAACAGCACCGCCGCTTTCCTTAACTTCGCAGTCCATAAAGTTCATCGGAGGACTTCCGATAAAACCTGCTACGAATTTGTTTACGGGATTTCTGTAAACCTCAATCGGGGAACCGATTTGCTGAACAAGTTTGTTGTTCATAACAACAATTTTGTCAGCCATAGTCATAGCTTCAGTCTGGTCGTGGGTAACGTAGATAGTGGTAACTTTTTGGCGGGCATGGATTTTGATAATTTCCGCTCTCATTTGAACCCTCAATTTAGCATCAAGGTTGGAGAGAGGTTCATCAAAAAGGAATACCTTAGGTTTACGAACGATAGCTCTACCGAGAGCAACTCTTTGACGCTGACCGCCGGAAAGAGCCGCAGGTTTTCTGTTGAGATATTCGCGAAGACCGAGAATGTCGGCGGCTTCATCGGTTCTCTCTTTAATTTCGGCAGAAGGAAAATTCCTCAGTTTCAAACCAAATCCCATATTTTCCTCAACGGTCATATGAGGATAAAGTGCATAGTTCTGGAATACCATCGCAATATCCCTGTCTTTTGGAGGTTTGTTATTAACCACCACATCGTCAATATAAATCTCTCCCTCGGTAATCTCCTCAAGACCGGCAACCATACGAAGGGTTGTAGATTTACCGCATCCGGAAGGCCCGACAAGGACAACAAATTCCTTGTCGTCAATCTTGAGATTCACGTCCGCTACGGCAATCACGTTTCCATCGTAGGTTTTACCCACGTTTTTCAAAATTACTTCAGCCATATATGCCTCCTACGTTTTTTTTCAAAAATTATCACCTCTGCCAACAGCATACCCCGTATGTTACCGGAGTAATTTAAAACCCTGTTAAAAAGAGCGTCTGTTTCCTTTAAGAAAAGAATATTAGATTTCCCCTCGTTTAGAAAATCCCCCTTCTTCTAAGTATGTCAATACCACCCCGATTACAACATGGAATCAATAAAAACAAAAAACGCTTTGCCGCAAGGAACTCAGACAATTAGAAGCACATTATCAATACCAAAATGTTCCCACCCTGCAGTTTCCCCCTTAGCCCACCAAGCCCATCCGGCTTATTCCGCCCCTGATACGCGCATTTTTATAGTTCAAGCAAGAGCCTAAAGGAAAGTGATTATTTAACATCATAATAATTTTAACGCAAAATTTATTTTGGTCAATAGTTTTTTTGTTTTATTTTTTTCTTTTTAGGCAAAATTTCCGTAGAATTTTGAGGTTTTATATAGCTTTAATTTAATTTTTAACGCATTATATACCGATACTTAGAATAATTTAACGCCCTAATAGGGGGAGGTTATTTTGGTATATATTACTTCTTTAAAAAAATATTTCTTTACGTTTCTCAAGACAACGGCTTTTTTTGCGGTGATGTTGCTGATTTATTTTTTCCAGATGGTCTTCTACTATAAGGGAAACGGAGTAGACGGATTTTTTGTTAGCGCGCTTGCAAATTACGGGACTTTTCTATTCTTTTCACTGCCGTTAATCTGCATTATCGCAACCGGCGTATATTTTGCTATGAAAATCAATTTTGATAAACTTTACGCATTACGTTTAATCCCTATAATCGCCTGTTTTAATGCTTTACTGCTTCTTATATTTTTCGTAGTTAATATAGATTTTATCTCAGTCCCCAAAGACGTTACCTTCAAGGTATATCCGGAAATCAAAAGCGGTTATATTAACCCCGTAAACCGTTATCAACTTTATATAAACTCAACGGAGGAAAACTCTATCAAGGACGGGTTTTTATTCCATAAAAACGCATATTTTATATCAAGCGGAAGAGTAACCGATAAACAAATAACCGTGCGTTCATCAAGATATATTGCCGCAAAATCAATGGCATCAAAAAATTCCACGTTTGCAATACCTCACGAAGAAGACCTGTTCCAGATAAGCCACACGGGAATATCGTCTTTCCTGTTTGAAGCCTACGAAATATATATACGCAGACTTCGCAGCGTTTTTAATATAACGTTTTCAGACGGGGGGATTGCCTCGTCTATCATTGCAATTATTCTAATGTGCGTAGGATTTTTCTCGATAGTAGCGGGAGCAAGTTTCTTTTTAAACGACCGTGAAATACATCTCCTCTCGCTTTCCGCGATAGTAATACTAAGCTTTGTTGAGGCGATTTTGTTTCAATTATATCTGAGCCTTGTTGAAGTTATCAAGCTCGGTATAAAAAGCCCATTCTGGAGCGTTATTGTCCCATCGCTTCTGGTAGGCGTTTTTGCAGGACTGCTGGGGTTCGGTCTAATCCAGTTAAAAGACGTATTGAAAAAAAGGCAGGGGGCGTAATATGAGAAAAGTTCCTCGTTTTCTACTGGTATTCATAATTTTATTCCTGTTTGCCTTAGTAATCTCACTAATATACCGTTTACGCATTGCTCCCGTTGAAAGGGTATGGCTTTTATATACCTGTATTAAGGATATACTCCTATACCTCCCGCTTTTAGCATCGTTAAGTATCCTATGGAGCTTGGTTTTCAGAAGTAAGAACGAAGCCGGAGGGGTTAGCTCCAAATCCCGATTCGTTTTCTCATTTATATTTTATGTAATTTTCAGTTTTGCATTCGCTTTTTTTATGAATGAATTTGCAATATCCCGTCTTGAGGAGATGGCATATCACTCCTCGATGGTGCAAAAACAGGATACAAGCCGGGAACGCCTGACCGATGAAACCGGAGATAAATTTACCCTCTCCGAGTTCAGGAATTTAAGATTATATCCCTTTAAGGAAAACGTTACGTTTATGATGGGACGGGCGCTTGTCAATATGGGAAAACTTTACAACGCCGACGGAATTTTTTATATCACCGACCTTAAGGTTATCGCTTATGATACAAACAAAAATATTGACTATATTGTCGCAGGACAATACGCAAAAGTCGTTGATAACCAAATAGTAGTTCATAATCCAACCTACTACGAGTATTCGCGGGGACGGATTAGAAGCACTAAAGAACTTCGCGAAAAAAGAAATATCCCACTGATATACAATATCAAAGGCGTCTATTCATTGTCGTCTAAAGAGCAACTCCGCGACATCAGTATGCTTAACATAATCCTCTATTACGAATACGTTTACGGCTCAAAAATAAATTTCCAGCGTATCGGCAACGTTATTTACAACAAGGTCTCATACTACGTTATTATGATATTCCTGCTTATAGTATGCTCATCGGCGGGATGGGCTATGCGCAATACGAGGATAACACAAACCAAAGATATTTTCCAGATGGTTTCTTTTTACATTGTGTCGTTTGTTGTGGTAACATTGTGCTACGACTTGCTTATCAGAATGATGAATATGATATACGGACTTGTGGCGCTTTAAAGACGTTTATTCGTTGGTTTTATCTAATTCCGTTTCTAACTGAGAATCATAAAAATATTCCCCGTAGTAGCTTTCGTCGGGGGCTTTTCGTGTCGCCCCCTCAAGCAACTCATCCAACAAAACGCAGGATACGCTTGCAAAACCTATAAAAAGAAGAACCCCCCATATCCATAAACGTTTTTTCATAAAAACTCCTGAATTTTCAATTTACCTGTATTCCGATTATAATATATACCGAAATAGTAACATATTCAAGTAATCCTGAAAATATAATACCTTTACTAAACTGGAAAAAAAACTAAACTGATGGTAAAATACTATTAACACTTAACTTAGGAGAAAAAAATGGATGATTTAATCAAACAAAGAATAAAAGAGTGGGCATCTCCGCCCTATGATAATGAAACGCGCAAAGAAATTCAATCTTTGGTTGACATCAACAATGAAAAGGAACTTATCGACCGTTTTTATTTGGATTTGGAATTCGGGACGGGCGGACTTCGCGGCGTTCTCGGCGCGGGAACAAACAGGATGAATATTTATAATATCCGCAAGGTAACGCAGGGACTTGCCAACTACATAATCAGGAAAAACGGACAATCAAAAGGTGTCGTTATAAGCCGTGATTCCCGTATTAAATCCGACCTATTTGCGCAGACTACTGCGAGTGTCCTTGTTGCCAACGGGATAAAAGTCTATTTCTATAAAGAAATCCATCCCACCCCTTGTGTCTCGTTCGCCATAAATGAGCTTAAAGCCGTTGCAGGCGTGATGGTTACCGCATCGCATAACCCGAAAGAATATAACGGATACAAGGTCTTTTGGGAAGACGGCGCACAGGTTACTCCTCCAAACGACACGGGCATTATAGAAGAGGTTAAAAAAATAGTTTCGCTTGACCAAGTCAAATCTATGGACTTTAAGGAAACCGAGACAAGCGAGTTGTTTGAATATATAGACGATAAACTTGACCCGATATATTACGAAAAAACGCTCTCGTTGTCAATCCATCCTGAAGTAATACCCTCATCGGGGGTAAAAATCTGTTTTTCACCATTGCACGGTGTCGGCTATAAAATTATTCCCGAAATGCTGAAACGTTACGGGTTTAAAGACGTGATACTCGTTAAGGAACAGGCAATACCCGACGGCACGTTTCCCACCGCACCGTTCCCCAACCCGGAACTTGAAGAAGCTATGCAACTCGGTATAGAATACTCCAAAAAAGCCGGAGCTGATGTGTTTATCGCCACCGACCCCGATGGTGACAGAATCGGTGCGGCTCTTAAAGAAAAAGACGGGAGTTATCTCCTGCTGAACGGCAACCAGATTGCAAGCCTTCTTGTTTACTACGTGCTCTCCGAACTGAAAAATACAGGCAAGCTCCCCCATAAGCCGTTTATGGTATCAACTATCGTTACTTCTAAAATGCTGATAGATATTGCCGACGACCTTGATATTGAGGCTTTTGAAACACTTACCGGCTTTAAATGGATTGGGCTTAAAACCAAAGAACAGGAAGCCTTAGGCAAGACTTTCATTTTCGGTTGTGAGGAAAGTCATGGTTATAACGCGGCAAAATGGATACGGGATAAAGATGCGGTCAATGCGGCTTGTCTTTTCTCCGAACTGACGGCGTTTTATAAATCAAAAGGGATGTCGGTTGCCGAAGTGCTTGATATGCTTTATATCAAATACGGGTATTATAAAGAATCCCAGCTCTCCGTGTATATGAAAGGTAAAGAAGGCGGGGAGAAAATCCAAAATATTATGTCAACGCTTCGAACCGATACTCCGAAAAAAATCGGACGCTACCACGTGATTATAAAAAAGGACGTTAAACTTGATGAGGTTTACGATATACAAACCGGGAAAATTACAGGTAAGCTCGGTTTGCCTCAATCCAATGTCATTATCCTTGAACTAAGCGAAAACGCCAAGGTTATAGCCCGTCCATCGGGAACGGAACCTAAGATTAAGTTCTATTTTACAACTTATGGAAAAGCGGATAAAACCAATCTTGAGGAAATAAAATCCAGAGTAGATAACGAGCATTTAGAACTTATGAATACGTTTTTGGATATACTCGGCATAGAGCAATAATTCGGATTAACAAACTTTTAGTAACCGTAAAGGAGCAAAAATGAAAGCAATAATCTTAGCCGGAGGATTCGGAACGAGACTTTATCCGTTAACCTTGACGGCGAGCAAGCAACTTTTGCCGGTTTACGATAAACCTATGATATATTATCCTTTATCGACCGTGATGGAAGCGGGGGTGCGTGAAGTCCTTGTTATATCCGACCCTGTTAATCTCCCGCGTATCCGTGAACTTTTGGGCGACGGTAATAATCTCGGTATAGAAATATCATACGCCATACAGAAAAAACCCGAAGGTCTTGCACAGGCGTTTATAATAGGCGCGGATTTTATAGGCGATAAATCCGTATGCCTTATACTGGGAGACAATATCTTTTACGGGTTTGATTTCGGTAATGTGGCGGAAAAGTTTAAAAATAAGGAGCAAGGCGGTTTGGTATTCGGATACTGGGTATCCGACCCCGAACGCTACGGCGTAATTGAATTTGACGATAATAAAAAGGTAATATCTATTGAGGAAAAACCATCAAAACCCAAATCCAATTATGCCGTTCCCGGAATATATTTTTATGATAACAAGGTCGTGAATATAGCTAAAAATCTGAAACCATCGGCACGAGGAGAATACGAGATTACCGATATTAACAACCATTATTTAAAAAACAATAAGCTAAGCGTGGAATTATTATCTCGCGGGACTGCATGGCTTGATACCGGAACATTTGAGAGCCTTCTTGAGGCATCAAACTTTATCGAAACAATCGAAAAGCGACAGGGTTTGAAAATCGGATGTATCGAAGAAACGGCTTTTCTTAAAGGTTTTATAGATATTGAACAGTTCGATAAGCTAATCAAACGTGTGCCGAATAATTCCTATCGTAAATACCTGCAATCAATAATCAAAAAGATGTAAATATATCTGTAACGGGAGTGCAAATGACTGTTGACAAAACAACGATAGATGGACTACTTATTATTACACCGGGAATTTTTGAGGATGAGCGCGGATTTTTTATGGAAACCTACAACGCCGATAAATTCAAAGAAATTGGAATAAACCATCCCTTTTATCAGGATAACCATTCCAAGTCGGCTAAGGATATTTTACGCGGACTTCATTTTCAATCAAAACCGGGGCAGGCTAAACTTATACGCGCAATAAGCGGAACTATCTGGGACGTGGCGGTCGATATTCGCGAAAACTCACCCACTTTCGGAAAATGGTTTGCTGTCGAACTAAGCGCGGAAAACAAAAAGATGTTTTATATCCCCACAGGGTTTGCGCATGGGTTTTGCGTATTAAGCGATATTGCCGAGGTTTGCTATAAGGTATCTAATGTCTATATCGCCGAAACGGAATGCGGGATAGCATGGGATGACCCCGATTTGGCTATCGACTGGCCTGTGAAAACGCCTCTGCTTTCGGAACGTGATAAATCCAATCCCACGTTAAAAGAATATATCGCTTTAAAAAGCAAAGGATAAATCTATGGTTTGGCTTATAGGAAATAAAGGAATGCTCGGAACGGAAATTGAAATAATGCTTCAAAAGTCGGGAATACCGTATATCGCAAGCGACAGGGAAATCGATATTACCGATATTGAAGCGCTCAAGGGCTTTGTGCAGGATAAACCGATAAAACGTATTATTAATGCATCGGCATATACCGCAGTGGACAAAGCAGAAAGCGAACCAGAACTTGCTATGAAAATTAACGGCGATGGGGTTGCCAATATTGCAAAAGTCGCCAAGCACAAAAACGCCGCGCTAATCCATTTTTCGACGGACTATGTGTTTGACGGCACTGCATCCTCACCCTATACCGAATCCATCCCGACTAACCCTCAATCCGCCTACGGAAAAAGCAAACTTGCGGGAGAAAATCATATCCGGGAAATAACGGATAAATTCTTTATTATAAGAATTGCATGGCTTTACGGTATCTACGGCAATAATTTTGTTAAAACGATGGTCAGGCTTATGAATGAGCGCAACGGCTTAAATGTTGTTTCCGACCAAAGAGGAACCCCTACTTATACAAAATTCCTGAGCGAAAACATAGTATCGCTTTTAAAATCCGATACCGATAAATACGGTATCTATCACTACACGGATAGCGGTGAAATCAGCTGGTTCGACTTTGCAAAGGCTATATATAAACAGGGCAGAAACTTAGAATTAATACACAACGAGGTTTCGATTAATCCTATTTCCACCTCGCAATACCCTACCCCTGCAAAGCGTCCGGCATACTCGGTTTTATCCAAAGATAAGATTAAACGGGAGCTTGGATTTGATATACATAAATGGGAAGAGGGGTTGGCGGATTTTCTTCAAAATATGAAGGAATAAAAAACAACGGAGGCGTTATGCGAAAATTTAAAAATATACTCGTTACGGGGGGAGCGGGGTTTATAGGCGGAAATTTTATCAGGTATGTCCTTACTAAAACCGATTTCGAGGGACGTATCGTAAATCTCGATAAACTTACCTATGCCGGCAATCTTAAGTCGCTTATTGATATAGAGGAGCGTTTCGATAAATCCCGCTACGTCTTTGAAAAATGCGATATAGCCGACCGTGCAAAACTCGAAAGCCTGTTCGCCAAATACGATATAGACTGCGTAGTCCATTTTGCAGCGGAGTCGCATGTTGACCGCTCAATAGACAAGCCCGATGATTTTATACTGACTAATATCCTCGGCACTTTTGAACTTATAGATATAGCGCGAAAATTCTGGCAGGGACGCGACAATGTTCTGTTTCATCATATATCAACCGATGAGGTTTTCGGTTCTCTCGGCGAAACCGGTTATTTCTATGAAAACACGCCTTATGACCCGCGAAGCCCCTATTCCGCATCTAAAGCAGGCTCAGACCATCTCGCAATGGCGTATTTCCATACCTATAACCTCCCGGTAACGTTATCAAACTGCTCAAATAACTATGGTCCATACCAGTTCCCCGAAAAGCTAATCGCGCTGATGATACTTAATATCTTTGAAGGAAAACCTCTGCCCGTTTATGGAGACGGAAAAAACGTGCGCGACTGGTTATACGTGGAAGACCACGCCGACGGGGTATGGAAAATTATTACGGGCGGGAAAATCGGTGAAAAATATAATATCGGAGGCGAAAACGAGCGTCCGAATGTCGAGGTGGTAAATCTGCTATGCGAAAAATGCGCCGAACTCAACGGTAAACCCAAAGACTTCTACAAAAGCCTTATTACTTATGTTAAAGACCGTCCCGGACACGACAGGCGCTACGCTATAAACTGCGACAGGATAAAAAACGAACTCGGATGGAAACAGTCGGTTGATTTTGAGGGCGGGTTGGAAAAAACTATCCGATGGTATATGGATAACCCCGAATGGGTGAAGTCTATCCGCTCAGGGGAGTATTTGGATTGGATTGATAAAAACTACGGGAAAAGATAAAAATTTAGTATATTAGCCCCGCTTAAAATATATATGATTCCGTGCCGGGCGGGCAATCGGAATTACCGTATCCCTATTCTGATATGCAACTCCAAAAATTTTTTCTTATCTTAAGCCTTGACGTTTCGATAAATTTTTATTAAATTTAAGTCTTAAAAACCAGATTGGAGGAATAGTAATGAAGATTAAACCTTTGGGAAAACGAATACTTATTAAGGTTAAGCAGAGCGAAGAGAAAACTAAGGGAGGGATAATTCTTCCGCAGACCGCTCAGGAAAAAACCCAGATGGGTATTGTTGAAGCTATTGGGGATGATGAGGCTATCAAGGTGAAAGTCGGGGATGAAATCGTTTACGACAAGTATGCGGGTTCGCAGCTTAAAGTTGACGAGACCGAATACCTCCTCGTTTCTATTGACGATGTGCTTGCAGTAGTGGAATAACTTTAAGTATTTGATGCATTAATTTAGAGCCGGCTTTGAAATTCAAAGCCGGTTTTTTATTTGATAAAAACAAGAAATTTATCTAAATAAATATCCTGAAGACCCAACATCTCCTCTTCTTCCGCTTCCGTATCGTGGTTTAAACCAAGCAAATGAAGTGTTCCGTGAATAGCAAGCCTCGCAAATTCCTCATCGCCAGTTACCCCATATTCTTTTGCCTGTTCAATAGCCTTATCCGCCGAAATGATTATATCGCCGAGAACGGGCGTTGAAAATTCAAAGTCTTTAAAATCCTCTCCATCCTCCTGTGAAAACGAAAGCACATCGGTAGGCAAATCCTTTCCCCGATATTCTTTGTTTAAGTTATGTATAAACGCGTTATCGCAAACCACAAGACTTAAATCATAATCACGCTTATTGTAATCATCTAAAATTAATTCTATTATACGTTTAAGATTTTTAATAAGAGATGTGTTATCAAAATCGACATTGTAAAAAGATATTTCAACCATAAACTACCACTTCTCCGAGATGTAACCATGTTCAATACTGACAATTTCTTCATTTTCAATACCGATAAGCCCGTAATCGCCTTTAGACAAAGCCCCCGGATTAAAATACATAACATCATCGTCAAGCTCAAGATACTTTTCGTGTGTATGCCCGAAAAGAACAAGATTAGCCTTCATACTCTTGGCAGCCTTTTTAAGGAAAATCATAGTGGAATGAACACTGTAACGATGCCCGTGAGTAGCAAAAACTTTGACCCCCTCAATATCGAGAAATTCTTCATACTCACCTATATTCGGCATATGAGGTCCTTCCATCTCAATATTGCCTTTAATGATAACTATATTGTAAAAAGTTTCCTGCAAAGAAAGAGCATCATAACTCCTGTCTCCGAGATGAATCAAAATATTAAACTGGTCTTGATGCTTTCTGACCACATCATCAAGTTTAGACACATACCCATGGGAATCCGAAACAACCAACAATTTCGTCAAACTAACAACCCTCCCCATTCATATACATAATAATAAAGAAATCGTATGTTTTTGTCAAATAGTAAATAAAAAAAAACAGGGCAAGCGAAAAAACCACTTGCCCCCGTAAAATCAGCAATTTTAAAATATAAACTACTTGTTTTTTCTTTCTTTGCGGACAGTGTTTTTTGCCACAAACGGTGTAATCTCAATAGTGTCCACACCATCGTTGGATGTTGCAACAAAGGGAATGGAATGCTCCCCGTCTTTAAGATAAAACCTGATAGAGAAAGTGCCGTTAGGAGAAAGTTTAGTCGGAACTCCGCCTACGGTAACAGTAGCATCCGGCTCGGTTGCGCCATAAACAATAAGTTCGGTATGAAGTTCAGCCCAGAATCCTCTTTGTTTCTTAGGCGGTTTTTTACCGGCAACGCCGCCGCTTCCGCTACCGCCGGAAAATCCCCCAGACGACATAGCATTAGGAGAAACAGCCCACTCTGCAAGAGACTGAGAACCGACCTGTTTGTGAAGGATATACCCGCCGGACTTCTTGAAAATCTCTTCGCCTTCTTTCTCCGACAACTTCCATTCTTCATCATAAGGAGCAACTTTGTCGGTAGGAACGCTTACGGTGTTTGAACGGGCAATCGCCTTAAAATTCCCCTTCTCATCAATATAGCCTATCTCGCAATAATAAGCCTTTGCAGATTCGGGAACTTTAAAATACCAGCTATGCGCATCATCATTGATTGAAATATCTACCGCCTGTTTGCCGTCTGCACCAAAAACGCGAATAGTCATATTCTCATTGTGCTTGCCTTTTTCAATCCTGAATTTCTTACGGGTTTTGGAATTAATCTCCCAATAGGCATGCATCCAATACGGGTCCTGCACCATAAGGATAATCTTGGTTTCACCGTAATATTGAGGCAATTCATAGGTTTCCTCACCAACAAGTTCATACGAAGGTTCCATATAAGCGCGTTTGTCTTCAATCTCGAATTTTTTAGATTCGCCTTTCATAATATCGCCGCTATCATCAAGATTAGGCTGACTAACCTTGCTATCGGATTTCTTTTTACGGGGTTTGTGAGCAACCCCCTCCTCCGCTTTTACGGATTTCTCTTTTTTTGTTGAATCAAGTATAAGTTTAATAATAGCTTCTTTTTTAGATGAGGAATCCGCTTTAACCCCATTCTTTTTAGCAATTTTCAAAAGTTCATCTTTTTTTAGTTTTTCAAGTTCGGCTTTGTTCATAACATACCTCCTTGCCTTGATTAAAAAAAAGGCGATTAAGTTTAAATATAAAATCCATTCCTGTCAAAAAAAAGAAGGGTTAT
>CAZQBT010000027.1:0-34741 GCA_964591955.1 uncultured Brevinematales bacterium | reverse complement strand
CTTTAAATTTTCACCCCATATAAGTTTATTGATAGAATCGCCTTCAACTTTTACCAATTTGCTTTTTTTAACGGTTTCAAGGATTGCATTTTTTTCTTTTTTTCCATTATAAATTAACCTCATAAATACCGCCTTAGATTTGGTAAAGAAATTCTCTTAAAACCAAACTGCTTAGTATATTATATCCTTCAGGATGTGTTTCCAAATATCTATACATTCTGTTTTTACCCTTTATATAAAGAACTCCGTCAAAAACAGCAATTTTTATTGCATTGATATTTTATAATTTTAGTAATTCAATCCCATCTTGAAATTGTGCGTTTTGATGTCCCCCGAAATCCGTAAGAAATTTAGCCTCGCCAATAATATATTGTCCGTTAAATCTTGCAATAAAGTCCAATCCTTTATCTCTTTGATAGTTTAAATTTTCTCTTGCAAAATTTTTCATTTCCTCATCGCTTCCGATTAAAATTGCATTGTTTTCGGTTTTTATAAAATCATTCAAATTCAAGACTTCCGCTCCTAAACTACCACGTTTCAACCATCTTTTAAACAATGGACCTATTTGACGATTGGTTTCTTTGGGTTCACTGCATCTTTCATAAATTTCATTTAAACCCATTTCATATAATCTCCCGCATAATCTATCAACGGTTGACGGATTTCTTTCTATAGCGGATTTATCTCTTCTTAGATATGCAACATAGAAATCTTTAATTGGAAACAACTTTAACTTTAACAACAAGTTCAGCAATTCAAAATTATTCCTGTTTTCAAAAGCTTTCTCTACCCTATCCCATAAATCTCCGTCAATTTCACGGATACCCTCGGGAATAGTAGGGTAAACCAAAAACAAGCTGTCTAAATAATTTCTTTGGTTAGCATATTCCACACTCAACTTTGTCCAATAGTTCATATTAAAACTACTCCTTGATTTAATTTTAACCGAAGAAATCTTTTTAATCAATAAATAATAGACAATTCTGTATATAATATGCCAAATCAGGCTTGAATTAATCCCGCTCCCGTAGTATAATCTACATAACAAGAAGGAGGTTTTATGAAGTCTTACAGGAAAGAACTATGGTTTAACACCCCTAACCGTATGGACTTTGTAAATATCACCCCGCAGGTGGAAACCGCGCTTGCCGAAAGCGGTATCCGCGAGGGGCTTTGTCTTGTCAACGCTATGCATATCACGGCGAGTGTTTTTATCAACGACAACGAAACCGGGCTTATTGAGGATTATAAACAATGGCTTGAGAAACTTGCCCCTCACGCTCCAATCTCGCAATACCGTCATAACCGCACGGGGGAGGATAACGGCGATGCTCATCACAAGCGACAAATTATGGGGCGCGAGGTCGTTATCGCCGTTACGGATGGAAAACTTGATTTTGGACCCTGGGAACGGATTTTTTACGGGGAGTTTGACGGCAGGAGACAAAAAAGGGTGTTGGTGAAAATTATCGGGGAGTAGCTTATGAAAGAGTTTAAGCGTCTGATGGACGGTAAAATTACGGTGAAGACAGGCGATATTACTATTGAACCTACAGATGCCATAGTCAATGCGGCAAACTCCTCGCTGATGGGAGGGGGAGGCGTTGACGGCGCAATCCATCGCGCAGGAGGGCAATCCATACTTGAGGAGTGCCGTCATATCCGCAACACCCGTTACCCCGACGGGCTTCCCACAGGCGAGGCGGTTGAAACATCCGCCGGCAACTTACCCTCGCGATACGTTATCCATACGGTAGGACCCGTATGGAAAGGCGGCAACTCCGATGAGGAAAACCTGCTTGCAAACGCGTATTGCAACTCTTTGCAGTTGGCGGATAAACTCGGCTTAAAAAGTATCGCTTTTCCGGCAATATCCACCGGGGTTTACGGTTTCCCGAAGGAACGCGCCGCTAAAATCGCTGGGAGTGTTTTGGCGCAAACCATACCGGAACTTAAATCGCTCCAAATGGTAACAATGGTATTTTTCAGCGAAGAGGACTTTGAAATCTTTGTGAAAAACTGCGAGCTTTAAAGGGTCCGGTTAATTTTATCAATTATGGATTTTGCCGTATCGGAATTTAAACAAGCTACAAGATTGATATATTTATCGCGCTTGCGGGAGGCTGTTTCTATATCGCAAAGGAACTCGATTTCGGTTCGGTCAAGATTTATGCATGTCCGCGAAACCGCCGTATCAATAGAAAATTTCGGTTCTTCACCGTGTTTAAGGCAATATATATCTTTCACAAGTTGTAAAATCGCCTCCGCTACAAGTTCTTTCCTGTCCGTTTCGATAAGCCTTTTAATATATCCTGCGGAATGTCTGATAGAATCCTTTAAATATCTCAATACGGGTTTCCTTGTGCGAAAAATCTTTTCCCATTATAATAATGCAAGGTGCTGAAATTTTCAAGCGTTCGGGAGAAAAGATGAAACATATTTTGATAGCGGGGCTTTTCTGTATTTTATCAATAAATTTTGCTTACGGATGGAGGCCTTATAACCGTTTCAGGCTCGGCAGTTTCGCCAACTCAATAGGCGCGGCTTATACCGCCTATGCCGAATCCGAGATAGCTGTCCATCACAACCCCGCGGGTCTTGTGCAGATACAATCGGGATGGGGAATATCTTATGAGGTTTACGCCAACGTGGTAATCCCCGATATTCTTCAGGGAAATTATATCCGTATAAATATGGATTACTTCCCGTTTTTCGGTTTGATTTACGGGCGCAATAAAATGAGATTCGGGCTGTCCGTTTCCACGATATTTGACTCGTATTTCCTTAACGACCTTCACGTCCGCTCGGTAAAATTATCTTTTGCATACCCGGTATTGGATAATCTTGCCGTAGGAGGAGGAGCGGGACCCGTTATCGCCACTGAGGGGGACGGGCGCGGGTTTGCTTTTGCATATAATATCGGGATACTATGGAAAATATCGCAGAGAGTTCAAACGGGACTTGTATTCCATTCCCCGTTTTTTATAGAATGGCAAAATTCCGTATCGGGATTTTCGCTTCGTGAAAATTATCCTATGATTATAGAGGGGGGAATTGCGCTTGAACTCAGCGAAAGGGTTTTGCTTTTTGCGGGGCTTGAGTTTATCAATATCGATTCGATAACTTACGAACTCAACAATCAAAACAGGTCGCCTGAGTTTGACAACAACCTGCTCTCAAGAATCCATCCCCGTATAGGAATAGAGTTCAGCGAACCGATTATCGGGGCGCGTCTGAGTTTCGGGTTTATGACGGACAGTTCGTATCATACGCGCGGAGGTCAAAATCAATACCTGTTGACCGCGGGTGTCAAGGCTTACGGGAGACGCGGTAACGGCAATATTATTTTCAGCGGGTCGATTGTAGATTCCCTTCTTTTGTCTCTGATTAACCCCGACAATACCCGCGAGGTGAAAATTACGATGAGCCTGTCGTTCAGGATACCGGATTAAACCGTATTATAAAAGGAGCGTTGCTTATGAAAAAAGATATTCGATGGATACAAAGATTAGAGAATTATAAAAAAGTGTTGAGTAATTTATCGGAAGGCATAAAAATCGCCGAAGCAAGAGAAATCAATAACCTTGAGAAACAGGGAATAATCAAAGCATTTGAATATACCTACGAATTGGCTTGGAACACGGTAAAAGATTTTTACGAATCAAAAGGCGAAACGGATATTCAGGGAAGTAAGGATGCTTTCAGATTAGCTTTTCAAAGAGGTCTTGTGCAGGACGGAAAATACTTAATGGAAGCCGTAAAAAGCCGTCAGTTAACCACTCACACTTACAACGAAAGTTTCGCCGATAAGATTTTTTCTTATATCAAAAATAGATATTATGATGTCTTTAAGGAATTAGCCGATAGTTTGGAAAATGAAAAACGCAAGGAGATTTAGGAAATGTATGGTCTTGAGTCTGAAACCGTAAATAATATAAAAGCAATATTCTCAAAATTCGATGAGATAGAAAAAGTTGTCCTATACGGTTCAAGGGCTATGGGTAATTACAAGACGGGTTCGGATATAGACCTAACGTTGTTTGGAGACAACCTGTCTTTAAGAACAATCTTTGCTATTCAGGATGAATTAGAGGAACTTTTTCTGCCTTATAAATTTGATATTTCCATCTATTCAAAAATAGAAAACCGCGATTTGCGCGACCATATCAAAAGAGTCGGCAAGATTTTTTATCAAAAAAAAAGCCAATCCGTTTAAAGAGGTTTTGTAAACAATTCCTTTTCGCTACAAAGTTATGGAAAATGAAGGTCATCTCAATACATTCGTTGTCATTCTGATTTTTGCTTCTTTAGTTTTCCCCTTGAAGAATCTCCTTGCTGTAAGGCAGATTCTTCAGGGGTTAGACTAAAGTAGAGCAATCGGAATGACACTTCAGGGGTCATCTCGATATGCCTCGCTCTGCTCGGCTACTCGATGACCGAAACATTATCTAAAAGTCTTTTCTTAAATCATCCGGTCCCCGCCATTCCTCACAACATACCTTGATAATTTTCAATATTTCGGTTATCATTAAAGCAATAAAATACGGGTATGTCTATGATTTTCCGCTTTATAAACCGTCTCCGCTTAATAAATTTTGCTTGCCTGATTTTTTCAATTCTATGTATGCTTACGGGATTGGCATTTCTCGGCACGGGGTTTTTTGCGGTTATTTATTCATTCCCGATTTGGTTCGTTATAGTGTTTTTGCTTGTCATAATTTCGGTTACGGGAATAATCTTTGAGGTAATCCGCTTTGACGGATACCGCAGGGGTATTTACGGCAAGTTTGAGGGGTTTATCTTTGGGCAACGGACTCTTATAATCGATTCGCTTGAGGAGTTTCGCAGAAAGAAAAACTTTTCCGAAAGCCTTGAAACCGAACTTGAAAGCAACGGCTTGGTTTTAAAATTCTTTGTCAAAGAAAGCAAAGCCCTTATAATAAGGACGCTTATTGCGTTTGCGGTTACATTCCTGTTTTTAATACTCGCTGCGTTGAGTATCCCGTCGGCAATAAACAAATACAACGCCGTTACGGATTTTTTGACTTTCACCCCCGACTGGGATATACCTCACTATTATATTCAATCGCGTCCGCTTGAGATAGACCTGTCGGATAAAACGGGGGCTTTCGATGAGATAAAGATTTTGACCGCCGATACCGGAATCTTAGACAGCGAGGGTGTTTTCACGTTTGACGCTTCGATAACCTCACAGGAGGAAATAACCATAACGATAGTTGCGCGGAAATACGGGATAAAGCGCGAATTACTCACCCAAACTATGAACGCCACAACCCGTCTGTTACCGAACCGACTTGATATGCAGGTTGTCTATCCGTTCAGGACTGATAATTATTCGGGGCTTCAGGACCTTGAGGTATGGGAGGGCGCTTCGTTGCGGATTTCAGGAAATTTTACAAAAGAACTCGACAGCGCTACAATCACCCCCTCTGTTAGAGGCTCAATCGACATAGATAAAAACCGTTTTGCTTTGAGTTTTAACCCGCGAGGAGATACCCGCTACGCCGTTACGTTTGTTTCAAAGGACAACGACAGCTATATCTCGCCGCATTTTCGTATAAAAACGATGCCGAATTCCGCCCCGTCTATCACCCTGTTGTTTCCGTTGCAGGACGTTACAATTACGCATCACCGGTGGAATGTCCATAGTATTGTCGAAAGCGAGGATGAACTCGGGCTTACAAAACTTATAATGAATATAACCGTTACAAACCGAAACCCCCGCCTGCCTTATACAAGCCGAAGTTCGCTTGAAATACCGCTCGGCAATGAGCGTTATATCAAACGCACTTTGAGGTTCACATACAGGGAAACGGAACTCCTGCCCGGCGACGTGGCATCAATAGAGCTTTATACCCGCGACGTGTTCTCGCTTAACTCATCTAAAGTAGGGTTCAATATCATATCCCCGGACTTTGACGACCTGATGGCTTTGCGCGAAAGGTTACATCAGTCTATTGAGGAAAGACTGCAAAACTTGGAGCATCGGTTTGATGAGTTAAAGCGGGACTATGAACAGGAAAATCTTGCCGGCGCTAAACAGAAAACCCGCGAGATAGAGGAATCTATTGAGCAGGCACGCTCGGATATTTCGCAACTGTCGGAAACATATCTCCCCGATGAGACCGCTATAAGGGAAATCCGCGAAAGTCTCGAAAAGATGAGAGAAATCAGCGAGGAACTAAAAAAACATAGCGAAACAATGAGTCGGCTTACCGAACTTATGGAAAAAGACCGTCGTCAATTCCGCAATATCGACCCATCCGAATTGGATTTTAAAAAAACCCTTGAAAGTATCTCGTCGTTTTTAAAAAATCTCGATTACTACAAGGAGTTGGCTGAACTGATTAACCGTATCAACCTGCTTGAACGGACTTACGAAACCCTCAAAGAGCAGGATAACCCGGAGTTATTCAACCGCAATTTGGATTTATACAAAGAACAGTTGAGCGAATTACAAAAACACGCGGACGGTCGTATTAAGGACTTGGTTAAGGAGCTTCAGGAGGAGGCGGGCAAACTTGAGATGGGAAACGCCGAAAGTTTTGAACGTTCCGACAGTCTTATCAACGAACTTAAAAGCGAGACGCGTCAACGTATGGGGCAGGCGCAGGAAAAACGGACACAGGAACGGATTAACCGTATAAAGAAAATTATTGAGGAGCTTTATATTAACCAAATTGTGGCTATCAACACCCTGCAAATAGACAAAACCTTTATCGACCCGTCCGACACAAGCAATATAGACAGGGTGGTGGAAAACGTCAACGCAATAAACGTATCGGTTCGGCATTCCCGAAAGGAGTTGGAAAGCGCTATTGAGGGGCTGACCTTTGAGGGCGAAACGCGCAGGGAAATAGAAAATTTATTTGAGCGCAACGAAAAAACCCTCGACTTTATAATAACCGCACTCCGCGACCATAAAATCAGCGAGGTTGATATGGGAATGAAAGTATCGGCAAACCTCATAGCAACCATATCGCTTTACCTGTTGAAAATCAACGCGGCGCTTGAGGAGGCTATGTCGCAGTCCAACGAGGGTATGCAACAGGAGATGATGACGCTCGGGTTGGGCGACCTTATGCGTATGCAGGCGCAGATTAGTCTGGGGCTTTCACAGGCGCTTGAGGAGATGATGCGCTCCGGCGGGCTTTCCGAAGAAATGCAGGGTATGCTTGATGAGATGGCGCGGTTACAAAAGGAGATTTACGATAATTTCGCCGAGATGCTTAAAGGCGAGGGCGAGGGGCTTATATCGGGCGGCAGTGAAATCAACCGACTGATGGATGATTTAATCAAGGAGATTGAAAGCTATAATATTGATGATGACTCGCTTGCCAAAAGCAAAAAACTTGAACAAAAACTACTCGACGCGCAAAAAGGGATACAGGCTAAGGGGCTTAGCGAGGAGCGCAAGGCGGAACGCCCCGAGGAGTTTACGCTTACCCCGCCTGAGGAGTTTGCCGCACAGACCCCCGAACGCGTTGAGCTTGATGAAATCCGTTCGCGAACGGTCGCGGAATACTACCGCACCCTGATACAAAAATATTTCGATGCGGATAAAAAATAATCTGTCGAAAGGAGGATTCCTATGAAAGACTTTAATAAAATCACCCCCGATTTAATCGGCGAAAATATCTTTAAACTTATCGGCGAGGATTGGATGCTTATCACGGCGGGGAATAAGGAAAAAGCCAATACAATGACCGCAAGCTGGGGCGGGATGGGCGTGCTGTGGCATCTGCCCGTATGTTTCGCTTTTATACGCAAAAGCCGTTACACCTATGAATTTGCCGAGCGGGAAAGCCTTTTTACATTGTCGTTTTTTAATGAAACCTACCGCGATACGCTGAACTACTGCGGGGCGCACTCCGGCAGAAACGAGGATAAAATCGTAAATTGCGGGCTTACCTTAGTCGAAACCGAAAACGGCGCGCCGGCGTTTAATGAGGCGAGTCTCGTTGTCGAGTGCAGAAAAATCTATTTCGATGATATAATCCCCGAACATTTCTTGGACAGCCGTATAAACCGCAATTACCCGTCCCAAGACTATCATCGTATGTATATAGGCGAGGTTATCGGGGTTTACGTGAAGTAGAAAATAGCGCGCCGCCGATTAATTGATGGCGGGTTGGCGGGCGGTCATCTCGATACTCGCCTGTCGGCGCGCTCGATGACCGGTCGGTTTAAGAAAAGACTTTTAGTCAACCGCCGTTGTGTCATACTGATTACACCCTTGTCAGTCTAACCCGTGAAGTATCTATTTTTTTTGTGAAGGAGATTCTTCAGGGGAAAAACTAAAGAAGCAAAAATCAGAATGACACTTTAGGGGTCATCTCGATACTCCAAGCCCTTCCTTCGGAAGAGGCTCGGAACTCGATGACCGGATGGTTTAAGTAAAGACTTTTAGATAACAAACCGGTTATCGAGTTTTTCGCGAAGCGAAAAGTATCGAGATAACCAACCGGTTGCCGAGTGCCCCCCTACCATTCAATCAGCCCGATTAGCTTATCCACCTCCGCGGGAAGGTAGTCCTTATCCATACCCTTGAGCGTATCTATCGCGAGTTTGAGGTTCTTCGAGCGGTATTCCCCGTTGCGGATTTCCATAGCGACCATAGCAATCGCCGCGGCGAGTTTATAGTCGTTTGATACGGTATCGAAAGCAAAGTCGCGAATATTAACCGTCGCGATATAATCCTTATTATCCCATCTGAACGACAAATTGAAAATCCCGTCCGTATCTTCGGTGGTTTCAATCTCAATAAGGAAGGCAAAAGATTCGCCTGCC
Source organism: uncultured Brevinematales bacterium (assembly GCA_964591955.1). GTDB lineage: Bacteria > Spirochaetota > Brevinematia > Brevinematales > CAZQBT01 > CAZQBT01. The sequence continues at coordinate 25,930 of CAZQBT010000027.1, read as the reverse complement.
TTGATATTATACCCGATAGCGGTTTCGCGGTGATGTGTCGGGGCGATAAAGCCTATCAGACGGTAACGCGAAACGGTATCGCGGTCAAATTCGACAACGGCGCGCGCACCCCGTAAATCCTCAAGCGCCGTGATATTCAGGAAAATCAATTTTGTTTCGGGATTCCACAAACATACGGCGCCCTCGCTTGCAACCGCAAAAGGGCTGTCGCCGAAACGTTCCCCTTGTTTATAATCAAAGCGGTTTATAACCTCATCAACGGCTATAAGACGCGGAACATGCGGTTTTTCGAGCGCGGCGGACATTAAATCATCCCATCCCGTATAGCCTTTGGACAGCGGGAGATTTAAAACGGGGAAGCGTAATGTGTCTAAGAAAACCGAGTCTATGGGTTTGGGAGGGTAAACGGTCAGCTTTGGTTCGGATACGGGTTTCGCAGACTCGGATATTCTGCTCCTTCTTGGTAAATCTTTAGATTCCATTTTTACAGCCTCCTCCTGTGGTATTCCCGACAAAGAGCGCGCCCGTTCCTCAAAATATAAATGCGCGCCCGTATCTGTATCCATAACCATATCGGCAACGGAAGGGGCGGGCAAAGGCGGTGCGTCAATCTCCATCGCTTTATCGTAACGGACAATATCGACAGGTTTTTCTGCAGGTATCCCGGCAATTTTCGGTGCAGCCTGTTTCAGGGCTTCAGGTATCGCATATCTTTCTTGTTCTTCCGTTTCAGGCAAGGCTTCCATCCTATCAACGGCGACACTGAAAGTTTCATAAGGAGCTACCCGTAAAAACCGTATCGCGGGAATACCAATCAAAAACGCAAGACAAACCAAGCCGAGCGCAACACGGATTTTTTTATCCAAAAACCAGTATAAAACCGAGCGACGCTTTACGGATTTTTCTTTTGCCTTCAGCATAAGTTCCCGTTTTAAATTTTCGCGAAAATCTTTATCGACGCGGACTTCGGGCTTACTCTCTATAATCAACGATATGGTTTCATCAAGGCGACGTTTATTATCCGCAAGCGATGGGTCAAGGCGTATAAGTTCATCTATCAATTTTTGTTTGTCAATCATAAAATCCTCCGTCAACCAATCCTCGAAACAAGGACGGTTAAAACCGCGACAACAATCGCGATTTTTCCTCTCAACTCTTTTACGGCACGCGAAAAAGCCATCTTGCACCCCGCCTCACTCTTGCCGACAATCCCCGCTATCTCGCGGTAAGACATCCCCTCCCATATACGCAGAATAATTATCTCGCGAACATCGGGGCTTAAAGTGTTCAACGCCGTATGGAGTTTTGCAATATACTCTTTAGTCTCCAAATCAAGAACCATATCGGAAGGGTCTTTTATATCCCAAATATCGTCGATATCGGAATTTTTTTTACGGGTGCGGTAATAGTCGATAACGGCGTTTCGGGCAATACGGTAAATCCACGTGGTAAACCGTGCCTTATTGGGATTAAAGCCGTTAATACCCCCAAGCGCTTTAAGAAAAGTCCTGCTCGTAATATCCTCGGCAGTCTCTTTGTGATAAGTTTTAAAATAGATAAAGCGGTAAATCTTGTCAAACAAAAGGTCGTAAATTTCGCCAAACGCTTCGGCATCGCCCGCTTTAAATTTAAGTGCAAGACGGTCAATATGTTCGCTCATTATCACCCCTGTAAAACAGACCTTCCTTCACTAAGCGCTCATAAATAAATATACGAAAGAACGAAAGGAAGGTAACATAAATTTAAACGCCCCCGATAAGGACATCTTTTACCGATATATGCGGACTGCCCGTGGAAACCGGAACAGACTGCCCGCCTTTACCGCAAGCTCCAAGTCCGCCGTAATGAACAAGGTCATTGCCGATAGCGGTAATATTATTCAATGTTTGAAACACGTTCCCGCTGAGAACCACGTCCCGTAAAAGCTCACGGATTTTTCCGTTACGGATACGGTATGCGCTACCCGCCGAAAATGTAAACATCTCAAGATTTGTCATCCCTCCGATAGAATCCACCGCGTAAATACCGTCATCAATAGAGGAGACAAGCTCATCAAAGGACTTATCCCCGTTGTCGATAAAGGTATTGGTCATCCTGACAATAGGCTGGTTAATAGGGGTGGATGCGCGGGCATTGCCGGTGGGTTTCTCGCCGAGTTTCGCTGCTGTTTCCCTTGAGTGCATCCGTCCCGAAAGTTTCCCGTCCCTGATAAGATAGTTCCGTCCGCCTTTGATACCCTCCTCGTCATAAGGGGTGTATCCGGCATAAGGATAAAGCGAACCGTCGTCGATTATATTTAGAAACTCAGGACCGAAACGACGGTTTAACAGCATAATATCCTGAAATCTGGGGTTTTCGTAAAGAAAATCCGCTTCCGAAAGATGACCGAACGCCTCGTGCGCAAAAATACCGGCAAGTTTCGGGTTAAGCAAAACGTTAAACTTACCCCCCTCGATTTTCGGGGCATCAAGCAAATCAATCGCAAGTTGCCTGACTTTTTCCGCCTTTTCCTCCATTCCTGCAATCATCTCAAGTCCGCCGTATTCGCCTACGCTTTCAACCGCCCTTTGGATATTAGTCCCGTCTTTTGCCATCGCCATAAGCATAGCGCCGGTAAAGGTTTTAGTCTGTTTTATATAAGTTCCCTCAGTGTTGAGGAAATATTTTTCGATTTTTTTGTCTCTGTAAACGGCACGGGTGGAAACAATTTTCGGGTGTTTCAGCAATTCGTTGTAACCAAAAATTATATCGTATTTGTCTTTGAGAGAAAGTGCAAAGGGGTCTTGCTCAAACGATGTAACTATCTCATCGGTAACGGGCGAGGAGTTTAAAGCGATTTGGGAATTGGATTTACCGCACAGGATAGCGTTTTGCATAGCAAGCTCAATATTTTTATCAAATTCGGGTTCGTTAAACGAGGCAAACCCCCATCCGTTTTTATACAGGACACGGACATTCCCCGATACCGTTTTGAAATTTCCGGCGTTTTCAACGTTGTCCTTGGAAAGGTCGATATTCGACCCGCCTACAACCTCAAAATGGATTTCGGCATAGTCCGCCGCAATATTTTTCAGCTTTTCTCTTAAATGTTCTATCAACTTGCGCTCCTTAATAAAAAAATAAGCGCCCAAGGGCGCTTATGTATCATAATGAAAGGCGATAGCGTTATTTCCTGCTATTATACATCTCATCGACTTCTTTTTCAAGCTTTTTGATAATTTCCTCAAGCTTGTTAATCTTAGCCGATACGCTATGAAAACCCTCAAGAACCTCTTTGCCGATTTTCTTGACATCACTTTCAATATTTTCAACGTGCGTTCGGGTATTAATCACCCTGTATTCCACAACATCCATCTCTTCCTTGATAGCCTTGATTTTAGCCATCACCTCATCCAAATTTTGAACCATTTCAACCTCCAAAACCTGAGTTTACATAATCTTAACGCAAGTTTCGGAAAATCTCAAGAAAGGAACGACATCAAAAATCGCACGGGGTAAGAGGGGGCATTACGCTTGCTAAACTCACAAATCCAACTCCGCCTTTTTAGTCAGCAGATAATTACAAAACGATACGCAGGCTACAAGCATAAATTTTGCTTCGGCAAAACCCACTTCCTCACTATCGGAAGTTAAACAGTGTCTAATTCCTCCCTCATCACTTGTATAACCATATAATTTAATCAATGCATCAATAAAGGCTTTATGCAAATTATGGTTTTTCTCAATGATTCTCAATCCGTCTTTTAAAGAGGCTTTTTCATTATTTGAAATAAATTTAACCGCCGCCTCTACCGCACTAATAGCTTCCTTTATTGAATTGCGATAATCGGGGTTTTCCCTATCCGAAAGCCGATTCATAGAAGTTTTTACGTGTTCGCTTATCTGCTTAATATCGTGAGAAAAAACATCTTCTATTTCCTTTGTTTCTGTTTCATCGGTAATCGGGGTTATTAAATTTCCTATCATCCTGTAACCGGATTTTTCCTCTTCAAGAATCCCGTTGATTGCTTCGCTAAAAGATTTTGCTTTACTCTTATCTTCCGATGAATATATTCGTTGCATAAACTCAATAAAATCAAATATTTCATGCCATTTAAGTTCATTGAAATATATATATTTAGCTATTTTTAGAAATTCTATTAAATAAACTTCACCGTTGCGACAAACAGGTATTTCATCAATACACAATTTGAAAAAATTAACCCAAATATATTTATAAATTATATGATTTTGGCCATGCTCAAATTCTGAATACTCATAAATATATGACCAGATACGGTTTTTTAATGCATCATCAATAGATTCCACTTGCAAAATTTTTGACGTTTTATAACCATATCTTTCCGAAAAATCCGGCATATCCCACCTCTCTATAAATATGTATCTTTACATCAACGGTTGGAAAGTTGTGTCATTATGATTATACCCGCGTCGGTCTAACCCGTGAAAAATCTGCAAACCGGATTAGATTCTTCACGGGTAAAGCTAAAGTAGTATAATCGGAATGACAACGGGGGCGGTCAGGAATAACTACACTATTATATAAAACGGTCATCGAGTGCGAGTGAAGCGAGCGTATCGAGATGACCGCCGATTGCGCCCATCAAATCTACCCTTCAATCTTATCCTTAATCACTACGGGTATCCATTTGAGCTTCTCAAGTATCTTTACGACAATAAGCGCCGAGAGCAGGACAAAGAAAGCTATAACCATAGCGATACCGAAAATCCTCAATGCCCACACAAGCGAGGCTTTAATCACGCGCAGGAATTTGCCCGGGTCTTTCACTATCACCGTTTCGCGAAGGCTTAGACGAACCGTGCAGAACTCTCTTTCGGGGGAGAAATCGGTAAGCGCGCCTTTAAATTCCTGTATCTGACGTTCAACCTCGAAAATACGGTTCTCAAGGCTAATCATCTCCTCAATAGAGCCGGGTCGTCTTTTTAGCTGAACAAGAGAATCGCGCAGGCTTTCAAGCGATTTAAGTTTGGCGTTAATTTCCAAATACTCGGATGTTTTGTCGATTTTTTCAATATTAAGCAAAACAAGATGCCCTACCCCGCTCACCGTATCGACAAAATCCTCGAAAAGGTCGGGCAAAACCCCGATAGTCATACGAAGACTTCGCGATGGTTCAAGCCCGGATTTGTTTTCAAGCTGGATTAGCGCGTTAAATTCCCCGACAATATTGCGGATTTTCTCCTCGTCCTTATCAAAATCGGAGGAGGTCGCACTCATATCGGCAATCTTCTCATATTTTTGTTCTATACTCACCTGCGGGGCGTGCAAGGTGGAATCTCTTACTATCTTTGTCGTCGCAATATTTTTCATAGACACAGAGTAAGAATCCATACTCATCTGTTGAACGGGACCCCTTGGCGGAGTAACGCCGAATTGTTGAGACACCGGAGCATCAATATCGCTAACCATTCCCAATATCACGTGAAACACAAACAGAACTACAAATATTCCTACAAACACCAAAATTGTGACCCTGACCTTTCGATAAAACGCTTTCTTTTTTTCAGACATTTTTATACCCTCTTTTAAGGAGATTTTATATTATTATATCACTTTTCTTTAAAAAAACAAAAGATTTGGAAATTCCGAGAAAAACCGTAAGTAATATTCGCTCCGACCGCGCAGAACGAACCTTTATTAATTGTCTATCTTATCCTTTCGGGAGGGTTGTCATCATAGACGGCGCGGATAAGCCCTGCAAAAATCCTGTAAACCCCGACATTGGCATCAAGGAAATCGCTTGCCGCAAGAAATTTCCCGTCGGGAGAAATACCAAGCCCGGTAGTCTGATTCCGTCCCCATACCCATCCCGTAACCTCCATAGCATCGGTGTCAATCACCTGAACCTGTCCGAAAGTTGCGCTTTTGTAGAGATAGCCCTGATTGCCGTTCGGGGCGCGTGAGGAGACAAACACGGTGCGCCCGTCGGGAGATATGGCGATAGTATTGGGTTTGGAATAAACCTTAACGCTTCCCACAACCTCATCAGTCCGCATATCCACCTTGAACACCTCCGCCCTTCCCATATCGGAGACATATATAAACCCGCGCGCCTCATCCATTACAATATGGCGCGCCGCACCCTTGCGGGGAGATAAGCGGAACGTTTTTTCGACCTTCATATTTTCAAGGTCGATTTTCTGGACAATGGAATCCGAAAAAACCGCCACATAGAGATATTTACCGTCGGGAGTAGCGCTCATCCCGCGGGGAATGCCGGCGGTCTTGACTTTGCCTACAAACTCCTTTGTAAAACGGTCGAATATAGCAACGTCCTCCGATGTCCAGTTGGAAAAAAACAGGTATTTACAATTTTTAGCGATAACTTTAGTCCAAACTCCCTTAGCGCTCATATTGGTTTTATACTCGCCCGTAGTCGCATCAAAAATATGCACGCAGTTACGAGTCATCTGCGACACAAAGATTTCGTTTTGCTCCCAATCGACAAGCCCCTCAACAAATCCCTTGGCGCGGGCAAAATTTTCGGGAACTTTAAGCGTAATAAGGTTTGTCGAATTTATCGAATGGATTTCAAGATAAGTGTCGTTAAGATGGTTTACCAAAAAGCGGGTTTCGTCAAGGAAAACCACCGACTTAGGCTGACTTGCGGTTTTAACCTCTTTGACAAGCCGAAGCCCGTCATACCGCTTTTCGAGTTTCTCCTCGACAGTAACCCTCCGCCTTCCCGAAACAAAGTCGATAGCTTTAGGATAATACCCCTCATTTTCAATAATCGCCGTATAGTTCCCGTCGGGCAACACGTATTCCTGCCCCGCTTTGAATGTGCGATTCGTAAATTCCTCGTTAGTTATCGTAATTGATACGGTATCGGGGAACACGACAAACCTCACTCTACCCGCAAAAACCAGACACGGGAATAAAATCAATACCAAAATCCAACCTGCCCTCATTTCACCCTCTTTTATTTGAGTTTAAGATTATTTAATTTTTGATGCCATCGCCACGCCGTTTCTATCATATCATCAAGACTGTGTTTCGGTTTCCAATTAAGCGATATTTTAGCCCTGTCGCTTGATGCTATAAGACGGGATGGGTCGCCGGGTCGTCGCGATGTTTCCTCGACTTTGAAATCCCTGCCCGTTACCCGTCCGACCGTATCTATAACCTCACGCACCGAATACCCTGTCCCGCACCCGAGATTAAACACGTCGGTTTTGCCCCCCTCAAGAAGTTTAAGCAACCCCGCGTAGTGCGCCTCTGCAAGGTCTTCAACGTGGATATAATCGCGGATACAAGTCCCGTCGGGGGTATCGTAGTCGGTGCCGAAAATTTTAATCGAATCGCGTTTCCCGATTACGGCATCAAGTATAAGCGGTATAAGATGGCTTTCCGGGTTGTGCGCCTCGCCTATCTCGCAATCAGTGTCCGCGCCCGCCGCGTTAAAATACCTGAAACGGATACTTTTAAACCCGTATGCTTCGGAATAATCATCCAAAATCCGTTCAACCATCCATTTGGTTCGACCATAGGGGTTTATCGGAGCTTTCCCGCATTCCTCATCAATAGGAACACTCTCAGGCATACCGTAAACCGCCGCGGTGGATGAAAATATAAATTTGTCGATATTATTTTTTCTCATAGCGGAAAGAAGGGTGATGGTATTTTTAAGGTTATTGGAATAATATTTTTCGGGGTCGGTAACGGATTCGCCGACCTCTATAAAAGCGCAAAAATGCATAACGGCATCAAAATTCCGCTCCTGCATTAAATTGTCTAACTTTGAGAAATCAGCTATATCCCCTTGAACAAATTCGCCCCAGCGGGCAAAATCACGGTATCCCCGCGAAAGATTATCGAATACCGTTACGTTATACCCCTTTTTATCAAGGAGCTTACAAACATGAGACCCGATATATCCCGCGCCGCCTGCCACTAAAATATTCAAACTTGCCTCCATTTGTAAATTCCCGCACTTTATTGTATCATAATATTCTATAATTTTCGATTATTAGCGAAATTACTACGGAGCTTTTATGAAAAATGATTTGATAATCTCGGCAATTCTGGCATTTATAGGCAACTCGCTTATAGCGATAGGGCAGGGAACTCAAAAATCGCAGGTAAGCGCTATCTCCAAAGATGATAAAATTTCGGTAAAAATCCGAAGGGGATTAATCTGGGTGGGAGGGATATTATGTTCAAACTCAGGGCTTGTGCTTATCTATATAGCAATCGGGATAGGCTATACAACCATAGTCGGAGCATTCAACGCCGCGGGGCTTTTCACCCTGATACTTTTCTCGTTTTTTGTCCTGAAAGAAGGTATAGACAAAGCGGAAATAGCCGGCATCGTTTTTATATTCAGCGGGATGATAATTATACCTCTTTTTCCGGCAGATACCATCCCCCTGTATGAGTTTTCGCTTACGGCAAAATGGGGAGCTATCGGGGGATTAATCGCCGTATTTATCTTAGCGCTTTTCATAACAAAAATCCGAAAACGCCCGGTGGGAACTGCGCTTGCAATGCTTGCGGGAAGTCTTACCGGAATATCGCAGGTGTTCCAGAAAGTCAGCCGACTGCCCGTCGTAATAGATAAACTCACCCCGTTTTGGGGATTTTTCCATTCGTATATATGGCTTGTATTTCTCGCCGCATCGTTTTTGTCGCTACAATTTGCATACCGCAAACATAAGGCAATAACGGTAATTCCGGTGTTTAACTCATTCGCCGTAATTGTCCCGATATTCTTCGGACAGGTGTTTTTCGGGGAAAGTTTGTCGCCTATACAATGGGCTGGAATATGCTTTATCCTATGCGGAATATTCGTAATAGACTTTCACTCAAGATTTAGCAAACGGAAAGTTTAGAAAAGGGCAGAGCAAAATTTAAACCTCTACCGTCGTTTTTTGCCTTTATCCTTTTTGTCATCCCATTTTTTCTTTGAATCGTACGAACCTTTGAAATCCTTAGAGGGTTTTGAATCTTTTTTCTCTTTGGCACGGGATACAATCGGGCGTTTTCCCCGATTTTCCCTGTTGAACACGTCAAGTATAATCTCCGCATCCTCAAACGGCACGTTTATAAATGAAAACTCCTCATAGATTCTCAAATCCTGAATACGTCTCGGGTCAACCTTGGTTTTATTCTGGATAAAACTCAAAAGCTCTTTCGGCGACATATTATGCTTTCTGCCGAGAGCGACAAAGAGACGGGTTTTGCCTTTCATATTGACGTTTACACTAACCTTTTTAATCTCGGAATAACTGCTTTCATCAAAATCCTCTTCAAACGCAAGTTTAATAAGCGCGGCAACTATGTTTTCGGGGGAATCTTCTTCTATAAGTTCTCCGGCAATAGCCCTGTAATCATCAAGCCCGCCTTCCTCGATAATGCCGATTAAATCATCCTTGAGACGCATTTTCTTGAAACTGATAACCTCTTTAATATCGGGAATTTGCTCTTTTCTAATATCGGTTTTGGCAATACGCTTGATAAAAAGCAGTTTGCGGTATTCCTCAGGCGTAACAAAAGTAACGGCGCGCCCCTGATGACCTGCCCGCCCCGTCCTTCCTATACGATGGACATAGGATTCGGGGTCCTGGGGAAGTGAGTAGTTAATTACGTGAGTAAGGTTGGCAACATCAATTCCCCGCGCGGCAACATCGGTAGCAACAAGAATACTAATACGCAAACTGCGGAACTTATCCATAATCCGTTCGCGCTGATACTGCGATAAATCTCCGTGAAGCGCCTCCGCATCATACCCGCGGTCGATAAGTTTATTAGCCACCGTATCAACGTCAACCTTAGTCCTGCAAAATATCAGCCCGTAAAACTCCGGCTCAATATCAATAATGCGACAAAGCGCCTCGAATTTATCCTGTTCCGATACCTCAAAATATATCTGTTCGGTAAGCGAGGTGGTAAGTTCGCTGTGCGCGGCAATCACCTTGTAATCAGACATATATTTCTTGGCAAGACTCATAATCCTGTCGGGCATAGTGGCGGAAAAAAGAAGAGTCCGCCTGTCATCGTTTGCCTCGCGTATAATAGTCTCGACCTCATCTATAAATCCCATATTAAGCATCTCATCAGCCTCGTCAAGTATAAGATACGCTATACGGTCAATTTTGAGACTGCCTCGTTTGATATGGTCGATAACCCTGCCGGGCGTTCCGACAACAATATCCGCACCCCGCTTAAGACCGCGAAGCTGTAAGGTTATAGCCTGCCCGCCGTAAACCGGCAAAATCGAAAGCCGTCTTGCCCCTCTAAGCGAGTTAATCTCCTCGGATACCTGTATAGCGAGTTCGCGGGTGGGGCAAAGTATTAATGCCTGCACAAAGCCGGCGTTTTCCTCAAGCCGTTCCAATAACGGAAGCCCGAAAGCCGCCGTCTTGCCGGTTCCCGTCTGCGCCTGTCCGACTATATCGGTTTCTCCTTCAAGCAGGATAGGTATAACCTTTTCCTGAATGGATGTCGGCTCTTCAAAACCCTTTTTCTCCAATGCCTTTATAGTGGCTTGGGAAAGCCCTAAATCTTCAAATTTCTTCATTGACACTTAAATTCTCCTATAATTTTTAAAAAATAACAACACTTTATAAACCGTAAAATTACCGCAACCCAAACCCTTATCCTCGACTTTCCAATTTCCCCTTACGAAAGACTAATCAACTCAAGGGCGTGTATTCTCGCCTTCTTATCCGCGATAAGAATTTCCTCCAAACAGGGGTTGGAAACATTTTCAAATTTATCTATGATATAACGGATAATGCCGGGAATCTGATAAAACCTCACGAACCCCGCAAGGAATTTCTCCACAACGATTTCGTTAGCGGCGTTCAAAACCGCAGGCATAATCCCGCCCGCCATTCCCGTTTCGTAAGCAAGCGCAAGCAAAGGAAATTTGTCATTGTCGGGCTCAACAAAATCCAAACTAATCCCCGCAAGGTCAAGTTTGGGCAGTTTCGTCTTTTGCACCTCCGGGAAAAACATAGCCGATGCAACCGGATAGCGCATATCGCATGCCGATGCGCTCATATAGCGGTTCCCGTCTATGGTCTCGATAATTCCGTGAACCAAAGACTGGGGATGAATCAACACGCGGATTTTATCGTAGGAAATATTAAAAAGGTAATGCGCCTCTATTACCTCAAACCCCTTATTCATCATTGTCGCGCTGTTGACCGTGATATATTGCCCCATATCCCATGTCGGATGCTGCAATACGTCCTCAACCGTAACGTTTTCATCAATAGGCTTATCGCGGAAAGGTCCTCCCGATGCCGTAAGGACTATATTTTCTACACTATCTTTATCCATACGAATAAGCTGATTAAAGATAGCGTTATGTTCACTGTCAAGCGGAATAATAAAATTTTTATGCTCAACAAGAATTTTATCAATAACAGCCCCCGCCGCTACAATCGCTTCCTTGTTGGCGGATAAAATCCTCTTTCCCGACTCAACAGCGCTTAACAATGGAGAAAGCCCTGCAATTCCCGCTATTGCAACAACAACGGTATCAACATCGCTTAGAGCCACCATCTCATTAATGCCGTCATCCCCGTTCATAAAATAAACCGAGGGATGATTTTTTTCAAATTCGGGGTTATTATCGGGAAGGCTTACATAGAGAGGGGCAAACTCGTTAATAATCTCGCTCATACGGTTAAGATTTTTAAAGCAACTCGCTCCTATCAGGCGAAACCGTCCCGGATAACTTCCGATAACATCAAGGACAGAACTCCCGACCGAACCCGTTGCACCCAAAAGAACTATATTTTCCATAAAAAACCCTTATAAATTCCAAAACCATGCAGTCAAATCATAGTTGCCATACGGTAAAACCCCGCCGCTCTTCATCGTAAAATATCACCCCGTCCACGTTAAAGACGGATAAATAAACAAAAAAGATTTTAAGCAGTTCCTTTTCATCAAAAATATCGGAAAAAAGACAGGCATACCTCTTTCTGTTTCGTTTAGCGATAAAATCCACTTTGAGAGAAAACTGTCTTTCATCATCACCGGCAAAAACGGAGAAATTACCCGTTTTATCGTAGTCAACAACCTCAAAACCGTCTTTGCGTAGCTTATACCAAAAAAACCTTCGTTTCTCCGGCAGAGAAAGAAGGCTTCTTAATAGTCTTTTCCTGTTTACGGTATTAACAAAGAGCCACAGCCCGCCACACCCCACAACTAAAACAAAACCCAAAAAGGCAAGCCAGAAACGGTTATCCATTAACTCGCAAGAACCTTAACCGCATCATCAACGCTGTTAATAATCTCGAAAAGCCCGTCAAGTTCAACAATTTTGAGGGTCTTAACCACGTTAGGACTAAGATTGCTCAAAATAAGTCTGCCGTTAATATCTTTAAGCTGACGCAAAGTAGCAATAAAGACACGGATACCGCTACTGCTTAAATAATGCACATCGCCAAGGTCAAAAACAAATAGCTTATTAGAGTTGTTTATATGAGTATTAATCACCTCTTCCATTTCCAAAGCCTGATTAATTTCAAGCCTTCCCGAAACTTTCAGAATGACAACATCACCTCGTTTTTCTGCCTCTACCATAAAAACCTCCAAGCGGAATCAGTTGCTACAATAGCATAAAGGAAAAATCGTAATCTGTCAACAAAGAATGACTATTTATTACCCGTCATTTCGCATTTGCCTTCAAATATGACACCATCTGCAATTTTGAGTTTGGCGGTTTTAATATCACCATAAAGTTTAGCGGTATCAAGGAGTTCAAGGCGTTGACGGGCATAGACATTGCCTTTAACCTCACCGCCGATAATAACCTCATCACAAACAATATCGCCCTTCATTTTGGAGTTAGGTCCTAAAACCAACAGTCCATCAGCCTCAACCTTACCGTGGTATTTGCCGTTTATACGAAGCGAATTTTTAAATCTCATCACTCCGTCAAAATAAGTATTCTGGCTTAATACGGTTTTTACAGGGAAATCCTGATAGGGGTCAATGCCTTGTCGCATAAAAATCCTCCGCTACTTAGTTTTCATAACAAAAACGCCGTCCCAATCTTCCGGGGGCGGAGACTTTATAAAAGCCTCACATCGCTCTATATAAATCTCGGAAGGTCCGTCGCCCGGAACAAGCTCAAGGCATTTTTGGAAATAAGTCTTGGCTTCGGAAAACTTCCTGTTTCTATACAACTCAAGCCCTTTGTTGTAGATTTTCAGCATTTCAAGTTTTTCTTTACTTACCACTTTTACCCCCTATGAGGAATAATTTTTGACATATATCATTCCGTTTCTTTTTTTTTCCGTGAAATAATAATATCCTTCAACTTGTCAACCTTGCCGCCGGATGATGCCGCCGCTATATTGGCTTTCTGAATTTCATCATAAATCTCTTTGCGATAAATCTTTACTTCTTTAGGCGCTACTATACCCAATTTCACCTGATCCTGACGAAGACTGACTATCTTTATTTCGATATTGTCGTTTATAATAATGGATTCATCCTCTTTTCTCGATAAAACTAACAATGTATCCCCTCCCGGATTTTAGCTAAAAATCAAACAACCTTTTCCATCCTGTGCTTTTCAAAAACAGGATACCTTGTGGTATATTCATTCTTTGAGGAAACCGCTTGTATAGCCAATCGCTTATTAACATTGATAATAACCGGACCGAGGATGTTTATGGTCATATCCGCGGGGTCTTCGGGGATATTGGCAATAACGAAATCCACAATATCATCCCCCTCTTCAAGCTCCAAAAGCTCGCGGTCGGATTCATCAAAAGAAAGTTCGTAATCTTCTTTAAACATACGAGGGTCAACAACAACAAATGCCAAATCCTCCTCTTCCTTAGACTGGAGCCAGAAAAAATTCGGCAAATCCTTCATCTCAAGGAGATAATAATGTTTTGAAGACGGAAAGCCGAAAATTTCTTTTTTGAAAACAATATCGCTGTTTTCGGGAACTTCGACCTCCCCATAGGCACGGGTCATTATCTTTTCCACATTTTCCTCCATTTTTTACCACTTATAATTTATTATTTTTACGGAAATATATCAAGGTTTTAAGGGGTTTATTTCCAAAAAACGCCCGATTTTACACTTCTAAATCCATTTTCTACCGTTAAACCGCATTATCGCAGGAAATCAAGCAAACTTTTGGGCATAAGCCTCGCCCCGACATTAAGCGCCACGTCATGCGCAAACTCCAACAGCTTCATATCCATAACGGATTGCGCAATATCGGTGCCGATAGATTTTTGCCTTATATCCGAAATATAAACCTTGTCGCTTAAAAATCTTTCCATAATAGTATTGATTCTCGCGCTCACCGCTCCCATCTGCGCGCGATGGTTCATCATATTCGACATCGCCATATCCATACGCGCAAGCGCGGTGCCTCCTATGCGGTATATATCATCCTCCATAAGCGCCTTGCGAAAATCAACCATCACGTCAAAAATACTCCCGCTGTAAACTCTCGCCGATGGGGAATAGTTAAACGGGGGATACATCCCTGCATCTATAAGCCCAAGCTCCTCAAGCACCCGTCCGCCGTCCATATCCATCAAAGTAATCTGATGGGGTCGCGTTGACTGCATAGTGAAAAAGCTCTCGTTGCCTTCGGTAAAAATAGAAGCTCTTACCGCAGCGCCGGAGTTATTAATCTTGTCGGCGATTATTTCAATAGAATCCCCGCGCCTTATTTGTATTTCCTGCCCGTCAACCACAATACGGGAATCGGAAGGTGCGGTGTATCCGGTAGCCGGGGTCGTGGGATAAATAACCATATCATCCGCCCAGAAAATCTGGTTTCCCGAGGGGATAATATCAATGGTTTCGCCCCGTTCCACCTCTACAATCTGGGACTGATGGTTTCCGACATACCGGACTTCCTCAAGAAAACTCACACCCGTATTGGGGTCCGTGCGATAAAACGCCTTAAACGGTTCGGGTTCTATGGTAGTGCCTCCGAAAAGGGGCTTGTCCTTGTAGTATGAATTTGCCAAAGAGAGAAGTTCGCGGGTAAGCTGGTCAACCTCAAGCGCAACTATTTCGCGTTCCTGTTTGGAATAAACCCCGTTTCCCATCTGCACGGCAAGCTCGCGGAGACGTTGCATAGCTTCCGTAGCGCTCCCGAGAACGGAATCCGTCAAATTAAGTTTAGCATCCATATTCATAATAATAGAGCCGTAAACGTCTATTTCTTTCAAACGGCTGTCATAATCCATATAATTTATGGTAGCAACAGGGTCTTGACTCGGCAAGCTTACCCTGTTTCCGCTTGAAAGCCGGTTTTGAACCTTTTGCATATCGCGCTCTCTTACCTGAGCGTTATTCAAAAATTCATTAACGTAAGACTGCTGGCTAACTCTTCCTATCATTTTCAGCCTCCTGCCGATTAATTAAGCGCCCATCCGCATTAACACTTCAAGCATCCTGTCGAAAGTCGAGACAACGCGCGCGGATGCGTTATACGCATGTTGATACATCAACATCTTGGTAAGTTCCTCATCTACATTAACGCCGCTAATCTGTTTACGAAGATTAACGAGACTTTCGACAACGGCGTTATTTTTATTCATATTAACCTCGGCGCTTTCCGAACGGGTGCCTACGTTGCCCACCATAGCTTTAAAGTATTCGCCGAAAGTCGATTGAGATTCTATCATAACCTTTTTATGCCTCAATTCCGCTATACGAAGCGCGTTGCGGTTATCGCCATACCCGCTTATTCGGTCGGGTTTACCGTCACCGGTAGTATCCGTTCCCCCCGCCGCCGCGATATTATCGGGGTTGGCAAGGATTATATCATCAACCGCAATCCATCCGCCGGGGTTTCTCTTGGGCGCAAAAGCAATATTATATTCAGGCACACTAAATTTATCAATATCGCCGAGATTTTGGTAATCAAACGCCCCGTCGGGACCCGACTGTGCCAAAATCCCCGCTATACCCACAAGAAGGTTTCCGCTGTCTTCCAAATGACGCAAAACGAATTCGGGATGTCTTGCGTCTGACGGGAATCTTGATTTAAAGCCCAACTGCCCCTTATGATTAAGGTATGCGCTCACCTCGGCATCAGACCGGTTTATCCTGTTAATAACGTCGTTAATTGTATCGCTTGCGTTGTATTCCACAACGATAGCCGCGCCGCCGGGGGTATTAGCCCCGAAATCTAAAACCCCGTCGCTCCCGATAAGCGTATCAGGCGAAAGTCTTTCCGTTCCGCTTACACGAAAAATTGCAGTGCCGTCGGGAACTCCGTCATTATTGAAATCATAATCGGCGTTTGCAAAAGGCGAAAGCGGGACCTCCTTAAAGAAGTTGTTATTGGTAGTTCCGTTAAGCCCGAACCCGTCGCGATGTATTTCGTTTGTGGAATCTATCAAATTTGTGCTGAGCGAATTGAGGTTGTCGATAGCGGACTTAATATCATCATCACGCGCGGATATTAAACCTGCAAGCTCGCCGTTACCCAATCTTACAAGACGCCCGTCCGCCCATCTGACATCGACAAACCCGTCGTTAGCGGCGTTACCCACGCCATAGATTGGATTAAATTTCCCGCCCTGAACAAGGTTTTCCGAACCTAAGAAAATAACGGCTTCAAAACGGTTTGTGCGCTCAACACGAATATCGACTATTTTTGCAAGCCGGTCGATAAGGTCATCGCGTCTGTCATAGAGGTCGTTGGGATTATCCCCTACCGCCTCGGACTTAACAATCTGGGAGTTCAGATGCGCTATTTCGCTTGCAAGATGGTTAATCGTTCCTATCCTCTGCTCAACAAGCGCATTGGCGTTGGAGCGAAGGTCGTAAAGGGAGCGGAAATTATGATTAATAAGATTAGTAAGCGATTTTGAACGTTCTATAAGTTCAACACGGGAGGCGCGCTCTGCGGGGTCTGCCGTAACTTTCTGCCAACTTTCCCAGTATGCATCCATAGCAGTCCTGAGATTGGAATCTCCCGGCTCATTATAAATCATCTCAATCTGATGAAGGAATTGCTTTTTGGCATCCCAAAAACCCAATCCCCCCTTTTCAAAGTTGATTCTGTCGTCAATAGCCTGATCGCGGATTCGCTGGATACTTTCCACAACGACACCCGTGCCGATTTGACCGGGGGTTTCCACTCTGCTCGCCGAAGGGTCGTAAATCGGCACAAAGGTTTGAAGATTAACGCGCTGACGGGAATGGGCGGGGTTTGCTACATTATCCAAGTTATGCCCGACATTATCCATCCCGGCTCGATTTGCCATTATGCCTTTTTTACCTATTTCTATTCCGTGGAATGTGGAAAACATATTCTACCTCCGTTAGCCTCTCAGGCTATATGGTTTACTATACACATATTTTCTTTGCTTTCTTTTTTGTTGCGCAAATCATAGGTTTCCTTGAGCGAGGAGCGGTTGGCGAAATTAAGCGTAAAATTCACTATTTCCATACTGCTTTGGATAATCTCGCTGTTCTCGCGCATAGTAATCTCAAGTTTATTTGTAAAAGTTTTAAGCTCCTTGCGGATAGAGCCGAATTTTTCCTGCATTTCGATAGGGAAATACGTGATAAGTTCCCCGAATGTAACGTCCCGCCCACATCCGAGCGACACAGCGAGCGAGGCTATAGCTTCCTGCCTCTCCTTTTCAAGACAATCCATATATTGGATTAGCTCCTCCTCGGTGGAGTTAATATGCATAAGCGCCTTAACGTCCACCTGCTTCAGCGCATCATATTTTTTCTCCTCAAGCGCCAACAGCTTTTCAATAGTTCCCCTAACACCGTTCAACAGCTCATAGAATGCGCTTAAATGCTCCATTAATCTTGTTTCCATTTCTACCCTCCTTGGCGATTTTAACATCCCTGTCTTTTTTAAGTATCGGATTTTTTCCTTTATGGTAAAGCAAAAACGTTAATTTTAATTTTCCCGTAAAATCAAGCCCGTCTTAATAATAAATTTGTTGACGAAAGAAAATTGCCCGATATAATTATTAAAACAAGTTTCTGAAAATTATCAAGGAAACGCCTGATGCAAATAATACGCCTGTTTTTTTCCGTTCGATGCTTTAACTGCGGGATTGAAATATCCCCCGACGGCAAAACCGAGCTTATCTGCCCTAAATGCGTATCCGGGCTAAAGACTTTGGAACAAACAGACGGGGTAAAATGCAGGGTTTGCAGGAATTTACTCTACGAATCCGATACCGACATCTGCCGCAGATGCAGCAAACGGGAATTTCCTTTCGATACCAATTACTCTATATTTTACTACAGGGAATATGCTATCCGCGAACTTGTGCATAAAATGAAATTTGAATCAAACAAACTCGCCGCACGCGACCTCGCTTTAATCCTGCAACCCCATATAAAAAAAATAATTGATAAAATCAATCCCGATATAATTACCCCCGTCCCCTTGTCGAAAGGCGGGTTAAGAAAGCGGGGATTTAATCAGGTGGAGTTGATATTAAACAAAATCGGTGTGAAATTCGACAGAATCCTTTTTAGAAAAGAACACGCTCATAAACAAAGCGAACTGAACGCATCACAGCGTATGCTTCTGATAAAGGGACAGTTTTCAATCAAGGGGGAGGCTTCTATTATAAGGGGAAAATCCGTGCTTGTAGTAGATGATGTGTTCACGACAGGGGCAACCTCCGCCGAATGCTCGCGAATATTAATTGAAGCGGGAGCGGATTGTGTTAATATTCTTTCTTTTTTCAGAGATTAAACGGTTTTCAATAGACAATTAATCGATTTTATATTAAACTCATTAATGAAATTATTTTTTTACCGATAATTAGAAATAAGCATTTCTTTACAGCAAGGAAAAGGTTGAATAAATGGCAAAATTTGATAAATTAATCAAATTCTTAGGCAAAGAAGACCAATATGCACCCGAAGAAATCGAAAGCGGATTAAACAATATGGAAGGAGTCGCCTCCGATAGTAATGATTTTGACGAAAATCAGGAGCTTAGCGAGGAGAATCTTGCCAATATAGAAAATCTGCTTAATATGACGGATAAAGGCGGAGGGCAACCCAAGCCTCCCGTATCGGATGACCTCGGAGACTTGGATTTGGACGAGCTTGGAGAAATACCTATCGGAAAACCGCAGGACACCTCCCCTACCGAAGAACCCGACTTTGATATTGACAGTTTTGACGTAGAAACCCCATCCGATGAAGCCCCGTCGGGCTTGGATAATATAGAAGACTTTATAACGCAGGACAAAGGGGAATCTCCCGAAACGGAAGCCCCATCCGACTTTGATTTCCCCGAAATGACATCCGACGATGAGGGAACAAGTTTTGCAATAGAGGATACGGGAAGTCCTGAGTTTCCCGCAGTAGATGAGGATTTTCCGCAGGAATTTCCCGAAGCCGCGGGTGATGATTTCGATATTGAAGACTTGGCTAATATACCCGGCGCTTACGATGATAAAAAGCCCGAAGCCCCGCAACCTTTTGATATTGATACGGAAGAAGACGAAGCTATAAGGGAATCATCCGCATACCAAATGCCGTCGGAAGAAACAGCCTCTGAAGATGAGGAAGGAATTGACCCTGAAATCCTTGATGAACTGAAAAATCTCGATACCGCCCCGCCCCCTAAAGAGCAGATATATCAGTCGGCTTCGGATGTCGATGATGATATGATCAAGCAGGCTTTAGAGGAACAGGATGAGGATGAATTTCAGATGGAGGATTTTGAACCTGAGCAGGATGATTTCCAGATGCCGGGTGTAGAAACCCCTCGTGAAGAAGAAAACGAATTGGGTGAAGTTGATGATTTGTTGCGTAATCTGACGCCTTCAACCGATGAGGATATGGGGGCGGGCATCATGAAAGAAAGGCAAGAGGAAGAACCGGATTTCGGAGGACCCACGTTGGAGGATGAAACATCGGGGTTGGCTGATTTAAGCGCGCTTATGGGAGAAGAACCCGGAATAATTCCCGAACCCGAATTGGAAGTTGAAGAACCTAAACCCGAAGAGTTCCCCGAAGCCCCCGGCGTGCTTGGAGATGAGGGCATAACGCTTGAACCTCCCGTCGGTGAAATTGCCGCATCCGAAGAACCCGACCTCGGAATACCTTTAGAAACCGGAGAAATGGATGAGTTTCCCGAAATAGAGGAAAGCGAAGAAATCGCGGAGATTGGCGAACTTGAATTAGAACCCTCCCCCAAAAAACCCGAACCGAAAGAAGAGCTCGGGGAGTTATCGTTAGACATCCCTGATTTGGATATTTCCAAAACGATAGCGGAAGAACGCCGGGAAGCATTCAGCAAACCGTCTTTTGCCGAAAAACCCGTGAAAGCCCCGAAAATCGACTTGGATGAAGATAAGGCGCTGAAAATCCGTGGGGGTATAAACCGTCTATCGGATGCCGATACGCGAAAAAGAATCAGACGGGCGTTTTTGGATAATATGTTGAGCGAACAGGAGGCGGAAAGCCTTATAGCAATGTTGCTTCTCCATGAAGATGAAGAAAAGATTGCCGATTTTATTAATAAAATAATTCCACCCGAAGAAAAAGAAGAGCCTGCAGAATATGAAGAAGCTCCCGAAATAGCACATGTCCGGCCGCGCCGCGTTATCTATGCGGAAGAGGCGCGCAAAGCTCAGGAGTTTCAAAAAGAATTTGAAAATCTCGCAAAATACGCCGCAATAGCGCTCGGTGTTCTTTTGTTGCTCGGTTTTGCTATGT
Organism: uncultured Brevinematales bacterium; assembly: GCA_964591955.1. Taxonomy (GTDB): domain Bacteria; phylum Spirochaetota; class Brevinematia; order Brevinematales; family CAZQBT01; genus CAZQBT01. Next base: position 5,247 of record CAZQBT010000027.1, on the reverse strand, counting down.
GGAGATTGGTATGGATACCTTCACGTGCAAACCGCGAATATAACCGGGGACTTGAAGCGATACAGATACAGGCTTATGATAACGCGGAAACTCATTTTCAAAGCGGAAAACAAATCGGCGGACCTAATATGGACTGGTATAATAAATTCGCTTTAACTTATTTAGAAAAAGGCGAAGAACGGCGCGCGATGGAAAAATTCAACGAGGCATTGGAATATAAACCCGACGACCGCCAAACCATCTTTAATCTTGCGGAATACCTGAAATCGCTTGACCCGCCGAGGTTTAGTCAGGCTATTGACTTATATGAACGCCTGCTCGGCAAAAAACGCGATGATTTTGTGGTTATTGACCGTATCGGCACAACCTATATAAAATGGGGAGAATATACGAGGGTGCCCGAAGAACGTATCGTGCTGTTTGATGAGGCTAATTCCATTTACCAAAATTATATAGCACGTCATACCAAACATATACCAAGCTATTTCCGTTTATTATCAATAGCGCTTAAATCCAAAGAAGCCGAAATGGTTGATATTTTTTACGATGCAATAAAAGATATAGACCAAAACGCAGTCCACGTTGAGGTTATGACCGAATTAGGAGAGTTTTATATCGACAATCGCGAGATGCCGAGGGCGCTGGATGTGTTTAAAAGACTTACGGCTTTCCTCGATAAACGCACTCATTTTGACCGAAGAACGGGAAGAACCAAAATCGATGCAAGAGATGCCAATGAGCGATTACAGTTTGCGGAAACGTATTACCAATACGCAAGATTCCTTACCGTTAATATGGATTTCCTTCAGGCTATTAATTCCGCATCCAACTCAATAATTCTGAACGAAAAGAAGGGCGAGGCTTACAATCTGTTAGGCGAAATATATTATATCACCGAAAGCGTCCCGAATCATAAACATGTAGCACGCGAACATTTTAACGAGGCTATACGCTATTCAAGCGATTATTACAAACCCTATGCAAATTTGGGGCATATATATTTCTATGACTACCTGAATTTCCCGGATCCTCAATCCGCATTAACCGAGGCTTTAAGAAATTACGAAATTGCCCGTCAAATACACAGGAAAAACGACGACAAAAAAGACTTCCTGTTGCAGTATAATTTGTCATGGTTGTATTACCGTTTCGGCAATTACCAGAGAGCCTTTGATGAAATGCATTCTTTATATATAGATGAGCCGTATAACCCCGCTTTATCTTATGCGCTTGGAAATATATATTTCCGAATGGCTAACAACCGTCCCGATATACTTATGCTTGCACGCATACAATACGATAAGGCAATAGAATATTATCAGCGTCTTGCAGACCGTATAGGTTTTGTCAATCCCGACCTTGAAAGGCATAAAGAAATTTTCACGCAACTTGCCCGCAGTTATAACAACAGAGGGGTCATTTATGCCACGCTTGCGCAGAGAATGCGCCAAAACCGCCCCGAAAACCAGCAACGCGCCCTGTTGGATTTCTATAACTCAAAAAATTCGGCAAACAGGATAAAGCATCTTTACCCCCACACGGAATACAATATAAAATACATCCTCAACGAAAGAATCCCGGACCGCGAACCCTCGTTTGACAGTGAAATACCAAAACGAACCACGCTTCAAAAATTAATTGAGGAATTCAGGATTAATCTTATCCAGACTATTTAATCATCATCAAGCTCATAAAAGATATTTGCCACGCAAACAATCCCCGCCGTATCGGTCTTGAGAATCCGTTTCCCAAGCGTAACCGTAACAAAACCCAAATCCGTCAGATAAATAACCTCTCCTTGCGAGAATCCACCCTCAGGTCCTATTACAAGCTCAATTTTTCCGTGTTGTGTGTGTTGTCGCAACGTATCCTTCAGAGTTTTTTGGGGTTCAAGTTCCCACGGGAGGATTTTCAGGCTGTCGTTATAAATTTTACCGCCGATTTTATCAAGAGGGGTTATTTTATCAATATATGGCAGGGATGTTCTCCCGACTTTTTTCATAGTTTCAAGCGCTATTTTATTCCATCTTTCCACTTTTGCGGCGCCTTTTTTTTTATCATAACGGGGAACGGTGCGCTCGGTAATTACAGGAATAATCTCTCCGACCCCGAGTTCAACGAATTTTTCCACAATCAAGTCCATAGCATTTCCGCGGGGAATTGCCTGAAACACCCGTAAATTCAAAGTCCTTTCTTCAAGGAATTTTCTGTCCGTTATTTTGAGAAATATCTTAGGATTGGAAGCATCTTTAGCAATATCGACAATTTCGGCGGTGAGCGAATTGCCCGTCCCGTCGGATGCTTCTATCGTATCGCCTTTTGACATTCGCAACACCTTTGAAATATGCAGGGCATCGCTACCGTCTATATAAGCATCATCGCCTTGTATCCGGTCTTCGGGGATAAAAAACCTTCTCATTATTTAAGCCCGCTCTCATCCTGTTGCAAAATATCTTTGTCTATATTATCCACGGAAACGTCTTTGGGAATTTCTTTGGAAATATCTCTTTGAACGGGAGCCGGTTTTTCTTCGCGTTCTTTCTTATCGACTTTAGTCTTAATTTGAGTGATTTTATTAATCATATCGGGGTTTTCAAAAACGCTTTCAATATAGCGGGTATCATCAAATTGAAGATTAATTGAGACCGGATAACGGACTAATTCCTTTCTTGCGTTGATATAAACGTTGACGGCGGGTTTCAAAGTCTGGGGAAAAGCATAATCCACCACCTCGGCAACTTCGCCGGTATTAAGCAGAACAAAAGTGCCGACGGGAAATATAGCCTCTTCGGTAAGATATTTCGGCATATCCTGTATAAAAGTCTGCGCAAGTCTCGGCACAAAACTAACGCCCGAATCCTTTTTGATTTCGTTTAACGCAAACCAGTATGGGCGGGCTAATTTATAAGAACGCTCGGATGTTATGGCATCAAAAACATCGGAAAGACTAAGAATCTGCGCAACCTCACCGATTTGTTCGCCTCTGATACCGAACGGATAGCCCTTGCCCGTGTATTTTTCGTGATGGAGCAAAACGACCTTCTCTATCAAAGAACCGAACGAGGATTGAGATTTAACAAGCTCATAGCTGTAAACGGGATGCTTTTTCATAATAGCAAATTCCTCGTTAGTAAGAGGGCCCGGCTTATTGAGAATTTCCTTAGGAACAAGCATCTTGCCTATATCGTGTAAAAGCGCTCCTATTCCGACAACTTTAAGCCCTTTAGCGTTGTATGAAAGTTTCTTGGCAAAAAGAATGGACACCAAACAGACGTTAATAGAATGGGTATATGTATAATCATCATACTCTTTAAGTTCAAGAAGATTAAGCGTAGTGCCTTCGGAACGGGATACTCCACCGATAAAATCATCGACTATCTCATTAACCGCCTTTTCGGGAAGAATAGCCTTTTTTTCGACTGCGGTTTCAAGCTCTTTGGTAATATCGACGGCTTTTTCAAGTGTTTTCTCCTCAATCATAGGAGCGGAGGATTGAACCTTGCCCGGTTTCGGTTTGGGCTTTGTATAGTAGATTTTTTGAGTTTTCTTTAAAATAAGCGAATTAATAAGGTCGGCTGTCATAGGAACGTTACCGTCCCAAATTTTATCCCCGTCATAGGTATAAGCATCGCCCTTTAGAATAATCCCGGGATATAGAAATTGCACATAGAGTTCAACGCGCACCTCATCCGCAACAATATCATCCCTGACATTTTCCTCATCCATAGTTTACCCCTTACCAATCAAATTAATAAGATTTTCACCTGCAACCAATTCGATTTTGCGATATATGGAATGTCGCTTAGTCTCATCGGTAACCCCGAAAAGAGAATAGATTTTAATGGCGTTAGTGCCGAGAATTTCCTGACGCAAAACGCGCTCCGCTTCGTCAAAATCTACGGGGGCGGCGGGAAACGGACGTCGATATACTATATGAACGGCATCCTGTGTCTTAAAAGCGGTAAAATTATGCCCTTTCCCCATCCCGTTTACAAATTTCAGCCTCAGCATCTTGATACAAAAATTTTCAAAAACCCCATCGCTTTTACTGAAAAAATATTCCATATTCGGGGTATCAATAATAGGTTTATAACGCTTCATTATAATTTCAACGTCCCTAAAAGTAGGGTCAAGCTGATTCGTTTTTTGCCAAAACTGGATAGCTTTATGCACGTCGCCCGACTTAAAATAAGCGTTGGCTATCATATAATTAAGCTGGACTTTAGCCTCTTTTGATGCCCTGCCCATATTTTTATCCGCAAGCGCAATAGCTTTTTCATATTCACCGGCGATAATATAGGTATTAATTATCCTTATAAGAACGCGCTCAAAAAGCTCCGGGACGTTTAAAAGAGGAGAAAGCGTCTTGACACAATCGTCAAACTTCCTCTGCTGGGAATAAATATCGGCAAGCATAAGCGAGGATTGATTCTTCATAGCATCGGTATCGGGCAGGGATTTTATCAGGACTTTGAATGCCGAAGCCGACTGATTAAATTCCCCGATTTGGTAATAAATCTTAGCAAGAATAAATTTGGCGCGAAGGTTATCGGGTTTCATTTCGGTAAGAGTTTCAAGATATTCCTTAGCCTTGACATAGTTTTTCATTTGATACAGGATATCGGCGGCCTCAAAAAGAGCTTTTGTATTATTGGGGTTACGCTCAAGCGCCATCTTGTAATACCCCAAAGCCTCTTTGACATTACTGTTTTTATTATAGAGATTGGCAATTTTCATAACGAACTGCGCGTTAATATCGTGTTCCTGCTGGGCTACCGCCGCAACGGATGCCTGTTCATAGTAGAATATGGCATTTGAATAGTCCTTCAGACCCTCGTATGCTTGAGCAATATTGTATTTAATCATAAAATCATTAGGCTGCTCAATAATATATTTCAAGCCGGCATTAAGGGCTTTTTTATAATTCCCGCTTTTCAGACTTCTTTCCATCGCAGTTACGGCGCTATCCTTCCCCAAAAATTTCAGCAGAAAAATAATTATAATCACCACTACACCGATACCGAGAGCAATCCAAAAAAGCATCATAAAATTAAATTGAGAAACTCCGCCGGACATAATCACCTCTGGCCCCGAATTACCCGTTCCGCCCTTTTTAAAAACTACTTTATTATAACTTAATAAGAGGTTTATTGAAAGTAAAAAGCGTTTAAATTATTATCGTAAAAAAGTATAGTGTCGTCCAAAGCCAAGAGTTCCTATGTAACTCCAAAAATGAAACTTCCCTTT
>CAZQBT010000026.1:0-34869 GCA_964591955.1 uncultured Brevinematales bacterium | reverse complement strand
TCATTCTCGGCGTGATAAGTTCGCTGTCAAAACTGCGGGTTTTATCGGCAGGCTCATCAGGTCTAACAGTCTCGCTTTTGGCACAGCCCGCAAGCCCTGCGGCTATGGTTAATAAAACAATCGCTTTGGTGATATGTCTAATCATTGTTTTTTCTCTCCTTTATTTTGGTTGGTTATCTCGATACACCCCTCACCAATTTACCGGCTATATAAATTGGTGAGGGGAACTCGGCAACCGGTTTGTTATCTCGATACTTTTCGCTTCGCGAAAAACTCGATAACCGAATTGTTATCTAAGAGACTTTTCTCAAACCATCCGTTCATCGAGTTCCGAGCCTCTTCCGAAGGAAGGGCTTGGAGTATCGAGATGACCGCCCGGCACTCGATAACCGAATTATTATCTAAAAGTCTTTTCTCAAACCATCCGGTCATCGAGCGCCGTGCTAAGCGTAGTCGAAGGATAGCCGACAGGCGAGTATCGAGATGACCGCTCGGCACTCGGCAACCGTATATCGAGATGACCGCATCTCCAAATGTGCGGCAATTATTCATAACTCTTTATTTTGACATAAATTCCGAAAAATGCAAGATAAGTTCGCTTCTTGCTTTTAATGACGGTTTTCTTTATAATGTGATGTGTAAATACAGAAGATTTCAAACCTTAACTTGCCTTGATATACTCTAATAAAGGGGACGGTGTAGCCGTTTTGATTAATATACGGTTTTGTAGTATATTTATACGAGGCGTTTTACGTGCGATGTATTTATTTTGATTACGGAAGGATGATATGAAGCTGACCACGGCGATAATTATAGTAGTGCTTACTATCTTAGCTTTTTATATAGCTTTACGCGGAACTCTCAACTATGTTTTATATCAGAACCAATCGGATATTGAACAGGCAATAGCGGAGACCCTGAAGGCGGAGGATGTGTCGATTGGGGGATTTGTTAATATGCCTTTTATATTTGCGGCGGCTAATAATATTAATGTGAAAATTGACGGCGACACGATTATTACGTTAGATAATATACGCGTATATTACAGCGTGTTTACTATTTTGTTTTCGGGAATAGAAAACGGTATCAGGCGCGTTGAGTTAAATCGTTTGCACCTTACGTCAAGTATTTCACCGCTGATTCAGTATATCAGGAGTATGGCGGATGGCAACGGTGCGGATATAGACCAAATTCCCATACGAACCCAAGTCGTGGTTAATAATTTTATTTCAAGCGTTCATATCATTGGACAGATTGAATCCGAGATTAACTCGCGATACTTTCAGATAGCATTAGACCGAAACACAATCAATTTTGATACATATTTATTTGTTAATCTAAAACTCGGCGAAGAAATAAATTATCTGAAAAGCGGGTTGGATTTTAGTCTTGCCATTAGGGATGTGGCATCTATGAGCGGTGATGGGAAAATTAATGTTGCAGGGCTTAATCTCGGCGGTATTCCTATGTTTAATAACGAGGGCGTTGAGTTTATTGTCGATAACGGTGTCCATTTTAAAGTTAAGGATAGTCCGTTGAGTAATATTATTGTCCAAACCAATGATTACGTCTATATAAATTTAGAGCGCGACTTTATTATGCATTACGACCCATACAAAGAATATTATGTGCTTGAACATATGTTGGATAACGGGAATTACGGTTTTAAGCTTAATTCAAAAATCGGCCGGGAAGATTTTGAACTGAAAGCCGATATTACCCTCGAAAATGCTCCACGTCCGGTTATGAGCGCCCATCTTCGGCAACAGGGCAACCGGGTTTATCTTAAAGGAGGAATAAACAACTCAAAATATGGTTTTGCCGATTTGGATATATATTTTGATGATAATGCGCAGTTGCCGAGCGGAAACGTAACTATGCGCAATATTGCGTTTGCCCCCGGTCTTGAGTTCAGCGGGTTTGCTCAGGCGCGTTCCATATCCAATACGGTGATGATTAATGCGCGCAACGTCCGTCTGAACGGCGGGCTTATCGGCAGGAATTATACGGTTTTAACGCTTAAGGATGACGGCGGGGTTGTCCTGCATTCTCCGGGCAAGGGGCTTAACGCCGAAGTTACGGGACTTATATTTAAAAAGGATTATGATATAAATATTGCGGTTAACCGCGTTCCGGGCGAGCTTATTGTATCCAATATTCAGGTGGATTTTTTTAATATAGGACGGGGGATTTATAACGGCAATATCAGAATTTATAACGAGACCAACCGGTCTGATATTACTCTTGTTGCCGGAAATCTCAACGGGTTTTATCGCGGCGATAGACTGCTTCGCGCAAAAGTTTCCGCAAGCAACACTCTTTTGACTATTGAGGATGTTTATTTTTATCCCAATGATGTTGTTATGAAGGGAACTTTTGATATTAACTCACCCGACCGTATGCAAACCTATATCAATTCCGAAGGCTCGGTCTTGATTAGCGGGAAATACCGCTTTCCTTTTAGCGGGCTTATTCATAGTTTCCCGAAAGAAGATAAAGCGGATATTAATTTTCTGGTTGACGGGGCTATAAAAATAGACGTGGTTTCCCGTGATAAATCGGTTAGATTTGATGTCAAGACTAAAAACTACTCGCTTGCAAAATTGGATTTGCCCGGCAAGCTTGACGTGGATTTCTCAACGCGTCTTTACAATGCCCGTATTCGCCAAATTGATACCGATATAATGTATAAAATTAACGATAGATATTATAATGTCTTTATGAGAACCCAGCCCGACGGCGACAGGATTGCGGTTAAAAATTTTATGTTTGATGTGGATGGGGAAAAAGTCTTTGCAAGAGACGGCATCCTGTGGGAAACTCCGGAGCGTCTGAATGCAAGAATTAATTTTAATCGCGGCGGCGGTATTAGTTTTTCCTCTTCGTTTGAGGATATTAACGGCTCAATTGACTTGAGAAATATAATGATACGTCATTTTCTATCCCGCGACCGGCATGTTTTTGCCTCTGCAAGTATGAATTTTGAAGGCGACTTAATATTTCCCGATTTTACTATGAATGCAAATCTGCGAAACTCCGTTAATTCCCCTCATTTTATCGGGAACGTTCAAAATTTAAAAAAGCAAGGAAACAGGTATAATGTCAGCGGATTGTTTGTTACCAATAAAGATTATTCGGCGTTTGTAAGCGGGCGGGCGGTATTGCAGGATAACGATTCGCTTGTTGTGGTATCGGGGATAGTTTCCGCATTCGGTTCTCTTGCGGGGGGAGTAAACGTGATGTATCGTGCCGTTGATGACCGCGAAACCCTGTCTTATAAGGTTAGTTCGTTGAAAGTCGGTAGCGAGGTTTTCGGCGATATTGAGGGAGGCGTTATTCGTCAGGACGGACGTCATCAATTTTACCGTAAAACCGATAAATTCGGGCTTAGCGGCTATTATAACGTTAATAATAGCGAAAAAGAATGGGATTTGGATTTCTATTCTCAAAAACTTTCCGCAAGCTTTGTGGGTGGCGAAAAAGATATGATTATGACTTCTAAACTTACCGTGGATACCGATTTGCGTCTTTTATCTTTTCAGGACGATATATTTAAAAACATATCGGGTAAAGCCGACGTGATTTTGGAGTTTACGGGAAACAGCGAATCTCCCGATATAAACGGCGTTATTAACCTCAAAGATACCTCTGCTGCAATACAGCATCTTAGAACAACACTTAAACGCGGAGATTACAGGATTGATATTTTCGACGGGAGACTTGTGTTCAGGAGATTTCGCCTGCCTACATCAACCGGCGATTTTATCGTTGACGGATATGTTGATATGTCGGACCTGTTTGTGTCGTATTTAGACCTGACTATCGCCCCGCCGTATAATAAAAATGCATCCTTGAATTTGGATATTAACGACCCGTTTATTACCTTGTCGGGTAATTTTTTCGTTAATAATCTGAGAGTTTACGGACATCCTCTTGCGCTTAATGTTGCGGGAAACGTCAGAGCGCGTAACACATCAATTTCCATAGGGATAGCTTCGGTTGAAGGCGGAGAGCCTAATGAAATACTTGACGGCTTGGTTTGGAACTTGAACGTGTCAACCGATAGCGGGGTTAGATTTGCCAACCGCTTTATTGAGACGACTATTGCAAGAGAACAGGAAATCGTATTGCTCGGTTCTTTCGGAAACAGGACTTTTACTATGCGCGGAGATTTAACATTGAGCAGGGGAACCGTGTCCTATCTGGGGCGTAATTTTAATATCCGTGAGGGAACGGTGAATTTTCAGGGTAACTACGGAGACCCTGTGCCTTATGTTACTTTAGAGACTATGTCTTATGAGAGAGCTATGGATGGAGAAAATATAGAAATTTACTTGACCTTTGCGGGAAAACTCACTACAATAACTCTCAGGGATTTTTATTCAGTGCCTGACAGAAGCAATGAGGAATTGGCGGCTCTATTAGGTTTAGAGACCCGCAGAACGGTTGCCGGCGAAGGTATGAGAGGTGTCGGCGCGGATATTGTCGTAAGCGGGGTAAATATTGCGCAGAACTACCTTGTTTTTAATCCCTTTGCTATGCGGGTAAGGCAGGTTTTCGGTTTGGATATGTTTAATATACGAACCGACGTGTTCGGTAATATGATTCGTTATACAATGGAAACAAATGTTGACCCCTTATCTATGATTGAAGGGACAAGTCTTGCGATGGGAAAATACCTGTTTTCAAACATTTTTCTTGAATATGAATTTGCCCTTTCTCGCGACCCGGCTATCACGTCTATTGAAATGATGGAGCTTGTCGGGGTTCATACGGTCGGTGTTGGTTTGGATTTCAGAAACTGGTATTTCGGATGGAAATACCTGCCGGTTATTGAGCCGGGATTGCAAATCCGTTATGAAAACAAATTGGAATTGAAATTCCATCAAAAGTTTTAGCATATAGAGGAGATATAATGTTTAAAATTATAAGACTTATACTGGTAATGTTATTTATTGGCGTAACTTACGGGTTTGCACAAACTCCCGAATGGGTCGGGCTTCCGGTCAGAGAAATTAGATTTACAGGCTTAAAAATAGGGTCGCCTGCCGACTTTTTTTCTCTCTTGGCAATTCAGGAAAACAAGCCTCTTACCGAGGCGGATTTAAACCGGTCCATCAAAACCCTTTTTGGATTAGACCGTTTTTCCAACGCGGAAGCATTTGTTACGATTACCCCGGATAGACAGGGAGTTATAGTAAATTTTTCCGTCGAGGAAAATATTTTTATTAAAGCCGTTTCCATTACGGGAAACCGAAGGGTCAACAAAGATGATTTATTTGATGTGATTACGATTTCCGAAAATTCCTACCTTATACCTCACAGAATTGACACATCCACGAACCGTATCCTCGCCAAGTATGCCGATGAGGGTTATATTAACGCTAAGGTTAGCGTTAAGGTTAATAAACTTGAGGACACCGACAGGCGTAAAACCCCTGATAGAGACGATGAATACGAGGTGTTGTTTGATATTGTTGAGGGAGACAGGGTTGTTGTCGAAAAAATAGTAATAAACGGCAATGAAGAAGTCCCCGACCGTGATATAAAAGGCGTTTTGAAAACCAAAGAGAAAGTATTTATATTTCAACCCGGCGTTCTTAAAAAAGATGAGTTTAGAGAAGACAGGCAACGTATCCTTATGCTTTACGGGCAAAGAGGGTTTCTTGATTCAAAAGTTACGCGATATGAATGGAAAGTCGAAAGCAAGCCCGGAAGACGCGAAGGCGATATTCATAATTTTATTACCGTATATATTGATATAGAAGAGGGCGAGCGATATTATATGGGCAAAATATCTTTCAGGGGCAATACTATATTTTCTACCGAAAGATTAAGACCTCTTGTTACACTCAAGGAAAACGATATTTATGATAAAATGAAAATCGAACAGGCGCGTATGGGAATTTATAACAGATACAGCGATAACGGGCATCTCTATGCTAACGTTTCGATTGTTAATACGCCTTCCATATCTACTATAGCCTTTGAGGAAATTATTACTAATTATGTAGTAAATTCAGTTGATGGTAAAGCGGTTACGAATTTGGATATTGAAACGATTACCCACGAAAGAGTGGAGACCAATGCCTATAAACTTGATACGGAATTCGTTATCTACGAGGGACCCCGTGCGCATATTGAGAATATCGTTATAAGCGGAAATACCAAAACGTTTACTAAGGTTATAGAACGGGAGCTTTTATTTGATGAGGGGGAATTGTATATCCAGCGCAAGGTAAGACAAAGCTATGAAAGACTAATGCAGTTGCAATATTTTAAGGATGTGAATTTTATACCGAAACCCGGAAGTGCCGAGGGGCTTATAAATATTAATATAGACGTTGAGGAGCAACGCACGGGGCTTATTACTTTCGGTGCGGGTTACGGAACCGAAAGCGGGTTGAATCTAAGCGCCCAAATTTCCGAGCGTAATTTATTCGGGACAGGCAGGGTTATTGGTCTTAAAGGGGAATATGGTGAACGAAGACAACTTATAGAACTTTCATTCCAGGAGCCCTGGCTCTTTAATACACCCTCGTTTGCGGGAATTTCGCTTTCCTATTCCCGTTACAGGTATGATAATATTCCCACTGATGACAGGGGAAACAATAAAATCGACGGCACAGACCTTAATTATATTGAAAACCCGACCGAGTCTCTTGTAAATTACACATCCACTAACGAGTATTACAAAGAAAATATTTCCTTAGGGTTGAATTTCAGGAGGAGATTCGGTGTATATTGGTTCGGAAGCACAAGTTTATCTATGAATATGTATAGGGATTTCGGCGCGAATTTTACCACTCCGCTTATTTATACGACCAAATGGGAAACCAACAAATCTCTTATGGCTGCGCTTGAAAAAGGGTTTACATATAAATACACATGGGGATTGGGTGCCGGAATGAACTCGACGGATAACCCTATAAATCCGACGAGGGGCGGAACTTTTAACCTTGATTTGATATATAACGGAGGAATATTCGGGGGCGATATTCATTATATACGTCCGCGAGCCTCGGCAAGTTATTATTGGAATCCGTTATGGCAGTTCGTTTTTGCACTCCATGCATCGACCGAGTTTATACTTCCGCAGCATGACGGGATGCCGGCGCGTTATGACACCTCGGATATGCTATGGTTTGACGGGGTTTATGAGATGAGGGGATGGCAGTATTATGCGAAACGCGGGGAAGCAAAGGTGTTTTATAGCGGTGAATTGCGTTTCCAGATTATCGGGCAGGAACTTTGGGGGTTAGCGTTTTTTGATTTGGGGAATTTGTGGGCGGAATACGATATGTGGTCATTTAATCCTAACGGATACTTGAGTAGTTTTGGAATTGGTATTAAAATAAATATACCGATGTTGCCAATCAGGCTTTATCTTGCAAGGCGCGCCGAATATGATATGAAGATGCAGGCGTGGCAGTTGACATCAAGTCAGGAATTCTTTGATGATTGGCGGGTAGTTTTCTCGATACAGGGACTTTTCTAAGTTTGATTTTTTTGGGACAGGCGGGTTAAACCGCTTATCTACGGAGGATATGAATTATGAAACAGGCAATTCTTATTTTTATAGGCGTGTTATTTATTATTCCGAATATTGCGCTTGGCAATGTCAGGCGGTTTATACGAATCGGGTATGTGGATGTTGAGGAGATTTTTAATAACTATCCCGGAACGGACGATATCCGTGAACGTCTCAGACAGGAGCGGGTTAAGTTTGAGGAAGAGATAGAAAAGCGCAAAGAGGAAATCGCGCGGGCGGAAAGGGATTATTTGCAGAATTTCAACCGTTTTACCGATGAGGAAAGACAGCGTCGGGAGGCGGAAATTGAATATCGAAAAGAAACTTTGAGCGAGTATATTGATGATGCAAATAAAAAACTTGAGGCTCTCCGCGAAACTCTCACGTCTCCGATTTATCTTAAAATTGTTTCGGTTATTCAAAGTTTAAGCGAAGAAAGAGGGTATAGTTTCGTATTTCGTAAAGCCAGTGCGACTCTCCTTTATCAGGACAAGGAGTTTGACCTTACGCGGGATGTGATTGTCAGATTGAGGCGGGAATTGCAAATTGAGGAGCGAAACTAAAATCCCTTAGGGGGACTTATGGAGGATACTCCGAGTAGCGGTGCGCAAAATATCGACAAAAAAGAGTTAAAGCAAGGGTATGTTTTATTTCAGGATATTCCTGCGTTGAAATTGAAGGCGGGATATGTCTTATCCGATAGCGATATTGAAAAAATTATTGCATTGCCGAATATAGATGTCGTTACGGTATTGATACAGGAGAAAAATGAAATTCAGGGTAGCGGGACTGCTTCCGTAAGGCATTATACGAAGGAAGATTTGGAAAACGCCGACATTGATTCAAGCGAGCGTGACAGGGCTTTGTTTGACGTGAAAAACGATACCCGCTTGCGTGAAGTTATTAATATCAAGAAAGACCTTATCAGGGGCGGCGTTAAATACGAACAGAGATTTGAAGAGCATAAAAGGAAAAAACTTTCCAAATTTCATAACGTAATTAAATCCATACACGGACATCAAAAAGACGAAACCCTCAAGGTGATAGACGATTATGCGAAAGTTGCCGCAGATATTGACGGTATAGAGGAAATTGAATCCGCTCAAACTATCGAATTGGTTAGAAAACTCGATAAATACGAGAGAAACGCGGAATTTTTCTTGAAAGGCGCTTTGTCTCAACGCAGGGTTTTTACATCTTTTGTTGAAGAGATTGTCGTTGATTTTATAAACGATGTGGGGTATAGTCTTGCAAGAGCGCTGTTTACGGGTATATCGAAAATCGACAAGTATAAGGATTTTTTAGCGGCGCATTCTTTACAGGTGATGATAGTCGCGCTTATTACGGCTATTGAAATGACGAAGATGATAAAAGAAAAAAGCGACCTGCTTGCCTCCTCCGATATCAATACTTTTCTTGCCATAAGCAAGAAATTCTTTTCTCTTGAGGAGTTGATAAATCTTGGGGTTGCGGCGCTTTTACATGATATCGAAATTAAAAATAAAATTCCCGATTTGGCGATTAACCATAAACTCGGTTTTGAATGGGATTCCATAATAAGTCTCCATCCGAGCAACGGGTTCCATCTTTGTAAAAAGATTAATATGGATTTTGATATTCAAAGGTCGGTTTATCAGCATCACGAACGGTTTGACGGGAGCGGGTATCCCAACGGGCTTTTGCCGAGATTTTTCTCGAAATATACGCCGATAGTGATGTTTGCCGAAAATTACGTGGAACTTACGACCTTTAATCCCTTTGTAAAAACCGCACTCCCCCCGCGTATTGCGCTTGTGGATTTTTTAAGCCGAAAACGCGAGCAGTTTGACGGCGATGTTATTTATTCGTTTATACGGGCGGCTTCGCTGTTTCCTGTCGGGAGTTGGCTCTTGCTTTCGGACGGGCATATTGGGATTGTCAGTGATGTGAATAAAGATAAACTTGATAAGCCGGTTATTACGGTATTTTTTGATAAGAATTTGGAAAGAGTGGATACTTTTGATATTAACCTTGCCGAAGAGGATTTAACGATAGTCAAGCCCATTGATTTGCCCTCAATAAAAAAACTTGCGGGTGGAAGCCTGAATTTTATATTTAACAATGAATAAATGAGTTGTGTCTAAACGTCTGTCCATTTATGTTTTTTATGTGTGCTAATTGTAGTTTAAAAAGAACTGTAATTTAACGGCGCAGGTATTGCTTTTTTTTGAATGTTTGTTTAATATAATGCTACACTGTATAGATGTGCTTCCAAAAATACAAGGAGGCTGTATGATTTCGGAAGATAGGAATATTCATAGCGAACAAGTTCTTGACAAAGAAAAACTGAAACCGGGATATGTTCTTAACGAAAATATTGTTTTTATTCCCGGTTTGAGACGCGGTCTCGTTTTGTCATCTTCGGACATCGACCAAATTAAAAAATCTCATAAAATCCGGCGCGTGAGGGTATTAATTCAGGATAAGTCTAAGCCTATTCCCGCTTTTGAAACCGCCCCGTCATCTTCAAAATTTAAGACTCCGCGCTCCGTCAAAGTTCCCGTTTATTCGGACGTTGACCTGAAGGCTTCGATTTTTGACCCGGGTTATGCCGATGAGGTGAAGCGGGTTGTTGATATTAAAAAGCGCTATGTCCGCGGCGATGATTATGACGACAGGTTCGGAAGAAACAAGCTTTCTAATTTTAACCGGTTTAGTGAGGGTGTCAGGCGGATGCAGGCTCATCTTCGCGACGAGGCTTCCGAACTGCTTGAGCATCAGGCTAAATCCGCCACCGATATCGACAGTATTCTTTCGCTTGACGGTATCGACTTAAACGACCTTGTTGCTAAGCTAAACCGATATGAACAGTATGTCGAGGATTTTTTAAACGCCGCTATTACCGACAAAAAAGTTTATTCCTCTTATGTCGAAAATATTGTGATGGACGTTTTGCAGGATGTCGGTTACAAATTGCAGCTTGCTCTTTTCTCGGCTACTTCTAAAAGCTATTTTTTCTATAACTTCCTTACCTCTCATTCGCTTCAGGTTTTGCTCGTTTCACTTATTACCGCAATTGAGCTTTCTTCCATTATTAAGCAAAAGGTGGAATCTTTTAACGATGAGGATATGGACCTGTTTATGACAATCTCGAAAAAATCATTTACCATTGAGGAGATGATAAATCTGGGGATTGCCGCGCTTTTGCATGACGTTACGCTCAAGAAGCAAATCCCGGATTTGCGCTACAACACGCAGTTGTCTTTAACCCAGGAATCGGTGATGGAACTTCATCCGAGCAACAGTTTTCATATCTGTAAAAACCTTGATTTGGATTTTGAAATCCAGCGCGCGGTTTACCAGCATCATGAGCGATGTGACGGGTCGGGGTATCCGGGGGGATTGTTGCCGAGATTTTTCACTAAATACACCCCGATTTTGATGTTTGCCGAGTATTATGTCGAACAGACCACGCCTAATCCCTTTGTTAAAGACGGACGGCATCCTCGCGAAGTCCTTGTAAATCTGCTCAATAAGCAGCGTGATGAGTTTGACGGCGACGTGGTGTATGCGTTTATCAAAGCTGCCTCGCTTTTCCCTGTCGGCAGTTGGGTGGAGCTTTCCAACGGGCTTGTCGGGATTGTCAGCGGGTTTAACAAAAACGAGCTTTCAAAACCGAGATTGAAAGTCTTTTTCGATACCAAATTTAATTCGGTTAAGCCGTTTGAGGTGGATTTATCCAAAGAGGATTTAAAGATTGTCCGTCCGATTAGCAACAACGTTATCAATGTGCTTGACAAGAGCCTTGTTTTTGCAGTTTACAATCAAATTGCTTAGGCTTGGGGTTATTGTTAAAATCGATAAAAACCACCGCTAAAAGCCTGATTTGAAAATGTAATTAAGATAAAAATTGCAATATATCTTTGTTTAGGATTCAAAAATGAAATTATGTTTGGATTATACGTCAAAGCGAAATTTAAGACAATTGATTGAACATATTCCAAATGAGACAAAAAAAATTAAAGCCTCAATTGCTTATTCTTCTTCTTCCTTTTTGATTGACTATGTAATTAAAAGAAATATAAATTTTGATTGGTTTGGATTGTTTAATGCACAAGTTCCTACTTCCCCTGAGTTAATAGAAAAAGCTTTATCTCATAAAAGCTTAATTCGGTTTTACCCATTAAAAGGATATTTTCATCCAAAATTGATACATTTTGAAGACTATGGGGTTTATATTGGTTCTGCAAATATGACGGACAAAGCTTTACACTATAACATTGAAGCGGGCGTTTTTATTAATGAAACAGAAATGAACGATGAACAGAAAATGGAGTTAAAGAAATATTTTGATGAGTTATATAAGGTTTCATATCCACTCACAGATGAAGGCTTGGGCTTTTATAAAGAATTTATTGAGAAGAAAAATTGCCTTGAAAATAAACCGGAAATTATTTGTTTTGAACATAATCTTGAAGAAAGTTTTGATGAATATTTTCCACATATTAAAAAACCCGTTCCTGCTATTAGATTTCAGTATAAAGACCAGAGGGAGGAGACAAACAAAGGATTGTTTATAAAAAAATGGATGGATACATATGACAAATTTGCTGCAATAATGGATTTTTTTAGAGATAGCAAAAATATTCCAAAATGGATAAAGAATCAGCAATATGTTGGTATTATTGCAGATCAATTTTTGCAAGCTTATTACTATTACTTAAATATTAATGAAGATAACCGAGAACAAAAGTTAGATGAAACTGTTCATAAAAAACATAATGAAAATAAATATAGACAAGAGGAAGCTGTGAGAGAAGTTTTGGAATGGTGGAAAGAGTTGAAGCAAGCTCCTTGTAATGAGAATGTTTATATTGATGAATGGGCTCCATTAAATAAAGGGTTGCTTTCAAAAGAAAAAATCAAAAGTTTAACACAGAGCGAACTTGAAAATTTATTTCTTCATATTCATTCAGTACGGGAACACGCAAGACAGATTGCTAATAAAACACTTGGTTTTCCCGAAAATAATAAAACTACAAAAGAGGAACGTGTTATTAGATATTCAAAGTGGATTGAAACGCAAAAGACCAAAGATGGAAAAGGAATTAGGGATACGATTTATTATTTGGTATATGATAATGAGGCACTTGAAGAAAAAGTATATAAAATGAGATATGATCCAGATTTTAAAATTGATCATTTTGGATTAAGTATTATAGGAGAAATTATTGGGTGGGCCTTGCCTGAACAATATCCCTTGCGAAATAATAGAGTTGATAAAGCTTTGTATGCTCTTGGATATGATGTTCTTATCAGATAGATTAAAGGTAGTTTTTTAAACCAAACCACCGCTTTTATTGACAAATATTTTGGGATAGTGTAGAATATTATTCTCTTAGATTGCCGAGATAGCTCAGTAGGTAGAGCAGAGGCCTGAAAAGCCTCGTGTCCGTGGTTCGATTCCGCGTCTCGGCAAATTGTTTTTTTAATGACTCTATTGAGCGAGAGGATATTTTTATGAAAAGAACTTATCAACCAAGTAAAGTTAAACGTGCAAGAAAGCACGGTTTTAGAAGCAGGATGTCGGATAAAAACGGCAGATTGGTGCTTAAAAGAAGAAGAACCAGAGGAAGAAAGAAGCTTTCGGTTTCGGATGAAAGACTCTTTACGGTTTAAAAAGCATAATCGTCTGTCCAAATCTTCGGATTTCAAAAAACTCTACCTTAATGGTATCAGAATAAGCGGTTATTTTTATACCGCTTTTTTTATACCCAACGGTTTGGAATATTCCCGTATCGGCATTTCGGTTTCGAGGAAAATCGGCAAGGCGGTTGTCCGCAACCGGGAAAAGCGTATTATCCGTGAGGTTTTTCGCAAACTCAAAGGAAACCGGCGTTTCTCGTTTGATATTGTTATCGTAGTTAAAAATTCTCCCAGCGGGTTTAATTCCCGCGCACGGTCTAAAGAGATTATAAGGATATTCAATTGGTTAGGAAGTTTTTGTATTGCGTAAGAAAAATTTTTGTTTTTCCGATTGAGCTTTATCAGTTTATAATATCCCCTTCTTTGAGCGGTTCCTGTATTTATAAGCCTTCCTGCTCTCAATATACTAAAAAAGCTATACTTCGGTTCGGTCTTGCGGGAGGCGTTTTGCTCGGTGTAACGAGGATTTTTAGATGTAACGGGTCGCTTTTCGACGGGGGTAGAGACGTTGTCCCGTCACGCTTTAATTTCAGGCATATATTTTCTTCCTATTCCAAGTTTTGGGGATGGAAACGGAATAAAAAAGAATAACGGATTTATTTTCATTATTTTTTGTTTGGAGTTATAATAAAATAAATCTCTTTAGAAAGAGGCTGTAATGAAAAACAAGGAAAAATCAATTGTGCTTTTTTCCGGCGGACTTGATTCCACAGTGAATTTTATGAAGGCATATCTTGAAACCGAAGTCGTGATGATTTTAACGTTTGACTACGGGCAGCAATCGGCGACTTGGGAGGCGGAGGTCGCAAAAGAGATTGCGGATAAATTCAGTATCCGTTACAGTATTATCCAACTTAACTGGCTTAAGCGCTTGGAAACCGGGCTTGCCAACGGCAAAATCCCCGATTTCGATGATACGCGTATCGACGACCTTGATTACACAAAAAATACCGCACGCGCGGTCTGGGTGCCTAACCGCAACGGCGTTATGATTAATATTGCCGCTTCTTTCGCCGACAAAAACGGTATCGACAAAATCGTTACGGGGTTTAACAAGGAGGAAGGCGCGACTTTTCCCGATAATTCGGCGGAATTTATCGCAAGGGTTAATCGCGCTCTTGAATATTCCACTCTTTATCCCACACAGGTTGTTTGCTATACTATTGATATGAACAAAAGCGAGATTGTAAAACTCGGAATTGACATCGGCGCGCCTTTTGAATATATCTGGAGTTGCTACTACGGCGATTCCAAGATGTGCGGGAAATGCGAGTCCTGTCAACGTCTGAAACGGGCTTTGAAATCCGCAGGTTATTTCGATGAGTTTATAAAAATCAACCGATGGGGCTTTAAATGAAAACAATCTCCTCGCTTTTCCTAAAATCCCGCCTGAAATATGACGGCACTCAACTTTCCTCTCATTTTGCATATAAGAATTTTAATATTCCCGGCAACAGTGTGGTTGCGTTTATTGGTCCCGTTGAGGTTAATTTAAGCGAGATGGTTGATATTGAGGACGTTATTAACGGGGAAGCTATATCAAGCGACCTTATGCTGAATTTCATAATCGAAATTTTTGATGCAACTCTCGGCGAAACTATCTGCCTGCAACGCCTTTTTTCCTCGATTATACAGGATGAGTTAAACACAATCGCCGGGAGGCTTTGTGTCAATCGCGAGGGGGATGATTTATTCTATGATGAGCGAAAACTGTCCGTGTCGATTGCTACCGCAAGCCCCGTTTCAACAATGATACATACCGCGCTTAATATTGTCCGAAGCGGTGCGCCTATCCCCGTTTCCTGCCTTGAGGAGTTGGACGTTGACCCTGTCGAGTTCGGCAATTCCATTCTAAAACGTTTCGTGGAGGAGTTTGAGCAGATTCGGTTTGCGCGTGTCAAAGTCAACTGGGTTTCTTGAATCTAACCCGTTTTTAGTTTATAATATAGAACTTGCTTTAGGAGGGTTTGATGACGGTCGCGGATAATCTCAAACGCTTAACCGATGAGATTGACGGTATCAAGGCGCGTTTGTCGATTGACTATGATATAGATATTGTTGCGGTTACTAAAACTCACGGCAGCAGTGCAATTGTTGAGGCGGTTTCGGCGGGTATCAGGCATATCGGCGAAAATCGCGTTCAGGAGGCGGAGACTAAATTTGCCGAACTTGAAAACCTTGATTTTGTAAAACACCTTATAGGACCTCTTCAATCAAACAAGCTCAATAAGGCTGTAAAAATTTTCGATTTTATACAGTCGCTTGAAAATATCAAGACTGCGCGTAAGATGTCGGAGAGGCTTGTTGAGGACGGCAAGACTATGCCCGCGCTGATTGAGATTAAAACCTCGTATGAGGATACCAAATTCGGTGTGGGGCTTGATAACGTATCAGAGTTTCTCGGCTCTGTCCTTGAGATGCCCTCGCTTGAAATCAAAGGGCTTATGACTATTGCGCCGTTTAGTTCCGATGAGCGCGAGGTGAGAGGCGCTTTTCGCAGTCTTTTTAATCTTCGCGAAAAACTCAAAACCGAATACCCCTCGGCGGATTTGCGGGTTTTGTCTATGGGGATGAGCGGGGATTACCGGGTTGCTATAGAGGAAGGCTCTAATATGATACGCGTAGGGAGTTTGCTTTTCGGTTCACGGAATTACGGATAGGAAAAAATGATGAGTGGTAAAGCAAAGATTTTTAATATTTATTGCGATGAAAGCTGTCATCTTGAAAAGTTTGATGAGATTCAAAAGTCAATGGTTTTAGGCGCTATATGGTGTCCGAAGGATAAGGTAAAGCAAATAAATAAGGAAATTCGTCAAGTTAAAATTAATAACGGGTTGGATAGGGATTTTGAAATAAAGTGGACTAAAATTTCCCCGGCAAAAGAAAAATTCTATTTTGAATTAACGGATTATTTTTTTAATAACAAAAATTTATTTTTTAGAGGATTGATTATTCCCGATAAATCGATTTTAAACCATCAAGGTTATTTTCAAACTCACGATGAATGGTATTATAAAATGTATTTTAATATGTTAAAAGTAATATTAAATCCTAAGTTTCGATATGAAATATATTTAGACCTGAAAGATACTCATGGCAGATATAAAATAAAGAAACTTAAAGACGTTTTATCGAATAGTATGTATGATTTTTCCCGTAGTATTATCCGAAATATACAGTTAGTAAGGTCGCATGAGATTGAAATAATGGGACTTGTAGATTTATTTATTGGCGCACTTTCGTATTTGCATAGAAACTTGACTACCGGCAGCGCAAAAATTAAAATGGTGGAATTGCTGAAGGAGCGGTCCGGTTATTCGCTTAAAAAAAACACCCTTTTAAAGGAGGAAAAATTTAATATTTTTGTTTGGAAACCGAGAGGTTTTTTATAATGCCACCGAAATGGCTTCATCCTTTAGTAAAGTTTGAGGATTTTGAAGGAATATGGGATGTTTATCTGTCCAAAATTTATGAGTTTTACCGGAAGGACTTTGTTGATGACAAGCCGAAATTTAAAGGTAAGGCTATTTCCGTAAAAAGGCATCCTGAATATGATAATAAAGAGGCTACGTTTTGGCATATTATATCCGATGGAAAAGTGGAGGATGCGAGAGTGCCGAATTTGAGACGATGTGAAAGAATACGTTGGCCTGCACCGATAATACAAAATTCGGATTTTGATAAATTAAAAATTTGGGAAAATAAAAGAGGGTCTGAAACCCGAATCTTAATTTGGTTTGAAGAGATGGAGTATTTGGTTGTTTTAGTAGATAAAAAGAAATTTATTCTTTTTTTGACTGCTTATCCGACTGATTTGGAACATACAAAGAGAAAGTTAGGAAAAGAATATTGTGAAAATAAAAAGCCTGAGGGCGACCAATAAGTCGCCCCCGGTACTCCTTTTACACATGGTAAATGAGCTATTTATAATATACTATAATATCGGGGATATATCAAGTATAAATTAGTTTTTTATTTTGAGGAGGCGGATATGAAAATAGGGATTATCGGGTTCGGGAATATGGGAGGAGCGCTTATCAGCGGGATGCTTAAAGCGGGGTTTATTATGCCCGCCAATGTTGCAGTCTGCGATATTGACTCCGGCAAAATGGAAGAGGCAAGCAGCGGGTTCGGTGTTTTGACGTTTGATAAACCCATATCTTTATGCGAATGGGCGGATTTTGTCGTGGTTGCTATTAAACCTCAAGACGTTGACTGCCTTATTTCCGATATAAAAGATAAAATTGATAACGATAAAAAGATTTTGATTTCTATTGCGGCGGGTATTCCCGTTTCGGCTTTCAGGAAATATCTTAAATCCATAGGGATAGTTCGCGCTATGCCGAATATTCCCGTGCTTGTCGGCGAGGGGGCATCGGGACTATATTTTGACGGGGAGTTTCCCGATGCGGATAAAAAGGCGGTTGTCAGGATGTTCGAGTCTTTCGGTGAAACAGCCGTTGTATCCAAAGAGGAGCTTCTTGATACGGTAACGGGGCTGTCGGGTTCGGGTCCTGCTTACGTGTTTGCTTTTATAAATTCGCTTGCGGACGGCGGGGTGCTTGAGGGGCTTCCGCGTGAGGTGTCGCGCAAACTTGCCGTGCAAACGGTGCTCGGCGCGGCTAAACTTGCTAAACAGTCCCTTGATGATAATATCCATCCCGAAGACCTCAAAGACCGTGTAACCTCGCCCGGAGGAACTACCGCAGAGGGGTTGCTCGCGCTTGAAAAGGGAGGGTTTCGCGCTACCGTTATTGATGCGGTCAGCAAGGCTACTAATAAGGCACGTTTGCTCGGAGGAAATAAATAATGGTTAATTATCTTGCTTATTTTGTTCAATTTCTTATGATTGCTTTGGAGATTTACAGTTGGGTTTTTATAATTTATATTCTTCTAAGTTGGTTCCCCGTTGACCCGAATAATTTTCTCGTTAAATTTATTCGCGGTCTGTGTGAGCCTCCGTATAAGTTTATACTCAGATTCCTTCCTCCTTTGCGTATCGGGATGTTTGATTTTTCGATTTTTTACGTGATTATACTTATATATCTCCTGAGATTCCTGTTGCAACTTTTATTAAGGGCTATTATTTGATGATTGTCGGGAAGGGCAATTGCTTGAATATAGACATAAAGGTTATTCCCAAAAGCAGCCGCGATTTGATTGAGGTTTGCGATGATTTTATCAGGGTTAAGATTACCGCTCCTCCCGTGGACGGTAAAGCCAACAAGGCGATAATCAAATTGTTTTCCGAAAGACTATGCGTATCCAAAAAATCCGTATCCATAATCCGCGGCGAACTGTCTCATCAGAAAACTATCTCCATAGAGGGCATAACGCGCGATGAGTTTTTAAAGCGTATTTCCTGAGCTTTATCTCACTATGCAAACCAAAGGCGACGCGGTCGCTATTTTGAACGCATCAGACTGTATTCAATGAGTTCCTCTATTATACCTCTTGCCCCCCGTTCTATCTCCATATTGCGGAGAATTTCAAGGCTTTTATCCGTAAAAGAACGGATTTTTTCGTGCATCTTTTGTCGTATTCCGTATTTTTCCAAAAGCGCCATCAGGTAATCAATGTCTTCGGGAGAGGCGTTACCGTTGCCGAAAATCCCGCTTAACCGCGATTTTTCATCATTATCGCAGGATTTGATAAGCTCCAGATACAAAAGCGTCTTTTTCCCCGAAATAATGTCAATTCCCACCGTCTTACCGATTTTTTCACTTTCGCCGAATACCCCGAGTTCATCATCCTTAATCTGGAAAGCGATACCGAGATTTTCCCCGAACGCTTCAAGGTTTTGCAGATTTTTATTATCAACTTCCGCGATAATCCCTCCGACCATAAGCGGTAATGAAAAGGTATAGCGCGCCGTTTTATACCGGTACATATTGATAACCCGCTCCGTTTGAAAATCGGTTGCAGGGGAATGTCCCATATAGATATCGTCCATTTGAGCAAGCCCGACTTTTATTATTTCCGATATTGTAAGCGGAGTAATTTTATCCCTTATTTCGGGGGGGATTTTTGCCTTGCTTAAAAGGTCGAAACCCAGAAAAAACGCAATGTCCCCGTTGCATATAGCCATAGATTCCCCGAAAAGTGAGGGTTTGATAAGTCTTTCCTGTGTGCCGAGGATGCGGTATTGTTCGTGAAGCGATGGCATTCCTCGCCGCGTAGTATCGCAATCCATAATGTCGTCGTGTATTAAAAATGCGGATTGCAAGAACTCCATCGCGACCGCTATGTCGAGTAAAGCATCGTTTTCGGTTTCACGGAATATGCGATGCCCGAGCAGAACAAGCCCCCCGCGTATCATTTTCCCCGATTGAGCATAGTCTTTAAGTCTCGTTATGGTGTCTTTGCCCCATTTATTGACTATGTTTAGTTCGTCAGTCTTGCTTTCCAAGCAGGAAACGAGTTTTTTTGATATTTTTTCTTTCGCTTCAATAAAAAATTTCATAGCGCATCCCCGCGATTTTGGAATATTATAACACGGGATACGATTTAAAACAAAACTAAATAAAAACAAAAACTTATATGCGATTCAAAGGAAAAAAATATTGACATTACAAAAGAACTCTATAAAATCTTATTTGAGGAATTAGCAAATGAAAATAGAGGTGGATAATATGGCTTTTCTTAAAAACATAAAAGGATATAAAATTTTTCTGCTTGCCGGACTTCTGGTATTAAGTTTAAGTGTCCGGTCTTTTGCCGTGCCGAAATGGGATTTTAACTCCCGGAAAATCCTTGTATTACACTCGTATAATAAGACTATGCTGTGGGCGGATGGACTTACGGAGGGCGTATTGTCGGTTTTGGGCGATGATACCCTGATGCAATATGAGCTTTCTTTTGAGTATATGGACACAAAGCGGATTTTTAATCCTCAATATCTTGATTTGCTTTACGACTTATTTAAACTCAGATACGTCGATTCAAAATTCGATTTGATTATCACCTTTGATGATGACGCTTTCAATTTTATTATTGACCGTCCGGATTTGTTTCCCAACACCCCAGTAGTATTCGGCGGGCTTAATTATTTTGAGGATTCCTTTCTGGAGATTTATACCAATATAACGGGCGTTGCGGAGTTTTATGACCTTGAACGAACTTTAGAGGTCGCATTGTGGCTTCATCCGGAGACCAAAGAGGTTGTTGTGGTTAATGATTTAACCGCAACCGGGGTTGGGAACAAAAAGCGGGTGATGGAGGTTATGCCTATTTTTGAAGACAGGGTAAGTTTTCGGTTTCTTGAGGATTATACAATTGAGGAGTTGTGCGGTAAGGTCGCAGAGCTTGATAAGGGGAGTATAATCCTGCTGTTGTCGTTTAACCGCGATAAGGATGGGCGTAATTTGCGTTATCGTCCCCTTGCCCGTCTGATTTCCGAAAGTTCCAAGGTGCCTATTTACGGTGTATGGGAATTTTATCTGGGAAAGGGTATTGTCGGGGGAAAGCTGACAAGCGGATTTTATCACGGCAAGACTACCGCTGAAATTGCAAAACGGGTGCTTGACGGGGAACATCCTCAAAACATTCCCGTTGTCAAACACGGGGCTGAAAATAAATATATGTTTGATTACCGTCAACTTAAACGGTTTAAGATTCATAGAAATAAATTGCCGCAGGGAAGCGTTGTTATCAATTTCCCGAATATTTTTGAAAATATTACCCCGCGGATTATCCTGATTCTGGGTATTCTTATCCTGCTTTTCCTGATAGGCTGGTTTGTCAATTATATACTTCATCAACGCGCAAGACGAAGGTATCTTTCCAGCGAAGACAGGTATAAAAAACTTACCGAGTCCTCCTTTGAAGGTATTGTCATACATACCGACGGGGTTATTCTTGATGCCAACAGAAGTTTTTCCGAGATGATGGGTTATAGTCTCGACAGGCTTATAGGGATGAAAATTGCCGATTTGATAGCGCCTGAAATCAGGGAAGAGATTATGAAAAAAATACGCGAAGGTTACGACAAACCCTTAGAGTCTATTATGGTAAAAAGCGACGGGACAAAGATAAGCGTTGAGGCTTGCGGGAAAAATATCGAGTATATGGGAAAGAGCGCCCGTGTCGCCGCAATTCGCGATATTACTCATCAGAAGACGGCTGCCGAGGCAATGAAGCGACGGTATAATTTTGAGCAGACCGTAGCTAATTTCCTTTCGCGATTTGTTGAGGTTACCGATATAAACTACGTGATTAACACTTCGCTTGTCGACCTTGGAAAATTTGCCAAAGCCGCGCGGTCTTACGTGTTCCTGCTCAATTCCGACGGTGAGACAATAACCAACACCCATGAGTGGTGCGCGGATGGGATAGAGCCTCAGATTGAAAATCTCCGCAAACTTCCTCGACAAAATGTTCCTTGGTGGGATGCTCTTATTATGAAAGGCGAGACAATTCATATTCCCGATGTAGAAGCATTGCCCCCGGAAGCCACATCGGAAAAGGAGATTTTGGAGGCACAGGATATTAAATCCCTTATAGTTGTTCCTTTGAAGGCAAATCAGGAGGTTGTCGGATTTGTCGGGCTTGATAACACCGGGGCTACCGGATTATGGGAGGAGGATATTATAGCAATGCTCCGGTTGTTTGCAGAGGTTTTGGGCAAGGTTATCGGGAGGAATTATAAATCCGATTAGCTGTTATTTTTGAACCTATAATCTTGACTTTAGATGTAAATATTTATATACTAATATAAATATTTTAAAGACACTTTTAGTCTCCATAAAAGGTCTTTCCATAACCGGGAGGTAAATATGTTTGGAGTAGTTTTGTTTACGCTAATCCTTATTCTATACGGATTGATATTGTCGCGAAAGATGATTTCAAAGATGGTGCCGCAACCTGCGGAGGGTGAAGAGCCGAGCGGGTTTAGGAAGTTTATTAATCAAATTGACGAGTTTTTCTCTAACAAGGGAATATCGTTTATATTTTCCTTTTCGGCGTTGGTGCTTGGGTTGTTTAACTTTTTTGCCCCCGACTTTTCAGCGGCTCATTCCGCGCCCGTTATCGGCGCAACTATACCCGCGCTTATTCTTATTCTTGACGGCGCGGTGATACAGCCCGAAATTATCGAGATTATCAATATCGCGCAGGATAAGAAGGATAAATACTATAATTTTATCGAAAAGATAAGCGGGTTTATGGGACTTATTACGCTTGTTTCCGCGTTCCTGCATATCGCTTTTTACAAGCAGATTTTGCTTTAATTTGACAAACCAGGGTTTTGCGGGTATAATAACTGCCTGTATGGAAGTTATTCCGCAGTGCGGCCATCGTACAGTGGCAGTACCTTAGCCTTCCAAGCTAATGGCGCGGGTTCGATTCCCGCTGGCCGCTATTTATGTTTTCTCAATAACCGCGCCTTCAATGGGTGCGGTTTTTTATTTCCCTAAATATTCTTTACACTTGACGGACGTAAACACGGGAATTAATATTAACGCAAATAAAATAGAAAGTGGTAATTGAATGAAACTTAAAAGCCTATCTATTACTAACGTAAAGAGCTTTAGGGATGAGACTACGATTGAATTTTCTGAAGACTTTAATATCATAATTGGCCCTAACGGCAGTGGTAAAAGCAACCTTCTTGATATATTAATGGTTGTAATAAGGAAGTTTTTCGTCAAAGGTTATGGAATTGCCGAAAGCAAAAACTCCTTTGGAGGTTTTGACAAAACCATTTTTATCAAAGAAATTGATTTAAACCAGCACTTAAAAAAATTTTATGAAAGTAGGGCAGATTCTTTTATTAAAATAACATTTATTGTGAGTGAATATGATATTGAAAATATGAGAACCATCAAAAATAATATTTCGCAGTATAGAACAGCGGCTAAAAAATATAAAAATGGGGATAAATTTTTTCCCGAAATAGAATCCTGGGATTTAGAGCAAATTGTGGAAAATCAGGAGTTAACGTATGAAATAAAAAATAATAATATCGTAAACTCAACTCAAACGGCAAAAAAACTTTTTTTACAGTATTTGAATTATTTTGAAGGGATAATTGTTTTATCAAAAGAATTGACTGATATTAAACTTTATCCTTGTTGCCTCTATTTTAGTCCTTACAGAAGTATAAATTTTGACACACAGCAGGTAAATTTATCATCTGAAAATTTTTATGGAAAGATACAATCTATACTTAAAGCGACATCAAAAGAATCATTCTCACTAATAGAACTTGTTTTTATATATTTTGCTGAAAAAAGGAGAAATTTTGAGGAAGAAGCTTCAGAATCTGGTTACAAAGATAAATGGAATGAAGACGATGAAGTAAAACTTATATCAGAATATTTGAAATTATTAGATTTTAATTGGGATTTGAAACTTATTAATAATAAAAAGAATGTATATGAATTCTTACTAATAAAAAATAAGAGAAACTTTAGATTAAGCGAAGCAAGTTCAGGTGAGATAGAGATGATTAATTTCATATTAGGTATATTTGCTTTCAATATAAAGTATGGCTTAATAGTAATTGATGAACCGGAATTACATATGCATCCGAAATGGCAAAATGTTTTGTTGGATTTATTTATTGAGTTATCGAAATCAACAAAGAATCAATTTATTATCTCAACGCATTCTTCGACGTTTATTAATGAAAAAACATATAGTCATATCATACGAATTTATAAGGACATTCAGGATAAGGCAAGTCATTTTGTAACGCTAAAAGATACGGAAAAAATTAGAATCAAAGATATTTTGCATATTGTAAACGCTACAAATAATGAAAAGATTTTCTTTTCCGATATTGTTATTTTAGTCGAAGGCATAACCGACCGCTTGGTATTCCAAAAAATATGCGCCGAACTTATAGAAGAACGTAGAATAACCGAGATAATTGAAATCATTGACGTTAATGGAAAAACCAATTTGGAAAAATACAGGGCATTTTTAGGACAATTTGAAATTCCCAATTACTTTATTGCTGATTTTGACTATTTAACAGAATGTAGCAATGATGAGATTAGGTCTTTGTTTGTTGGAAATGAAAATAAAATAGAAAGAGATAAGATAGATGAATGTATCGACGGGTTAGTTGAAAAAAAAATTTTTATTTTAAAGCATGGTGAAATTGAATATTACTTTCTCGATGGATATAAACAAAAAAGTGTAGATAATGCTATAACATTATTAGAAGGAGGTAATTACGAAGAATGGAAAAAAACCGATAAATTTTTCGAATTGAAAGAAATTATAATAAAAATCCTTGAAAAATCCGGTATAATACAAAATAATGCTGAAAACCCGTAGTTTTTTACCTTCCGTTTTCCATCACACCTTTATCTCATAGTCCCCCATCTTAAACCTCAGCGTATTGCGGTTTATCCCCAGAAACTCGGAGGTTTTAACCTTGTTGCGTTTATTATGTATCAGCGCTTTGGTTATCAACTCCTTTTCGACAAACCCGATTACCGCCTCGTAAACCCTGCCGTGGTTTTTCTTTAGTTTTATCTGATGGTCAATCCATTTCCCGATACCGACATCGGCAATCCCGCTGTCGCCTGATTCTACAAGCGAGGGGGGCAGGTGGTTTATTTCGATAGTGTCCCCTCGACATAGCAGGACTGCGCGTTCAATTGCGTTTTCAAGTTCGCGGACGTTGCCCTGCCAGTTATATGCCTGCATTATACGAAGAACTTCGGGGGCTATCTTGTTTACCGTGCGGTTATTCCGTTTGGCATATTTTTCTATAAAATGGGTTGCAAGCAGAGGGATGTCATCGCGACGGTCTCTGAGCGGAGGGATATTTATTTCGACCACGTTTAGGCGGTAATACAGGTCTTCACGAAATTTCCCGTCTCGTATAAGTTTTGCGAGGTCTTTATTCGTAGCGGAGATAATCCTGATATCGACCTTGATTTTCTTTTCGCTTCCGATAGGTTCTATCTCGCGTTCCTGTATTGAGCGAAGGAGTTTTGCCTGCAACTGATGGGGCATATCCCCGATTTCATCTAAAAACAACGTGCCTCCGTTGGCAAGTTCAAATTTCCCTTTTTTATCCATAGCGGCGCCTGTGAATGCTCCCTTTTTATGCCCGAAAAGCTCCGATTCAAGGAGGTTTTCCGGTATTGATGCGCAATTTACGCTTATGAACGGCTTTTCCCGTCTGGAACTGTTGTAATGAAGCGAACGGGCGACCAATTCCTTGCCCGTCCCGCTTTCGCCGAGTATCAATATTGATGAGTTACTATCCGCCACCAATTCCACAAGCTCATAGACTTCTATCATCCTGCGATTCTTCCCGATAATGTTGCTTGTTCCGTAGTTTTTATATAATTCCTTTTTGAGTTTACGGTTTTCCTCAAGAAGCAAATTACGTTCTTCCTGGACCCGTTGGTATGTTTTTACCTTGTTGGATATAATATTGCCGATTAAAAACAACAGGTTTTCCTCATCCTGCAGAAAGTCATCACCTTCAAATTCTTTTTCGACCGCCATAACCCCCGATACCACCCCGTCAATTTTTATAGGTATGGCTATAAAGGATACGGGGATATTCCTGTCGCGTCTAATCTGCATACGGTCTAAAAAATTCTTTTCATTAAAGATATTCGGTATAGAGATAGGTTTACCCGTTTCGACTACTTTCCCGATAATGCCCTCACCGACCCTGTAATTTCCCCGCGACATCTCATCCTCAAGCAGATTGTAAGCGGTATATACCGAAAGCTCGTTAAGCGCTTCTTTTTTAAAAAGCACAAGCATCCCCCGCATAATTTGGAAACGGTCGGCGAGTTGTTTCATTACGAGGTCGAAAGCGTCTTTAAGTTCTCTTACTTTTTCGAGATTTGTTGAAAACTCTATAAGGAGTTCCTGAAGCTGAATTTTGCGTTCAAGTTTTTCGGTAAGCATAGTTTTGGCGAGAGTTTGCGCCGCCTGATTGGATATGGTAAGCAATAGCTCCAAGTCCTGTTCGGTAAAGGCATTTTTCTGGTTTGAGTCCATACTGATTACGCCGATAACCTTGTTGTTGACATTCAACGGCACTACAAGTTCGGATTTAATATCCTTTCGCACCCTGATATATTTCGGTTCAAGTTCCACATCATTAACTAATTTAGGGGCGGCTTCCTGAAACACGAGTCCCGTTACACCGTCTCCTATGACTATCTTTGTATTTTTGACCATATCTTCGTCTATTCCCCTGAACGCCACAAAGCGCAGTTCGTTTGAGACCCTGTCCTTCAGCATAATCGACCCGCTTGTCGCCTTGGTAAGCGCTATCGACTGGTCAAGCATAAGTTCAAGCAGTTCAATATTCGACTTGGTGGAGTTAATAGCGCCGTTCAGGTATTGCAGAAGTTTGAGACGTTTTATTTGCTCCTCAAGATTTGATACATACGTTTTATCGCTCATATCGTATCCTCCGGTTCTAAAATGATTAATAATTAATCATTATTATAAAAAATGATTGATAAATAATCAAATCAGACAACAAATTATTTTCGGGTATTTCCCGCTCTTTTGATATAACCCTTTGATATATATGCAAATACAAAAACTTTCCAAATACTTGATATTTTGGCATATTAATTGCAAAATATCTATTAATAAAATCATTGGAGGATTTTTATGGATGCAAAAGGTGTAATAGACCTTATCAAAAAAGAAGGAATAGTTCAGGTGGACGTCAGATTTATGGACTTTCCCGGTTTGTGGCAGCACTGTTCATATCCCGTTTCCGAATTTGAAGATGATTCGATTTTCAAAGAGGGGCTGGGTTTTGACGGTTCTTCCATTCGGGGATGGCAGGCAATAAATGAGTCGGATATGCTTCTTTTTCCCGACCCCGCGACTGCATTTATTGACCCGTTTGCAAAATACCCGACTTTGGTTATTATAGCGGATATTAAGCATCCGCACACGCAAGCGGAATATACCCGCGACCCTCGCTATATCGCTAAAAAGACCGTAGAATACGCAAAATCCGTTGGGCTTGCAGATATTGTCTTTATAGGACCTGAGCTTGAGTTTTTTATCTTTGACGATGTTCGGTTTGACCAGAACGCCAAAGAAGGTTACTATTTTATCGATTCGGTGGAAGGCGTATGGAATACCGGGCGTATTGAGGAGGGCGGAAACAAAGGCTACAAAATCAGGCACAAACAGGGGTATTTTCCCGTTCCCCCTACCGACAGCCAGCAAGACCTTAGAACCGAAATGGTTTTAAATCTGCAGAAATGCGGTATCCGTATTGAAGCGCAACATCACGAGGTGGCTACCGCGGGTCAGGCTGAAATTGATATGCGGTTTGATGAGCTTGTCAGGATGGGCGACAAGACCCTTATTTACAAATACGTTGTCAAAAACACCGCGTCTAAAAACGGCAAGACCGTTACTTTTATGCCTAAGCCCGTTTTCGGCGACAACGGAACGGGGATGCATACACACGTTTCGTTTTGGAAAAACGGCAAGAACTCTTTTGCAGGCGATAAATACGCCGGGCTTTCTCAGGAAGCGATTTGGTTTATCGGAGGTATTCTTAAACACGCGTCCGCGCTTGTTGCTATTACCAACCCGACTACCAACTCTTTCAAGAGATTGGTCCCGGGTTTTGAAGCGCCCATTAAATTGGCATATTCCGCAAGAAACAGGAGCGCCGCCGTGAGAATTCCCGTTTACTCGGAGTCTCCCAATGCAAAACGTATTGAGTTTAGAACTCCCGACCCGAGTTGTAATCCTTATCTCGCATATTCGGCTATCGTTATGGCGGGTATCGACGGCATTTTGAACAAAATCGACCCCGGCGAACCTTTAGACAAAAATATTTACGACCTCCCGCCGGAAGAGCAGAAAAAAGTGCCTAACCTTCCCGGCTCTCTTGAGGATGCGCTTAACGAGCTTGCCGATGACCACGAGTTTTTACTCAAGGGCGATGTGTTTACCAAAGACGTTATCGAAACTTGGATTGAATATAAAATGAAAGAGGAAGTTCGCGCGGTTCAGCAAAGACCGCATCCATACGAGTTTTTCCTCTACTACGATATTTAAAAACTCTTAGTCTTAGGGCATAGGGGGAGGCGGCAACCTCCCCCATTTTTTGCCTGTTAGTATTTTCGGCTTTATAGAATTTTTTATTTTTCTAACTGGGGGTTCTTTGTTATTAATTTACCATAAGGAGAAATTTGATGGCTTGGAATTTATCGGATGTCATTCCGTATAACGAGAAAGATACTTCGGGATGCGGACTTACCGCATTTATAAACTGCGACGGTTCTAAAGTCGGAGGCAGAGCCATTATCGACTCGATTGAGCATATTCGCGAACGCGGTAACGGTCTCGGCGGAGGGTTTGCCGTTTACGGTTTATATGATTCCTACAAGGAACAATACGCTTTTCACGTGATGTATGACGACAACTATTCCAAAGCGCAGGGCGAAAATTATATCAAGGATTGCTTTGATGTGATTTACGAGGAGCAGATGCCTACGCGTCAAAACGCCGGTATCAAATACCCTCCGCGCCTTTTCCGCTATTTTGTTAATATCGCCGATACGAAACTCGCCCATGAGTTTCCCGACGTCCTTGATAACCTTCACGAATACAAAGATGAGTACGTGCTTAATAAGGTTATGCATATTAACAAAAATATCAACGGGGTTTTTGTGGTATCAAGCGGGAAAAATATGGGAGCGTTTAAGGGTGTGGGTGAGGCTCACGATATTGGGGACTTTTTCTGCCTCGATAATTATAAAGCTCATACTTGGCTTGCTCATAGTCGTTTCCCGACAAACACTCCCGGATGGTGGGGTGGCGCTCACCCGTTTACTATGCTTGATTATTCGGTGGTTCACAACGGGGAGATTTCCTCATACGGCATTAACAAACGTTACCTCGAAAGTTTCGGTTATGAATGCACTATGCGAACCGATACGGAGGTCGTGGCTTATGCGGTGGATTTGCTTAAACGCCGTCATAATCTCCCGTGGGAGCTTGTTGCCAAAGTCCTTGCTTCGCCGTTCTGGAAAGATATTGACATAATGGATGAGGATAACAGGGCTTTATATACTATGCTGAGGGTATCTTACGGCGGGGCTTTGCTTAACGGCCCATTCGCCTTTGTAATCGGGTTTCACGGCGGGATGGTTGCGCTTTCCGACCGCGTAAAACTTCGTCCTCTGGTGGCAGCCCGCAAGGGTAAAACTATCTATGTTTCAAGCGAGGAGGCTTCTATCCGCAAGATTCAGCTTGAACTTGACGAGGTGTGGCATCCCGCTGCAGGCGAACCGGTTTTCGCTTTTTTAGATTCTTATGTAGAATAGTTAAGGAGTAGATTATGCAAAAAATAGATGCTCAAAATATCCATTACAAAGAATTAAACTTTATGATTCGCGAAGGTATTGCCAAAGGCGAAAAACATTTCGTAATAACAAACGTCAATGGACATCGCTATACCGGCGACGGCATCAAGGGCGAGGACGTAGTTATAGAACTTCACGGCACTGGAGGCAACGACCTTGCCGCTTTTATGAACGGGCCTACTATCCGTCTATACGGTAACGCGCAGGACGGGGTCGCCAATACTATGAACGCGGGCGAGGTTTTTGTTCACGGAGATGCCGGGGACGTGCTTTCCTACGGTATGAGAGGCGGAACGGCGTTTATCAAGGGCGACGTGGGTTATCGTGTCGGTATCCACATGAAGGAATATCTCAGCTTTGTGCCTAAGGTGGTTATCGGCGGATGCGCCGGGGACTTTTTCGGCGAATATATGGCGGGCGGTATTTTAGTCCTGCTTGGTCTTAACGCCTCTGAAAGCAAGCCTATTGTCGGGGATTATTGCGCTACCGGTATGCACGGCGGGCGTATGTATATCCGCGGTGAGGTAAACGAATACCGTATGGGAAAGGAGGCTAAGGCTTTCGACCTTGATGATGATGACCGGGCTTTGTTAAATCCTCTTCTCGAAGGCTTTTGCAATGAGTTCGGGTATAAACGCGAGGATATTATAAAGAAAAAATTTTGCAAGCTGATACCGGTCAGCAAACGTCCTTATGGCAGGCATTACGTTCCCGGATGGCATCTTCTTACAAATCGCGATATTCTATTCCCGAAATCCTATGAAGACCAGGGGTTGGGGTATCCGCGCGTTAGAAATATCAGAAACAGATAGGAGTTGTATATGCTTTATCAACCTTCAATTACCAATTACTACGATTTTATAGTAGTCAGGGATCAGGATAAATGCGTTAAATGTCAGGGATGCGTTACCCAATGTTCGTTCGGGTCGAATTTCTGGGATGAAGACAGGGATATTATAGATTCTATCAACAGCAAATGTATCGGATGTCACAGGTGTGAGGCGTTTTGTCCGACCGATGCCATATCTATCCGTCCTAATCCTTCGGAGTTTCGGGAGAACGGGTATTGGTCAAAACGCGAGATTCGTAATATCTACCTTAACGCCGACAGCGGGGCTATCGGGCTTATCGGGATGGGTAACGATATAAATATCCAGCCTAAATATTTCGACCGTATCCTGTTTGATGCCTCACAGGTAACAAACCCGTCCATTGACCCGCTTCGCGAACCTATGGAGTTGCGCTCATTTTTGGGAAACCGCCCGCGCAATATTCGGGTTAAAACGGAAAACGGAAAAATCAAACTTGATACCGAAATAAGCCCGCTTTTGAAAATCGAAACCCCGATAATATTTGCGCCGATGTCTTACGGTTCAATAAACCTTAATATTCATAAAGGGCTTGCCCGCGCCTCAAAAATTATGGGAACTTACTGGAATACCGGCGAGGGCGGACTCCATCGGGAGCTTGTCGAGTTTGCGAATAATACAATCGTGCAGGTGGCATCGGGGCGGTTCGGTGTCCACGAGGGGTATCTTAAAACGAGCGGCGCCGTTGAAATAAAAATCGGGCAGGGTGCAAAACCCGGTATCGGAGGTCATCTCCCCGGCGAAAAGGTGCTTGAGGAGATTTCCCAAACCCGTATGATACCGGAGGGTAGCGATGCCATATCGCCCGCCCCTCACCACGACATCTATTCAATAGAGGACTTACGACAGCTAATCTATGCTATTAAAGAGGCGACCGAATATAAAAAGCCCGTCTCGGTAAAAATTGCCGCGGTGCATAATGTCGCCGCTATTGCTTCGGGTATTGCCCGTGCCGGCGCCGATATTTTAGTGCTTGACGGGTATCGCGGTGGAACGGGAGCTACGCCGACTATTGTCCGTGAGCATACCGGTATCCCGATTGAGCTTGCTATTGCGGCGGTTGATGGCCGTCTTCGCAGCGAGGGTATCCGCGAGAATATCGGGGTTATTGCTGCGGGGGGTATCCGTAGCGGAGCCGACGTTGTCAAGGCGATTGCGCTTGGCGCCGATGCGGTCTATGTCGGAACTTCCGCTCTTATTGCGGTGGGATGCACTCTTTGCCAGCAGTGCCATACCGGTAAATGCGCGTGGGGTATTACCACTAACCAGCCGTTCCTTGCAAAACGACAACATCCCGAAATCGTTACCGAGAGGCTTGTTAATATGCTTCGCGCATGGTCTATGGAAATTAAAGAGGTGCTTGGAAGTATGGGGCTTAACGCGCTTGAGAGTCTTCGCGGTAATCGCGAACGGTTACGCGCCGTTGGTATGAGTAAGGAAGAAATGGAGATACTCGGCGTTAAACCCGCCGGTATCGGTATGTAATAAATCTTCAGGCTAAGGAGAGTGATGTGAAAAAAGTTTATCCCGTTGAAGAATACTGTATCGCATGCCATCTTTGCGAAGTGGCTTGTATTGTGGAACATTCCAAAACTAAAAATATATTTGTAGCCTTTGATGAGTTACCGAAGGTTAATTCCAAAATTGAGGTGCAGATGCATGGGCATATATCATTTTCGGCGCAGTGCCGTATGTGCGAATATGCCGAATGTGTCGAGGCGTGTCCTGTCGGGGCAATGTGGAAAGACGATGAGAGCGGGCTTGTTAAAGTCGAAACCGAGCGATGTATCGGGTGCTGGATGTGTATAATGGCTTGCCCGCAGGGGTCTATCACTACACGGACGGACAAGAATTTTTCGCTTCGCGTGGCGGATAAATGCGACCTTTGCGAGGGCAGGGAATTGGGTCCTGCCTGTGTTCAGGCTTGCCCGAACCGCGCACTGAAATTTGAAGACAGAGGTTAAGGAGTAATTTTATGAAAGCAAAATATGTAACTATCGGATATTCCGCCGCAGCTATCGGTATGATTGAGGCTGTCAGGCTTTTTGATAAAAAAGGAAAAATTCTTGCCGTTACCAAAGAGCCTTATCCCGCTTACGGCAGACCTGCTATCGTGGACTATGCTATGGGAAAAATCGACGATAACGGGATTTTCTATAAGGGTGAGGGTTACTCCAAAATGCGCAGTGTCGATATGATTTGCGGTAACGGCGTTGATAAAATCGACTCTAAGGCGAAAAAGATTACGCTTTCCGACGGCAAATCCATAGAATACGAAAAACTTATGATTGCAACGGGAGGAAAGCCGATAAGTCCGCCTATACCCGGCAAAGAACTCAAAGGGGTTATGCACTTTTTTAATCTTGATGAAGCCAAAGCGATGGTGAGAGAAGTTAAAGAGGGTGGGGCAAGGCGCGCCGTGGTTATCGGCGGGGGGCTTATCGGGCTTAAGGCAACGGAGGCGTTATGCAGTCTCGGCGTGAAGGTTACGA
Source organism: uncultured Brevinematales bacterium (assembly GCA_964591955.1). GTDB lineage: Bacteria > Spirochaetota > Brevinematia > Brevinematales > CAZQBT01 > CAZQBT01. Next base: position 1,958 of record CAZQBT010000026.1, on the reverse strand, counting down.
TGGTGGAACTTGCAGACAATATTTTAAGCAGGTCGCTTGACCCCGTTAGTATCGGGCTTATGAGCGATAAAATGAGACACGGCGGCGTGGATATTTTTACGTCAACTACGGTTGAGGAGATTATCGGCGATGACCGCGTACGAAAGGTGAGGCTTTCTAACGGAAGCGAGATTGAAACAGACCTTGTCTATATCGCTATCGGGGTTAGTCCCGATGTGTCGCTTTGCGGACCCTCGGGTATAAAAAACGAGCGGGGAATTATCGTCAACCGGAGGCTTGAAACCAATGTAGTCGATATTTACGCGGCGGGGGATGTCGCTAAAGGATATAATTTTGTATCCTGCGAGGATATGGTTATCGCTATCTGGCCTGTTGCGCGTAAGATGGGGCATTTTGTCGGGCTTAATATGCTCGGCAAGGATGCGGAGTATGACGGCGGTATGCCTATGAATTCGCTTTATTTCGAGGATTTATATACTATCTCGTATGGCATTTCCAACCCCGATAATCCCGACGGTTATGAGATTATCGAAAAACTTTGGGATGACGGGATAACATACAGGCGCTTTGTTATCAAGGATGATAAACTTGTCGGCGCTGTCTATGTAAACGATATAACGAGAGCCGGTGTCGCGCGCGGGATTATATACGAGGGGCTTTCCGTTGCACCGTTTAAGGAAAAACTTTTGCGTGATGATTTTTCGTTTGTTCATCTGCAGGACGATTACCGCAGGAAGGTTTATACCAAACCGTGGACGGAGCTTGAAGCGAAACTCTTATGTATGAATCAGGCTTAAAAACTAAGTTCTTTGTGTTATTTAGACTGCGCTCAATGACCGTTATAATCGGAATGACGGGTTATCGAAAAGCCGTTTATTATATCCCTGCGCCGTGTTCAAATTTTGAATGCACCGCACGGGTTTGCATCAACTTGGAGTTAGGCGGAACATCGTAAGTAAGCCACACGTTACCCCCGATAACGGAATTACGCCCGATAGTAACCCTTCCGAGGACGGTAGCGCCTGAGTATATTATCACATTATCTTCGACAACGGGATGACGCGGGATACCTTTAATCGGATTACCGTTTTCATCAAGCGGAAAACTTTTTGCGCCGAGAGTTACGCCCTGATACAGGCGGACGTTTTTTCCGATTACACATGTCTCCCCGATAACAACCCCCGTTCCGTGGTCGATAAAGAATTTTTCGCCTATTTGAGCGCCGGGGTGTATGTCGATACCCGTTTTGGAATGCGCCATTTCGCTGATAATACGAGGTATAAGCGGCGCACCGAGATTTAATAATTCGTGGGCTATACGATGGTTGGTCAGCACGGTAATACTCGGGTAACAGAAAATCGTTTCGCCGTAGCTTTTAGCCGCGGGGTCTCCCTCGTAAGCCGCCTCAACGTCGGTGGAAAGAAGCCTTCGTATTTCGGGGAGTTTGTCGATAAATTTTAAAGCCAGTTCGCGGGCTTTGAGGTTGCAAACGTTGCATTCGGCGGTAAGCCATTCTTCATCCTCGCCCTGTTCAAAGCAAAACCCTCTCATTATTTGTTCGCCGAGCAACCTGAAAATTTTGTCTATATTTGAGCCGAGGTAGTATTTCATAGTTTGAGGCTGAAGTTCCGAATTTCCGAAATAGCCGGGAAACAGAACGCATCGGCACAATTCGACAAACTCGCCGAGCTTTTCCACAGACGGCATTGATAAATTTTTACTCGGATGGTGATACACTATACGGTATGAATCTTCTTTGCAGAGTTTTTCAACTATACCGTTGATTTTATCCTCAAATTCACTCATAGATAACTCCTATGATTTTTATAGCTTACTATAATTATAAACCTAAAGCGTGGATTTATCTAATATTTAGCGGGTTGTTAGCGTAAAGATTGAACGGATTGTCGTCCAAAGCCAAGAGTTCCTATGTAACTCCAAAAATGAAACTTCCCTTT
>CAZQBT010000025.1:0-35015 GCA_964591955.1 uncultured Brevinematales bacterium | reverse complement strand
CAAAATTTATCCAAAATTAACCTTTTTCGCGCTTCGCTGGGAAACTTGGGTTAAGCACGAATGGGGAAATGACAAATTTTACCGTTCTCCGAGAGTTGGTTTAAAATTAGATGGAGATTCAGTTGACAGTAAAAAGTATATAATGATGCCTTATTGTTATACGATAGGGGATTTAAAAATAGACAAAAAATACAAAATAAATTCATATTATCAAAAAAGAAAATTTAATTTTAAAAAGGAAGCTATTGATGTGTGGAAAAATGGTGCAAAGTGGGAGAATAATCAAAAATCTATGTATAAAGAAGAAAAAGAATATATAGCCAAATACAACGAATGGAACGAAAAATACGGCAAGGCAGTAAAAGAATTTCTAGATAAAAAATAAACTTATATTATCCTGCCGTTACGACGGGAATTTCTCTAACTCAAGTATGTCCGCTAAGGCGTAGTAGTAGCTTGTGTCGATATCGTATTGATAAGCGCCCTCGGTTTTTTCCATCCCCGTAACCATATTGACCACCCGTTTTGCGAACTTGATATCGAGAGTATGCCCTCCCTTGTAGGAGATAATAAACCCTCTGATATCGAAATTGAATATAGGCAGGACACCGATAAGGTCGAGGATTTTATGACGAACCGGCTCATCACCGTACCGGGGTGAGTTGAGCGAACGGTTTTCCTGTTTGCTGAAAACGTGGATATTTTCAAAGTCTCCGCCGAGAACGAGACCGTGCTTGCGGTAGTAGTCAAGGTCTTCTATGAAACCGAAAGTTCGGGCGGCGGCTATATCTTTTATGAATGTTGCCTCGTCAAATTCCATATTGAAAGACTGCGTGCCGATAGGCGAATTGGGGAACGAGATTGTGTAGTTGAGCTTTAAACCGTCGTAAGGCAAAGCCACTATAAATTTATCCTCCGATGTAACCCAGACGGGGTTGATAATACGGAGCATTTCCTTGTTTTTTGCCTGCTGCACTATACCCGTATCGCGGATAGCTTCGGAGAAAGCGCGACTGCTCCCGTCCATTATGGGAATTTCGGTGGTGTCCAACTCGATTATGCAGTTATCTACTTTCATACCGTAGAGCGCCGCGGTAAGGTGTTCCACCGTTTTGACTATCGCTTTCCCGTTGCTTACGGAAATGTTGTTCTGCGTATCGACAACGTTATCGACATTGAACGGTATAAAATGCTTTTCGCGGTGGTCGTTATATACAAATACTATTCCCGTGTCTTCGGGGGCGGGTTTAAGGGTCATTCCTCCTGATTTTCCGCTGTGCAGACCCTTTCCGTTAAAGGTAATCTTTTCTTTTATGGTATTTTGCAATCGCATTCAATTACTCCCCTGTGAATATTAAATCCCGTTATTAGTTTGCAATAAATGTGCCATTGTTACATATTTTTATTTATTTGCAATGTATAGAATTATGCTTCGATAATATTAAAAATTCGGCAAAATGTATAAAAAAAAATACACCTATTTTCGGGTTTCTATATAATCCGACAGTATCTTTTGCGCGGCGTATTTGTTGATATTTTTCTTGAAGTCCTTTTTCTTGTAGCCGGTCATTTTCATAATTTCGGATGCGTGAATTGATGATGCGGTTTCATCTATGAAGTCCACGGGCAAGCCCGTTTCGGCTTGTAGTTTCTTCGCAAAACCCCGCACCTTGTTTTCCGCCGTATCGGTGGATTCCGACAGAGGCAAACCGAGGATTATCTTTTCAACGCCGTATTTTTTACACAGCGCGGAGAGCTTTCTTAACAGGGCGTTGTCGTTGAAATACACGTCTAACGGGGATGCTATAATCTGTAAATCATCCGTAACGGCAAGCCCCACCCGCTTTTCGCCGTAGTCGATACCGAGAATCCGTCCCATCGTTATTCCTCAAGCCTTTCCGCAATATAGCGGGCGGCTTTTTTTACTACCGGCGGGTTTCCGAGCTTTGCGCGGATTTTGTCGTAGTATTCAGTATAGGTATCGTTTGTTTCTATCAGGGCAAGCGTATGTTTTACTATTTCGCGGGGGTTAAAGTCTTTTTGTAAAAGTTCGGGGAAAATCTTTTTATCCGAGAGTATATTTGGAAGCCCAATCATCTGTTTGGGAACCAAGCGTTTACCGATAAAAAAGGTCAGCCCCGAAACCTTATAGCAAATCACGGTCGGTTTTTTAAACAGCGCGCTTTCAAGGGTTGCCGTGCCGGATGCCATAATATTCGCTACGGAATGATACATCGCCTGATACCCCTGCCCGTCTATGATTCTCACCTTATCGGCAAGCCCCGCCTTTGATACCGCATCCCTTACCGTTTTATCGAATATACTATGTGAAACCGGCAACACGATTTGAAAATTATGCTCATCCGATAAAATCCTGCCTGCCTGAAGCATCGTGTCGATAAGCGTCTCAATTTCCTGAAAACGGCTACCGGGAAATATCGAGACAATCGGCAAAGATTTATCCAAACGGTTTTTTATATAAAAATCGGGGTCGGGGTTGAAAGATTCGATACGGTCGATTATAGGGTTGCCCGTATGCGTAACGTTTTCGGTGTAACGGGAATAAATCTCGCGGTCTTCATCGAAAAAGGTAATAAGATAGTCGGCAATTTGCGGGATTTTAGGCGCGTTCCATTCTCCCCAGATTGAAACCCGAGGCGGGATATAAAAAAAAGTCTTGGCGCCGAGCTTTTTTGCTTTTCGTAAAAGAGGGATACTGAATCCCTGGTTATCCACCGCAATAACCGTCCTGATACCGTTATCTTTAATAAATTTAGAGGATTGCTTGATAAGATTAGCCTTCTTTTTATAAAACCGGAGAGATTCGATAAATCCGACTGTGGAAAGCGTTGAAACGTCTTCCGTGATGGAATTAAGTCCCGCGTTAAACATATTTTTCCCGCCGAGACCGTAGAATTCAATGTCGGTGATGGAATTAAGTTCGCGCATTAAATCCGCGCCCAGAGAATCGCCTGAGATTTCGCCTGCCGAGATAAATATCCTATGCTTTGCCATAATGCCCGACTATACCTCGTTTCGATAAACGAACTACTTCTACAATCCCCATAACGTTTTTATCATCCGAAAATTTAGTCTCTATTTCATTACACATATCTTTATAGCTTTTTCCGCTGTAAAGCATCTTGTATGCTTCTTTGATATTTCCGCGTTCGGCAGGAGAAAACCCTCCGCGCCTCAGCCCGATAATATTAAGTCCGTGAACCTCTGCGGGAACCCCGTCGGCTGTCATAAACGGAGGAATATCCTGAACAACCTTGCCGAGCCCCCCTACAATCGAGTATCTGCCTATACGGCAAAACTGATGAACCGCGACGTTTCCCGAAAGAAAGACATAGCTGTCAACCGTTACAAAACCCGCGAGCAAAGCTCCGTTAGCCATTATTACCCCGTTGCCGACCTTTGTATTGTGTCCAACGTGCGAATTAGCCATAAGAAAGCAGTCCTTGCCGACTACGGTTTTTTCACCCTCGTTGCCCTTTATGGGGGTATGGATAGTAACGTATTCGCGAAGAACCGTGTTTTCGCCGATTTCGATAAGCCCGGGTGTGCCGTCATAGATTAAATCCTGGGGCGGTTCGCCGATAGCCGCTGCGCTGTGGATACTGCACCCGTTTGCGATTTTCACGTCGCCGCATATATGAACATAGGGGCCGATTTTCACATTGTCTCCGATTTCGATATTGCCGTCGATAACGGCATAAGGCGAAATAACCGTGTCTTTGCCGATTTTGACATTATTGCCGATAATGGCGGTGGGATGGATATTACTCATTTTTGTTCCTTTCAAGTTCCTGTTTGAGCATTTCTTCGACAAGCCCGAATTTTTTTCGGTTTTCGCTGTTAAGCTCCATAAGATTTTGATGGGATTCCAAAATTAGTTTAATATCGTTGTAATCCTTTTCGATTTTTTTATGTATTTCTTCCGAAACTTCAACCCCGCTGATACAAAAATCTTTTTGAACAGGCAGGATTTCCATAAGTCCCATAGTATTAAGTATTTCCTCGACTTTTTGCGTGGGATTGAGAATAATAACGGAAGCAGAGGGATTAATTTTTTTTATTTTTTTATCTATATGCACAATCACCCCGATAAACGAACTATCTAAATAAGTGGATTCCGACAGGTCAAAATAGATTGTGTCTATTTGAATGCCGGAATTTTCGGCAAATTTAGAGGAAAGGAAATCAAAAAGCTGGGAACAAAATTCCATAGTCCCCCTCCCGATAACCTTGACAATAAAACCTGCCTTTATAGGACCGACTAAAACCCTTGACATATCAGTCATAAAAACTCCTAAAACTCGTTGGTAATAATAGGCTGAGAGTTTTCCACGTTATTTTTAAAGATTTCGGCGAGATCCTGCTCTTTCATAGTTTTACCCTGCCCGGTAAAAATCATACCTTCTTCGGCGAGAAATTTCGGGGAATAAAGATTGCCGAGCAAAATGCCGGTTGACAATATTTCCACTTTATTTAAAGCAAACACACTGCCCCTGATTTTGCCCCCGATACGGACCGAACTTGCATAAATATCGCCGACAATTCTGCCCTTTTCGCCAACTAAAACGACTCCCTTGCCCTTAATAGTCCCTTTAAAATCGCCGTCGATTCTTAGAAGACCGTCGGAATAAAAATCACCGCAAAACCCGTTATGAAAACCTATAACGCTATTACTTTGCGGAGTCTTAAGTTCCGCGTTGACTTGAATATCCTGCTTCAAATTATTCTCGCTCATTAAATTATTTATCTCCCCCTTAAAAAGGATAAAAACATTTATTAAGGTTGCATATTAATAAACGGTTGAGGATTAACTGCCTGATTACCGATTATTACCTCATAATGCAGATGGTAACCGGTTGAACGCCCGCTTGTTCCGACATATCCGATTACAGTGCCTTGTTTCACCTCAGAACCTACACTTATAGTAGGAGCAAATCTTTCCATGTGGGCATAACGTGTAGAGAAACCGTATTTATGACGTATTTTTATCATCCATCCGTAACCCCCGTGGTAACCTGCTAATTCCACAATCCCGTCTGCCGTAGCCTTAATGGGAGTGCCGGGGAAAGTTGCCATATCTATTCCGCGATGTTGCTCCACTCTCCATCTGTAAATAGGATCTACGCGGGGACCGAAAGGCGAGGTGATTCTCGCGGAAGTGGCAAGCGGGTATAAGGATGGGATAGACTGCAATAACCTTTTATAATTGGCGATAAACCTTCCCAGACTACTTATGTTCTTTTTGGTAACCTCAAGCTCGCGCTCAAGACGTTGAAGCTCGCGGACTTCTTTGGGAAGGGTGTCGTTGGTTTCCAATGCCGGGAGAGCAACATCGGTAAAATCATAGATATTTCGCGTTGTTCCCGATGCGCGGATAGTATCGTTTATATCGCCCTTAAAATGGGTAAATCTTTCACTTAGAGAGTTTATGCTTCTCTTAAATTCTTCTATTTCCGCAGATTTAAACTGGTTTTGAGTTTTCATACGGTTGTAGCCCTGAACCGTTCTTTGATTATCCGAAATAGCGACAACGGAGGTGGTAATGGTTGCGACAAGAATAACAAGAGTAAAAAACATAACATAGTTTGAAATCTGTATGTTGACAATCTTTTTTTCGGTATGAGGAACCATCATAATGGTTAGTTTCTGGGAACCTTTTTCATTAATTTTTAAAGCAATTTTGGTCAAAGCTCTTTTTACATTATTGAAAAACATCGCAACGGCTTCTTTAAATTTTTGCCATTTTGATTTTTTATATATTTCCGTCCTTGACCTGAACGCAGGTCGCTTCTTGCTGTAATTAGCCATTCCTACCTCCTGATTGCAATACGATACGCAAAACAGAATTTATTGTAACATATTGCAAAAAAATTTACCACTTATTCAATGGTTATTTACGAACTTTTTGGATTCCCCGCCCAATACAAGAAGATTAAGCCTAATATCGCAATATACTTTAATTCGTTTACTTGTCCTAATTTCCGAAAACCCATCTGTCTATCAAATCGGAGCGGTTAAACTCCGGCAAATTTCCTTTTCTTCAAGACAAATTTCTATGACTTCCTTTATGTTTTCCATTGCTTCGTCCATTGTTTTACCATAAGAACGGCATCCCTTGAATAAAGGACAACTTACAATAAAATACCCGTCTTCATCCTTTTCAATGATTATCGGTATATGAAACTTCCTTACCTTCATCTAATTTTTCCTTATGGCAAATATGCGGAAATTTATTTGACTGATTCATTTTTGCCACATATAATTTTGATACCATCTCCGAATAAAGTCAAGAAAAATTTCGTTAGTAAGGAGAAAAAATGTTTATAGATTCTCATTGCCACCTTCTGCACACTTTCACCCCCGAAGAACTCGAGTCTTTCTTTAAAGGGCAAGAAAAATTGCGCTATATAATAGAAATATCGACAAATTTTGAGGAATTCTTTACCTTTAGGAATATGGAATTCCCCGACCGGATATACAACGCGTTCGGGCTTTATCCCGAAACGGCAAGCTGCTTTGATAAGGAGATAGAGCGACGGTTTCGCGAGGCTATTGCGCAATATCCCGTTGTAGCTATCGGAGAGGTGGGGTTGGACTATTATTGGGATTACGGCACCCCTTATGAACAGGAAGTTTTGTTCCGCAATCAGCTTGAGATTGCCGATGAGCTTTCGCTTCCCGTTATTGTCCATTCAAGAAGCGCGTTTGACGATACATACCGTATCCTTAAAAGCTGTCAAATCAAGCGTCCCGTTATTATGCATTGTTTCGGATATGGAGCGGAACAGATAGAGGCGTTTCTTGCGGAAAAATATTACATTTCGTTTGCCGGAAACGTTACATTCAAAAACGCCTTTGATTTACAGGATGCGTTAAAACTTGCCCCGCTTGAACAAATTTTACTTGAAACGGATTCCCCTTATCTTACTCCCGTTCCTATGAGAGGAAGGAAAAACCGTCCCGAATTTGTCGAACACGTTTATAACTTTGTTGCTCAATTCAAAGAAACCGACTTGAATAAACTTGTTGAGATAATCGAAAATAACTTCAATAGCATATTTTTGAGATAAAATTAAAATAAGAGGCTGTTCCGCTGAGGAACAGCCTCGCCTTTAGGAATAAGAACAAAAACGGGGGATAATCCCCGTCTTTATAAAACGTGATTATTTGTGCTCTTGGATATACTTTACAGCATCACCGACAGTCTTAATGTTCTGAGCTTCCTCATCGGGAATGTCAATACCGAATTCCTCTTCAAGAGCCATAACCAAGTCAACGATATCAAGAGAATCAGCGCCGAGATCTTCTATAAAAGAAGCTGCTTCTTTTACTGCGCTTTCATCAACACCTAATTTGTCGACAATGGTTTCTTTTACTTTGTCAAATATCTCTGCCATATTAGAACCTCCTCGTTATTTCAAAAACACGTTGCATAGATTTTAACCGTCCTAAATATTTCTGTCAAGAAATTAGTTTTTATATTTTTTTGCCGATATTAATTAATGGTGTATATTAACTATATACCCGTATAAACACTTGAATAAGGAGGTTTTCGATGCGAAAAGGGCGTATCGACACTTGTTTATATATTACAATGCTTTTGTTAATCTTAAGTTCGGCTTCGATTTTTGCGGATGATTTTATAATAGATGAACCTGTCGGGAGAGCGGGCGGACAATCTACCGTTTCCCTTCCGGTTTCAAGACGGTCTTATGATTACGCGATTCCATCTATCGGTTCCGCGCAAACCGCCGACAATCTCAGACGCGGCGATTTTATCACCGAGTTTATAATGTATGACAACGGGGGTTTCGGGGCAAGGCTTATGGTCGGTATCTTTGATATGTTATCTATCGGGGTTTTTGAAAACATAGACGGTTTAATCGGCAGTGATGACATTCATTTAAACATCCCCGGCGCTATCATAAAATTCTCTGTTTTTGAACCCTCGCGACCGTTTAACCTTGCGATAGGTTTCGACAGTTTTGCTTACGGGCAGGGCGGAAGTTTTGTAACCGATGGCGGAAATCCTGCTACTATTTATGGGGTCTATGCCGCGGGAAGTTACGTGTATGAGGTTTTTCGCGCTAAGAATATTGTTTCTTTCGGACTGAGATTTCCGCTTTTACCTTCCGATTTCCGCAATATCGCCAACACCTCGTTTTACGCGGGGGCGACACTCGGCACTAAATTTATCAACGCGGGGTTTACCGTTGAAAATATGTATCTTGATTTTTCACGTCCCGAGGAGATTTTACCCTCGCTTGTTCTTAATTTTACCCCTATACCTTCGTTTTCAATCGGGCTTTCATTGCAATACCTTTTTTCGGAGGACAGGGTAAACAGGATACTTATTCTTTCGTATAAAACAAGATTTTAGGCTGATATGAAGCTAAAAAAAATTATTGAGATTATTAAGCTGTTAATATTGTCTCTGTCTTTTGCCGTTCTTATGTCTCTTTTCTGGACTGTTGACTATTATATCTATGTAGATTTGGTAATAAACGTATTGTTTTTTGTCTCGATAATAAATATTGTCTATGTATTTATATATGAAAACATTATAATGAAAAACCGTAATTTTCCCGCGATGGCTACAATATGCGGAATATGGTTCGGATTTCTGAAATTTGCCGAGATTTACAGTCTTTTTATGGATGCCGGTGTGGTTTCTCATCGCGAATTTTTGATTGTTGTTACCGTAATAACTCTTATTTTTCTGGGTTTTTATATATACCGCACCTTCATACAAAGTTTTAAAATAAAAACCGATATAAGAATCCGTCCTTATGCAATGATAGTCTTGTCGTTTATATCGGCAATATTTATCGGGACAATACTGCTGTTTTTGCCGGTATCGAGAGCGGCGGGCGCGCCTCCTCTTTCGCTTGTCGATTCGCTTTTTACGGCAACCTCGGCGGTTTGCGTTACGGGACTTATTGTGGTTGATACCGGGACTTATTTCTCGCAATTCGGGCAGATAGTAATACTCGGGCTTATACAGATAGGGGCTTTGGGAATTATGACGTTTGCGGGATTTTTCACCCTGTTTTTAGGCGAAAAAATGAGTTTATACAGCAAAATTACAACCCGTCACGCTTTAAACGATATCGGGGCTTCGGTAACCACAAAATTTATCCGCGCGATTATATTTACTACGTTTATAATTGAGATTATCGGCGCGGGATTATTGTTTATCGAGTTTCGCAAACATTTTCCGCTCGGCGAAGCGATTTACACGTCTGTTTTCCATTCAATATCGGCATTTTGTAACGCGGGATTTTCTATCTATTCCGATTCCGTTACGGCGTTTGTATCAAATCCGCTAATAAATATCGTTATGATGTTACTTATAATAATCGGGGGACTCGGTTTTTTCGTGATACTTAACGTTTTGAATGTTATTAAAAAAAAGAAGCGACGGATATCTCTTCATACACGAATTGTTGTGATGACAAGCATATTTTTGGTTATAATCGGGGCTGTTGTTTTCTTTTTACTTGAATACAATAATATTCTCGCGGAGAAATCCATAGGGGAAAGCGTGTTGGTTTCGTTTTTTTCTTCCGTAACAACCCGAACTGCAGGGTTTAATACTGTGGATTTTTCATCCGCCAAAGGAGTAACCCTGTTTTTTATAGTAGTGTTGATGTTTATAGGGGCTTCGCCGGGCTCCACAGGGGGCGGAATTAAAACCACTACCTTTACTACAATCGCGCTTACCGCATATAATACCCTGAGAGGAAGACCTATGGTGAGGTTTTTCGGACGGGAATTTCCCGTGAAAGTAATACGCAAGGCTATTGTTATGTTTTTTATCTCCATCACGTGGGTTACGGTTATTTCAATAGTAATCGGGTCAATAGAGGATTTTGATATGATGAGAGTGCTTTTTGAGACCGTATCCGCTTTCGGAACTGTCGGGCTTTCCACTGGAATAACCTCCGATTTGTCCAATCTATCAAAGATTCTGATAACGATAACTATGTTTGCGGGGCGTGTCGGATTTTTTACGCTTATGCTTTCTCTCGGATTTGAAAAAAGAACCGAGATACGAAGACCCGAAGAAAAGGTTATTATCGGTTAATCCTTTTTAACCCCGTATTTTTCCATCTTTGAATAAAGGGTCTTTCGGGTAATGCCGAGCTTTTGAGATATTAACGATATATTAGAGGAATACTTTTTAAGCATATTTTCAATATACATCCTTTCGATAGTTTCCAAGCTCGGTTCGCTTGCGAAAATATTTTCGCCGCCGGAAGCCTTGTGCAATTTATAGATTTCCCCGGGGAGGTCGGAAGCGTTGATTGTATCGCTGTCTGCAATCAAAACAAGACGGTTAAACAGATTTTCCATCTCGCGAACGTTGCCGGGCCATTTATAGTCAATCAGATATTTTGAGGTTTCCGCGGTTAAGCGGATATTTTTATTGTATTGGCGGTTAAACTTATCAAGGAAATGTTCTATTAACTCCGGGACTTCTTCTTCGCGTTCCCGCAGAGGGGGCAAATCAATAGGAATAACGTTCAAGCGGTAGTATAAATCCTCGCGGAATTCTCCTTTATCGATAAGTTTTTTTAAATCCTGATTTGTTGCGCTGATAATACGAACGTTGACGGAGATTTTTTTATTGCCGCCGATACGCAAAAATTCTTTTTCCTGTATGACGCGCAGGAGCTTAGCCTGCACTCCCATAGCAACATTTGAAATCTCATCAAGGAATAACGTTCCCTCATCTGCAAGTTCAAATTTTCCTTTAGTGGTTTTATTAGCTCCCGTGAACGCCCCCTTTTCATATCCGAAAAGTTCCGTTTCAATAAGTGATTGTGGTATTGATGCGCAGTCAACGGCTACGAAAGGTTCATTTGCGCGATTACCGTTATAGTGTATTGCGCGGGCTATAAGTTCTTTACCCGTTCCGCTTTCCCCGTAAATCAGGACAGTCGCGTCGTTATTCAGCACGTTTTCCACCCTTGAAAATACCGTTTTCATTCCCTTGCTTTTTCCGCCGATTATATTGGGGAATGAGAAACTCCCTTTAATCTCTTTTTCGAGTATATCGACTTTTTCTTCAAGATTCTTTTTGTCGATAGCGTTGCGGACGGTGATTCTCAGTTTTTTATAATCAACGGGTTTTACCACGTAATCATAAGCCCCCAACTTCATAGCTTCAACGGCGTGGTCAATATCGCGGTCTGCGGTAATCACTATCGGGATAATTTTATAGTTTTCTTCTTTTAAAATCTTTAATACCTCAATTCCGCTAAGACCCGGCATACGCATGTCAATCAAAACTACATCGGGCATCTCCGTTTCGACAAGTCTTATAGCGATATTTCCATTCTCCGCGAGTAATACGTTATATTCATCTTTAAAAAGTTCATACAAAAATTCGCGGATACCGAGTTCATCATCCGCTACTAATATAGTTTCTTTCATTTTTTACCTGCCTTTGTGTTTTCTAAAGCGGGGAAATTCAGTATTATTTTGGTATATTCATTTACTTTGGAATCTGCGGTAATAGTTCCCTTATGCTCATTCATAATTTTATATGTAATACACAATCCGAGACCGCTGCCGCGGGGTTTTGTTGTAAAGAAAGGGTTGAATATATTTTCAAGGTCCTGCGTTTTGATACCGGGTCCGCTATCCCGTATTACTACTTCTATACGCCCCTCATCCATTTTTTTTCCAAAAATTTCGATTATTTTTTCGGGCTTGTCGGTTTCCACCAATGCCTGTATTGAGTTCAGGATTATATTGATAAAAACCTGTATCAAAAGCTCCGAGTTGCCGAATACTTTCAGGTTGCCGTCTAAGTTATTAATAAGAGTAATAGTGTTCTGATTAATATGAAACGAGACAATTTCTATCACCTCGCTTATTACGTTGTTGAGCGTAACTTCCGACATAACGCCGATTTCGGGGCGGGCAAATGACAGAAACCGCTCTATGATATTATTAAGACGGTTGATTTCATTGGAGGTTATACTTGCGAATTTATTTACGAATTCCATGTCGTCGATACGCTGAGGGAGAAGGTCGGCAAAACCTTTTATTGATGTCAGAGGATTTTTTATCTCGTGCGCAATACCTGAAATAAGTTCGCCCGTTACCGCAAGTTTTTCGGTTTTACGAAGTTGCTTTTCTATTTCTTTTTCCTGTGTAATATCCGTAATAGTATAGAGATAGAACGACGGTTTGTTGCCGAGATGGAGAAATCGTTTTGCGACGTTAAGATATATAACGTTGTTTATCCCGGGCACCCGCGTTTCAAGATTAAACACCTGCGCATCGTTTTGTTCGGCGATAAATTCAAGCAATCCCGTTATATCCATTGCGATTTTAGAGCATAAATCACGCATATATCTGTTCTTAAAAAGGATATTTCCCTCAAGCGAGGCGGTAAGGATACCGGCGGGGATATTTTCAAGCACGTCTTCATTAAATTCTTTAAGCTCAATAGTCTTTTTATATAAAAGCGCATTGCCTATGATAGACCCGATTTGTATGGAAAGAGTTGATATAAAACGGAAGTCCTGGTCGGTAAAACAGGGTGTCGGCGAGGAAAAACTCTTGTTGGCAAGGAAAATTACAGCTATAATCTCTCCCTTGTTAAAAATCGGGGTAAAAAGCAGGGATTTTATGAACCCGCTGTATTCTTTTTTTAGTTCCAAATCCGATGATTTGTCAACGTCCGCTATTAACAATATTTCCTTACTTTCAATCAGGTAGTCGAGTATAGGTTTTCCCGCGTATTTTATATAGTTTACGGCATCCGGCTTGAAACCCATCGAAAACTCTTGCGTCTCGCTATCGTGAAAAATCTTTAAAAGTCCCACTTCGGCTTTTATCATCTTGATTATAGTTCCCAATAGATATGAAAACAGGTATTCATCCCCGATATTTACCGTGAAAGCGTTGTAAAATTCCGAAAATGTATTTAAGATAAGCTCATCGGTTTTTTCCACCATCTTTCTTTTTTCATCTTTCATATAAAAAATATCTATTACCTGATTGGCGGTTTTGAGATATTTTTTTTTCTTTTCACCCCAGAAAAAAAGTCCGTGTTCAAAATCCACAAATTTTATATCAATTTTAAAACCATAAGAATTTAAAAATTTTTCTACTGCGGAAGGGGTTTTGTCTAAAGAATCCAACTCCTTTCTTATGGAAGCCATATTGGTAATGATTTTTCCGTTCCAGATAAATACATAGTTTTTAGTGATTTGTTTAGTATGATGTATTATGCTTTTTCTAAAATCCTCAGCTTCCGTTTGATACATTTTTAAACTCGTTTGAAATGGAATTTTTGTAATCCAAAAGATTATCGAGGTTGTAAAAACTCCGTCTTTCGCTTAGAAGGATGTGGACAATAATATCGCCGAAATCAAGGAGCGCCCAGCCTCCCTCCCATTTTTCCAATGGGTTTTTAAGGGCAACCTCGCTTTTATCCATCAAATCTATAACATAATTTCTCACGCTTTCAAGCTGCAACATATTGTCAGCCGTAGAAACAATATGAAAATCGGCAACGGATGATCTGTCGGTTAAATCATAAACCTCAACATCAATAATCTTGTTATCCTCAAGTTCCCGGACAATATCGGTTGCCAAAGTTTTTATATCTTTCATTCCCATCCTCAAAATTTAGCGATAGTTTTAGCGACCGCCTCGCTATCCATCTCATTTATAACGATTTCATAATATACGCGAAGCACTGAAGGCACGGACATATTGACTAATCCGGAATTTCGTCTGAACTCGTTATATTCCATTTCGGCAGCGGGGGTTGTTTTTACAATATGCAATGCGGCAAAATCAATATCGCCGTCTAAAAATGCCTGAAGCCCGTTTGATTTTTTCAGAACCGACAACAGGTCGTAAAAATGTCTGCGGGTGGCTTCAGCAAAAGTAACGTCGCGGAAAAATTTTGTCAGTTGATAATCCGAAAATTCGTAAAGAGCGTAATTTTCGGTTAAATTTTCGATAAATCTGTCGAAATTGCGGTCTTTATTTCGTTTTTCGGTTATAATCTCAGGAAATTTATCGCTTTTTTGAGCAAACAGGAGAATCTCATCTTCATTAAGGAGACGCATAAATTTGTGATAATTTTTTCGGTTGAGTTCGCGAAGCATATACTCATAGAAAAATCGCGCGGTGGTTTCACCGTCAAACGTGGTAATTGCCTCGTGGATTTTAACGTCGCTCATTGCCTTGTTAAACGCGGGGTCTTCTTTTGTCCTTTTTTCAACAGCTTCGCCGAGAGCGGCAAAATCCTGCGCGCGGAACTTTGCGCGTTCTTCCTCGTTTAAGATATTAAAATATTCGTCGAATCTCTGTTTAAACATAAGCACGTCATATTCAACGGCGCATCCGCTCAAAACAATTCCCAAAACAGCAATGACGGCAAATTTCCTAATTCCTTTATTCATACGCTCTCCTTTTAATAACTTCTTTTAATAACTATGATTGAGAGGGTATAAGTATATTTTCATATACCTGCGTTTCCTCATCAATTTCAAACATAAAAACCTCGTCCCTTATAGGATTATTTATGGTTGAGTAGTTGATTGAAAGCTGGATAGTCTTACCGAGTTGGTTTACCGCGTTAATTCTTCGGATAAGCCCGTCTTCGCTTACAATCATCTCAATAGAACGAAAGCCCGCCGTGTTGCTTCTCGGTGAGAAAAAGACCCTGTAAGCAGGCGCGTTGGCATAGCTTACGCGATAGTTTCCGTCCCGCGGCAATACGGGAACATACTCGCGCATCAGACGCTTTATATTCCATCCGACCATCGGGGTGCTTGTGTCTCTGTCCAAGCCTTCGCGGACTGCAATATTATGGGATTCAAAAAACAGCCAGAGATTTCGTCCGTCCGATACTATACGGTTTTTGTTTTCATAGTCCATTGAAAACTTGTTCGGGGCTTTGTAGTGAATTTCTCCGTTCATATTGCGGTTATCAATGCGATAAGTAAAAGTTCCGGTAAACGTATTGACTTTAGCCACACGGTCGCGTATCAGATTGGCGATAGTCGTCGCGTTAAACACGTCGATGGTTTCCGCATACGCCGATGAGAAAACTCCCGCCGTTAATATTACTAAAATCGCTACAATATATCTTTTCATAAGAATATACTCCTTAGATAGATTTATTTTCGTCTATAATAAATTATATTGTATTATTATCGAAATGTAAAGTTAAGAGAGGGCAACAATTGCATTAATTAAAGAAAAATTTGCGTTCGGGGAAAAGCCCGTATATGCCGCCCGTATGTATAAAGAGTATTTTGGCGTTCCTCTCGATTTTGTGATTTTTGAGTAAAGTATCCAAAGCCCAGAAGGTTTTTCCGGTATATACGGGGTCCAGAAATATTCCTTCCTCCCGCGCCGCAAGTTTTATAAGTTCCATTTCCTCTTCCGAGGGGATAGCATATCCCGCCCCGACAAACCCGTCTATAATATTTATATCTTTCGATGATATTTTCGTATCCACACCGTATTTTCGATTAAATTTTTCGGTTTCTTCTAATATTTGCGATACGTGGCTTATAAAAAAATCCTTGTCTAAAGAGACGTTGACCCCTAAAATTTTGGTATTCCATCCGAAAACGGACTTCCCGATAATCAATCCCGCAAGAGTTCCGCCCGAACCTACGGAACAGAAAACGTAATCGAATTTTAAGCCCAACTCATCCTGTTGCTTCATAATTTCAAGCGCACAGTTTACATAACCGAGACTCCCGATAGTGTTAGACCCTCCCATAGGGATAATATAAGGTTTTTTGCCGTTTGCCCTTTCTTTTTCGGCGATTTCCTCCATTATGGCGTTGTTCCATATATCATCCGGTAACGCCCAATGGAGTTCGGCATCAAGGAGGTAATCAAGCAGGAGATTGCCGTCATAGGGTTTTTGGGGTTGTTTGCCGTATAGAAGTAGTATCGGGTGAAGTCCGCGAATACGCGCAAGCACGGCGGTAGCGCGCGCGTGGTTTGATTGAGTGCCTCCGCAGGTAATAACGGTATCCGCGCCCTGCGCCTCCGCATCGTAGAACAGGTATTCCAATTTGCGGATTTTGTTGCCTGAAAGTCCCGCTCCCGTCATATCATCACGTTTCATATAAAAATCAACGTCATAACGTTTGCTTAATCTCGGCATATATTGTATCGGGGTGTTAAGTCTTCCCGCGGATATTTTCTTATTCAAAAAATCGGGGATATTCACGGTTACCTCTATTCTTTCTTTTTTCTTTTTCTTGAAATACGACGCATAAGGCTTGCGGGCATTATTTTAATCAACAGATGTATTAATTTATAACCGAAACCGGGGATACATATAACCCTCCCGCGTTTAAAATATCTAAGCGAACAGGCGACAACCTCTTCGGCGCTCATAAAATGCTTAAGAGCTTTTTTGCTCAGATTTATTCCAAGGCGCTGATGGAATTCCGTCAGAGTGTATCCCGGGCAAAGAGCCTGTATTGTTACCCCGCTTTCTTTAACCTCTAAGGCAACGGACTCGCTGAATGCGTTAAGGAAAGCCTTAGTCCCGCAATACATAGATGCCTCAGGACCGAACATATATGCCGAAACGGACGAGACATTAATCACCCCGCCGCGACGGTTATTTACCATAGCGGGCAGAGCGCTGTGGGTAAGCGCAACGGTTGCCTCGCAATGCACCCTGAGCATATCAAGATGGGATTTTACAGGGAGTTCTAAAAATTCTCCCTGTGTGCCGAAACCCGCGTTGTTTACTAAAATTTCAAGGTTATCAAGAGTTTTGATTTTTTCCGCAAGGCTTTGGGTTTGTTTATAGTCCGAAAGGTCGGCGATTATGTAGTCGGCTTTTACCCCGAAGTCGTTTTGTATAACCTCGCACATCTCGATAAGTGTTTCCTCCCTTCGCGACACGATAATAATATCACATCCCTGTGATGCAAGCTGACGGGCAAACTCCGCGCCGATACCGCATGAGCCTCCCGTTATTAAAGCAAGCCTGTTTTGTTTGTCGGTTTGTTGCATAATATCTCCTCACGGTAATTTATAGCTTATATTCTAACACAAAACAGCCTTAATTAGCAAGTTCTAAAAGATTTGCATTAATGAGAAGTTTACTTTAATCTATAACGCAAATTGATTTTATACAAAATTTGGAATTTTCAGTTTGGGGGCAATATGAAAGATACCGGCAAAAAATTCCTCTTTAAATTACAATTCAAAATTTATGCAACCAATGTTGCAGTGGGTTTAATTACGCTTATTGCAGGCGAGTTATTGCCCTCTATGTTCAACAATCGTCTTGATTTAGCCGGCGCTACTTTTTTTGAACGGGTTGCGTTTGCATTTAAACCTATGGTTTTATCGGTGTTTGCCTTTGCAGCAATACTGGTTAATATCCTGACCTATTTTATTTTAAAACCTTTGTTTCGGTATTTCTCCAAAGGCACGGATTATGAAAAGGCGCGTGTGGCAACGGTGCGTCTCCCTTGGGTGTTGATTATATATCAGGTGGTTTTATGGTTTGTCGGTTCTACGGTTTACTATTTGATAAAGGGATGGGAGGTTGAAAGCGGAGTTCCTTACGGATGGACTTATTTAATCAAAATGGGGGGAGCGTTAATAGCGGGCGTTTATTCCGGGCTGATAATAAACGTTATACTTATGAAGCCCCGAACGATTCTCAATATGATAGACATTCGCAAGGGAGAGAACGACTATTTTGCCCGAAACAAGGACTTAATCGGTATAATCAGCGTGGCGGTTTATGTTTTATCATTTTTTTGCTATCTTGTCTATTATTATTCGCTTGGGACACATACGGGAAATTTATCGGACTTGGTAGTGGGTATCGTTATTGTTTCGCTTTATTTGATGTTGGTATCGGTGGGATTGGGCGTTTTTTCCCGTCAGCAAACACTTTACCCGATAAAGATATTAGAGGACAGTTTTTCGGGATTTTCCAAAGGGCAGGCGGATTTATCCAAGCGTATCGTGCTTATCCATTTTGACGAAATCGGCGAATTGGTTTGCGGATATAATATGTTTATGGATAATCTCAACAAGGACTTCCTTGTGTTGAAAAACTTAGTTATTAAAATGCATAATTTAGCGCAGTCCGTATCGCAATCATCGCAGGATTTGGCATCAAGCACCGAAGAGCAGGCAAGCGGCACGGAGCAAATTTCTTCTATGATGCAGGAATTTGCCGAGGCTATGAACGGGATAATGACAAGCATAACGAACCAGGCGGAGATAGCCAATCGAAATACCGAGAAGGCAATGGCGCTTTCCAATGATTTTAAGACTATAATAAGCACCGCTAAGATAATTAAAACCAAATCATCGGAGAATCTTGAGTCTGCAAAGAGGGGAGCGGAAGTTATAAATATTTCGATGGAAAATAATTTTAAAGTGAATGAAAACCTGAAAACAATGACCTCAAAGATGGAGGAGGTTGGGAGACAGACGCAAAATATAGATGAGATATTAAAATCCATACAGGATATAGCGGACAGGACAAATATTCTCGCGATGAACGCATCGATAGAGGCGGCGCACGCCGGAGAAGCGGGCAAGGGTTTTGCTATCGTGGCGATGGAGATTCGTTCGCTTGCCGAGACTACCGCAAAATCGGTGCAAAGTATTGCAGATTTGATTGAATATATCAAGAAAAGCGTTGAGGATGCCGTTGATATTTTCCGTATGAATGAGAAGCAGGCGGATGAGAACGCCAAGTTGAGTAAGGACGCCGAGGCGGCGTTATCGTCTATAGTAAATAACGTGCAGAACGCCGCGGATATGATGGCGGAAATCGGCGCTATTACTCAAAATCAGGAGGGGTCTATCGGGACGCTTGTCGGGGAGATACAAAATCTTGCTCAGGCTTTTGATGAAAACAGGGCAACAATAGACACACAGGCCGAAAACGCAAGGCAGATAGACGGGTCGTTGTTATCACTGTCGAAGTCGTTTGAGGAAAACGCCCGGTCATCGGATAATTTGTCGAATCTTGCCGTAGAGCTTGAGACTATGGGCAAAGGGCTTACAAGTATTGTCGGGCAGTTTAAAATTAATGAAGAAAACGGCACGGATATGGAAATATAGAATTGCCCGTATGCAATGTGCTTTATGCATAGTTCAAAATTTTAGTTTGTTGAATTTGCAATATTTTTAATTTTGCTTTAATCTAATACCTAAACGTTTGTTTTTTGATTATTTGCTAAAAGAATTTTGGGGGGTCTATGAAAGATATAGACAAAAAAAAATTCCTGCTCAAATTAAAACTCAAAATTTATGTTATAAATTTTGCGGTTTTAGGGGTTGCCCTTTTTTCCAGTGAGTTTTTAGCCTCTATTTTTAACAACAAACTCGATTTGGCGGACGCTTCGTTCATTTACAGGGTAGGTTTTGCGTTCAAGCCTACGGTTATCGGTGTATATATAGTTTCCGTTATTATTTTAAACATTATAACGTATCTGTATTTGAAACCGATGTTCAGGTATTTTTCAAAAGGCACGGATTATGAAAAGGCGCGCGTGTCAACGGTTCGGCTGCCTTGGGCTTTGATAATATTCCAGATAGTAATATGGTTTATCGGAACAACGGCATATTTTGTAATTAAGAAGTGGGTTCCCGACGGCGGGATTCCATACGGATGGGTTTTGTTTCTCAAGATGGGAACGGCTATAATAGCGGCAGTATATTCCGCATTGATAATAAACGTTTTACTGATGAAACCCCGCAAACTTCTTAATATGATAGATATTCGCAAAGGCGAGAACGACTTTTTTGCCCGAAACAAGGACTTAATCGGAATAATCAGCGTGGTGATATATACTTTGTCTGTCCTCGGTCATATAATATTTTATTATTCCAACGGGACTCATCCCTCAGACCCTAATCACCTGCTGATAGGTTTTATTATAGTCGGTGTTTTTCTGCTTATTATTTCCGTCGTTTTGGGATACTTTTCCCGTCAACAGACACTTTACCCCATAAAGATTTTGGAAAAAAGTCTTGCAGGATTTTCCAAAGGGCAGGCGGATTTATCCAAGCGTATTGTGCTTATCCATTTTGACGAAATCGGCGAGTTGGTTTACGGATACAATATGTTTATGGATAATCTCAATAAGGACTTCCTTGAGTTGAAAAACTTAGTTGTTAAGATGCACAATCTGGCGCATTCCGTATCGCAATCATCGCAGGATTTGGCATCAAGCACCGAGGAACAGGCAAGCGGGACGGAGGAAATTTCGTCCACAATGAAGGATTTTACCAATGCTATGAATTATATATTGACGAGTATCAACAATCAAACCGAAATAGCATCGCGAAATACCCAAAAGGCGATTGCGCTTTCCAATGATTTTAAAACAATAATAGGCACTGCAAAATTAATTAACGGCAAGTCCGTTGATAACCTTGATTCGGCGAAAAAGGGCGCGGAAATTATCAATATTTCGATGGAAACAAATATTAAAATCAACGATAATCTCAGGAATATGACCTCAAAGATGGAGGAAGTAGGCAAGCAGACCAAAAATATAGACGAGATATTAAAATCCATACAGGATATAGCGGACAGGACAAATATTCTCGCGATGAACGCATCGATAGAGGCGGCACATGCGGGGGAAGCGGGCAAGGGTTTTGCTATTGTGGCTATGGAAATCCGTTCGCTTGCCGAAACCACTGCAAAATCCGTTCAAAGTATTGCCGACCTGATTGAATATATCAAGAAAAGCGTCGGCGAGGCTGTCGATATCTTTCGTCTGAATGAAAAACAGGCTGATGAATCATCTAAATTAGCCAAAGATGCGGAAAGCGCTTTATCCTCTATTGTAAGCAATGTTCAAACCGCCGCCGATATGATGAGAGAAATCGGGTCTATTACCCAAAATCAGGAAGATGCCGTTTCCCGGCTTGTTGAGGAAACACGGAATTTAGCAAAGGCTTTTGATGAGAACAAGGCGACTATTGAAAGCCAAGCCGAAAATGCAAGACAAATTAACAGTTCGCTCGGATTGCTTGCCGAATCTTTTGAGGGGAACGCGGTTTCATCGGATAATTTATCAAATCTTGCCGTAGCGCTTGATGATATGAGTAAAAATATCACCAAAATTGTAGAACAGTTTAAAATCGTTGAGGTAAACGGGGAACAGGTTTAGTTCCCGCAAAAATGGTAACGTTGATTGAAAGTCTCATCATAAGAATTTCGGTTTTAAATCCGGTTAATATCTTTGCAATCCTGCCTTAAACGGATTACTTGACTTGCTTACAGCCTCTTATTAATATTATACCGGGTTAAAGGAAAAGTAAATGAAGATAGATATGCACAATCATACAACTCTTTCATCATCATGCAGCACCCTTGATATACGGGACTTGATTTGTCGGGCAATGGAACTCGGTATAGATGCCGTATGCGTAACGGAACACGATACGCTTGAAGGAGGGATGATTGCTGCCGAAATAGGGCGCGAGATGGGATATAACGTTATTCCCGCGCAGGAGGTCGGCACGCAATACGGGGATATTCTCGCTTTCGGGTTAAAGCGCGACAATTTGCGCGGGATTCCCGTAGAGGAGCTTTACAAGATAGCTGTGGAAGACGAGGCGGTATTAATAGCGGCACATCCGTTTCGCAGGGGAGGGTTTTCTATCGAAAATTATATATATAATTACGGCAAATGCTTTGTCGCAATAGAAACCCTTAACGGGAACTGCGGTGAAATCGAAAACCGCAATGCTTCCGAGTGCGCCATTAAACTTAAATTGCAATGTATCGGGGGTAGTGATGCTCATTATATCGGGATGGTGGGGCGGTTTTATACGGAATTTGCGGATAACAACATAAGAGATATTGACTCACTTGTTTATGCTTTAAAATACTCGAAATATCAGGCTAAGGAAAATCCTCTTTATCGCGGGAGGTAAATTGAAATATACGATAATCAGCGACATCCATTCAAACTTTATAGCTCTTTCGGCTTTCGACAAAATTTGCGATAAGGACGCAATTTTGCTTTGTCTCGGTGATATTATCGGGTATGGCGCGCAGCCGGTAGAATGTATCAAATATATCCGCAAAATTGCATCTATTGCCGTCAAAGGAAACCATGAGCGAATGCTTATCAACGAGCAATATAAAAAATTTGCAAATCCTTTTGCCGTAGCTGCAATAGAATGGAGCGAAAAGGTTATTCCCCATAACTATCGCACATATATTGAGGCGTTAAGCGACAAGGTTGAACTCGGAGCGGATTATCTGCTTGTTCACGGTTCGGTAATCCATCCCGATGAATATATAACCTCAAAGTCTAAGGCTCGCGATTCAATCGTGGAGTTAAAGAATGCGGGCAGGAAAATAGCGTTTTTCGGGCATACGCATATTCCGGGTATTTACGATTCGGACGGGGCTTTCCATTACGAAGAGGATAAGGAAATTAGACTTGATAAAGACAGGCAATATTTAATCAATCCGGGGAGCATAGGACAGCCCCGCGACAGGGACCCCCGCGCCTCGTTTTGCATATTCGACACTAAAGAAAAAAGTGTAATTTTTCACAGATTTGACTATGATATACAAAAAAGCGCAAGTTTGATAATAGAAAAGGGATTGCCGCCGTCTCTCGGCAACAGATTGTTTTACGGATATTAGATTATAAGTCCACAAGCAAAGAGAAGTCCAAAGGCGATACGCTGTGAGTGAGCGCGCCCATAGAGATAAAGTCAACGCCCATCTGCGCAAGTTCCACAAGCCGGTGTTCATCAATATTGCCGGAAACCTCAACCCATTTTTCGCCCTCAATAAGGGTTAAAGCCTTTGCGACAGTCGGATTATCCATATTGTCGAGCATAATTATGTCGGCATCGGTTTTAAGAGCCTCCTCAACCTCGGCGATAGTTCCGGTTTCAACCTCGATAACGATTTCGGGATAAGTCTCTCCGGCAAGAGAAACGGCTTTGCCGATAGAGCCGACGGCGCGGATATGATTATCCTTAATTAATATCATATCATAAAGCCCGATACGATGGTTAAACCCGCCGCCTATGGCAACGGCGTATTTCTGAAGCTCCCTCAGACCGGGGATAGTCTTACGCGTGTCGAGAAGTTTTGCCGATGTGTGTGCGATTGATGAGCTAAGACGGTTGGCTTTGGTAGCAACCCCCGACAAAAGCCCGAGAAAATTTAGGGCAATACGTTCGGGGACAGCGATAGAAGAAGCCCGTCCCTTTATACGGATTACGGTTTCGCCCCGCCTGACATTACTGCCGTCGGTTTTCAAAATTTCAATCTCGGTTAACAGCGAACTTGTCGCAGTCTCATAGACCGTTTTAAACACATCTACACCGCAAACTATACCGTCCTCTTTAGCGATAACTTTCGCGGTTTTTATCTCGTCTTTAATTTCTTTAAAGCAGGTAACCGACGTAATATCGCCTATGCCGTTTAAATCCTCACGGACAGCAAGCTCAATTAGATTTTTCAGGAAAAAGGGGGATAGTTTTTCAATCTTTTTGGGGAAAGGAATAATGCGTTTAGACATAGTTGCCTCGTAAAAATTAACTGATTTTTTCAAAGATAAACTGGCTGATAGCTTCTTTATCCTGTTCCGAAACGTTGGTAAACCGAAACGCACAGAATTTTTTTTGATAAGCTACAACAACGGCATCCACAAGCACATCCCTGCCCTCAAGGATAAACTGCATATTTTTAATCTCCATACCCTGCTCAATAGCTTCGGGAGGGAAAGTGCCGACAAGCTCTACGGCAATACCGCCGGAGCTGATATCGCATAAAACGCCGAGTATAAGTTGCATATTTCGCGGGGAACGGAATTTAACGCCGATACGTTCGCTTTCAATGGTAGCATCCAAAGTAACGCGGACAAATTTACGCTGAGGCGGCGCCCCCTGTTTTTTTTCATATAAATCAATAATATATTTGGCGATTGTTTCGCCTGAGGCGTTACTTTTTATAAAGCCCAATGCGCCGAGCTGTAATGCTCTTGCTATCTGTTTTTTGTCCACTCCGCCTATAAGCATCACTATGGCAATCTTGCTGATTTTTTCGGAGCTGTTGTTTTTCATCCCCGCTAAAACCTTAAACGCCTCGTCATAGTTTTCCTGTATAACGTCAAAGACAACCACTTCAATAGGACGGTTTGAAAGTTTATCAACTAAATCTTCAACGTTATCCGAATGAAAAACCGAAATTCCCATCGGAATCAGCGAATTGACAAACATCTTTCTTACGTAATACGACTGGGTGTAAATCAAAACATTCATTTGGATTCCTCAAAAAAACTGCCCACCATATTCCCTGTATAATGCGGTATATTAATTATACATTCTCTTTAATTGAATGTAAACTTTTTCGGCAATAAGTTTAGGGATTCCCTCCTTTACAATATCTTCAACGGTTAGGGTTTCGATTTTTTTCTTGTCCAAAAATTTATCTATAATAATACGCTTTCTTTTTTCGCCGATACCCTCAATACCGTCAAACACCGAGAGAAGGTTTGACTTACCTTTCAGCTTATTGTAATAGGCATTGGCGAAACGATGGGATTCATCCCTGACCCTCTGGAGTATATGCAAAGCCGGCGAGTTTTTCTCGAGGATAATGGGTTTATTGCCGTTAAGAGTATAAATCTCCTCGTTCTTTTTTGCAAGCGAAATTATATTCAACTCAAGACCGAGTTCGTTCAAAGCGGAAAGCGCGCTGTTGAGTTGACCGCGTCCCCCGTCAATCAATATAAGGTCGGGAAATTCCGCATCCTCATCGCTCAAACGACGGTATCGTCGCAGCACCGCCTCACGCATCATAGCGAAATCATCGGGGG
Source organism: uncultured Brevinematales bacterium (assembly GCA_964591955.1). Taxonomy (GTDB): domain Bacteria; phylum Spirochaetota; class Brevinematia; order Brevinematales; family CAZQBT01; genus CAZQBT01. Next base: position 10,140 of record CAZQBT010000025.1, on the reverse strand, counting down.
TATCCTTGGATCGGATTTTGAATCGCCTGTAATTGGATTTATCCGGTTTTCCGCCGTAAAACGATACCATAGAAGCAACGGCGTTGGTTCCCATAATATTGGCAATATCAAAGCCCTCTATACGCATAGGGATTTTATTTATCCCGAGGATATCGGCAAGCGAAGACAACGCCTGCGAGTCCTCGATTTTACTAAGCGTTTGCGCGAGATGGAGTTCGGAGTTTTCATTCGCCATTTTTAAAAGCGCAACCTCGTCTTTGTCGCGAGGGATAGTGATTCTCATATCCCGCTTATACTCCTCTTTAAAATAATCCTCAATCATCGCACAAATACCGCTATAATCCGTTCCGATAATAAAGGCGTCCTGTTTTTTATCGGAATCGTTGAAATACTCGATAATAAAGCGCGCGACGGTATCGGATATAACCTCGCCGTTCTCCTCAGCGATAATCTCCGCCGAGTAGCTTCGCTTACCGACCATCCTTCCCCGTCGGACAATATTCACGACAAAAAGCATCTTTCCCATATTAACAGCCGAGCCGACAAAATCGGCATTAATCCCCGAATGGAGGAAAACATGCTGGTTTTCCTCAAAGGCGCGTATGGCGTCAATTTTTTCCTTGATAACCTGAGCTTTCTCAAAGAGGAGTTCGGATGATGCACGTCTCATTTCCTTATCAAGCGCACAGACAAGCTCGGTGTATTTTCCGCCGAGGAATTTTAACGCCAAATCGACCTGTTCGCGGTATTCCTTTTTATCGACCTTATCTACGCATGGCGCGCTGCACTGGTTTATATGATAATTCAGGCACTCCCGTTTCGGCATCTCACGGCAGGTGCGGATTTTAAATAATTTCTGCACTATATCTATATACCGTCTTACCGAATGTGCGCTTGTGTAGGGTCCGAAATACAAAGACCCGTCCTTCGGCGTGTTGCGGGCAAAGACTATACGGGGAAACCTCTCCTTAACCGTAACCCTGATAAAAGGATAAAACTTGTTGTCCTTAAACATCACGTTAAACTTCGGGTTAAACCGCTTGATAAGATTCGCCTCAAGAATAAGCGCCTCCGCCTCATTAGAAACGCAGATATAATCAATAAGGTCGATATTGCGGACAAGAATTTGAGTCTTGGTATCGCCGTGCTGTTTCCCGAAATATGATGCGACCCTCTTTTTAAGACTTTTCGCCTTGCCGATATATATAATATCTCCGTCCCTGTCTTTCATAATATAAACGCCGACGGAGTCGGGAAGCGAATTTACCTCGGAGGGTCTAATATAGCCCTTGTGTTCGTTTAAAACGGAACGGTTCATTTTTACCTCGCTGATAAAATATAACCTGAAAAAGCAGGAGTGTCAATATAGGGGGGAGGGAATGGACTATAAAATATTTAATTTTTCTAATTGACTTTTTTGTTTAGATAATTATAATAAAGCAAACTGTTGAAGGGATTTGATTTCTTTATGAGTGACAAAATTTAGTTGGAGAAAAAATGACTTTAGAAGAGTTTAAACGGAAATTTCAGGAATTAAAAAAACAAGGCTTTGTTAAGACTCTTAGAAATGGTCCAACGGGTATTGGATTCACATTTGAAACTCTTATGGGATTAAAAGAAGATAATCTGGCAGAACCGGATATAGATGATATTGAAGTCAAAGCTCATAGAGAAAATTCAAGCAGTATGATAACTCTTTTTACCTTTAATAGGAAAGTATGGCAAATTAATCCGTTAGAGGCTATAAAAAGATATGGAAGTTACGATAATAATGGGCGATTAGGAATGTATTACACGATGGCTTTAACTCCCAATAGCGCTGGGTTATTTTTGTCGGTAAATGAGAGGGAAATATCAATCCAACACACATCGGGTGAGGTTATAGCTATTTGGCAATTATCAGCGCTTGCCGAACGATTTTCACAGAAGCTGCCTGCATTATTGTTTATCACTGCGCGCACAGAAGAAAGAGCGGGCAGAGAATATTTTCATTTTTATAGAGGGCAATTAATGCGCGAAACCTCTCAAGAATTATTAGCGGATTTGTTTAGAGGCGGTTATTTATTATTGGATTTAAGATTACATGATAGAGGAACAAGGGCGCGAAATCATGGAACGGGATTTAGAACATTTGAAGATAAACTTCCATTGCTTTTTAAAAAGATTGAGGATATATAGCTATGAATTATGCAGAAAAATGGGCTGATTCAAGTTGGGATTTCAAGTTGGAAAACACAAAAACAGAAACACATTGTTATCATAATTATCCTGCAATGATGATTCCTCAAATTGCAAAGCGCTTGATTAACACCTATACTTCTAATGATTCAAAAATGCTTTTTGACCCTTATTGTGGTACAGGCACATCTTTGGTAGAAGCAAATTTAAAAGGAATAAATGCTGTTGGAACAGATTTAAACCCATTGGCTCGACTTATATCTAAAACAAAAACTTCAAAAGTAGAATTGCAAATATTGGATTTATACTTAAAGGAATTTAATGATTTTGCCTTTAATATAAATTTTGGTCTTAATAGGTTTAATATAGTTCTTCCTAATTTTGCTAATATGGATTTTTGGTTTAAGAAAGATACTATAAAAAAATTAGCAGTAATTAAACAATTTATAGATAATATTGCTGATGAAAAAGTAAAGAATTTTTTTTGGGTTGCATTTAGCGAAACCGTAAGAGAAAGTAGTTTAACCAAAAATAACGAGTTTAAGTTATATAGAATGTCTGAAAAACAAAGAGCAAAATTTAATCCGGATGTATATGGAATAATCAATAGTAAGTTAGCGAGAAATAGAAAGGGACTCGTGCAATATCTTGAAAAAACAAAAAACATCAAATCAGAGACAATAATTTATGACTTTAACACTTCTGAGGGTGTTTTCGATATCGAAAAAAAATCTATTGATATAATAATTACATCACCACCATACGGAGACAGTAGAACAACCGTTGCTTATGGGCAATTCTCAAGGTTAGCAAATCAATGGCTTGGAGTAGATAATGCAAGTCAAATAGACAATCAGCTAATGGGAGGACGAGCAAAAAAAATTGAGAAAACAGGAATTTTGATTGTTGACAGAACAGTTAATTCTATTGCTGAGATAGATGAAAAAAGAGGACAGGAAGTATATAGTTTTTATTATGATTATTGGAAATCTATTACTAATGTATCTTCACTAATAAAAAAAGGGAAATATGCTTGCTATGTTGTAGGTAATCGCAGAGTCAAAGGAATAACTCTTCCCACACATGAAATTACAAAGGTTTTATTTGAGGAAAATGGATTTAAACATAAAAACACATTTGTTAGGAATATTCCAAATAAAAGAATGCCCAGTGAAAACAGTCCGACAAATATAGTGGGTGAAAAGTCAAAGACAATAACTAACGAATATATTGTAGTCATGCAAAAAATTTAAAAATAGTTAAAACCCACTCAAACAAAGATAGAATTAAAAACTACATACTTCCATTGATTGAAACACAATCCCCCCACTCCTAAAACTTCCTCAGCTTCTCGTTTGACATTATCCTAAGCCTCTTATATAATTAAATTCGCAGTAATTTTTTTTAAAAGGAAGGGGATTATGGACGAACTTGAAAAAAAGGAAAAAGAAAAAGCCTTACAGGTCGCGATGGCTCAGATAGAAAAGCAGTTCGGGAAGGGTTCTATAATGAAGCTTGGGGACAAACCGAAAAGCGTTGATGTTCCCGTGATACCCACCGGCGCGCTGACTCTTGACCTTGCTACCGGAATCGGCGGAATCCCCTACGGACGAGTTACGGAGATTTACGGTCCTGAATCATCGGGTAAAACCACGCTCACTTTAAGTATAATCGGTGAGGCTCAAAAGCAGGGTTCGACCTGCGCTTTTATAGATGCCGAACATGCGCTTGACCCCGCCTATGCGGAGTCTATCGGGGTTAATACCAAAGACCTTGTTATCTCCCAGCCGGATACGGGGGAGCAGGCTCTTGAGATTGTCGAGGCGCTTGTGCGAAGCGGCGCGGTCGATTTGATTGTTGTCGACTCCGTTGCGGCGCTTGTTCCCAAATCCGAAATAGACGGCAATATGGGGGATGCGCAGATGGGGAATCAGGCAAGGCTGATGAGTCAGGCATTGCGTAAACTCACCGCGATTATCAGCAAAACCCGCACCGCGATTATATTTATCAACCAGATAAGAATGAAAATCGGCGTGGTTTACGGCAACCCCGAAACCACTACCGGCGGTATGGCTTTAAAGTTTTATTCCACGGTGCGTATAGAAATCCGAAGAAAAGAATCTTTGAAGAAAGGCAATGAATATTACGGCAACCTTGTCAAGACAAAGGTCGTGAAAAATAAACTTGCCGCTCCTTTCAAGACGGCGGAATTTGAAATTATTTTCGGGAAAGGTATTTCCAAATACGGGTGTCTTGTTGATGCCGCGCTTGATATCGGTATTATTCAGCGAAAAGGAACATGGTATTTTTACGGCGAAGACCGTCTCGCGCAGGGACGGGATAATGTTGTCAAGCTGGTTGAGGATGATGCCAAGCTCTATGAAAAATTGGATAAGCAGGTCAGGACTAAACTGAAAGAAGCGGGCGAAATGGCTGTTGCACCCAAAAAAGCGGTTGTTGATAACGATTTCGGAGAATGATAAATGGATAAAATCAAGGCTATTGTTTGCGGCGCTACCGGATACTCCGGTATGGAACTTCTGCGTTTGTTATCCCGCCACAGGTATATAGAGGTCGTTGGTGTAACATCGGAATCGAGCGCAGGTAAAACCGTAGGCGAAATAACCCCATCACTTGTTGAATACTCGAATCTTGTATATAGTTCTATCGGCGAACATTCCATATATGAGGGCGCGGATATAGCGTTTTTATGTCTTCCGCATGAACCCGCCGCGGTTTGCGCAAAGCATTTTCTTGACGGAGGAACTAAGGTTATTGACCTCAGCGCGGCTTACAGAATAAAAGACCTCGCAGTGTTTCAGGATGTTTACCGCTTTACCCATCCCCACCCCGAATTAGTCGATAACGCGGTTTACGGACTTTGTGAGTTATACCGTGATAAAATTAAGGAAGCAAGTCTTGTTGCCAATCCGGGATGCTATCCCACAAGCGCGCTTTTGCCATTGCTACCTCTTTATGCAAACGGGATTATTTCCAATGATGAGGTTATTATAGATTCCAAATCGGGATTTTCAGGGCGGGGAAAGAAAATCGACCTTGACGGGCTTTTTGTTGAGATGAATGAAAACTTTTACGCCTACAATATCGGAAAACATCGCCACCGTCCCGAAATTACACAGGAACTTTCCCGGTTCGCGGATAAGAATATCAAAGCGGTTTTTACGCCTCACGTTATCCCGCTTGACAGGGGGATTTTAAGCACAATTTACTTGGATATGGACGAAAGCGGTATCAACAAAACGCTTGATTTTCTTTCGGATTTCTATAAAAACGAAAAATTCGTCAAAGTAATGAAAGACCGTCTCCCGCAGATAAAATGGGTGTCGTATACAAATAACGTTTTAATCGGCGCGGAGTATGACTATGAGTGCGGAAAACTTGTAATAGTTTCGGTGATAGACAACTTAGTAAAAGGAGCTTCAGGGCAGGCTCTTCAGAACTGTAATATTATGTTCGGGTTTGAAGAGGCGGAGGGGCTTATTTAATATTCGGAGGGATTTATATGGAAGAGGAAGCAAAAGTTTTGTATGAAAAAGAAGAGGGGGGATTAACGTTTCCGCAGGGTTTTCACGCCGCCGGGGTGTCTTGCGGTATTAAGGAAGGGGGGTATAAAGATATTGGGATTGTGTTTTCCGATACGCCTTGCGTAGTTGCGGCGGCGTTTACTCAAAACAAGGTCAAAGCTGCGCCTGTCCTGTTGGATATGCAACGGCTTAAAAACAAGATTTCCGCGATTATTGTAAACAGCGGTAACGCCAACTGTCTGACAGGCAAAAAAGGTGAAGAGGATGCTCTTACTATGGCTACCGAGACCGAGAAAAAACTGAACCTGAAGCCGGGAAGCGTCCTTGTGGCATCAACAGGGGTTATCGGGGAGTATCTCAATATGGACAGGATTCTTTACGGCATAAACCGTATCACCCGAAATATCAATTATGACGACAATTACCTGAATTTTTCGCATAGTATAATGACTACCGATACGCGCACAAAGAACGTGGCATACAGCTTTAAGCTTGGAGGGAAGGCCGTTAAAATCGGGCTTACGGCAAAGGGAGCCGGAATGATAAAACCCGTCCTTGCGGTGCCTCACGCAACTATGCTTGTTTTTATTACTACCGATGCTAAAATCGCAAAGCCGTTATTGGAAAAAGCGCTTGAAAAGGCGATAGAGGTTTCGTTTAACCGCATATCGGTTGACAACGATACCAGCACCAATGATTCGGTTTTCCTTCTTGCGAACGAGCTTGCGGGAAATGCCGAAATTGTCGAGGAAAATGATGATTACAGGACTTTTTGCGAGGTTTTAACGGTCGGATGCACGGATATGGCGAAATTATTGGTTAAAGACGGCGAGGGTGCATCAAAACTCATAAAAATCACAATAAACAATGCAATGACAGCGGGTGATGCCGAAAAGGCGGCGCGAGCGATTGCCGATTCATATCTTGTGAAAACCGCTATGTTCGGAGGTAGTCCGAACTGGGGAAGAATCGTAAGCGCGCTTGGATATTCCGGCGCAAAATTCGATGTGTCAAAGCTAAAATTATATATCAACGACTTGGTTATTTACGAAAATAACACCGTGAATCGCCCGAATAAAAGTCAGGCTACTTCCGAGATGATTCCCAACGAAATACATATAACGTTAGACCTCAATCTCGGAAATAAGTCCTATTTTATGTGGACTTGCGACCTGACTTACGATTATGTAAAAATCAACGCCCATTATATAAGCTAACTAATCGACATTAAGAACGTTTTTTATGGCGTCGATAATGGAAGGTTTAGGCAAAGCGCCCGTAACCATCCTCGGTTCACCTTCTTTAGGAATGAAAAGCATAGAAGGAATACTGCTGATACCGAAAGCGCCGGCAAGTTCGCCTTCCTTATCCGTATCGACTTTGTAAATATCAATTTTGCCGTCATACTCGCGGGACAACTCCTCTAAAACCGGGGTAAGCATCCTGCATGGCCCGCACCAGTCCGCATAAAAATCCACGATACAGGGTTTATCGCCTGCAAAATCCCACTCTTTAGAGGTTTCATAGTCAAAAACCTTTTGCTTAAAAGCATCCTTAGTTAATTTTTCCATAGCGCTCTCCTATTTTTGTATTATTATAATATAATGATATGATTATTAAAAGTCAAGTTTTGATAAAAAAAAGAGGCTGCCCTATGCGGACAGCCTGAAAATTTAAGAGGCACTTTAGCGATGGTTTATCGATATGCCGGAGGTATCACAGGTGATATATATTTTATGGTTACCGTTGCCGTTGTATCCTTTGAACCTGCTACGGCTGTCTTCGGAAACCTTACTGAAATCCATTTCTTTAGATACTTTGCCGATTTCTGTTTTAGCATCTATATATACATTTTGAAGGGCGCTTTTGCTAAGGTTCATCTTGACTTCTCCAACCGATGAATTAACGTTAATATTTGCGGTATCATACCCGAAAGATATAATATCGACATTAATACCGCCGGTTTCGGATTTTAAGGTAGCCGTATAAGCATTCTTCATTTTGACGTTTAAGCCACCGGTAGTAACCGAAAGGTCGAGTTCCCTGACGTTTATTTCATTATCACAGGATATTCCGCCTACTTCGGCATATCCGAAAAGTTTATCCGCCACAACCCCGTTAAGTTTTAACCCGCCGGTTGTGGTTTCCGCAAATATCTCGTTAGCGGTAACCTTTTTAAGTTCCAAACCGCCGGTTGTAGTAACGGCGTTGATTTCTTCGCAAACCGAGTTTTGAATTTTTAACCCGCCGGTTGTTACTTTGACATCCATAATAACCGCGATGGAATTTGCTACTATCACCCCTCCGGTTGTTGCTCTGACTTTTAGATATTCAACGGGGTTGGATATATTTATATCCACACCGCCGGTTGTTGTCTTAATATTTAGGTCATTGAATTCAAGTCCTTCGGGTATATACGCCGTAACGTCCGAACCTATACCGTAGATGTTCCAATAATCGGGTTTGAGGTCGTTACCGAAATCTAAAGATATGGTTCCCGGGGTGTTGGTGGAAACGGAATAAAAGGTATTATCTTTTAAGTAATTTTCACCGTAGGTATATCCGCCTGCATCAACGTAGTTGGATACTACAATAACAATATTTTCCACGTCGGCGTTTACAAATTTAATTCCGCCTTGTTTTCCCGATACGATTAAATTACTTGCGAAATTCGGGGAAACTTCAATGGTTTCAACATCATAAACCCTCACTCCGGGTGTCCAAAAACTTCCGCACCCTGCAAGCGATACACCAAATATCGCCGCAATAAAAAATTTATATATCAGTTTCATTTTAATCCTCCCGAATTTAAAAGACAAAATTCAATTTAGCAATGGAGACATTAATTCCCTGCTTGTCAACGAAAGCATAATTATCCCCCCGTATATCAAGAGGCTCAATATAAACCATTGATTCACGGGCCTTTTTATTATAGTTAAAGTAATATATAGGCGCGCCTATAATATCGTAAAGATAACTTGCGGCAAACAGGGCGATACTTCCCCAGTGCAATGCGCTGTAAACGTTAGGGTTGTCGATAGCGCGGGTTTCCACTCCAATTTGCGCACCGATATACCCGACAGCGGCGAGCCCGGTCATAGTAAGAGCGATAGTTCCGCCTCGCGTATTACCGAGAGTAAAATGTGCAAGACCTAATCCGGGAACACAAATTCCAAGCGATTCCGCGACAATTAAGCGCGCGGGACTTAGCGGGCGGATTGAGCTTGTTGTTACCGCAGGCGTATAGAGCGGCGCAACAGTGGGAGTTGACGGTTCAACGGGGGTGTATGAAGCCGGTCTGCCCCCGTTATCAATAACGGTGGTTGTTGTGGTAGTTGTAGTTGTGGTGATAATCCGTCTTCCGCTACCGTCGATATTGGTAGAAACCGAGTGCTTTTGCTTTTCTCTTGCGCGGGTTTCGGCTTCTTTTCTTTTTTGTTCCTCTTCGCGCTCGCGTTCCACCCGTGCTTTTTCCTCCCTGTATCTGCGAAGGTTTTCCTGAGCTTCCTCGATTTTAGCATCTAAATATACTTCGTCGCTTACCGTTTCGGCAAACATCACAGGCGATACAAGCAATAACGCCAGAATTATTCCTTTCTTCATTTGATTTCCTCCTGAGATATTATCGTAAAAGGTTTTTATTCTCTTATCAACTATTTAAACACCTTTAAAGTCGAAATACGTTACTTATTTTTTTAAAATGCTTTAGAGTTAGACAGGGAAAGGAGTTGCTCGAAATTGATTTGGAAAGGTATGAACTTAGTTTGTTTTTGGTCATTTGGGGGCGTTATAGAGATGGGGTTTTTGTTTTCCCGCATTGATTTTAGGAAGATGCTAAATATGATTTTGTAATAAGTTGAACTTTACCGATATTTTTTAGCATTACGGAAATGCTTTGACGAATATAATCAAAGGCTTGAATGTCTCTTTGGTTAGTTTCGCAGGCACATATCAAAAATATGTAATCGGTATTTTCCGGCAGATAGTCGGGAAATCCGAGTTTTAATATCAACAGACTATCGGTAAAACATTCTTTTAAATCCTTTAAAAAGATTCGTTTTGCCGCTTCTTCATTTTTATATTTCTTTTTTAAATCTTTTATCTTTTTTTCAAGTCTTTTTATTTCAATAAAAATTATTTTGTTTTCTTTTTTTTCTAAAATGTCAACAGAACAAAGTCCGGGATAAAATTCTTGTTTTATTTTATTAAATTCGATTTTCTCGTCTTGAAACACAAGTCCGTCGCAATCTTGCGTAAAATCCCGTTTTTTATATTTATCAAAATCGTACATATATTCCGCCTTCAGAAATTCCCGTATTCTTTTAATGTAATATCAAAATAAGATTCGTTCAGGGGTTCCATCATTTTTAAAAGTGTTTCCATATTGGAATTACTTTCGCCAATAGATGTTTCATTT
>CAZQBT010000024.1:0-36694 GCA_964591955.1 uncultured Brevinematales bacterium | reverse complement strand
TGGGAACTCTCTTTTTTGGACTTAGATGTATCCTTTCTTTTTTGGAACGACAATAAAATTTATGAACTGTCTTTTTTAGGATTAGCTCTTAAACTCTCCAAAAAAATATAGAGAGGATATAAATTATTTACAAATTTGTAGACTCCGCGTTCACTTTCTAAATCTTGAATTATCACGCCAAGATCACGCATTTTACGCAAAAAATTATGGAACACTTTTTTTTCGGAATCATCCAATATTTTTTCGATATCGCCTTTTTTAAAATCATAGGAAAGTTTTTTTCCGATTTTACGAAGTATGGATTTATATTTATCACTACGAATCGCCCTGTAAACTTGAGGGTCAAGGTATTTTTCCCCAATTCTATTTGCCGCCTCATAAAGACCTTCAATTGCATCATCAAGATTAATTTCATTATCTGTGTTTTTCCAAAAAACCGCATCCCCGATTTCCTGCATTAAAATCGGAAGACCTGAAGAATGCTTAACCATAGGTTCTAAAGCCTCAGGCATAATCAAAATATTTTGAGAACTAAAGGCTTTGGTAAAAAATGTTTTTACATCTTCCTCCGATAGTTTTTCAATTTCCAATATTCTGAAAATCCTCATTAGTGAGGGTTGTTGTTTATTAAGTTCATCCCGAATTTCAGGTAATCCGTTCAACATAAAAAAAACGGGGAAATCTTTATATTGAGTTGCAATTTTATCAGTCAGACTTTTATACCAGTTGGCAAAATCAGGAGTCTTGGATAATCCGTTAATATCATCCAATATAACATATAGCCCCGAATTAGTTTCTTTAATTTTGCTTATTATATTATAGAGGGCTTCGTCAAAATTTCTAACCAAATTCGTCAAGTTATCTTTGGGAGGGTCGAAAGCAATAGAAACACCAAACAAACCAACTTCCCTAACATGGGAACTAAACAGGTTTGAAATCTTATTAAACCAGTTATTACTCTTAGCTTCCTTTGCAATTTCATCAAAAATCCGTCTGACGACTTCTTCTAAATTACTAACCCCGCCCAAAAAAATATGAACCGACACAAACCCAAGTTTTTGAGAAAGTAAAGTCCTCAAAAAAGATGAAAGGGAACTTTTACCAATCCCTCTCTCACCCGTTAAAAAAACACTTTCCGATTTTCCCGAAGCAACCTGCTTAGCATATTTCAGAATATTTGAAATCAGTTCCTCTCTCCCGACAAAGAAATCCTTAGGAACCGGACTGCCGGGAGTAAAAGGACTTGAGTCTTTCATAAATCACCTCTAACAATTAAACAAAAATTACGTAACCTAACCTGCGAGATTAACCCCAAGCTCCAAAGCCTGAAAATTCAAGTTGACAATCTTTTCGCCTTTCTTACCGAATTTGAGCTTAATCGCCTCTTTGATTTCATCAATTTTAAGCGAGAGATTTTTCGCCTTGATATAAAGCCCAAGCGTAATAACGTTAGCCATCTTGGAGTTTCCGAGTTTTTCAAACGCGATATCCTCAAATTCCGCCTTGATTACGCGACGTTTTCCGAAATCGAAATCCTTTTTCACCACCGATGAGTTTACAATAACATAGCCGTTTTCCTTGACCATCGGAAGAAATTTTTCAATAGACGGCTCATTTAAAGCAATTAACGTATCCGCCATAGCAACAATAGGCGATGCGATTTTCTTGTCGGAAATGATAACATGACAATTGGCGGTTCCTCCTCGCATCTCAGCGCCGTAAGACGGAAAAAAAGTTGCCTGCAATCCCTCAAGCACAGCCGCTTCGGCAAGCATCAGCCCTGCCGATATTATGCCCTGTCCTCCGAAACCTGAAATAATCACTTCTTCTTTCATTACGCTCCTCCCGTCTCGTCTTTAAAAACACCAAGCGGAAAAGTTTTAACCAATTCTTTTAAAATCATCTCATTCGACTTCAATGGGGACAAACCCCAGTTTGTATTACAATTGGACAAAATCTCTATAAAAGAATACCCGCCGCCGTTCAACTGAAGCATAATACCTTTTTTAAGAGCCTTTTTAGTCTCACGAACTCCTTTAACGTCGGCAACATTAGTCCTGACCGAATACTTAACGGCGGTAAAATGCGCTATAAGTTCCGCCATCTTAATAGGAAACCCGTCGGTAAGAGGGTCTCTGCCGTTCGGGCTTGTTGTGGTTTTCTGCCCTATAACCGTAGTGGGCGCCATCTGCCCCCCGGTCATCCCGTAATTCGTATTATTAATAAAAACGACTGTAAAATTTTCGCCCCGGTTTGCCGCGTGTATGGTTTCCGCCATCCCGATAGATGCCAAGTCGCCGTCCCCCTGATAGCATAAAACAACCTTATCGGGGTGGACCCGCTTAATACCTGTAGCAACCGCCGCTGCCCTGCCATGCGCCGCCTCGCTTACATCAAAATTCCAGTAATTGTAGGCATTAACGGCACAACCGACCGGCGCTATTGCGATAGTCTTTTCTCGCAAATTAAGTTCATCTATAATCTCGCAAATCAAACGATGCGCCGTGCCGTGTCCGCACCCGGGACAATAATGCATACACGCTTTTCGCATACTTTGCGGGGCATCATATATAATACTTTTCGTCATCTACGCCTCCTTATGCAAGGAAAAGCGGGAGATTTTTTCGATAATATGCTCTTCCTCGGGGATACGTCCGCCATAAGTGCCGTAAAAATCAACCGGCGCGCGTCCCTCAATTGCAAGACGGACATCCTCTACCATCTGCCCGGCGCTCATCTCGACTACCAAAAACGAAATATTTTCCTTATTTGCCAACTCGCTTATTACCTCAGTCGGGAAAGGAAAAAGGGTAATCGGGCGAAGTAACCCCACCGCGATACCTTCCCTGCGCGCACGGTCAACAGCCTGACGCGCTATCCTTGAACTCAGCCCGTATGCAACAATAACAATCTCGGCATCATCAAGTAAATATCCCTCATAACGAACCTCATTGCTCTCAATCTCGCGATAAACCGACTGGAGAATATCGTTATTTTTCTCCACGCCTACATCATCAAGCCAAAGAGAACGAACAACGTTACCGTCGCGATTAACCGAACCCGTAAGCGCCCACGGTTTCTCCACCGTTTGAGGAACATAATCTTCCGGGCATTCCACCGTCTCCATCATTTGCCCGATAATTCCATCGGACAAAATAAGCGCGGGAACCCTGTATTTATCGCTTAAATCGAAAGCGAGTATTGTATAATCAAGCATATCCTGAGGGGAAGCCGGAGCAAAAACAATAAGCCTGTAATCACCATGCCCGCCGCCCTTTACCGCCTGAAAATAATCCGCCTGACCGGGTGCGATATTTCCAAGTCCCGGTCCTCCTCGTTGCACATTAGCAAGCACTGCGGGAAGCCTTGCTGCGGCAAGATATGAAACTCCCTCCTGCATAAGACTGTAACCCGGTGATGATGTGGAAGTCATAACGCGAGCGCCCGCTGCCGAAGCGCCGAAAACCATATTTATAGATGCTACCTCGCTTTCCGCCTGTAAAAATACCCCTCCGACCTCAGGCAACCGCGATGCGAGATATTCCGACACCTCGTTTTGCGGGGTTATCGGATATGCAAAATAATGACGGCATCCGGCAATAACCGCGCCTTCCGCCATCGCAACGTTGCCTTTCATCAGTATCTTTTTACCCAAGGCTATTCCTCCTTCATCAGCTTAATAGCCACATCGGGACATATAATTAAACACTGCTTACATCCGATACAATCCTCGTTCCTTGCGGGAACGGCGTATCTCCATCCTTTGAGATTGAAATGTTCGCCCATTTCTATAACCTGTTTCGGACAAACCGGAATACACAATTCGCATCCCTTACACGCTTCTTTATCTATTTCGATAAAAAATCCCATCAGTCAATCCTCCGTATCGGAACCCCCCATCTATTCCATCTTCCGAATCAATAATATAATAATATGCCCAAAAAGTCAAGGATATAGCGGAAATAAGGAAATTTATAGGTTTTTTTGCGGTTACATCAAAACCTATTTTTATACAAAATATTTTTATTTAATACCTTTTCTATCAATAAAAAATCCTTATCCGTGCTCAAGATTTTATATCCGAAATCAATTGATTGCACTGCAATAATCGCATCCTGAAAAAGTCAATCAGAACACTTGAATCTACTAGTATTTTCATACTCTGCTCTCATCTCTTAGCTTTTCAATAACTTCCTTATCAATATCTAACTTTCCTCTAAAATCAAATAGAATTTTATTTTTTTCTCTGTGGCTGTTTTTAGGTGTCTCTTCAGGAATAACAATTTCGACTTTAGTTTTAATCTGAGGTAAGTTCTTATCAGTAATCTTAATCTTACCGTGGTCATAAATTCCATGTAAAACAATCATTCTAAACCTCCGAAATCCCGATAATTGATTCTAAGCAATAGCAGTAATGTAGTCAAGGATATAGCGTAAAATGTGTCGGGCAAACACGCTGATAAGTTGTAAGACTCACAAAGCCCGATTTTCGTTTTAAATTTTATTTTCCGTAAAAAGCAATAATCTCCTCTGCTATACTTTCCAGCCTCTTCCTGTCCGAAATCGTAAGCAGGGATTTCCGCAGTGTCGGCGGACTGTCATCGACCACGTCCTGCACCGGATTGCCGTAAACCAAAGCATCCTTCTTAGAAGTTACATAACCGACCTGCATCCACGTTTTAGAAAAATACAGAAGCGAAGCGTCAAAACCCGCTTCCCATAAAGTTATGCCGTTATAGAGGTCTTCCGCCCTAACCTTTTTGGCGTTACCGTCAAAACTCACCCTGTAACGGGCAAATTTGCCCGACCCTATAATCAGAAAACAAAGATACATAACCGGAATACCGCTAATCAGCGCAATCAAAGAGAAAGCGGGGGTGTCAAAACCGAAGCCTATAAACGTCAAAAGAAGAATACCTGCAAATGAAAACACCACCAACAGGATACTTTTTTTCACAACTCCTTTATCGCCGCCGTTGATTAGAAAATGTATAGCGTTGCCTTCCCGTTTTATATTACTCACAGCGACCTCCCTGATAAATATTGAATATCCGCTTTACCGACAAAGAATTTGCCTAATAGAAGTCAGGCATATAGTAAAAAATTCTGGGGACACAAATTGCGACCTCAAAACCTCAAACTCTTTATTATTCCTGAAAAAGTTAGTCGGCACATTGAAATTTACCGGTATTTTCATACTCTGCTCTCATCTCTTAGCTTTTCAATAACTTCCTTATCAATATCTAACTTATCCCCAAAATCCCGATAATTGATTTTAAGAAACAGCCGAATGGAAGTCAAGCATATAGCCGGAATTTTACCAAGCCTTTTGCTTTAAAATATCGATAACCTCTATATTTTCGGTGTCGTTTAAATCAAAATTTTCCGCGATAATCCCGAAACGCTCATTTAAAACAATACGTTTTTCAGGCACAACAACCCCATCAAGTCCGGCAAAATATGACCATCGAGAGGAAAACACCTCGCAGAAACAAATCTTTGCCCCGCACTTACGAAAAAGCAAGTCGCAAACCCGTTCAAGTCTCGCTTTCAGTTCGCCCTCGCTATCAAGAATTGCAGAAACCTCATCAGATAAAAACATCGCGCTCACCGTTTACGATTCGCTCATAGTTATTCAGGAATTGTTCAAGCAAAGGCTTGCCCTTAAAGAACGGGTCGTTTTTGACAGCCTCCATCTCTTGGGCAAGCAGTTTTTCACCCGCCGCCTTGGTTTCATCGCTTGCAAAATCATCAAGCCACTCTCGGAAAGTCAAAACGGCGTTGAGTTTACAAAACTTGCCCTCAACCCCCGTTCGCAAAAGTTTCATAATCTTGTCGCCCGTCCTTCCGCATCGATACCCCGCGGTGCAAAACGATGTAATCATCCCCATTTCGGTAAACTCACGGATAACCTCATCAAGACTACGGGTATCGCCGAGAATAAACTGCTGTCGCTCCATCTCCTGCTTATTATACTGCTCGCTGTAAGAACCAATCCCGATACGCGTAGATGCGTCTGTCTGGGTGCATCCCAGAGGAATAACCTCGCGACGGATTTTTGCGCTTTCACGTGCGGTGATAATAAGCCCCGCGTGAGGTATAGAAAGACGGAGTATCGTAACAAGTTTTTTGAAATCCTCATCGGAGACCCTGTAAGGCGAATTGGTATCCACATCGCAACCCTCGGCGGGGTTTAATCGCGGGAAAGATACGGTATGCGCACCGATACCGAATTTCTCCTCAAGGTCGGCGGAATGAGCAACAAGCCCCATCACCTCAAAGCGCCAGTCAAAGATACCGAAAAGCGCCCCGATAGCGACATCATCAATCCCCGCTTCAAGCGCGCGGTGCAATGCGTAAAGACGCCATCTGTAATCCGACTTTATACCCGAAGGATGCATTTTAGCGTAGGTGTCGTGATGGTAAGTTTCCTGAAAGACCTGATAAGTCCCAATCCCGACCTTCCATAGTTTTTTCATATCATCAACCGCCATAGGCGCGGCGTTAATATTTGCGCGACGGATTTGAGCGGTTCCGCGACGGGTTTTGACCTCCTCGCCGTAAACCGCCTCCATAGTCTCTGCGATATAGTCCGCCGATGATGACGGATGCTCGCCGTAAACCATAATGAGACGCTTATGCCCCATAGATGCCAAAGAACGCGCCTCCGCCCTGACCTCATCAATACTAAGAATACGCCGCTTTTCGCGGGTGTTATCCTTACGAAAGGCGCAATAAAGACAGTTATTCACGCAAAGATTTGAGCAGTATAGAGGGGCAAAAGTAACGATACGGTTGTCGTAAACCTTCCGCTTAACCGCGCCCGCAGTTTCAAACATCTCCTCCCAAATTTCGGGGTCGGTTACATTGATAAGGCTCGCCGTTTCAAAAGGGTCGAGAAGCCGTATCTCAAGCGATTTTTGTAAAATATCACGGATTTTAGACTTATCGGGAGTTTTAGCCTTATCCAAAGTGCGGAATATCGCATCATCATCAATAAAGTCTTTCCCGTCATTGAGGTATTTGTCTATCTCATCCCGCCTGATAACGTTTGAAACCCAATCCTTTACGTTAGTGCCTGTGGTCATATTATCTCCCGTCAATAGGTAATAGTTAAATATATATAATCCCACTAATTATGTCAAGTTATCACTCTTTCAATTTTGCTCTAACCTGCAAGCGAAGTCAAACAATCGCGACATACTTAATCCAATATCCGCGCTATCGTCTCCCAATCGACCTCATGAATAAGTTTATCAAAATATTCCCTTGTAAAACCAAACCCGTAGGTATAAAAATCGGCGACAATAACCCCGATATAAGTCTTGGACGATATTTGGTCGAAAGCGGCGGTGTTAAGTCTAACCACGGGACGAGGCTCGGAATTGCCCGGCTCGCCGGGAAGGTAAATATGGGGAATACGCCTGCCCGCAGGTTTGGTAAAATTAATCCCGCCGACAAACTGAGCGTTTCGCTCCGACTGCGTCATGGAATTAAGTAATTTATTAAGCCCGTCGATATTCTCTTCCATTCCTGCGTGCATCGTCTTAGCCGCATCCATCATAGTTTTATGACGCTCCCTGTCGCTGTCGGTAGGAGGCTCCATCACGGCAAGCTGTGCTTCCAATTGCTCCTGATACGTTTCAGCCTGCCCCGGCCAACCCTTTTTTAAAGCATCATAGGTCTCTATCAAAGTTTTCCGCCTGTGTTCATACATTTCATCGGGACACTTTATCCTTGACATATTCGCACGATACTCCGCAAGGTCCATCTCAATACGTTTCCTTCTGTCTATGATAAACTCCTCAGTAGTTACAGGCACCCATAACGCAGGCATACCGGAGGAAACAAGCATAACGTAGCGGGGTTGACCTCGCCGTCCGGTACGATGGTCCTGGGTTTGTTCGTATATAGTGAACCGCCCCGCTTTGCCGATAGGCTTAGGTTCAAGATACCAAGTCTCTCCGTCAATCGTCTTACATCCGGCGCCCCATATTTTACCGGGAGCAGGGTCATTAAAATAGACATATATTGCCCCTAAAATCCGGGTTCTTGAACGGACAAAACTACCGTCCCGCGTTTTCTCGTAGGGAATCATACTTAACCTGACATTTCCTCTTACCGGGGTTTTCTTCCCTTGTTCATGTAACCCGAACGGAGTATTAAGGTCGATATTTCGCATACGCGTTACATCATAACCTACCGGATTTCTAAGCGAGGTTTTTTTAAACACTTCGCCTATAATGGAAATCCTTGACTTCAGATTTTCCATTTCGCGTTCCGAAAGGGTAATCGCTCTCGCACCGCTGCCTCGGATAATATTATCCTGACCCCAGTCGTCAAAAACTCCCTTCACCTTAGTCGGGTCTGCAAACCCAAATCCCGCAAATACAAACACCAACAATAAAACCCAAAAACTTCTGAAACCGGCTCTTCTGATTTTCATAAGCCCCGCCTCCTATAATTATATATATCACATAACCCGTTATACAGTCAAAATAACTGCCCTACCAAGCCCTTGCTTCGGAATAGACTCGTCACTTGATGACCGAATTTTATCTAAAAGTCGTTTGCTAAACCATCCGGTCGCCGAGTGTAGAGCGAAGCGAGACGTATCGAGACGACCGCATCCCATGTCATTCTTATCATACCCCGGTCAGTCCAACCCCTGAAATATCTCCTTAACCGAAGTAGATTCTTCAGTGGAAAAGCTAAAGAAGCAAAAATCAGAATGACACTGTTCACAACCGGAAATAACCGCTTTTCCACCCGCTTACCTTACAAATACACCGTCCGTAGCGGTGTTCCCGAGATTATCGGAAACACGAATTTGTATAAACGACGGAAACCCCAACTTGAGTTTAACCTCAAACTCTTCATAGTTAGAGTCGAAAATTCCATCACGAGGGTTAATCGAAATCCACTCCCCGCCGTTGACCGAATATGAGGCGTTTCTAAGCGGCAGGAGATGGTCTTTAGCGGAAAAGTGAATAATTACAAACCCGTTCTCCCTTGAAACCGAAATCGGGGAGATGACGGGAGGCATACCGTCTATATACAAACGGTCTGTAACAAAAGTAGTCTCAAGAGCCGTATCATAGGAATTTGACAGAATATCGCTTGCGGTAACCTTAACCCTGTAAGCACCCGACGGGAAGGCGTTGTAATTTAACCGGATAAAATCATCCGTTATGGGTTTTTCGGTAACCTTAACCCACTCCCCGCCGATTGTCGAAAGATAAACGTCAAAAGAAAGCGTATCGTTATTAGGGTCATCCGCCTCCCACGAAACACGGGCATGGTCTTCGCGGTATTCAAAACTCACCCTGTTAATACGGGGAGGGAGATTTTTCTGGACATAAGGTAAAGCAATAGCGCGGAAATTGGCGGTATTGTTCCCCGATGATAAAAAGTCTATTTTATACTGTATAAAACGATTAGGAGAAGCGTTAATTTTTTCGTTGGAAAGCGTCCAATCCTCCCAAAATTCGGTATTTTTCACCGCACCGCTTCTCGTATAAACATTAACCTCGGTATTAGCCATAAGATGCTTTTCAATACGCGGACTACCCCATCTTGAGCGGTTTTTTGTATCGAAAACCGAGGATATAAAATACCCGCTTTTAGCATAGCCGCTACCCAGACGGACAACTCTCGCGGGATTAGCCATCAACCCGTAAACGGCATCGGGCTTGGAAAATATCTTGACAAAAGCCCCGCTTCCAAGCGAGGTAAAAGCGCGCCTGTTACCGTCAAGCGTAATATCTATATAACCGCCGTCCTTATCGGTTCCGATAATAAGCGAATCACGAATACGGGAAATCGACAAAAACCGGATACCCCGTCTGCCGAAAATCTCTCTGACTGCTCCCCGTTCGCTGATAGCATAAATAGCGCTGCGGTCAAGCACGTTAGGAGTTTGACGGGCGTTCTGCTGTCGCTGTTGCGCATCCGCCTGTCTCCTTCGCTCGGTGCGCGAGGTTATCAGGTAAATCTCGCGGTTGATTGCAATAAAGTCAGCTATTTCGGTGTCAAAACTTGCAACCGCAATAGCGCGCTTGCCTGAAAGACGGTAAAGGGTGGATGTGCCTGCAAAATACAGCGTGCCGTTTATCATCTTTGCGCGGGTAAAATTTTCCTCATCGGGTAAATCAAGGATATGCTCGACTTTACCGTCTTTTATATAATAGAGGCTTGCGGGATTGCCGGCAAGCGCATAAACGCCCCCGTTATGAAAAACCAAATCCCAGATATACATATTGGATACGGAAACGGAATTGAGCAATTTAAAATTCCCGTCAAGCTCAAAAACCGCTCCATTGGGAATAGCGGAAAGGAAAACCCTGTCCGAAGCAACCTCAATATCGGTAAACATCAGATAATTGGTTTGAGAAAAAATGCTTTTGGAAGAAGCCCCGTCTATCATAATAAGGTCGGCATAATCACCCGCACCTATTAAAAAGGCATCCCCGAATTGAGCAAAGCTCCAGATAAAACCCTCGCTTTCAAAGAAAACGCTATGCTCCATAGAAAGTTCAATACCCCTGTCCTCAATAAAACTGACGTTACTGAAACTATATTCATTAAGATTTTCAAATCTGAAATCTATTATATATTCGGTAGAAACGGAGTAGCCGTATGCAATACCGAATAAAGCCAAAACCATAAAAACAAGCGCCTTTTTCATAAAAATCCTCCGGAATAATTTACACCCTCTATATAGGATAATTCAAAATCGCCACTTCCTCAAGTAAAAGAGCGTTTGGATTGATAATTTTTTCTTAATATGTTACAATTATCATTAAAAAAGCTTTGGGAGACTATATTGAAGGGTCTTGTAATAATTCCTACTTACAACGAGGCTGAAAATATCGGAAAGATAGCGCCGCTTGCCCTGTCACAAAGTAAGGAAATCGACGTGCTTGTGGTGGATGACGGGTCTCCCGACGGGACTGCGGATATAGTAAAATCAATGCAAAAAAAAGAAAAACGTCTCCATATTATCGAACGCGAAAAAAAAGACGGGCTCGGACGCGCGTATATTTGCGGGTTTAAATGGGCGCTTGAAAACGGATATGACTTTGTTTTTGAGATGGATGCCGATTTCTCACACGACCCGAAGGAAATAGTCCCGTTTATAGATAAGATGAACGAGGGGTATGATGCGGTATTCGGTTCGCGGTATAAAAACGGCGTTCGGGTTTTAAACTGGCCCCTCAACCGGCTGTTTTTGAGTGTCGCGGGAAACGTCTATGCCCGTATTATTACCGGGGTTAGACTCTCCGATATTACCGGAGGATATAATCTTTGGACACGCCCCGTCCTCGAAAAACTGAAACTTGATAAAATCCATTCCAACGGATATTCTTTCCAAATTGAGATGAAATCCAAGACCGTTTATTCGGGGTTCAAGGTAGTTGAAATCCCGATAGTGTTTCAAGACCGCTTCGAGGGGTCAACGAAGATGAGTAAAAAAATCGTATTTGAGGCGCTTTTCGAGTGCTGGAGAATCCGATTCGACAAATGGTTTAAGAGATACTAACCAATCCCTTGAATTGCTCCGTGCCTTTGTAGCTCGGCAAACAATTATTTGATTAACCGGTCTTCGTAATTGTCCGTTACGTCCTTCCGATTAAGCTGTTTCGGCTTTTCTAATAAAGAATTTCCTTTGCAACAAGATAGATTCTTCAGTGGTATCTCCCCCCACCAATTTGTAAGCACATACGAATTAGCCTGCAAATTGGTATGGGGTAGCGTAATCAGAATGACACTATCCACTCCCGTCAATACAAATCGAAAATCGTTTTCGCCTCACTAAGCAGATTGTCGGCATTAGTCGCGTTTTTAACCCCGCTATACGCCGAATAGTTGCATTCCTCATAGATATACTCAATCCTGCCGATAATTTTCTCGTCAATACTCATAGCGCGTAACTCCTGCAAAATCGCCTTGATACCCAATCCCCGCGAAATCCCCGCTTTATCGGTGATATAATAAAAGACCCCTTTCTGAAGCGCGCGGTAAAACTCCGGGTATTCCCCGCGGGAAAGATAAGTTTCCGCCTCGCTGAGATACTTAGAAAGACGCTTTTTAGCTAAAAACTTTCGCGAATATTCCCCGTCGGTTTCAAGCATATCGCGATGTCGTTTTACAAAAAAAGAAACGACCGGCGCAACCGCGCCCAAAACTATCAGGATAATCAAAATCGGCGAATGAAGCGCAAATTTGAACCCGCGCACCCTGTCCAAATCCTTTAAACCGAATTGCGCTATCTTTTCATCGACAGACGTTACCCCCGCAAGTCCGATGATTTCAAACCCGTCAACAAAAGCCTCGCGAGGCTGTAAATTATGGTCAAAATAGTCAATAGCAATAGGCGGCACCCGGTAAACCCCCTCACGCTGGACGAGAAATGTATAATCAAGGGTTTGACGGAACACCGCGCGCCCGTTTTTCATCCCCAAAAACTCAACACGGCTCTGCGGGGTGGACACAAAAACCCCGTCCAATCTCATAGCGGAAAACGGGTTGGAAAAAATCTTGAGGTTACCGTCCCCCTCCATAACAAGCCTCACATCAATTACTTTACCCACAGGCGCGGTATTGGTCGAAACCGAACTTTCAATCTTTAAGTTCCCGATATAAGACAAGCCCGATGATTGCTTTAACCTTCGCGAAATAAAACCCGCGTTCCGTGCGGTAAGCTGGATTTGACCGTAAGACGTAACGGCGACAAAAGCCGGCGCAATCGCCCCCATCTCCCCGCTTTCCACAGGATAAAATACATACCGCCTCAAAACCCGAGCATAATATCTCCCCTGCTCCGTCCGTGCAACAAATACCCCCTCATCATCAAGCGAAGATGAAATATCATAGGCAATAATCTTGGGTGCGTAAACCTGTGAGGTTTCCACAAATTGGGATTGCAAAATATCGCGGTCGGAGGAAAAAACAATCACCTCCATAATAACGGGCTGGTTTTGATAAACAACCTCCTCAGATGGAACAAACCGCAGAAACATCGCAGGGGCTTCCCTCTCCTGCCGAAACCATCGCCTGAAATACGAGGATGCATCGCGAGGCTCCGGCTGTGCGGCTTGCTGTCTCTCCTCGACAACGTCAAGCCTCATCGGCGAACTGTAAAACTCTTCACCCCCGACAATAACCTTAAATTCAGGTATAAGAAACCCGCCGGTCCCATCGGCGCTAACCCTGAAGGTATAAGTAAAGGTGGCGGAAGAAACTCTCCTTCCCCCGCTAATTGAAATACTATGACTCTGCGAAACGCCCATATAATCAATAGAAAGCCCCGATACATCAGGCGCAACAACCCTGTCGGCGCGACGGTCAACCTGAATACTGATTTGCGCGCTCTCGCCCAAACCGATTTCGGGAGGAGTTATATCGGCACGAATAGACGGCTCATCGGCAAAAACCTTAGCGGTAAATAAAAAAAGAAAGATAAATAAAAGTTTTTTCATCTTGTTCTCCTATAGGGCATTTCGACTTCGCTCAATGACCGCATATATGTTAAAACTATCGGGGGGAATTGTCAACCCAACGCCGATTTGATGGAAAAGCTAAAGAAACAGGTAAATTGGTGAGTGGGCATAACACAACGGGACGGAGCGGTTATCTCGATACTTGCCTATCGGCAAACTCGATGACCGGTCGGTTTGAGAAAAGTCTTTTAGATAATAATTCGGTTATCAAGTGCAAGTTAAGCGAGCGTATCGAGATAACCATCCGCTCCCCGAGTGCCGAACCCAAAACCAATTTGCAGGCTACTTTAGATGAGGCTTTACAAATTGGTGCCGGGAGAGGAGAGCGGGATGCTTGCCCTGAGCTTGTCGAAGGATATTGAGATGACACGTTACAAAGGACGGTAAATAAAAAAGGGCTGTCCACAAGGACAGCCCTTTTTTTGTAAAACTAAAATTTTATATATTCATCTTCCGGAACAAGGATAACACAACTATTACCTTTAAAAGTAGAAGAAATAGAACCATCAGAAGAAGTCGTAATCTTTTCTTTAGTATCCAAAATATTAACCAAATTAACTTTAGAACCAAATTCCGTATTAATCTTTTCGGCATATTTAATATCAGCAGATGTATTGAATACTACTAAAGCTTTTTTTTCTCCATAGTTACGAGTAAAGGCTAACAACCCGGAACCGAAATCATCCCAAAATACCACATTTTTGTCACCTCGTCTCAAGACCTCATATTTTTTTCGCATTGAGTTTAATTTTTTTAAAAAAAGATACATATGGGAATCTTGTATAAAATAATCCTTTTTTTCAATATCTTCCTGATGTCCACCTTCAAACATAGAAGGACGCGTAATAGTCATTTCCTGTTCGGTTCCGTAATATACGCATGGAATGCCTATAGTCGTATAAATAAAAAGCAAGGCAAGTTCCGTTTTTGTACGACTGTTGCCCGCACGAAATCGAGTTTTGTCATGATTATCAATAAAAGTTACAAGCCTATCTATAGATTTAGGATGATAATAACCATCCAAGTTATCGAAAAGTAATTTTACCTTCTTCGTAGCCTCGCCTTTGGAAAAAACATCTTGAATTACCGTAAACATCGGATAATACAAAACGGTATCCATAATACGATTTCCTTCTTCGTCCATTGTATAACCACCAGCAGTCGCATCTTCATTCTCATCTCCGGGAGTATGAACCTCACCAATCATAATAAAATCATCCTTGCCTGCACGTCTGGCAATTTCCATAATACCCGGCTCCTCAGCATCCGTTGAATAGGTAAATTCCCGCCAAAACCACTTCGGCACATTTTTCATAGTATCTACGCGATAACCGTCAATCCCAACCTCGTATATCCAATAACCGAACCATTCCTTCATATATTTCAATACAAGAGGATTTTCCGTATTAATATCAGATAAAGAAGAGGCCTGGTAATTAGTAAGTTGATGCCAATCATTCCAATCGGTAATATCCGGGGTCCAATGAAAAGCATTATATTCATCGGGGATTTCTTCATTTGAACTGGGATTATTTGCCAAGTAATACATTATGCTGTTTGAAAAGAATGGCTCCTGCGGAAACATTGGATACCCGTTGCTGTTTATCGTCAAATTACCGAATTCCCCATCCATAGAAAAGTAATTTGCAGTGTGATTACAAACAATGTCTTGAATTACACGCATACCTCTTGTATGACAAGCCTGTACAAACTCCTTATACTCTTCTAAAGTTCCGTAATGTGGATCAACATTTGTAAAAGAAGAAGCCCAATACCCATGAAAACCGCCATAAGGAATAGTTTCATCCCACCATTGATTTAATACAGGAGGGGTAATCCAAATCGCCGTAAAGCCCAAATCCTGAATATAATCAAGTTTTTCTATCAAACCCCTAAAATCTCCACCGCTCCATTGTCCTTGACCAGTACCATACATTGCCATATTAGTAGATTGAATGTTATTATCAGAATCTCCATCATAAAACCTGTCAATCATAACAAAATATATAGTCTGATCTTTCCAACGGTTTAAAGTCTCTTTTTTGGGAGACTCTTCTAAGTCCTGCCCGCAAGAAACAATTGCAACAAGCAAAATAAATAATGGTATATATAATTTCTTCATTTAGTAACCTCCTAATAAGTAATTAGAACCGGCTCAATCCAATCCATAATCAATGGATTTTGATAAAGACCAAATTCGCTAAATAAATCGGCATTCGTAGAACGAATAACATGTCCGCTACCGTCATAGACTACAGGTCGCATAATACCGGTCGTTCCATCCATATCAAAGTTAGAAACATAGATTTTCCATCCCGACAGAGTGTCGGGATTTCCCAACGCATCGGCAAAGACATAAAAGCTGATTATATAATTATCGCCGTCAATCGTTATTTCAGGAGACCCGGTAGCAATACCAAACGAAGTTGTAGTTGCCTCTTCCCAAGAATAAACACCCTTAGTCCAACCATCGGCAACTACAAGATAATTCCAATCTCCCATTTCTTCGGGAACATTCCCGCGCTGTCTGGGCATAACGGTTTTACCAACAGTACTGGGATCATTTAAAAAAATATGAAAGGAAACATGGTCAAATCCATTATGAGGATTCCAAGCAGTAGAAAGATTTACCATTGAAAAAGATAGCTTTAAATTCGGACCTGATACAGCAACTTCCATATTAGTAATATCATGTAACCCGTCTAAATATGTTCCATCCGGCCCACCGCCATGAGGCATAAATAAATCATTGGAAATACCATGCCAGTCTCCCTCTGGATCAATAACATTGGTTATAACCTCAAAAACATTATTTATATCACAATATACACTCTCACCGACAATAAAAGCCACCCCATCATCTTTTTTTACACGCAACCACGGAGTTATCTTATGCAAACCATTCCTCAGCTTATAAGAACTAAGTTCTAAGTTAACAGTAGGTTCTGAGATATTAAGTATCAATTTCCTAGGGGCAGAATCAAAAATCAACGTATCATCCACTATCAAATAAAGATAGCTGAAAACATCCGCTTGATACTTACTGCTCGGAGTAACCTGAATCTCCACGTCAACAAAACCGGAAATCTCGTCATTATCCTCTAAGTTAGCAATCCTCAATTGAACTCCGGAATTTTTGATAATATCAATATTTCCGAAATCATAATGATAAACCAGTTCCTCCTCTTCCTCAATGCCGGCACATCCCAAAGAAAGTAGACTTAATACCAAAATACCTGATACCCAATAAAAAAACTTTCTTTTCATTTGTATCTCTCCCATATAAATAAATTTGTATCAAAAACAAATGGGAAGAGGGTGCACCTCTTCCCATTATTAAATCTAAATCTACTAAATTTTAGCAACAATATCCGGTTTTATTCACCAGCAGCTATTGCAAAATCAGCTTTAACTTTCAATGTAAGTTCACTTATACCGGAAGGCAAAAGACCTGAATGGTCATTCAACTCTTCTCCCTTATCCCAACCGACAGAATTAGCCAACTTGAAAGCAACACCCATAGGAGCATCTTCAGCAAGAGTAACGGTAACAGCTGCCAAACCTTTTGACTGATCAACCAAAACGGATTTACCCATAGCAGGAGACCAGGTTGATTCACCGTCGGTATGCATCCAAGTAGCATTACCGGTAATTACAGCGCCTTGAGGGAAAGTATCCCAAACTTCGCCTTTTTCAGGTAATTCGCCTGCTGCGGGAACATCAGTCCAAAGAACTCTGATTTTAGTTCCTGCCTCTAAAACGGCTTCCAAACCGGCAGATTGAACTACCCAATCAAGAACAGAACCGTTTACAATCCAACCAACGCCTTTGCCGTTATTGACAATCTTTGCGCCTGCAGGAGCAGAACCACCGAATTCAACTGCAGTAACTTTCAAAGTTCCGCCATCATTTGCTACGGTAAACTGATAGTTGTCCATACCACCGGGAGCTCCAATGTTATCCCAGAAATTATTGGTAACGGCATCCTTACCGGCTTCGGTATTAAGATAGTTAGCAGGCTTAAAACCAATTACCTGATCTCCATCCCAATCTCCAAGATCAAACTCAATAACGATTCTGTAAACATCAGTTTCAGTAGTCTCTGAAAGTTCATTACCATCGTCTCCGTAGGGGTTAAATCCCCAGGCTGCCAAAGCTTTACTGTCGGATGATCTAACCCAACCGGCAAAAGCGCCGACAAGGAAAGGAACATGGTCATCCCAGTTGGACAACGGATAAAGCGAGTCGGAAACATCAACGTAGATAGCAATCTGGTTAGAAGCAAGAGCGCCGTCAAGAGCCGCAACCGTATCGATTCCGGTGAAATCCACGTTAGTGGAAGCCTCGAAAAGGATAACCGTGCCGATTTCAGCAAACGGATCCACTTTGTCCTTCTTGCCATTGTCATCTTCCTTATCAGGACCGCAAGCCACAAAGGCAAAAACCGCAACCAAAGCTAAAACCATACTGAACTTCTTCAAAAGTTCTTTCATAAAATTCCTCCTATATGAAATTTTTTTTAAGAGTTAAAACTCATTACTCGGAAATTTGTACTTGATACCAATTAGTAATAAAATCTGCAGTTCCGGAAGTATCCTGACCCGCGGGTGCCCACTCACTAGTGGTAAAGTACTTGCCGGCTGCAGCATCATTCACATGGAAAGCCAAGTAAATATATTTAGGTAATTTATCGGGACCCATATCCGGATAAATATGGTCCCACGGTATGGCGATTTCGGTAACATTGTCCTCAAGGAAGTAAGGCCAACCTACGGTAGCGGTAGCACCACGAATTAGCTCATAAGAAACCGAATCGTCCATAAATCTATACATCACAAAATCAGGTCCTTTAGAGTAATATGGAGTTCTATAATTTTTAGCATAAAGAGAAAACTTTCTAGGGCCTTCGGTAGGTATACGAGTTCCTATGTCATCTAGAAATCTAAAACTACCGGAGATACCCGCATTATTAAGCCCTGTTGCATCAAGCCTTTTTACCCCTTTTGAAGCTCTAGGAAACTCATCGGTGTTAGTCATGCCATTGTCAATAAAAATATAGAAAGCTCCCCTGTCAAAATAAGGATCAGTTCCCAAATCAGTAGTTCTGTGTCCAATAAAAAGGAATTTTCTGGAAAAAGCGATATAGATTTTTTCTATATCTGCACTTGGGGGAAACATACTCCCCGTTAAATCATCAACCATATATCCTGCAAAATCTCTTTCCGGATCCCCGGTAAGATTAATAGCTAGTTCCGTAAAATTTACAGAAGTAGTATCAACTTGCATCTCAGGGGGAAAGTTGTCCAAGTCAACCTCAGATATAGTTATAAACCCACAAGCCGAGAAAAGCATAGCTGCTACAAGCGTAAAAACATAAAATAATATATATATTTTCTTCATAAAATTGCCTCCTCCAATAATTCAAATTTAGAAGCCATATTCCCATTCCATAACAAAGAAGGCACCGTATCTAGCTCCAGGACTGAGCTCGGTACGATTACCATCACTGTCAACCGCATCATACCCTAATACTCTCCAATACCCACCGCTTAGCTTATAAAAACCTACAGGCAAAGAGTAAAGGAAAGTTACAGGAATGACAAATCGAGAAAACCGAGTATCGGTAGTCGCTTGGACAGGATATTCATTTTTATCCATTCCCCAAAAGGTATCGCCAGCACTCGCAAGTTCATATTGAAAACCGATAGTAGTTTGCATAAGGCGTGTCCATTTAACCTCCACATCAATTTTTGGAGACAAATACCATTTATCAATAGTATATGCAGGATATTCTTCGGGAATGTTAAAATTCTTTTCATATTTAGCATTTAGCAAGATTCTCATACCATTGAGTAAATCCGGAATATCAAATGAAAAAGCGCCATATCCTCTAATCCGCGTTAAGTCATCATAGTTAATCGTATTAGTAGTCGGCAAATAATATTGGTCGGGATCTCCAAGCACCATAGTCAAATAGTTTTCAGGATTATTAAAAGTAATATAGCTTCCCTCAAGCCTAAATCTAAACATCCTAATCGTTCCATTAATTATAGCAGTTCCGCCTTGCCAACCCATAGCAACAATACCTTCCCAACTATCATTTATCCATCCAATCCCTTTAGTTTCGGTAACAGGGTCGTAAATCATATATTCCGGCGGTAAAGCAGGCAAAGGCACACTTTCGACAAAGTCAGCAGCTTGAGGCGCTCTATGAACAGCCTGATTTCCATGCATTGCAAGAACGTCAGCAGTGCCAGCAGTAGAACCACCACCAAAACCACCGATTATACCTGCAGTATCACCACGCGCAGCGGTAAACGAATTATATTTCCAGCCTATTCTAAATCCTTCTAACACAAGCCCTATTCCAGTGTCTAGAATATTATTATTTCTAACAGAAACAACACCTGCCCAGTCATTATGATAATTCCAGTTCGTCAATTGGAAACCCGGATCAGAAAATCCTCCGAGAACACGGTTTCTGTCAATATCTAACTCATAACCGATTTCCAATTGAGCAAAAGTATCATCCAAAGAAACTTCCGAATAAGCTGCAAGGAAATTGACATTAAAACCCAAAGGCAAAGATATAACGCCATCCAACTCAGTAGCAAGATTATGCCCTTTAAGCAACAATCCCCTTGGTTCTCCAGATTGCGGGTTAGCCTCAAAATCCGTATAATAAGATGTAGAATGCCCAATCCTCAAAAATCTGAAGGGATTCGCAGCAATTCGATATGCATAAACCAAGTCATAAAGGTTATTTCCACCTTTACTCCAGTCAAAACCGATCCATTGCATTGGGTAATGTACCGTAGCAGAATAATTCAAGATATTCTCGATTGTTCCATCAATAAACAAGCCCATAGTTTTATCTCTATCAGGATACCACGGTTGCCCCAGAGTCCAAGCACTATAATTAACCTCAGTATTTCCGATAGTAATCAAATCAACAGTAGAAAAGGGATTGACAAGCATAACTCTTCTAGACTGAATTGCCAAATCAACCTGACCCGGAGTGGAATTCTGCCAATTCAACCACTCCGTCTGTTCCCAATCGCTCAATTCAAATCGAATAT
This sequence comes from uncultured Brevinematales bacterium, assembly GCA_964591955.1. Taxonomy (GTDB): domain Bacteria; phylum Spirochaetota; class Brevinematia; order Brevinematales; family CAZQBT01; genus CAZQBT01. The sequence goes on along the minus strand of CAZQBT010000024.1, from coordinate 16,113 downwards.
AAAAATCAATTATACTGCTAAATATCTTTCCATCTATTGCCAATTCTAATGAATTTCTGATTTTATTTTCTTTTGATACATCTAAATTCCAATTCCATCGGGTAAACAACTTTCCATAAAGGCTAAAATTATCACTTACATACCTGTCTCTTTGCGGAGGCGGTTGAACCAATTTAGCAAGTTCTTTAGCATAGGCTTCATAACCGCCCTCAGGCATCCATTGAGCATACTGGTCAACGGCAAACATAGGTAATACCGCACGAATATTCATTGACGGGTCGGGATAACTTTCCCATACGTTCAATATAGCAAACTGGTCTTCAGCTTCCTGAAGAGTTCCGCGTGCGGGCCAGGCAATTATATCCATAACGTGAGGGTTGCCATAGTAGTCGCTACCGCCGCCAAATCTATGGAGACCGCGATATTCGTTTACGTTTCTGGTAAGAACAAACTCAGGTTCGGGGTAACCTTCATTAGACTGTGCAACAACCTGCCATGCCCAATTTGAAATATCACCATCTGCAGCAATACCCAAGTCTCTTCGTCTTACAACAGCGGTAATAGTTCTACCCTGCCCGGTAATACGGCTTGGAACAACCACGCTATCTGCGAAATCAGGAGCTTTAACATCAACTTCGATTTGTACTCGTGAAGAAGGTTGAGGGGTAATCATAATACATTTATCCCAAGCAAACTCAGGTGCAAAAAGGATATTTAAGCCGGGCATACCTTCAATATGCCCCGAACCGGGAACCCTGTCCTGATCAATATAAATCTGGAAATGCTGAATATCAAAATCCGCAGCCATTCCCCATTCCTGCTTAAGGTCTGCATTTACGGTAATCCTAAAGGTAATATTATCTCTTGCAGTAGCATCAACCTCAAAAGAAAGAATATCAAAACCGCCGGCTGAATAAACCGGGTTAGTAGGATATGTGTAATAACCGGGACCTTTATCATCACCGATAGGGTCCATAAAACGCCAAACATTAGGTCTGACCTGATAGTTATCAGGAACAGAAGAGTCAAGATTTTCCCTCACACCCGCCATACTGGGGGTTGCCCTTTCGCTGACAATAACATCATCCGCGCCGGGGTAATCGGTAGGGTCGGTAGGGTCGGTTCCCGCGCGATATTCTTCAGCGATACTAAATCCATCGCCGTCATGGTCGGTGTTAGGGTCAACGCCTTCCAAACCGTGGAATTTCATCCAGTTTAATGAAACACCCGAAGCCGGGTCTATATTAGGGTCGTTAGGGTTAACGTCGATTTTGAAAGCGTCAAGATTGCTTAGACCATCGCCTGAGAAATCGAGGCGAGCATCGAAAGGATTTCGCGGGTTTAACCCGTGTCTTACTTCCCACCAGTCGGGAATACCATCACCATCCGTGTCTCTTTCCGCATCAATTCTTTTCATCTCCTCCCATGAGCGTTCAAACCACGCATCATCGGCAAAAGAGAAAGAAACGGAAAGCCCAAGGATACATACTACTGTAACAAGCAGTGAAATTGTCTTCCTCATCCTAACCTCCAAATCTAATTTTTAATATCATATACTATTTTTCATTTTTGTCAATAGATATTTCCATTTATTTTAAGTATAGAGGCAGATGCTATCAAATTGAATATCCATTGATATATTCTAACACTTACTATGAATTATTTCAAGAAAAAATCGAATTTTATTTCTCAAATATTGCTTCGCTTGATTGTTATCGCTAAATATAGTATAATATGCCACAATTTTAAGGAGACAGGTATGAAAGCTAAAATAGAAGTGATGCTTAAAAACGGGGTTTTCGACCCGCAGGGTAAAACCCTTGTAAGCGCTTTACACCACTTAGACTATAATTCCGTAAAAGAGGTGCATGTCGGCAAAATTTTCTATGTTGAAATCGATGAAAATGAAAAGCAACAAGCGCAGTCTAAACTTGAAAGTATGGCGGACCAGCTTTTTGCCAACCCGATAATAGAAAACTTCACCATAGAATTGCTTGACTGATGAACCCGCGTATTATCCGAGAATTATCCCATATTATAGAAATGACTTGCATTAATACCCCGCTGAAAAACTATACTACATTCAAAACGGGCGGCGATGCTTCCGCTATTGCCTTCCCGAAAAATCTTGATGAATTAAAAAAAATATTCAATCTTATCCGTAAAAACAATATCCCGTATTATATAATCGGCGGAGGGTCGAATATTCTCATAAGCGACAAGGGCTTTGACGGAATAATAATCAAACTTTCGGGAGAACTATCGGAAATACGCTTTGACGGCACTATGGCAATAGCGGGGGGAGGGGCAAGTCTTATCAGGCTTTCCCGTCTTGCCATGGAAAACGGGCTTGCGGGGCTTGAGTTTGCCTGCGCTATCCCCGGAACAGTCGGAGGCGCGGTGATGATAAACGCCGGAGCTCACGGAGAAGATATTTCCGGCATAATAAACGAAATTCACGCGATTTCCGCCGACGGAACCGTTGAAATCCTTAAAAAAAGCGACATAAACTGGGGATACAGGCGAGGAGCGGGCGGTAGTAGGTGTTTTTTTACTACTATTTTCGATTTAAACCAAAAAATGGTTGACATAATTAAAAAAAAGATGGATAATTGTATAAGCGAAAGAAATCGCTCTCAGCCAAAGGGTTTTTCCGCAGGCAGTATTTTTAAAAACCCCAGTGGAGATAAGGCTTATCGCCTGATTATTGAGGCGGGATTCGGAGGTGCTTGTGTCGGTGATGCCGTTGTTTCGGACAAACACGCGAATTTTATTATCAACCGCGGCAACGCCTCAAGTTCCGATATCTTTAACCTTATTACTCAAATTCAAAACGGGGTTAGGGACAAATTCGGAGTAAATCTTGAAACGGAAATTCAGCTTTTGGGAGAGTTTTGAGCTTTTTTAATTTGCTTTACGGAGGGGAAATTTAATATGGCGGATTCTTGCTCAGCTGACATTTCAAAATACCGCGCTCTCAAAATAGGCGTTCTTTCGGGTGGTCTATCTTCCGAACGGGATATTTCTATCCGTTCGGGTAACAATATTTTTAATGCTCTTTCCAATTTAGGCATAAATTCCGTTATTATAGACGTTGACAGAAATATCTCCGACACTCTCGCAACCGAAAAAATCGACCTTGCTTTTATTGCGCTTCACGGAAAATACGGCGAGGACGGTTGCATCCAGGGCTTGCTTGAAATTATGGGTATCCCTTACACGGGAAGTTCCGTCTGTGCATCGGCAAACGGTATGAATAAGTTTCTCACAAAAAAAATCCTTATGGCTTCAGGTATTCCCGTTCCCGCACACGTTGAACTTACCGGTGATATAAACACCTTAAAAAAACAAATCAAAACCGAACTCGGTTTCCCCGTTATACTTAAACCTATGGAGGAGGGTTCAAGCGTAGGCGTTGAATTAATCCACTCCGAAAATGAATTTGATTCCCGCTTTATATCATACACAAGCGAGCATCCCTGCTCTTTTGCGGAAAAATATATAAAAGGCACGGAACTTACCGTAGGTGTTATAGGCAATAAAAACGATATAACGGTTTTCCCTATTTTAGAACTTCGTCCTAAAAACGAATTTTACGACTATGAAGCAAAATACACAAAGGGAATGACCGACTTTATTATCCCGGCGGAAATCCCGCAGGATTTAACCGAAAAAATTAAGGATTTAAGCGTCAAGGGGTTTAAAGCTCTCGGACTTTCCGGGGTTGCACGTCTTGACCTGATGCTTGACGATAAACTAAACCCGTATTTTCTTGAGGCTAACACCATACCCGGCTTTACCGAAACAAGCGATATTCCAGCTATGGCTCAGGCTGTCGGGATGAGTTTTGAGGAATTGGTTGTAAAGATTATGGATTGCGTTGAATTTAATAAATAAGCGGAAGCAATGATGAAAAGTTTTATAGGTTCTTTTTTTGTCGCAATATTGTTTTTGGCTTTTATTTGCGGATTTCATTACCTGCTCTATTTCTTTGCCGAACAGGAAGGGAGTTTTGCTGTAAGTGAAGTCAGTATAAAAGGAAATAATTTAACGGAAAGAACCGAAATTTTACGGGCTGCGGGCAATATCCGCGGGGCTAATATTTTGAAAATAGACCTCTTTGATACGGCGGTAAAAGTAAGCGCACTTGAGATGGTTGAATATGCGGTGGTAAAAAAAATCCCGCCCTCAACTATCGAAATTACAGTAAACGAACGAGCACCGGTTGCCATAATAAGCGATAATTCCCGCCGGCTTATCGCCGACAAAGACGGATACCGTATTGATATAGGGTTTGTGGCTAATATACCCGCCGTTACCTTTGACTTTCCCATATCAGTTACCGGTAACCGTATCAGCGAAGAGGTTGCGCTTACGGTTTTAAAAAACCTGAGCGAATTTGAGCGAAGTTATGAGATTGACAGGATTACAATAAAAAAAGAAGAGGGAACTTACATTACTTTTAAGCACACCGGCGAAACCATCTACTTTTTAAATAATAAACTTCCCTCAAATAAATATCTTAACTATGCGGTGTCTATTGCGGACACGCTTGCTGAAAAAAATATGACCCGTCGTTTTGTTACCGTAGATGAGGACGGGGGAGTTTCGCCGGAATAAGAACCCTTGAGGAGGGTTATAGTGGATCCGAGAATAGTTGTCGGTCTTGATATCGGAACGACAAAGGTTTGTGCGGTTATCGCCAAAATCAACGCTATGGGTGAGCTTGAAATTCAGGGTATGGGTATTGTCCCCTCGCGAGGGCTTCGTAAAGGCGTGGTAATCAATATCGAAAGCACCGCAAGCTCGGTCTCCTCCGCTATGGAAAAAGCTGAAATTCAGGCAGGCGTTGAGATTAAAGGAGTTTATATCGGAATTTCCGGAGGCCATATAGAGGGAATTACCAGCAAAGGCGTTATCGCTATTTCCGATAAAAACCGCGAAATCAACGAAACGGATATTTCCCGCGCGGTCGATGCCGCTACCGCTATTGTTATTCCCGTTGACCGCGACCTTCTTCATATACTCCCGCAAGAGTATATAGTCGATGATCAGGACGGCATTAAAGACCCATCCGGAATGTCGGGAACCCGTCTTGAAGTAGTAGTGCATATAATAACCGCGGCTACAACCTCGGTAAACAATATACTAAAAAGCGTAAACAAAGCCGGTTTTGACGTCAACGATATAGTGCTTGAACCTTTGGCGAGCGCGCAGGCAACTCTTACCGAAGAAGAAAAAGAACTCGGTGTCGCTTTAGTCGATATCGGGGGCGGGACTACCGATTACGTGATATTTGAAGAGGGGAGCCTCAGACATACGGGTATCCTTAATATAGGCGGAAATCATATAACAAACGATATAGCATACGGACTTAAAACCCCCGTCAACTCCGCCGAGGAAATAAAACTGAAATACGGCGCGGCTGTTGCTTCATTTGTTGACCCGTTGGATGAAATAGAGGTTCCGGGTCTCGGAGGACGCCCGCCGAGATACGAAAAAAGGATTAATCTCGTTGAGATTATGCAACCGAGAATCGAAGAGATACTTGAACTTGTCAACTCGGAGATTGAAAAAACAGGATGTAAACAGTTTCTTGCCGGCGGAATAGTTCTTACCGGCGGGGTGGCGCTCACGCCCTATATAATCGACCTTGCTACCGAAGTGTTTAACCTTCCCGTAAGATTGGGTTCGCCTCTCGGTATCAAGGGGCTGGTGGATATAGTCGATAGTCCGATATTTTCCACCGCGGTAGGGCTAACTCTATACGCTCAGGATAATAAACCTAAGCTGGGTCCTACCAATACCAAAGATGATGAAAAGAATTTTAAATCCATCATACATAGAATGAAAGAATGGTTTGACGAGTTTTTCTAAGTTACGTTTTATATTTTCGGCGGTTATTGAACCGCACAGGTTATATATATTAAAAGGAGAATTTAGAGGAGGGGAATATGACAAATCAGTATCCTTACGATGAAGAAGGCATCTATACTTCAAGAAAGAGCAATCCTGCTAAAAAGGGCAAAACCAATGTAACAAGTATGAAGGTTATAGGTGTAGGCGGTGCAGGATGCAATGCAATCAACCGGATGATTGAGGACGGTATCCGCAACGTAGAATTTTTGGCGGTTAATACCGACCTTCAGGTTTTGCAAAACTCTCTTGCACAGGAAACTATGCAAATCGGGACACGTCTGACACGTGGTCTCGGTGCGGGAGCAAAACCTGAAATCGGGGAAAAAGCCGCACAGGAAGATATGGAGGATATTCGCGCAAAGCTTGAAGGCACGGATATGGTGTTTATAACCTCAGGTATGGGGGGCGGGACCGGCACGGGCGCATCGCCGATTTTCGCAAAAATCGCAAAAGAAGTCGGGGCTTTAACGGTCGGCGTCGTTACTATGCCGTTTGAGTGGGAGGGAAAAAAGCGTTATGTCGCTGCCGAGGAAGGTATCGAAAAGCTCAAGGAGCATGTCGATACCCTGCTCGTTATCTCTAACTCAAGAATTTTTAAGGTTATAGACCCCAGAACCACCCTGAAAAACGCGTTTAAGAGAATCGACGAGGTTTTAAAGCAAGCCGTTGAGGGAATATCCACTATTATCGGAGAAACGGGATTTATCAACGTGGATTTTGCCGACGTCAGGACTATATTGTCGAACAAGGGCGAGGCGATAATGGGTATCGGCGTTGCAAGCGGGAACGACCGCTCCGGCAGTGCCGCAAGAATGGCTTTGGAAAATCCGCTTATCGAAAATTCATCGTTTACCAATGCCGGCGCTATACTTTACAACGTAGTTATAGGTCCCGATTTCGGTATGCGGGAACTTGATGAAGCATCGGCGGTAATTTCAAGTTTCTGCAAGGATGATTCGCAGATAATATTCGGTGTCAGTATAGACGAGAATCTCAAGGATAAGGTCAAAATCATAATAGTCGCAACGGAATTCCAGAAAATCGGGCAGGAAAAACAGTCCGAACCCGAACCTATCCCCGCGGAAGATATTTTCGTGGACAGGGGCAAGGTGGTGTCGTTAAGCGAAAGACAACGCGAAAGAAACAGGGAAACCCCGCATAAATTCCGCGTTCTTTCCTCAGAAAAAGACCGTAGTTTCGGAACTAACGATAATAAACGCACCGAAGATTTTGAACTCCCGACATATATCCGAAAACGCAAGATGAGTTAAGCTCCTTTTAGCCGTTTATATATATTATTCATCCGTAAGGATACACAACCGGTTCATTTATATCCTCCTTCAGCCGGAGTGCTTGTTTAAGCATTCCGGTTTTCTATACTAAAGGAAAGATAATCTAATCATCAATACCGTATTCCTCAAGGACTTCACGGCTAAACCATCCGCGCGTCTTATTAGCGATTTTAACAAGCGTAAGCATCACGGGCACTTCTACAAGCACGCCTACAACCGTGGCAAGTGTTGCCCCCGAATGGGGTCCGAAAAGAGATATAGCAACGGCGACGGCAAGTTCAAAGAAATTGCTTGCTCCAATCATACCCGCGGGCGCGGCAACGCTGTGCGGAAGTTTCCATAGCTTTGCCCAGAAATACGCAAGCGCAAATATAAAAACAGTCTGGATTATAAGCGGAACCGAAATCAGCGCAATATGCACCGGATTTTTGATAATTCTATCGCCCTGAAACGAAAAGATTATTATAAGCGTCAAAAGCAACCCGATAACCGTTATATTCTTGAATTTAGGTATGAACCTCTCGTTAAAAAACTTTTCGCCCCGTCGCTTTATAAGCACGCTTCGGGTAATAAATCCGGCGGTAAACGGTATCACCACAAACAGGACTACCGACAAAAACAGGGTGTCGTAGGGAACAACAATATTAGTAAGCCCGAGTAGCAAAGCAACTATCGGAGTGAAAGCAAACAGGATTACTATATCGTTGACGGCGACCTGAACCAGGGTATAAGACGGGTCGCCTTTCGTGAGATAGCTCCACACAAAAACCATAGCGGTACAGGGTGCTGCGCCGAGCAAAACCGCCCCGATTAGATACTCCTGCGCGAGGTCGGGTTGTATCCATTGTCCGAAAACTATATTAAGGAAAAACCACGCGATAGCATACATAGTAAACGGCTTGATAAGCCAGTTTGTTATAAGAGTAATAGCCAATCCGCGAGGCTGTTTTGCGGTTTTGACAATCCCCGAAAAATCTATACGAAGCGTCATCGGGAAAATCATAAGCCAAATAAGTATTGCGATAGGAATAGAGATATTGGCATACTCAAAACGTCTTAAAAACGCAGGCACCTGAGGGAGGAACTGCCCTATTGTAACCCCCGCGATAATGCAAAGTATAACCCAAATAGTAAGATATTTTTCGAAAGCGCCAAGCGCCTGTTTTTCTTTAGACATAACCGCCTCCTATGATGAATATATGAGCATTTTGGAATATTATAAGCAAAAACGCGGTGCGAGTCAAGAAATGAAATGATTGCATATTCAAAATTCAAACTTTATTTTCAAGATTTTGTTTATAGTATTCCATAGCGCTTGCGGACAAATCGGATGCCGATAAATCCTCCCATAAAGTCTTGCGCCATACCGTATAGTCAAAATTCTCCCGTTTAATAAGAGCAATAAAACGTTCCGCCTCGACAATATTCCGACTTTTCAAACAGAGCTTTAAACCCTTCGCGCTTAATTATTATATCTGATTTCATATTACTCCTTCTATATAATAAAATAAATCGGCAAACTATATTTGAAGCATCCGGCATTGATTGATTAACGCACTTTAAAAACTAAAACGATTTTTATAACCGCTTCCAACCTTATCAGAATCAAATAACTTTATTTTTTTACGGAAATATTATATAATTTCAGGCGGTAATAAATACAAAATAACCCGGGAGGTTTTCTATGGAAAAAAAGGGCTTTTTGTCCATATTCCTTATATACACCGTGCTGATGTTTTTGGTATCGGCATTGGCGGTAATACTCTTTTTCAGACTATTTCCAGAACAGGTCATACTGGTATATCTATTTGTCGGGGCAATCGGATTAATTTTCGGTTTTTTGTCTTATCTCCCGTTCAAAGATTTATCGGATAAGAAAAGGAGTTCCAAATGAAGGCGTTAAAAATAATCTCATTAATTTTCGGAATATTGATTATACTAAGTTTTATAACGGCTAATATTTTTTACCAGAAAGTAAGAAAATTAGTTGATGCGAATTATTTAATAACAATGCTTGATGAGGCAAACTTAAAACGTTTCGGAAGGATGCAAAACTTGGATTACAGCTTTGAAATTTTCAGCCAAAAGGACGTGTATTATCCCTATGAAAAAATCCGGATTTTCGGGAAAATCGTAAAAAAAACCGATATGAGTATCCCCGAAAACGCCGTAATAGAAATCAGACTGTTACAAAACAACCGTCCTTTACGAACAATATCCGGAGACACCAAAGTAAAACTTATTTATAACCCCCAACAGCAAGTTTGGATAGGAAACTGGTTTCCTGAAAATACAGGGGAATACGGCGATGTAGTAATCCGCGCGGAGGGGTTTATTGATTCGCCTGAAGCATCAATCAAAGCGGATGGAAAACTCTTTATTAGCGAAACCCCGCTTGCCTATCATATAGAAAAAGGACTCGCATTTTTCGGAATAGAATCCCGCGAAAGAATTTCCAAACGAAGCCTGCTTTCGCCGGAAGCCCGCGAGGTAAACTGGCATACGATTCCTCAATGGGTAAAATTCGTATCCGCGGACGGTGTATTTATGCTTGCGGGAATTACAAAGACTTTTGATGAAACAACGACACTTGATAACCCATGGGACAGGGATAAAATCAATGAAGCCGTAAGTCTCGCCGAAAGAATAAGACAAAGCGGCGGTTTTGCAGGGGTTTGGCTTAAAACTCTTGAGCTTGAAGGCAATTATTTGGAACGTGTGGGTTATAAACCGGCTTACCATATCAAAGATAATGCAATAATTAAGGATAATTCCGTCGCTTCAATTAAAGACGAGGAAAGAAAGCGTCATATTATCCGCCTGTTTTCAACCTTTATGGATAATAACAATATAGCCTATGTCGGACTTTCGCATATATTTAATCCCCCGAGTTACGATATTGAACTTTTCGACAGCTTTATCCGCGAATTTAAAATAACAGTTCCCGAAAATTGGGAAAATATGAGTCACAATTCCCGGTTATCATACTTCAACGAAAGAATGAAAACCCGCGATTTTGCGGATAATTTTGCAAAATGGAAAAATTTTGTTATCGCGGATTACCTCAGGGAAATAATAGACAAATCCGGGCATAAAAAACCCGTTTTCTATTACGCATCCCATAATGAACTTAGCCGCAATCCTGAAATGATCTCCATTTTATTCTCATCGGGAGTGGATTTTATTGTGCTGAACCTTAGTATGCCTTACAACCAAATAGCATCCGAGATGGCAAGGCTAAGGCAAATCAACGATATTAACCGCTACCATAACCGCCTCATACTTTCTTATGAAATAGATTATAATAACGTTGATATGCCCGATTTTGAAACCAGCGCGATTGAAAATTATGTCAATGCCAATCTTAAGGTCGTAAAACTCGGCTCGGAAAAATTAAACGCGCAGGGACTTCTAATAAACGACCTTTACAAGGCTATGTTCGGAAAGCGGGGCCCCTATTCTCCTTATGACTGGATGCTTGGTGCCGGGAAATCCATCTATGAATTTAAACGGTTTAGCTCGCCGTCTCCGCTCCAAATAAGTTATTTTTCATCGCCGAAGGTAACAAACCAAACCGCTTTTACGGTAAAATTTAAGGTAGCAAATACATCCACAAAACCGCTTTATAATATTAGTATTCGCTTACTCCCGGGAATAAACGAAACCGCACAGGAGGAGTTTCGCGCATCAATTCAAAGTCTTGAGGCGGGCAGCGAAACTTATATAGAAATTCCCGTTAAAATCGACAGGCAAAAATCACAGTTTGTCCGCAAAAAACATTTTCTTGGGATGAGGGTTGCCTGGTCGGAGGAGCGCCGTTTTGACGATAGATTCGGCTATGTCGATTTTATTCCGATAATGCTGATTGAAACACAGGATAACGCTGAAAAAGTCGAGACGTAAAAAAAACTTGATAAAAAGACTCATATATGATAGAATATCCCACACCAAAATTTGGAGGATTGTATGTCAGGCCATAATAAATGGGCAAATATAAAGCAAAGAAAAGGGTCTCAGGATGCCAAACGAAGCAACTTGTTTTCAAAGCTGGCAAAAGAGATTATAGTTTCGGCGAGACAGGGCGGAGGTAATCCCGACACCAATTCGAGATTGCGCACCGCTATCGACAAAGCCCGCGATGCCAATATGCCTAAAGATAATATCGAAAAAGCCATTAAGCGAGGCACCGGCGAAATCGAAGGTATCACATACGAGGAGATTGTTTACGAGGGTTACGGTTCCGGCGGGGTTGCGGTCATTATTGATATAACAACCGACAATAAAAACCGCACAGCCGCAGAAATCAGAAAAATTTTCTCAAAGCACGCAGGCAATTTGGGTGAAGCGGGATGTGTTGCGTGGATGTTCGATAAAAAAGGATATATCGCTATTGATGCCCAAAAATACGGCGAGGAAGAAATTATGGAAACCGCCATTGAACTCGGCGCTGATGATGTCAGGAGGGACGGCGACACTATTGAGGTTATCACCGATACCGAGATTTACTCCGAAGTGGTTGGGGGGCTTAAAAATAAAAAGGTCGAGATTTTAAACTCATCGGTTACAAGAATCCCGCAGAATAAAATCAAGGTTGAAGAGGGCGATGCTATCAAGTTGCTGAAACTTTTTGATGAACTTGATAACCACGACGACGTGCAGGATTATTCATCCAACGCCGATATAGACGAGAAAATCATAGAGGAATACGCAAATTCATAAACTCTCTGTTTCTCAAAAAATACGAAAAAGTCAACCGCCAAGTCTCCAATAACAACTAAACGGTATATCTAAAAAAAATGCCAACCCTGCGGTTAGCATTTTATTGTATCTGAGAATATCCGAAAATATTTGTAAGTATATTCTTTTAATAAACCAAAGTGCAAGTTTAAAAATTCAATTAACCTCTGCTAAATTACAGCGGCAAAACAAGGGGATAGAAAGTAAAGGCGTAAACCCCCGATGTAAAGCTATATTCGGCAGCAAAGTTCATAAACAGCAACTGGATTCCAATAAAGCCCTTGAGGTCAACGGGAGTATAAGGAACACTTTCGGTTACCGATAAGTCAACAAGTTCAATTGCACTATCGGCAAAATTAAAATCCCCTTTAACATAAGTGGTGGTTGCCATACTGCCCGCAATAAAGTTAATATTAAGCCCGGCATAAACCTTGAGCAAGGGAAGGTCAATACCGGCAGCAGCGCCAAATCCGAACGCAAAACCATGCCAGTCAAGTTTAAAGCCCATATTATAGTCAAAAGATGCATCGGTGGCGAAATAATCATCATCCCCACCGAGATAAAAAGGCTCTGTGGAATGGTAATTAAACCCAATACCGCCGTTATCCCAATCCACGTTTACCCTGCCCTCAACCTTTAAGATGCTTTTTGAATGCCCGACAAGAAGCGTTCTTGCATCAACACCGAATTTAAAGCCGTAAGTATGAAGTTTAACGCCTCCCATTTCTTCACCGGCTATATTTTGTATAAATCCGCCGATATTAGGCAAAATTCCTATCCTCACCCCGATATCCCAATACTTTAACGGGTATGGAAGGATTTCGGGAACTCCAACCTTAAAATATGCGGTAGTATAAGGCATAGGAATCGAGCTAAAAAGTACCGTCATTTCATTGGCAAAACCTTCCGCCGGGTCATCGGATTCTCCTTCGGTAAAAAAGTCTCCGTTTTGCGCCTCGGAAATCATCGCAAGCGTATCGGGTGAAAGCATTACACCCAAACCGATACCGGCTTTAAGCCCCAAAAAACTTCTTGTATTTACAGGAATAGCGCTTCCTACTGTTGTATAAAAATGATACTTCCCTGAAAATGCCTCCGAAACCGCCTTGTTGACATCCCTAAACATATCCTCAAATCCTTTTTCAAAATCCGATTGGCTCGATGCAAAACCTGCAGCGCATATCGCCAGTATTAAAATACCCACTGTAAAAACCCTTTTCATAGAAACCTCCATCAGTTTCCAAAATTTGATACAGTAATTTATCACCATTTGCCGTAAATATCAAGTTTTATTCATATTGTTTTGGTAAGAAAGCCGGTTTTACTACCGGTTTACAAAATCGAAACGTTTGGTAATTCGGATTTTTTTACCGTCAATAGATTCGGCATTGAAATAGACAAAATAAGCGCCGGAGGGAAGCCCCTTAGCGGCGGAAAAGCGAGGGTCCCACTCAAAGCTGTAACGCCCCTCCCGCAGATATTGATTTGATACTATATAGTCGATAATAGCGCCTTCGCTGTTAAAAACTATTATATCAAGCGTGGCGGGGAATCTTAAACGAAAATCAATGAACAGATTGCCCTCGCCGTAAAAAAACACGGTGGGGAAAATCGAAATGTCCCCCTCGCCCAGAACGCGGGCTAATTTCCTGCGAATACCGAATGAGTAAAGCCTGATATCCGAACCTACAAATTCAAGGGAAACATAAACGTTTTTATCAAACACGTCAACAAGAGGAACTCCGCCGGTTTTCGTAAGTTTCCCGCGCTGAATAATCTCATCGTTAAATGCATTCCTGACATCAAGTTGTATATAAGAATTGGTATTATGAAATTCGGCGTTTACAAAAACCGAACTGAATACATACCCCTCGCCGACAAACACGTTTTTACTGCGAATCCATCCGTTAGTATAGGACAGCGGGCGTATAAATTCATTTTCAAAATTTACGTTTTCAAAGTCAAGTAAAAAAGTATCCTCTTTTTTATCTGCGCCGTAAAACTTAAAAACATCGTTCCTTGCCCATCGCGCCGAAAAAATTGAAAGTATTGATAAAATTATCGCGCTAATAATTTTCATCACTTTTTCCCCATCTCGGAATCGTGTATATAATGCTCTACCCAGTTAAGACTTTTTTCCTCAGTATCATCCTCATTTTTTTCCGCAGGCGGAGGGATAAAATCGGGAATTTCAACAACCTCGTCTGCCTGACGTTTAGCCTCATGATGTTTTATTTTCACTTTAATTATACTGTCAAGAACATAAACCCCGAAACACAATCCAATCAAAACCAAAATTTTCAGGATTATCAAAAGATAGCTTACAACACTTCGAACGGGATAAATTATCCCCGCATAACCTGCAACATAATTTCCCGTTCCAAGCGAAAAAATCTCTATAATTTTAGCGCCTTCGTAAAAACGGTCTTTATCGCCGAAACTTTGAGCATATTTGGATACAAGCCCGCGCGGCACGTTTTGGTTTTCTATCACATTGTTATTTATATGGAAAAATATCGGGAAATCCGAAAGTTCAACAATCAGTTCAAGTTCGCTCATATCGAAAAGCGCAAGAGCTTGAAATTTATAATCAAGAGTGGTATCATCCTGCTCAATAATAATCCCGTAAAGGTCCCGGAAATTTTTTACGGCAATACCTCCGTCCAAATCAAAAAATTCTATACTGATAGTTTCCGCGCCGTGTTTATAAATCAGACTTTTGTTTTGGTCAATTACTACAAAGTCGCGAAAATCCCTATAACCTTCAAGATATTTTCTTACCGGCATACGCTCCGATTCAAGGCGGCGAAAAACAAAATACGATAAAATCTGCGAATCAAAATCGGGGTCGCGCAAAAGAGCATTTATACCGTCAATTCGCTTAGTAAAAACACCGTTTACTTCTTCGCGAAATTTATCAACGTTCTCAAGGATTTGCTCATTATACGGGTCAAACAAAATCGCCTCTTTAACCGCAATATATGAAGAGGCAATACCTTCGGCAAAATCGTTGTTTTCAAAATCCAAGCCGACATTAATCCCCGTTTCAATCGACAAAATAAAGACAAAAACAACAACCAATACCATAAGCAAAATAATTTTGACGACCTTATAGGCAGTCCTCATTACTTGTTTTCCTCGATTTTATTTAGTTCTTTGAATATAATATCAAGCGTTTGCACAAACCCGTTATTTCCGGTATCTACCGAAATATCGGCAAGCTCTTTGTAATAAGGAATACGCACTTTAAGAAGCTCCTCAATCTCGGAATAAGCATCCTTTCCGGTCAAAGACGGGCGGTTGGTATCGCCGACAATGCGTTTATACAGGACATCCGTATCGGCAAAAAGATAAACACAAACCCCGCTTTCCTTGAGCAAACGACGGTTTTCCTCGCGCATAACAATACCGCCGCCGGTAGCTACAACCTTATTATTGGTCTTAGATACCCCTCTCAGCGCCTCAGTTTCGCAATCGCGAAAATATGATTCGCCGTCCTCCTCAAAAATTTTCGGAATACTTTTCCCCTCTCGCTCGACAATTAAATCATCCGTATCGAAAAAAACCCGTCCGAGTTTAACGGCAACCGCTCTTCCGAGTGAGGTTTTCCCGCTTCCCCTGTAACCAATCATATAGATATTCATAATCAAGACTCCAATTTAGCTATTAAAATTATATTACCGCCGATAAGAAAAACGCAAATAATCCCCAGAAACACAAAAATCCTCGCCCTGATTAAGCGCTTTTCTATTTTTAACGCCTCGCTGAAACCATAATTTTCATCTAAAGCGGAACTAAACCTGAAAATCACCGAGTTATCGACTTTACGCCCTTTTTGCGCAAGAATATTCAAATCAGGGAGTTGGGTTGTGCGAAGGTATGCCAAACGGGCTTTCATCTTTTCAAGCTCAATCTCGCGTTGATATTTCTCAAATCGCAATTCACTAACCCGATACATCTTATTGAGATTATCAAGCACTCCTCCGTGAGCAAAAACAAACACGCCCAAAGCATAAAATACTATAAGATTAAAAACGGCTATATATAAATATCTCATTGTGAATCCTTTTTTTTGCTTACTTAATTTTCGGCATATTTACGGACTCCCTTAAGAGAGGAAATGCCATAAATCCCCGCCCTTTAACCATCACTTACCGCCAATATT
>CAZQBT010000023.1:742-37220 GCA_964591955.1 uncultured Brevinematales bacterium | reverse complement strand
TACCCTCCGTGTCCCTGTGCCTCTGCGGCAAAAAATCATCACAATAACCCAAACTTGTCTTTTTTCCGATTTCCCGTTATAATTTTTTCCTCTAATTAATTCAGCGAGGTTTCCTATGATAAAATTGGATTTTTCAAAAAACAATGGGCTTGTAACGGCTATTGCCGTGGATTATGAAAACAATGACGTTCTTATGGTCGCTTATATGAACGAGGATGCGTTTCGTCTGACTCTCGAAACGGGCAAGGTTCATTACTGGTCGCGGTCGCGTAATAAACTCTGGAAAAAAGGCGAATCCTCCGGCAATATGCAGGAAGTCAAAGAGATTTACGTTGACTGCGACAGCGATGCGGTTTTGATTAAGGTTATCCAGAATGGACCCGCCTGTCATGAGGGTTACCGGAGCTGCTTTTTCAGGAAAGTCGATGGCGATAACCTTGAAGTTATCGGCGAAAGGCTTGAAGACCCCGAAAAAATGTATGGAAAAAAACAATGAAGATATTAAAATTAGGTATTCCCAAGGGAAGTTTACAGGATTCCACGGTTGAGCTTTTCAAAAAGGCGGGATATAATATTACCATACCGTCGCGAAGCTATTACCCGTCTATCGACGATAACGAAATCGAATGTATGCTTATTCGCGCGCAGGAGATGGCGCGCTACGTGGAAAAAGGACTTTTGGATTGCGGACTGACCGGGCTTGACTGGATTGTCGAGAATAACGCAGACGTTGTCCGCGTTACGGATTTGGTATATGCCAAGACAAGCAATAAACCCGTGCGATGGGTGCTTGCCGTGCCGAATGACTCCCCCGTTAAATCCGTGAAAGACCTTGAGGGAAAACGTATCGCCACCGAGGCGGTCGGGCTTACCAAACAGTACCTTGATAAATACGGGGTTAATGCCGAGGTTGAGTTCTCGTGGGGGGCTACCGAGGTTAAACCGCCTCATCTTGCCGATGCTATCGTTGAAATTACCGAAACGGGAAGTTCGCTTCGTGCAAACAACCTTCGCATAATCGACGATATAATGGAATCCACCACGCAGTTTATAGCAAATAAATCCGCCTATACCGATGAATGGAAAAAGGCAAAAATCGACCGTATAGCAATGTTGCTTCGTTCTGTGCTTGCCGCTGTGGGGAAAGTCGGGTTGATGCTTAATGTCCATGCCGATAATATAGAAAGGGTTGAAGAACTTTTACCCTCGATGAAAGCCCCGACCGTTTCAAAGCTCAAAACCGAGGGATGGTTTGCGGTTAATACCGTTATGGATGAGAGCATTGTCCGTGAAATAATCCCTCAACTTAAAGAGGCGGGGGCTGAGGATATAGTCGAATTTCCATTGACTAAAATTGTCGATTAGTTTATGCGCTGAGCCTGTCGTTTAAAATAGCCTGAACTTTCTCGTTTTTAGAATCCTTAATACCGTTGATTATTTCGCGCTTAACCGTTTCCGGTATATTTGAATACAGGAGACGCAAAAGGTCGCTTATAATATACGCTTTCTTTTTTGCAAAAAGCGCGCGAACGGCGTTGGTCTGCACATATACGTTAGTGGAATACATAACGCGCTGTAAAAGCTCTTCGGGGGGCAAAGCCAATACCGATTTGTCGATTTCGGGCTTGGGTTTCTTGGGCGAGGAAACGCGTTTTGATACAAAGACAGTGCGCAGGACCGGAACGGAGGCAAGCCATGCGCGAAACTCACGGAACTTAAACTCGCGGGCGGCTTTTTTCTTTTCCCGCGACCTGAGTTTCTCGTCATATTCGGCGCGTTTATCGGGGTCTATCAAAGCGCTGTATGCGCTTGAAATTTCGGCAAAAAACTTTCCGCCGGTTTTATTAATATCGGGATGAAACTGTTTTATCAATTTACGGTATGCGGTTTTGATAGTCCGGTTGCTCGCATCGGGCTTAACCCCCAAAATCTCATAATAAGTCTTCATGCGATTCTCTCGCCTCCCTTATAATTTCCCGCTTTAAGTTCCTTCATTATAAACTCCAAAGCGTCAACGGCGCTTTCCGCCTTTTCAATATCAAGCTCTTCCAATGCCGATTGAGCGCGCAATAAAATTTCGGAAATTTCTTCCTTTATAAGTTCATCACGGTAAGCCGGCGGAACTACCGCCTCAATCTTGCCCGCTATATACTCCGCCTTGGTTTTCAGCCTGAGAATATTGTTAAATCTCTTGCGGTTTTTTATATCCTTATCAAAACTCTTGAGATGCTCCTCGCGCAGGCGTTCAAGCTCTTTCTCATCTATACGCGAATCATTTACGATAGTAATACCCTGCACGCTTTGGGTGTCGGCATCCGTAGCGGTAACGTTAAGAATACCGTTCACATCAAGCTCAAACGTTACCTCAATACGGGGTTCGCCTTTCATCGCCTTGCGGATACCCTCAAGACGGAATTTACCGAGCGATATATTATTATCGCATTTCATACTCTCGCCCTGCAGGATATGCACATCGACACTTTTCTGCCCGTCGGCGACAGTAGTAAAAATCCGTCTTGCGCAAGTGGGTATGGGGTTATTCCTCTCTATAATCGGGACAAAATACCCGTTTTCCACCTCAATACCCAGAGACATCGGCGTAACGTCAACAAGCACAATCCCACTGACGTCGCCCTGAACGATACCACCCTGTATGGCAGCGCCCATAGCGACAACCTCTTCGGGGTTGATTTTATAGTCGGGTTCTTTGCCGAAAAATCCCTTAATCTTCCCGCGAATATAAGGGATACGCGATGAACCCCCGACAAGTATCACGCGGTCAATATCTTTTGCCTCAAGACGGGCATCGTCAACCGCCTGCTTACAAAGCTCAATAGTGCGCTCTATATAATCGGAGATTAGTTTCTCGAACTCATCGCGGGTAAATTCAAAATTAATATCGTGAGCGCCGTTCTCATCGGCGGTAATAAACGGGATATGGATTTTGACGCTTTTTTTGCTCGAAAGCGTAATTTTAGCATCCTCAACCGCATCGGAAAGTTTTGCCATAGCAAGCGGGTCATCGGTAAGATCTATCCCCGTTTCATCCTTAAACTTATTGACAATAATTTCCTCAATCCGACGGTTAAAATCCTCGCCTCCGAGACGGTTATCCCCGGCGGTAGCAATCACCTCAAAGATACCGTCGCCGACATTAACCAAAGAAACGTCAAACGTTCCCCCTCCCAAATCATACACGATAATATTAGCATCGTGTTCGGGATTAACTCCGTAAGACAGCGAGGCGGCGGTCGGCTCATTGATTATCCTGATAACGTTAAGCCCGGCAATTTTACCGGCATCCTTCGTAGCCTGACGCTGGTTATCATTAAAATAAGCCGGCACCGTGATTATAGCATCGCGAACCTCCTCACCGAGAAACTCCTCGGCGCGGTTTTTCAGCTCTTTAAGTATATACGCCGAAACCTCCTCCGGCGAATACTGCTTGCCGTTGATTTCCGCCCTGTAATCAGTCCCGATTTTCCGCTTAATCCGCTTGATTGTGTTAAGCGTAAAATCCTGTTTCAGCGCGTTTTCCCCCACAAGTATTTCATCATCATTTATACAAACAACGGAGGGCATATTTTTTCTTCCGTTTCTCTGTTCTATAACTTTGGGGTTTCCGTTTTCAAGGTAAGCAACCGCCGAGTATGTTGTCCCCAAGTCAATGCCTATGATTCTGCCCATAACGTTTCTCCTTATGATAATACGAGTTATTATAATTGTCGGAATTTTCGGCGGATTTTTAATAGACAAGGGGGATTACTTAAAAACTAATAAATGATAAAAAATAGTAAGTTTTTTGATTTAAGTATAAGTATCTGATAAAATAAGTTGATTAATATTTTAGGATAACAAATGAGTATAAAATCGACTGAAAGGGAAGTTTCCTCTTGGATTTCCCAAGAAATTAATGATATTATAAAAAGCGGAGGTTATCCGTTTCTGGAATCTAGTGTAGAATCTTCTTTGGATTCGGGTTTAGCATATCCTGATATTACCTTGTGGAACGACAGACAAGCCGATGATGCTTTTGCCTTTTTTGAATTTAAAGTGCCGGGTTTGTATTTCGTGTAATTTATTTGGAAATCATACTAAGGTGGCGGTATCTACATAATCACCTAAAAATATTCACCCCAAAGGGTGAAAAAAATTAACCCCGTAAGGTGATGACATTATATTTTAATGCTTTAAAATATATAAATATAGATGTTTAAGATTTTCGGGGGGGTGGACATTTCTTTATTTTCTGAACTTAGCCATCCCTTTTCAAATGAATGCTTAATAATTTTGACGTAACGGACTGATAAACATTTTAAATCTTGCTTTTTTTCTATAATTGCTTAAAATATAAATGTATTTTGGTAAAATCAAATTGAAGGAGTAAAAAATGAAAGTAAAAGGAGTTATGAGTGTGGTCTGGGTAATGGTTTTTGCAATATCAAGCATAAGTTTTGCAAACCAAATAGACCCGAAAGCCACAAAATTTGTGCCGGATGACTTGGTTTTAAGAGGCGGCCTTAAAACGCTTCACGACCAATATTATGCGTCAAAGTCTCATCAGGAACAAACCATAATAGTAGAGATGATTACAAAAAATACCGAGCCGTTGAGATTTGACGTTCTAATGGATATAGTGATGTTTGATTTGCGTGGAGCGGACCGCTACGGACAGTCGGAATTTACATCTCCGGTAGCACGGCTGACCGCATTAAAAGAAGTCGCAAAAACCGGAAACGACAAATACGCCCCGGCTTATCTCTCTATTGTAAAATTTGACGGTAGCGTGCAAATCCGTATTGAAGCCTCCCGCGCGCTCGGTAAGTTCAAAAACGATGATGTCGTAAATATGATTATCAATCTTGTGCGCTTTGACTTAAACCACCCGAATTTCCGCGAAGATAACGAAAAGATGTTTAACGACAACCGCGTTCTTGAGGCTTTGGTTCAATCAATGGGTGAAATCGGCAATCCGCGTTTTTTCCCTGCTCTTCTACAAATTGTAAGCAAAAGAAATCACAGAGAAGAAACCATACAGGCAGCGTGGAGAGCTATGGAAAAACTTGAGTGGTAGGCTAATATATGGTTAATAAAGCGCTTTTATTGGGTTTTTTATCCGTTCTAATTTTGACTTCGGCTGTCTATGGAGATATAACACATCAGCTTCCCCCTGAAATCCGCACTTTATACAGGACTTTGATGCAAAGCGAAAATCATGATGCAAAAAGGGCGGCGGCGGCTTCACTTCGTGAAATTTACGAAGAAACCCGAAGCGAGGACGTTATTGATGTGATTATAGACCTTATGCGCTTTACCTATAACCACAACAATTTTTCCGAGCAAAATCAGCGTATGTTTTATGATGATATGATTGCTATGCGTCTTATTGAAATACTTGAAATTTCAAAAGACCCGCGCGTTTTTCCTACGCTCATACGTGTCGTAGCAAGAAGAAATCATACTCAAAGAACAATCGATGCCGCTTGGAAAGCTATTAAGGCTATCGACTGGTCTAAAGAGAATAAATAAGGAGGATTTTTATGAAGAGATTACTCACTATTGCAATATTGGGGGCTGTGGTTTTAGGTTTTATGTCCTGCGGGCAAAAAGAAGTTAAGCCCGAAGAGGACAAAGAAGTTGTTACCGTAGATGAAAAAACAAAGGTCGTCGTTGAGGATAAGTTTGACGATACGGAATACCAAAACGTAGTAAAGGTCTTACGCGAGGCTATAGATGCGGAACGCACTAACCCTATCCCGCGTAACAAACTCAACACCGCCAAGGCATACGCTTTGGTTGCCAAATTCTTCAGAGAAAACCTGAACGAACCTCGTTACGGTTTCAAGCGCGAGGATATTACCGAATACAAGGAAATGGCTACTTTTAAGTGCAATGATGTAATCAGAGACCCGTCATCGACGCGTGCCATAAGAGAAGAGGCGGAAGCCTTTAAATCACATATCGAACGGATATAAAATTTTTCCTGCGCCTTTTGTCCCGGATTTTTGTTTAATCCGAATACGGCAAAAGGCGCAGGATTTTGGATATTACTAATCATTCTTCTTATTGTCGAATTTAATCATAAGCCCGCGCCGGAGTTTTTATTCAAACGGATTGTAAATTTTTATCCCTGTTTGTTGATAGTCTTCCGTATTGCGGGTAACAAGGATAAAATC
The DNA here is from genome assembly GCA_964591955.1 of uncultured Brevinematales bacterium. Taxonomy (GTDB): domain Bacteria; phylum Spirochaetota; class Brevinematia; order Brevinematales; family CAZQBT01; genus CAZQBT01. The sequence continues at coordinate 31,044 of CAZQBT010000023.1, read as the reverse complement.
ATTTAAAAGAGCGGTAGAACAAATTATAGCATCCGGCAACTTGATTTTATAATTCCGCCTTAAATCAATAACCATTTCTACAATCCCCTCTTCTAATTGAAAAACCCTTGCATAATCAATAAAAATTTTAGCTTTAACAAAGCTATGTTCACTATGCTTTCTAAACCCTAAAAACTCCATTTTAGAAATCACGGATATATTAAAATGGCTTTTTAGTATCCGTCTAATTTCATCTTTACTCTTTTCCGGAATCTCCGAATTGAAATGATAAATTAAAATATCCGTATCAAACAAATACACTAAAATCTCTCCCATTCCATACGAAGATTTTTAAAATCCCTTTCGGCGTTTTGTAAATTTAAAACTCCTTCAAAATCCTCCGGTCTAAAATCCTGATTATCGGTTTGCTTTGCAATATCCGTAGAAATCACTAAAATCTCGACATCTTTATGTGCGAACTCTTCCGGCAAATCGATTATTTCTTTTAACTTATCACTATCAATTATTTTCCTGATAATACTCATTTTAAACCTCCGCTTTGCATAGATAAATATAACCTCATAGGCAAATTAAATCAAATAAATTACAAAACACCTGCGCCCTCGGAGATATTTTTTACGGGCAAAAGTTTAATTTTCCCGTCCGTTTTGACGTTATCGGTTTTAAACGGGAAAACGGCGCGCGCAAATCCCATCCTCTCCATCTCGGCAATCCGTCGTTGCATACCGAAAACGGGTCTCACCTCGCCGGTAAGCCCGACCTCGCCCGCGCATATAGTGTCCATCGCAACGGGCTTGTTTTTAAACGAGGAAAAAATCGCGAGAACGACCGCCAAATCCAAAGCCGGGTCATTGATTTTAAGCCCGCCCGTGATATTTACATATATATCGTGGCTTGATAAGTTGAATTTCAATTTTTTTTCCATAATAGCTATAAGCATGGAAAGACGGTTTAATTCCATCCCGTCTGCGGTGCGGCGCGGGATATTAAACTGTGTGGGCGCGCACAAAGCCTGCACCTCCACCGGAAAAGCGCGGTTTCCCTCTAAAAACGGATATACCGCAATTCCGCTTGTCTCCTCTTCGTGAACCATCATAAAAGCATTGGTAATATCATCAACCCCGACAAGCCCCGCCATATCCATCTTGAAAAATCCAATCTCTTCGGTAGATGCAAACCGGTTTTTAAGCGAACGTAAAATCCTGTAATATCCCCGGTTGTCGGTTTCCAAAAACAGCACCGTATCGACTATATGCTCCACCACCTTAGGTCCCGCGATATTCCCCTCTTTGGTTATATGGCTAACCAAAAACAGCGGAATATCCATTGATTTACAGAGATTTACAAGCTCAAAGGTGGTTTCGCGAACCTGAACGACACTCCCCGCAAGGGAGTCGTATTTTTCCGAGTAAAGGGTCTGGATAGAATCAACAAATATAATATCGGGCTTTTGAGTTCCGATTGCATCAATCAACGCCTCAATACGGTTTTGATTTAAAAGAAACAGGTTGGAAGAGTTTAAACCGAGCCGGTTTGCACGGATTTTTATTTGAGCGGAGGATTCCTCACCGTTGATATAAAACACGCGGTAATTTCGGGCAAACGAACTTCCCGCCTGTAAAAGCAAAGTCGATTTTCCGATACCGGGTTCGCCGGAAAGAAGGACAGCCTGCCCCGCGACAACACCCGATAAAACGCGGTCAAACTCGCCTATTCCCGTATAAATCCTGTCGTTCTCATCACACTTAACCATCTCAATACTGACGGGTTCAACCGGCAAAGCGCCCCGCGCAGAGGATTTCCCCGATAAAGGACGTTCGGTAGTCTCAACAAGACTGCTCCATGTTTCGCACTCCGGGCATTTCCCCATCCACTTTGAGGTTTTATACCCGCAATTAGCGCATATATATATCGCCTTTTCTTTAGCCATTAAATATCATCATCCTCATCAAACTGCGCTTCCTTATTCTTTTTAGCCTTCTTCCTTGCAAAAAGCATCGACATAGTAATCAAGCCGAGCAGAAACCCCAACATAACGCAAACCAATATAATGGCAATAACGGGAACTTTGGGAAAAGTATAAAACACAAGACTGACTTTAACGGTCTCAAGATTTTGAACTATGAGAAGAATCAATATAACAAGGATAACCAAAACAAGAAAGAGCTTAATAATAATGGGAACATTGCTTTTACGGGGTGTCCCGTTATCAAAATCTTCGGTTTCGGTGATTTCATTGTCTTTTTTCTTGCCGAAAGCCATTTGAAACTCCTGAATTTAGTTTATTTTATTTTAATAGAAACCCGAAACTTAATCAAGATAAAGCGGGAAACTCTTTATGTTAAACTAAATTGCCTGCCTTGATACCAAACGCAAGAGATATTGAATAGTCTCAGGGGCTATTAAATATATGATTAAGGCGGAAGAAACAAAAATGACAATGCCGAGCCATCGGGTAAACCGTCCGCGCGTCCTGACAAGCAGAATTGCCGCACAAATTGCCATAACGGTCGGCAAAACCATCTTGACATCGCCAAGCGGAACAACGTGCCCCGCAACATACGCCTCTTCCTGTCCGAACAACTGTTGAAGGTCATAGTTGACGTTAAAAATAACAAGAACTATCGTAGCTACAAGCAGGATAAGCATAACCCATGATGCCCACCTCGTAGAAACGCCCTCGGTGCGGATAACCTGATAAACGGTTGCCGGTAATAACATTGTAACCGCCCATAAAATATTCCCCGTAACATAGCCAAGCACTAACCCCGCCGCTGCTATAACCGTAACTACTATACAGATAATAGTAGGAATACGCCCCGACCTTGTCCCCTTTTTCTCCTTTGATACAGTTTTGTTCCCCATAATTTATACCCTCCTAAGGCAAATTTATAATATCCGCATTTTCCTTAAAATATCCCGAATTATTCGACCCTAATAACCAGCATTAAGGATTGATATTCATTTTAATTTAAACATGCAACTTAATCAAGATAAAACAAAAAAAACAAAAAATTTATTTTTTTGAAAACTTGCTTTATAATAATAACCAATCCCAAAAACAGGAGAAAATTGTGGCACTGATAGTTCAAAAATTCGGCGGCACGTCGGTAGGAGACATCGAAAGAATAAAAAACGTTGCACGTATAGCAATCAAGACACAGGAAGAGGGCAATGACGTGGTTGTGGTGGCATCGGCGATGAGCGGAAATACGGATTTCCTGATAAATCTTGCCAAGCAAATCAGCCCGCAACCCGACACCCGCGAGATGGATATGATGGTATCTACGGGGGAACAGGTCTCAATCGCCCTGCTCGCTATGGCAATACAAAGCTACGGTAAAAAAGCTATTTCCTATAACGCAATGCAGGTAGGTATCAAAACCACATCGGATTACAGTAAGGCAAAAATCACTGCAATAGATGCAGAAAAAATCCGTCATTCTTTGAAAGAGGGAAAAATCGTAACGGTGGCGGGGTTTCAGGGAATAGACGAGGATTTAAACATAACGACACTCGGGCGCGGAGGAAGCGACACTACGGCGGTAGCAATCGCAGCGGCGCTTAAAGCCGACAGATGCGATATCTACACGGACGTTGACGGGGTTTATACCGCCGACCCTCGTATCGCAAAGGGAGCTTTCCGTCTTGAGGAGATTACACACGATGAGATGTTGGAATTGGCATCTATGGGCGCAAAAGTCCTCCACGACCGCTCGGTGATTTTCGCTATGAATTATAACGTGCCGTTACGCGTGCTTTCCTCTATGAAAGACGGGGGCGGAACTTTAATCGTTAAGGAGAAAAAAAATATGGAAGACATTGTAATTACCGGTATAGCCAAAAAAGATAACGAAACGAGAGTAAATATTTCAGGTATCCCCGATAAGCCGGGTGTCGCCGCAGAGATATTTAAAAAACTCGCGGATGAAAATATCAACGTTAACCTTATCGTTCAAAACGTCGGGCAAAACAACATAAGCCAAATCTCATTTACAGTTCTTACATCGGATATCGAGAAATCAAAAAAGATTATGGAGAATTTAAGACAAGAGTTTGAAGCAAGGGAAGTTACCTACGATGAAAATGTCGCGATAGTTTCCGTGGTGGGTGTCGGGATGCGCGCGCATTCCGGTGTTGCAGCCGCCGTGTTTGATGAGCTTGCCAAAAACCAGATTAATATTGAGATGATTTCTACATCGGAGATTAAAATTTCAGTCGTAATCCAAAAAGAACTTGCCGATAAGACAGTCCAGGCATTACATAAGCGTTTTTTCGGAAAGTAGGGTTTTCGGAGAGTATAAAGTTTGAAATAAAACTTGACGAAAATTAACTTATAGGTTAACATATATGGGTGGATTGGATAACCTCGATTTACTGATAAAAGGAACTGCTTTTGATATTTATATTTTCGACCCTGAAAAGAAAGGAAAGTTTAGAAAGTTTATTGAAAAACTTCCTAAGACTGACTACAATAAAGTCAACAAACTCCTGAAAGACACAACAGAAAGAGGTTTGCTGAAAAACACAGAGAAATTCAAAAAATTGGAAACAGGAATATATGAATTTAAAAGTTATCAAATACGAATATTTTGTTTTCTTGATAATGGCAGAATAATTATTCTCACGAATGGCTTTATCAAAAAGAGCCAAAAAACACCGTCAAAGGAAATTAAAATTGCTAGAGACCTTATGAATAATTACTTTCAATCAAAGAAAGGAGAAAAAAATGAGTATTAAGGAAATAACTACCGCCGAATGGTTTGCTAATGAAATTGAAAAGATAAAAAATGACCTTGAATACATTATGGAAGGACATATTATAGAGTTTGGTGAACAAATAGTAACCCAAATGGAAGAATTGAAAATGTCGCGTCGGGATTTGGCTAAAAAAATCGGTGTATCACCTGCTTATATTTCCAAAATTCTAAACGGCAATCCTAATATGAGCTTAAAAACTATGATTAAAATTGCACAGGCTTTGGAATCCGATTTCTATTTCGGAATAAAACCAAAATGGAAAGAGGCGGTCTCTTTTGATTTGTCGCAAGTAACGAAACTCAAATATACTAAAAACAGGTTTAACAAAAGCTATTCTTTCAATCAATCAGACAAGCAATTCAGCAAAAATTCGAAAGATATAAACGTTGAGGTAAAAGATGGTTGTTCAATCGCCTAATCTTGAAGATTTTCGTATCGAAAAAGTATTAATAACCCCCCGCCCGAATTTCAACATAAACTCACCTGAGGTCTCGGGCGAATTTGATATCGAAATACAAATTGCTCAAAACAAAGAAAATACAAACATGTACTTGGTAATATTGAAAATTGTATTCGCCGACAAAGAAAACAAGGACAATTTTCCATATAACTTGGAATTCCAGATAAACGGCATTTTTAGCATAAATGACGATATGTCCGAAGAAGAAAAAGAAAAACTCATTGCACTAAATGCCGTTTCTATTTTATACGGCGTAGCGAGGGGGGAAATCGCAAATTTCACCGCTAATTTTAAATACGAAAAATTCATCCTGCCGTCGTATAATTTTGTGGAACACTATAAAAAATCACAAAACAAATCGAAAACAAAAGTAAGCAAGCAAAACAAATAAAAAAACGGACGCAAGGTTATGCGTCCGTTTTCTGTTATATCAATATGGAAATGAAGGGTCTAACTCTAATATAAAGGAGTAAACTCAGCCCAACTCTGGTTAAATCCGACCGTAGTAATATATCCTTTTCTTCCCCAATGGTTGATTGTCTGCTGAGGAGTGCCTTGCTGGTTGATATTGCCCTCCCATACGTCATTACCCGAATTCTGGTAATTGTAGATGAAAGACTTAAACTCAAACCAGTCGCCGACATTCCCCTGCATCATCACATCAAACTTCCAGTAATGTAAGCCCCAAACGTTTTCGGGGTCTTCGCCGTAACCATCCACAGCATAGGTTCTCTTTGTTCCCCAGCCCGATGGCCAAGCGTTACAAGTCCAGTCCAAAGCGGAATCCCATCCGTCGGCGCCGTTGGCGGGGTCTTGAGTTCCCCAATCCAAGCGAATATCGTTAGCCTTGATTTGTGCCGTATCGGAGTTTAATGTATTAACATAGATTATATCCTCATAACGGGTAGGATATTGAGAAGGAACAAGGTCGCCGTCATGCCCGCCGCGGATTCGGATATATTCGCCCGGAACGCTCTCATAATGGATATAAACAACCGTTCTAATCCAATCGCCGGGAGGTGGAGGAGTAGGACCATCGGACTTAGTCCAAACGGCATAGTTGTTACCCGATGCCGTCAAGTCCCATCCGGAACCCGGAGACCAGTCGCCCCAGCCGATTTTAACCGCAACTTTATCATCTATAATAGCGCCGTATTTAGAACCATCTGCAACCTGAATATCGACGGAACTCGTGGGAGTGATACCCTGGGATTTTCTGATATCAATAAGCGCGTTAATCTCACCTTCAAAATCCACCCAGTCAAACCAGAAAACCTTGGGAATACCGGGATGAGTTAAGATATAGGCATAAGCTGCGGGAGTATTGTAAGAAGGAAACGGGGGAGCATACATACCGCCGCGTGCCTCTTCCGTGTCGTGGTTTTCGATAAAAGTAACGGACTTGGCAGGCCACCATCCGATAGCGCCGCCGGGGTTTCCATCGCCGTCGCGAAGTCTCCAAAATTCGCCATTCTGGAAAGCCATATAAAGAATATTACGGGTAGGAAAGTCAAAAGCGGTGGATTTACCCGAAGTAGAATCAAGCCATCCCATAAGAGCGCCACGGTCATAGTCCCAGAACTCGCCTATGGAGATATGGGGCGCGGTGGCATCATTATATTCGGCAGTATAATTACCCGAATATCCTTTAACCATATCATAACGCCAGCCCGCAAAACCGATAGTGTTTTTAAGCCAATTCATCCATGCCTTCAGGTCGGAACGAACGGTGGGATTGGTGTGGTCAACATCCGGAGCAGGTCCATAAGTTTCACCGGTATCCCAGTTACCGGCTCCGCCGTCGTTTTCACCGGGGTTACGAACAACAGCCCAGTTTCCCCAATCGGGCTGATAATACCCATGCCATTTCCCGTCTATCTGGTATTGACCGCATCGATGGTTTATAACGATATCTGCAATGGCTTTTACGGGATGTAAAGCGGAAATAGCATTTTGAAGCTGAGCCTGCGTCCCGTAGTTGGAATCAAGATTATAAAGCCGTCCCGGAAGATACCCATGAGAATCGACCGATTGCGAAGGGGGAGGGAACCAAACAATAGTAAAACCGGCATCCTTAATATCCTGTGCTTTAGATACGAGATGAACATACCAGTCGGTAGTATGGGAATTCCAGTGGAAACCCTGAAGTATCACATCCGAACTACTGCCGGAATATAACAGGGTTTGCAAAGAAGTTGTATCGGGAGCAGCCGATTTTTCTTCGCCAAGAGACTCGACAGAACAGCCTATCAAAGCAATTCCTAAAAAGATTACCAATAGAGATAGAATTCTCTTTTTCATACAGTCCTCCTATTACTGATTATACAATAATAGTGCAAAAACCATACCATAAAAGAGATAAAGAATGAAATGTTAATAACAAAAACTAAGGAAGACAAGGAAATAGAGGCTGAAAAATATTGAAAATAAAATGTAAGGGGTTACATTTAACATTCATAAATGCACTGTTTTGCACAGTGATTTTGCAAAAGGCACAAAATTGCATATTTTTGCACTTTTATTCGCATTGTGCTTACTTCCGTCTCAAATCTTTAGCCTTATCACGAATCCGTCGCGCAGGGCAATCCGGGGATGAGTCGCAACACCCCTGCCCCTTTCTTACCTGCCTTACTACCATAAAAATCGCAAGCGCGCCTGCTATTACAAAAATCCCGATTTGTAAAATTATATCCCATGTGTCTCCATTCATAATAAAATCCTCCTACCCGCCCCCGATAATTTTCGTCCCCAGATTAAACAGCATTCCCAACTGATAAGTCGCCACGGCAACAATCCACGCAAGGGCAAGCTGATATGCAACCGAAAATACCGACCATTTCCAAGAGTGGATTTCTTTAATCAACGTAATAAGCGCTACAATACAGGGGGTATATAAAAGCACAAACAGCATAAACGACATCCCTTGCAACGGGGTGTAATTCCGCTGAAGCACATCGCGAAGCCCCTCCGATTCCTCGTCCTCATCAGTCCCTATATTATACAATACTCCCATAGAACTTACAACTACTTCTTTTGCCACAAATCCGGTAAGCAGGCTAACCGACATCCTCCAGTCAAGCCCTGCGGGGCGAAGCGCCGGTTCTATAGTATTGCCGATTCTACCGATATAAGTCTGTTCCATAAATTTGGAATGCCTTTCGTTATCAAGAGCCTCAATCTCATCCTCAAACGCATAGATTTGTTCGGCAATTTCGTCAAATTCATACATACCCGCAAGAATATCCATCTCTTCCCGAACATTTTGGATTTTTGCCTCATAAGTCTCTTCTATTGTATTATTTTTCGGGTAAGCCCCCATAAACCACAGTATAATTGAAAAGACCAGCACAACCCCGCCCATTTTTTGCAAATAATGCTTTCCTTTTTCCCACATATGCAACAGGACGCTTTTCAACGTCGGCATACGATACGGCGGAAGTTCCATCACAAACGGCTGGTCTTCCCCTCTGAACAGGGTTTTCCTGAAAAGAAGCCCGACACCGAATGCAAAGACAAAGCTCAGCACATACAATAAAAAAATCACATTACCTGCGCTTTCGGGAAAAAATGCGCCCGCAAACAACACAAACACAGGGAGACGCGCCGAACAGGTTATAAGCGGGGTTACAAGGATTGTCAGTATCCTGTCCTTCGGGGATTCCAAAGTTCGCGAAGCCATAATAGCGGGAACGGAACACCCTATCCCCATCAACAGAGGGATAAAGCTTTTCCCGTGAAGCCCTATCTTGTGCATAAGTTTGTCCATAATAAAAGCGATACGCGCCATATAGCCGGTATCCTCAAGAAACGAGACGCCGAGAAAAAGTATCAGGATATTCGGCAAAAATACTATTACACCGCCGACACCCCCGATAATGCCCTCGACAAGCAAGTCCCTGAACCAAGTAGCCCGCATATTATCAGAAAGAACGGAAGCAAGCCATTCAAAAAGCATCTCAATCCATTCCATAAAGATTCCGCCGATAGAAAAAGTCGCCTGAAAAAGAAGCCACATAAACAATGCGAAAATCGGATATGCCCAAACCTTATGCGTCAGGACATTATCAATCTTATCGGTAATATCGCGACGGTCGGTTTTTTGACGACGGACCGTTTCTTTAAGCGCCCCGTGAATAAACCCGTAACGTTTTTCGGATATGATAGTCTGCGTATCGTCTTTATAAAGCTCTGAAATTTTCGCCAATGCCTCGTCAACACGGGAGAATAAATTGTCCGCGCCCTGAACACCGACAAACATAGACTTAACCTCGCTGTCCTCCTCAAGCAACTTCACGGCATACCATCTCGGAGAAATACCATACAGGTCAATATCCAGCGAACCGATAATTTCCGAAATTTTCGTTATCTGCTTTTCTATATCCCTGCCGTAGTTTACCCTGACTTTATTGAAAATCTCCGTCTTACCCAAAGCGACATCAACGGCAAGACGGAACAAATCCTTTACTCCCTTATCAACCCGCGCTACGGTAGGAACAATAGGAACGCCGAGAATACGGGACAACTGCTCAATATTAATATTTATGCCCTTTAGCTCAAGCTCATCGCTCATATTAAAAGCAAGTGCGGTAGGTTTCCCCATCTCCAATATCTGTAATGCTAAATAGAGATTACGTTCGAGATTAGTAGAATCTATTACATCGACAATAACATCGGCGCCGCCCTTGATAATAAAATCCCGCGCGACAATCTCCTCCATACTGTAAGCGGTAAGAGAATAGGTTCCGGGAAGGTCGGTTATGGCAAGACGATAATCGTCGATTTTCGTCTTACCGTGCTTCAAATCGACAGTAACGCCTCCCCAGTTTGCAACACGCTGGTTTGCCCCCGTGATGGAGTTAAAAATCGTAGTTTTTCCGCTGTTGGGGTTTCCCGCAAGCGCTATCTTAATCTCTTTCATAACAATCTCCTCTACCGGTAAAATTCACAAATCAAATTCTTTTTCTAAACGCAATCCAACAGACAATACCTAAAAGTCCGAGAACCGCCGCAATAAACACTCCGGGAGGAAAATCAAATGCAAAAGCCAAAAACAATCCCGCAACCGTTACAACCGCTGTAAATATAATGCCGGCAACCGCCCATATCTTGAGTTTTGATGAGAACCTGAACATAATGAACGCAGGCACTATCAAAAACGCAAAAACCAAAACAACACCGAAAATCTTCAAACCGAGAGTAATACCTAAGGCAAGTAAAACCGAATAAACCCCTTGTATCAAACGGGGACGGTGTCCTATGGATTTTGCGGTGGTGTAATCATTTATAACAACAAGAAACGGTTTGTAAACGAGCAAATACCCGCCGATACCCAAAACGCCGACAATCAAACTTAATATCGCTTCTTCAGGTAAAATCGAAAGAATATTACCGAACTGTATAGTCAAGAGGTCTGCTTCTCCGGTCGGCATCCACGAAACAATAAGCGTAGAAAGCGCAGCGGATATAATAAAAAGCAATGCAACACGGCTATCGTCCTTTCTTTCACGGTCAACCCACTCAAGAAGAAGAAGCGCACCGAGAGTAAAGATAAAGGCTAAAATATCTGCATATACGCCAACTACCGATGCGACCACTGCGCCCAAAGCGCTCGTCTGTGAAAGGGCAACACCGGTGAATGAGCGTTTCTCAAGTAGAAGCGGTATCCCAAGAAGGGATAAAAACGAACCTAAAACAACGGCAACCAATAAAATCTGCCAAGCGCCCGGATAATCAAAAAGCATCATAACGCGCCTCCTTTACAGGTAACAACGGGAATATCCCCGACAACCGCCGAACTGAAATCCCTGCCGTAAACGGAATGTAACACCTTACCCGACATAATCCCGTCAAAGTCGGTAAAATACGTTTTCCTGTTATGGAAAATCAAAAACCGTTTTGCGGTTTTAAGCGCCACGGAAAGTATATGAGTAACAATAAGAATCGAAACTCCGCGACGGTTAAAAGAGTTTATGAGTTCTATATAATCCGCCTCGGATGCTATATCCATCTCCTGTGTAGGCTCGTCTAAAATCAGGAAATCCGGCGAATTAACCAACGCCTTAGCCAATAAGACCTTACGATGTTGTCCGCCTGAAAGGTCGGTCAAGCGCTTATCCGCGAGGTCAATAATACCGACTTCCTCAAGCGCAGTATATATCTTATCCTCTCCGCAATTCCTGCAAAACAAGCCGAGAAAATCCCTTACACTTAGAGGCCAGCGGCTCCCGTCATTGTCAACCTGCGGAACGTATCCGATTTTCAAACCGTCCCTAATTTCGATAGAACCGCGTATCGGTTTTATATCGCCTAAGATAGCCTTTAGCAAAGTGGACTTACCTGCTCCGTTAGGTCCCAAAAGCGCGGCGACCTCACCGCGCTTTTGGAAAAATTCGACACTATCTAAAACTCTGAGACTTCCATAACCTAAATCTACTCCGTTAACCTTCAGTATAAAATTATCATCCATAAAAATCCCCTATTTTAAAGCTTCATAGATTTTCTTAATATTATAATCAAAAAGGTCAAAGTATGTATTAACCCCTCTGACCGCGCGCACCTGACCGGGCAAAACCAAAACCTTAGCTCCGGTGTTTCTCGCTACGGACTGAGCGCTTCTTCTCTCATGCCATACGTTTTGTATGATTAGAGGAACGTTACGGGATTTAATTTCCTCAATCACACCGCGAAGATGCGCCGGCGTGGGGGGGATCCCCGGTTTAGGTTCAAGCTGTATCGACATATCCACATCAAGGAACTCGGCAAAATAACCCCAATGCTTGTGATAAACGGCAATCGTATTTCCCTTAATAACATCAACCATAGGTTGCCATTCTTCCATTTTAGATTCAAGTTCAGCTTCAAATTTAGCAAGATTAGCTTCAAAATGAGATTTATGCTCAGGGAAAAGAATGCTAAATCTTGCGGTCAGGTTGCGGGCAACAACCAAACCGTTACGCGGGTCAAGCATATAATGAGGGTTGCCGCCGGCGTGAACGTCCCCCAAAGAGCGGTCAACCATACCAACGGGAATGTCGATTATTTTGACACCGTGGGAAGCGTCTATATGTGCCGGATTACCCATACGGATTCTTGTGTTTCTTGAATTATCAATAAGCGGGAAAATCCAATCGTCCTGATTTACCCCTATCCTGATAACCGCATCGGCACGAACCAATTTCATAGCGTGCGAGGGTTTAAGCTCTACCTGATGAGGGTCCATAGGCCCCGGGGCGATATAATCCACGTTTATATAATCCCCTCCGATATAACCTGCTATTGAAGCCAAATCGGTAACCGTAGCCACAACAAGCGGCTTTGCCGTAAGCGGAGCAGCGCATATAAATACCCCCGCTAATACACGGCTTAATATATTAAAAATTCTTTTCATAAAATTTTCTCCTTAAAATTAACTTAATAAGCATGCGGAGCATGAGGTCCTAAAACAAAAGTCCACTGCAAAGTAAGACTATGGTCTGTTTCATCGTGTTCCATAGCCATATCATATTGAAGGCGGATTCTTTGAAACTCGCTTGCATAAAAAGAAAGCGCCGCCGAAAAAACAGACTCAATCTCTTTTTCAAAAGCCCCGTCTCCGTGATGGTGATGGTCGTCATCATCATGCGCATGGAAATGCGGAACTTCCCACATATTATACATAACGCCGAGCGTCCATCTTCTCAGGAATTTTAACTCAGCAAGTGCATAAAAACCCGTGTAAAAATCAGGTCCGAGAGCGCGGGACATAACCTCACCCTGAATAACAAAATGATTCATAAACCCGACGGAAAGAGGCGCCCATTTATAACGGAGACCCGCACCCCATCCTCCGAAACCGAAAGCGGGGTTTTCAAAGATTTCCGCAAGTTCATTCTCAAGGTCGGCTTTTTCATCGTCATCAACATGCCCGCGAAGGTGGTTTACAAGTTCATTGCCCTTCTCTAATCCGCTGTCGAAATACCCGAACCCGCTAAGACTAATCCCCATCTCATCGCCTATAGGAATAAAAATATTCATACCCGGAGCAACAAAGTCGATGGCATCCTGATTTAACAGGCTTTGCCCCTCGACAACGAACTCAACCCATATAGGCAACGGAGCAAGCCAAGAAAGACGCGCACCGTCGGTAATAAGCCCTTCGTGGTCCCAATATTCCTGAATAAGCATAGGATACTGCGCGAAATGGAAGTCGTGCAAGTGCAGAACATTGACAAACCCGATTTTAGAACGCATCCTGCCTATCGAAAACTGAAAACCGAAAGGCAACGAGGTAAGAGTAAGAACCGCCTCTTCCACCTCAAGTCCATGCTCATGGTCATCGTCATCATCGTCGTGGTTATGATGAGCAAGTTCAATCCCGTGATACCCTATAAACACGTCAACGCGTGCAAACGGGTCAACGTAAGCCTGAAAACCCAGCTCCACTTCACCGATACCGAGAAAACCCTTATCTTCGGTAATATTATAATGACCTATAAAATCACCGACAACGGAAATACCGGGGTTTTCGGCAGACAAACCGAATTGTGTTCCTCCGCCTTGCGCAAACAAAGCCGCAGCACAAAAAACACCAATAACGCTTAAAACCAATCTGCTTTTCATAATGCCTCCTGAAAAAAAAATTATTTTGTAAAAATTATACCGAAAGCAATTTTCGGTCCCCCAAAGTTATTCCTGCCCTCAACCTCAACAAAGGGATAATCGGCAACCAAAGTAAAACTTATAAGCGGCGAAACCCTGAATTCCAACGACAGAGACGGCGAAATCAGAAAGAAATTCCCGTTATATTCCCGTGCCGTTATAAACCCGTTATCGGAAACCGTAAGTTTATCAAGGACATAATATCCTCCCCACCCGACAATAGCGCCGGGAGCGAGAGTAAACCTCCAAAACCGGAACGCGCCCTCAAAGGTAAAACCGCTGTAATAATACTCGAATTTACTCCCGTTTTTATAATCCATAGAAAAATTTCCGCCGAGCTTACCAAGACGGAAATACCGTCCTATATTAAAATAAATCCGTCCTCCGATACCAAGCCCCCATCCGTTAAGCCCTTCTATATCAACGGGAAGGTTAATAAATCCAGTGGAAACCATCATACCGCCGCCGTAGATAGGCAGTTTCGATACGTTGGTTTTAGAGGAAGCCAACGAAAACGGTATGATTATTAGAAACAAGGTAAATATAATTTTAAACATATCGCACTCCTAAGTTTAGCCCCCGATTAAAAATAATTCTATATAATGCTAATGGCAGCTATGGTGTTGATTACAGGATTTAGCAACCGTAATTTCTTCACAGTCATTACGTTCAAAATTTATTAATACATCTTCAACCGTATTGCCTTTAGCCTTAAAAACCTTAATTCCCGAATCATTCAAAGACATAACAGCCCTTGCTCCCATCCCAAGACATATAACAACATTAATTTTATCGCCTAAAACAGCAAGCGGATGGCAAGTGCCGTGAGAATGATGCTCGTTTATATTGGCAATAACATCACAGATTTTGCCGTCGCTATCGTAAACGGTAAAATAAGGCGCGCTGCCGAAATGACCGTAAACCTTAGACTTCAAACCAAGATTGTTTTCCGTAGGAATACAGATTTTCATAAATTCCCCCTTCCGCATACCGGATTACCACCAAACCTCCGACCACGAGCTCTACCGCGGTCGGACGGTGAACGATGAATATTACTGCTTCGGCAAGCGGGACATTCCAACGGACGCCCCGTTCCGTAAGCTACCGACCACTCTTTCTTGCATTCATAGCAAATAAAGTTTTTCTCCATCTATTATCTCCTATCTATCAAAAATCGAAACCTCAATTTTATCCGCCTCTTCAACCCTGAGAGACACGCAAGAATCGTTTATTTTAATCTCAAGCGGGTCATGTAAGGGTGCATAACGAACTATATCCAATTTCCGTCCCTTGATAAACCCCATCTCGCGGAGGCGGTTTTTAAAAGCGCCGCTACCGTGCATCTTTTCCATTATAACGGTGTCTCCCTGTTTACACAGACTAAGTTTTTCGCTCATAAATCCTCCAAGCAATCGAGTTTTATAAAGTTAGTCTAAGCTAACTTTATAAGTATTATACAACATTTATTTTTCCGAGTCAAGCAAATTTTTGTTTTTTTTTAAAATTTTTTTAGTAACGCAAGCGGATAGAAACGGGGTAATGGTCGGAGGGTTCAAGCGCGCCTGAGTTAGTCATTGCAACTATTTCGACAGAGCCTTCAACGTAACGCTCATAGACTTTCGGGGAAAGGATTATATGGTCGAGACGGCTATCATAAATTGTGTGCGTCCATGCGTTATCGGGGAGATATTTGACGTTTATCGGGGTAAACCGATTGGGGTTATCGGGGTTTGAAAACCTGAATGTCAATATTCCCATAGTGTTTGTATCGTCAAAATCCAACCCCAGCGCCGAGTTGACGTCTCCAAAAATAATAATATGGTCGTTTGCTGTGTCGTGATTTGCAAGTATATACTCTTTAAGCAGATAAGCCTGCGCCCGTCTCTGCGACAAATTCTTGTTAGTCTCACCCCACGGGACCTGCGCTTTGAGATGGAGATTATAAAACCAGATTGAATACTCATCGCGAATATTCACCTCAAACCCGTGAATAGGACGAAGCCCGAAAAGACTTGTATTAGTTCCCGCAGCGGGGTCAGGGTAGCTGTTTTGCTGAAGTATTACCGATTGTTTAACCTCAAACCTGCTCCAATATGCCAAATGATTATCGGGATAACCTCCCACCGATGAAACCTCATAGTAAGGAAAAATCGTCCGTTTTGATAAGAGTTTTTCGTTAAACGGGGATTCATCCTCCGGCTGTATTTCCTGAAAACCTATTATATCCGCGTCCTTAACGTAGTTCGCTATCATACCGTAGGAATACGGATGACGGTCAAAATCCTCCACGTTATACGTTACGACACTGAATTCCGTTTCTTCGGAGGGGGTGATAAGAAATGAAATGCTGTTGACTCCTCTCTCCAATATAAAATTAGTTGAGAAATGTTCATATCCCGCCGCGCTTATAGTGAACTGTATAAACCCGTCTTCGCTTGAAACAACAAATCTGCCGTTATTGCGGGTAAGTATAAATTCATCGGACACGCCGACAATACCGTTTAAAACGGGAAGTTGCGAATCCCGGTTATATACGGTAGCGCTTAAAACAAAAATCGGATTAATAAAAAAAGCGATATTCTTATTCTCATTTTTATTTAAAGAAAAATTAGTAAAAAAATCCGCGAAACCGTCCGCGCTTACGCGCATATACACGTCCCCCGCCTTAACGTCTTTGATATTAAAAAAACCGTCGCTGTCGGTATAATCCAACCCGCCCGTAAAAAGAAAAACCTCCGCGCCCTGAACTTTATCAAGAGTTGTATTATTGTAAACTCGACCGGATATTTCGCCGTATTCGGTATCTTTTCCGCTATCGTCAATTTTGTTTTCCGCACAACCGCTATAAATCAATATCACACAAAGCAACAGGACAAACTTTAATATCATCGTTTTCTCCGGTTTAGATTTCTCCACGTCAATGATACGATTTTTACTTGATGGAATTTTTGAATTGCTCCATAATGATAACGTAAAAACATATTTTGTCAAACATAATAAGTTTATTTATATTTCACAAATGCCTTATTTTGCAATATACTAAATCATAGTATATAATTATGAAAATACTACAGCGGAGGCTAATATGCGAAATTTATGGCTTATAGCAATCGGAATAGCCTTAATCGGCTCCACCGTATCCTGCGAAAAAACGAAAAGCGAAGTCCAGAAAGTTCGTGCGATGGAAATATCCGATGTTGACCTTGGCAAACTTGAAGACAATACCTACTACGGCGATTTTACCTATAATAATTTTACCTACAAGGTTTCAGTGGATATTGAAAACAACATAATAAAAGACATAAAGGTTCTTACAAACCGCCGCTCGGAATATACTCTTAAAGCCGAGGGGGTTTTGGAACGTATAATCGAAAAGCAAACGCCCAACGTTGACGTTATAAGCGGGGCAACTACCACAAGCAAAGCCTTTATGAAAGCTGTGGAAAACGCGCTCACAGTAGAATAAAAGTTGAAAAAAGCCGTAAAACAGTTTATATTTACTCTAATAATATTTCGGGAACTTCTATGAAAACCATTTTGATTGCATTTTCCCTGATAATAGGGAGTATATCCGCGATTTACGGCGTATTCGACGGAAATCATCATATTTCGTTAAGCGCGGGTTTCGGCGCAGTGCCGGGAATATTTCCCGTAAGCCAGATAGAATATAAAACGCCTCATTTTTTCCTGCTCTCCATCGGGGTTCGGGCTAAACTGTTTGCTTACGAAAGCGCTTATCTATATACCCGTTCCTTTTACGAAATCCCCATTACTATCGAAATGACTTTACTGCCGATGAGAAACCGTTTCACGCTTTTTGCGGGAGGAGGCGCTATGATAACTCTTTATCCCGATAACCCGTTATCCGACAGCATTCACCCGCTTGTAGTCTTAGGCGTTACCAAACGATGGAAACTATCCAAGCTCGAAACGCCTGTCGTAATGGGATTTGAAAAAAATCAACTGTCTCTGAGCGTTATTCCCCGCTTCGATTTGGAAATACTAAAATGGTTCGGCGTGTTTGTATCGGTGAACGGGGATTTATCAATCCCTTTTGACAGCCCCGCTCAATTCGGAATCAGGACACTTGTCGGTGTCAATTTCCGCATATAAAAGGCAAAACTATGGACAACGAAAAAATCCGTCTCAATAAATATATAGCCCACAGCGGTATCTGTTCGAGGAGAGAGGCTGACCGTTTGATACAGGAAGGCAAGGTTGTCGTAAACGGCGAAACCGAAACCAATCCCGCGCGTCATATAAATCCCGGAACCGACAAAATCTCCTACGCTTTCGACACAAAAAACCTTGAAACCTCGCGAATCTATATTAAACTCAATAAGCCCGCCGGCTACGTGGTTTCGGGTAATCCCGATGAGGGTATTCCCGTATCGGAGCTTGTTAAAGATATTCCCGCCGATATTTTACCCATAGGCAGAATTGACAAGGAAAGTTGCGGGCTTTTACTTTTCACTAACGACTCATCCTTACCCAAGAAGATTATCGGTGAGAACAGCCTTTGCGAAAAAGAATATTACGTTAGAACGGAACACCCCGTTCCCGATTGGGCGCTTGAACGTTTCCGTAAAGGGATGGCAATACTCGGCGAAAAAACCAAGCCCGCAAAGACAAGACGTCTTTCTCCCGATGCGTTCCTTATTATCTTAACGGAGGGTAAAAACCGCCAGATACGAAGGATGTGCCGAAAGACCGGGACTAAAATAGAGGTTTTAAAGCGGGTGCGTATCGGTGAAATCCGTCTCGGCAAGCTCAAGGAAGGAAAATGGGAAAAACTAAGCTCAGAGGAAACTGACTATCTGAAACGCCTCTAACCCATAAAATCCTCAAACACACTGAAGAAATCGGGAAACGACTTTGAAACGCAGGACGGGTTTTCGATAACCACCCTGTCTATAAGCAACCCCGCCATAGCAAACGCCATTGCCATACGATGGTCGTTATAGGTATTGATAAGTGCGGGTTTATACGCCGGTTTAGGATAAATCTTTAACCCGTCGGGATACTCCTCTACCCCGGCGCCGAGTTTGGTCAACTCACTGTTCAAAGCCGAAATACGGTCGCATTCTTTTATGCGAAGGTTTGCTACGTTGCGGATAACGGTAGGACTATCGGCAAACATCGCGACAACGGCAAGCGTAGGCACGGTGTCGGGCATACGGTTAAGGTCAACGTCAACCCCGTGAAGTTTACCATCGGAGCGCAGGATAACGGAATGGTCTTTCCATTCAACCTCACATCCCATTTTCATAAGAACATCGGCGAAAAAGGTATCGCCCTGAACGGAATTTTTACCCAACCCCGCAATCTCAACCTCGCCCGAAAGTATCGCCGTTATGCCGAGAAAATAACTCGCGCTTGAGGCATCCGGCTCTATGGCATATCCCCCGCTACATTTATACCACGAGGGTTTAACCGCAAACCAACGGTAATCCTCGTTTAATACCCCGACCCCGAAATCCCACATAATATTAATAGTCATCTCAATATACGGTATGGAGGCGGTCTCCCCCGTAACCGAAAGATTAACCCCGTCCCGGCTATAAGGCGCGGACATCAAAATAGATGAGATATACTGACTGCTGTTTTTGCCGACAATCCAGCAGTCCCCGCCCTTAAACCCGTCGGCTTTGATAATAACGGGAGGGCATCCGTTTCCGTATTCGCTTTTTATATCGCACCCGACTGCATTAAGCGCATCAATAAGGTCGGTAAGCGGACGTTGCCTCATTCTTTCATCGCCGTCAAGACGGAAAACGCCGTTATATAGATTTAAGTAGGACACAAGAAAACGCATAGCAGTCCCCGCATTGCCGAGAAAAAAATCCCCGCCGTTTTGTCTGCTCCGCGAGGGGGTTACTACACAAGTTTTGTTTGCCTTATCCATTTCAATACCCGCGCCAAGCCCGCGTAGAGCGGAGGACATATAACGGGTATCATCGGAAAAAAGGAAATTGCTCAGCTCCACTTTATTTTCGCACAGTGATGCAATCAAAAGGGCGCGATTGGAAATACTTTTTGAGCCGGGAAGAAAAACCCGTTTGGATTTTATAGGTTTATCGGAGGTTTTAACGCGGTAAGTGTCCATAGAATCCTCTTGTTTAATAGTTTAAGAAATAGTAACAACGCCGTCTTCGGTGGCGATTCTTCTAACCCGGAAATCCATATCGGTTACGGGAAGTTTGTCCACAAGCTGGAAAGAAAAAGCCACCCCGATAATATCCCCGAAGTCGGTATCGGCGAGGAATCTGTCGAAATAACCGTATCCATAACCCAAGCGTCCCCCGCTACGGTCAAACGCGATACCGGGAACAAGTATCAAATCTATGCGTCCTTTAAACGGACGGGTATCGGGTTCGGGAATATTAAAAGCCCCCATCTTAAAATCGAAATCTATATCATCAACCACGTAAGGCACAACCTTATTATCAACGAGACGGGGAAACATTATGGTTTTACCGCTCTTAAAAAGTTCGACTGCAAGCGGTAAAATATCAACCTCGTTATTAATCGGAACATAAAGCATAACGGATTTGACATTATCGGGTATAACGCTCTTGATATTGAGAATTACATCAAACGAGCGAACGTCAACCGTTTCCCGTGAAAGCGATTTACGAAGACGCAAAAATCTTTTTCGTATTTCACTTTTTTTATCCTGCGACATATCGCATAGCCCCCTTGAAAATTATGATTGATTCTTTTTAAGTTTATCAATCTCATCGCGAATTCTTGCGGCATCCTCATACCGCTCCTCTTCAA
Organism: uncultured Brevinematales bacterium; assembly: GCA_964591955.1. GTDB lineage: Bacteria > Spirochaetota > Brevinematia > Brevinematales > CAZQBT01 > CAZQBT01. The sequence goes on along the minus strand of CAZQBT010000023.1, from coordinate 10,406 downwards.
CAGCACGTCTTAACTGAATTTGAAGATAATTGAGTTTTTCACTGTCGGTAATCCCGGAGGCAAGCATTGAATCGTCATAATTAAAAATGGAATCCCCGTTTTTAGCCTCTTTACGGTTTTCAGTGGTCATAGAATTAATAAAGCCCTCAAAACTCTCTTCAAGTTGCAAGGCATCAAAAACCTGCTCGGCAACAAAAATCGGGCTTTTAAACCTGAGAGTAATAGCGATACCATCGGAAGGACGAACGTCATATTCAATAACCCTTGCGCCGTCATTAACGTAAAGCGTGCCGATAAAGATATTGTCGCGAAGCTCACTGATAACAAGCCTCTCAATAAAGATACCCGACCCGTCCATAATGGCTTTCATAATATCATAGGTAAAGGGACGCCTGCCGAAAATCCCCTCAAGCGCCATAACAATCCCGTTAGCCTCAAAAGCGCCGATAGAAATAGGAATCACCCGGCCCATTCCTTCTTTTTCACGAAGCAAGACCAAAAAATTGTTTTCACTGACAAGCACATTGACAATTTCCATTTCTACAATATTACCGTTTTCATCCATAAAACTTAGTCTTTTCCTTCTTTACTTATTTGATTAGCCACTTTATTGGCATAAGCGCGAAATTCGGGACTAAAACTGCCCGCGCGAACATTTCCTGTAACCCTTCTGCCCGGGCTCGCCATTCTCATTAACGGAACAACGGATTTTTTAGAATTATGTTTAACAACAGCATCAACAAGCTCAAACGCAATTCTCTCATCGGTAATCGTAGTGGTTAATCTATTCAAGGCATCAAGTGCAATTTCGGAATTGCTAAGGTTGCCCAATGCATTTACGATAGCAACTTGCCCCTCAACATCGGAAACCGCCCGCCAATAATTGGCAAGAAGTCTTGCATCGGAATTTTCACCAATCCTCCCGATAGTCCAAATGGAAATATTAAAAATATTTCTGTAACGAGCGGCAAGTGCGGGGTTTGACCTTGTTGTCTCAGGGTTGGTTTGCCCGAGCCATTCCCTTATAATAGAACGGGCGTTGGTTATTTTCAACTCGCCGATACGTTTTATAGCGCTGTAAACCATATCAATGTCTGCCGATTTAAGCGCGTTCTCTAATGTAGAATATCCGCTCGCATCAATTTGACTGAAAGCCTCATCATAAGGGCTTGTATAACCAAATCCCGGCACAACGGCTGACAATACCAGAACCGCTGCAAAAAAAATCGATAATGTTTTCATAGTTTGCTCCTTAAAAACTTAATTAGAGATTCACCGGCAGATAAACCGGTTTCTCCAAAACCACCGAAAATCCGCCAAGCTCCCCTTCCACAAGCAACAAATGAATTAAATAAGCGGTATAATACGCATCCTTGATAGCGTCGATAACCTTTTTCCCGTTGACAATCCTGTCGCCGTCGATTTTTTTATTAAATTCAAGAATCTCATCCGGGTTTTGAAGCACATTACGCGCACCGTCATAATCGGTAATTACAAAAAGCAGGTTTTTAGAGAAATTTTCAAACAAAATCCGCGCGTCTTTTCTGATATTCCTTGAAATATGACTTCTCTGAACCGAATTTTGGTTTAATCGTGCCGAACGTTCTTCCATAGAGGCAAAGCTGTCGTTATCTATTTTGCGAATTTCCCTCATAACCTTTAGGTATTCGTTTACTCTCTCGAAAATGGAATTGATTTTATAGTAAGCATCGGATAAATCCTTTTTAATATCCATTCTTGTTCCGCCTGCAAAATGGACATTAAATTTAACCTTGGTTGCGGTAAAGATAAATGAATATTCCTTATCGAAAAAATCAACAAGGGCATAGGTTAAAAATACTTTGTCGTTTAGAGTAAAAAGTGCGCGAAGGTCTTTCTGTGTGCGGTAATCCTGAAGCACCTGTTTAAAATTAAGATTATTACGAATAATAGCAAGTCCCGCATTAAGCGCGGAATCATCGGAAAAGATTTTTTCACTTTCCGTATCTTCGGATACCCCGCCCTGTCCTTTTAAATCTTCGCGAACGCGCTCCTTTCTTGCCTCGTGTTCCCGTTCCTCTTTCCATTTTTCGGTGAGATGACCGATGCCGTCTTCTTCGCTAATACGCAAATATTCCCTAAACCCTATATTTCTGTGACGGGTATCCGATTTATAATAAAAATCCACAAGCGAAAAAAGTTTGGGATAAACCTTATAGAAAATAAAATCCGCGCTTATACAAATTTTGCGATAATTGGAAAAAGTTATATTTGCATCAAGACGCCTGATTTCTTTTTCAAAAAGCAAAGCCTTTTCCACCGCCGACTTCATCACCTCAAGGAATGAGCGCAAAAGATACAACGGTTTAAAAAGCTCAAGGAAATACGGTTTAAGCTCATCAACCCGTTTCGGGTCGTTTCGCAGGATATTAATATTATTAAAAAGATTCTCATCATAGATACTGAAAAAGCGATACATAAGCTCATAAAGGTAGGGATGGGATGTGTCCATATCAAGATTTTTCCTGATTTCCTCGGCGACCATCTGATTTTGCTGAAGCGCCGATGCTAAAACCATACGGGCTTCAAGCAGAGAATTCTGGTATTTAGCAAGGACAAGTTCCGCAAACTTGTTTTTAAACTTATTAGCGCGCATATTGAAAATACCGCTCAGACAACATCCGAGCTTGGCGGAAAATCTTTCCGCCCATTTGTTAACGGGGTTATCATCGGGATTGCGCGATTGAGCGTGACGGGAATCCTTAGCGGATTTATCGGAGGCGCGGGATTTTGCATCGCCGTCCCGCGAAAATTTTGTAGCCTCACGGGTAACGGGTGCGCTTCTTTTAGCAGATTGTTTTTCCTGTTTTTCTTTCTTGTTCAAATCAACAACCTGCCCCCCCGCATTGACAAAATCCTGAAACATTTTTCTCCGGCTGCTTTCATCAAGGTCGTTGATTTTAAGCTTATTACGCATATTGTTAAGCTTATCCTCTGCCATAAATCTCTCCTAACCAATGAAAAAACGGTCTGTCAATAAGTGGCATATAAACCGGCATACCCACATCCCCCAATTCAAAATCAAGGTCCTGAAACCTGACAATATCGAAAATCATATAATCACCTTCGTTAATTACACGGATACGTCTCGGTTTCCCGTCATCAAATCGTCTCATCACCTCAAGTTTAAAATCCATTCCGTAGTATCCTATAATTATATAATCTAACCAATTATTATCAACTAAAAAATCGTTTATTTCAAGATTATTTTTAAATTGATTTCCGTTTACGGGATAAAACAGGCCATAAAGGCATTCAACAAAAATACGGGATAAAAGTTTGTCGGTTGATTGATAAGCGACCCCGTCCATAGGAAAAAACACCCGGTTAACCCCCTCGCTATGAGAAAAGAAACTCAATACGTGTTTGTTGAGAATATTATCATAGACCCTGAATTTAAAGAAATTATCCTTCATTAATGCGCCGTCGCCGTTAGCCTGAAACTTTTCCCCGTTAAACTCCATAAACAGAAAAAACTTAAACCCGATAAAATCATCCTTCTCGGCTTTGACAAAATCGCGTCTTGAACAGGCGGAAAAACAAAAAGCGAGCAAAAACAAAATCGTAAAACCTTTTTTCATAACGTATCCTTACGCGGAAACCGAAACATTGCCGACTAAAATATGAGGAACAAACAGGTCGCCGAGATTATGGAGTTTGTTCTCCATACCCCGTATTGATTTCATAAAATCAAACGAGTTCCCTGAAATCATCACGTCTTTAACCCTGCCCTTAACTTTGCCCTTTTCTATTAAAAAAGCCAATTCCACGTTGACCGAAATATCCCCCGCAATAATATTGCTCATCCCGCCGCCGAGAGTATGATACACCAAAAGCCCGTAGTCAACCGACCCGATAAGCTCCTCCAAGCCCGCATCGCCCTTTGAAAACACAAGGTTGGAAAAAGACGGGGACGGCATACTGGAAATCCCCCTGCTTGCGTGTCCGGTAGTGGATTTGCCGACACGTTTAGCGCTTGTCAGGTCAAAAACGAAATTTTTAAAAACCCCGTTTTCTATAATCGGCATAGGCTTCGGTATAACCCCCTCATCATCAAAAGCGTAACTCCCGATACCACGCTCATAAAAAGGGTCGTCTATAATAGTAAGACATCCCGATGCGATTTTTTCGTCGATTTTATCCGCAAGCGCCGAAATCCCCTTATAAAGGTTTTTACCGTTTGCGGAAATCTCAAGCGGGGCAAGTATAGTATCCACAGCTTCGGGAGCAAAAATCACCGGAAAATACCCGCTCTCCATAGCGACCCGCTTTTGCGCGTGTTTATATCTCCATTCAATATCGCGATAAATAGCCTCGCGGTCAATATCGGGAAGATATGAAACCTCGTCTTTACCCACCTCAAGGATACTGCCGTCATCCTCGACAAGATTCATTACTGCGGAAAACCTAAGAAGAGATTCCTCTTTTTCGCCTTTAAATCCCGATGTATTGGCTAAGAAGTCGCGCGAACAGGATTTATCTATATCGACAAAAATTTTTGCGCGGTCGTCAATATCTTTAAGGACTTTTACAGCCTCCTCGCCCCATCTTAAAGCCTCATCTTTAGTTAGATTAATCGTCTCGTCAAAGCAGGTTTTAAGTTCGGGAATATCCGAATTAGCGGGAAGCTCAATATCCAAAACGTCGCCGATTTGAGCGCTTGCCCTCGCGTTATCAATCAACACGTCAATATCATCCGTGGAGTTGATAAAAGCATTGCCGACTCTGCCGTTTTCAAAAAGACGCAACCCTACGGCAAATCTTGAATTATCCTCTATGGATTTAAGGCGGTCGTTTTCAAAACTTACCGGCATAGACCCTGAAATCCCCGCCACCAAGTCGCCCTTTTCAATTTTCCCGATAATACCGTCGATAACCTGTCTCATAGTTTCAGCGTTCATTATAACTCCCGTTTATATAATAATTTATCACCACTTCTAAATATCTTCAAAGTTTTCGGTAAATAAAATCCCGATACCGCCGTCAATAGTGCCGAACCAAATCCATTCCTTCTCAATAGCTATTCTTACAACGTCGGGACTGGGAATACCCTCCACCAACCCGATACGGTTAAACTTTCCGGTTTTAGTATCGTAGATATTAACGCCTCCCTCCAATAATCCTATAATCATCTTGCCTTTTACGGAGTATAGAGCTTCTATATAATCGGAGGAAAGCCCGCCGCTTTGCTTGCGTAACTGATTAACCATCTGCATAGTCTTGGTATCAATAAGGATAATCCCGTTGCCGAAAGTGGCGACCCAAAGATGCCCGTCCATAAAAGATATAGCCTTAGCCGCCCCGCTGCTTATAATATTTTTAAACCCGCTCCCGTCGCTTACATACACGCCCTTATCGAGAGTGGCGACAAAAATACGTCCGTCAGCCTCGATAATATCGGTAACGTTACGCGCATCCGACAAAACATTAACCCATCTCAAGGAATTTTGGTCAACATAAAAAAGCCCGCGCCCGAGCGTTGCAACATAAAGTCTCCCGCCGATAAACTCAACCCGCTTGACGCTTGTATGCCCCATCCCGCTCCTGATAACGCTCCAGTCCCCGGTGCGTTTGTCATACCTGCAAAGCCCGTCATAAGTCCCCACCCAGACATACCGCGAATCGACCGCAATATCGCGAACATGGTCGGAGATAAGCCCCGATGTGCGTTGGCGGAAAACGGCAAGTTTCTTGGAACTGCGGGTAAACCTCGCAACGCCTCCCGTCCACATACCAATCCAGACATCATCGCCGTCAAACTCGATAGCGGAGATACTCTCATCGGGAAGCCCTTCATACCTCCCGATATAATCCCATCTTATACGGCGGCGCAGACGGAAAAGCGTATCGACAAATTCCTTATCATCCCCGCCCCGTTCCATAGCGCGGTTTATATAATAAAGCGCGGATTCTTTCTGCCCTCTTTCAAAGAAAGTGCGCGCCATCATATAAGCGCATCTTGCCTTAAACCGGCTGTCATCGAAAACCACAAACCCGTTTCTGAACGCGGTAAACGCGAGATTACGCAACCCCTCCTCGTAAAACTCCATCCCAACCTCGTAATATGCGCGGGCAAGGTCAAGCCCCCGAATGTTGCCGGAATAATTGCCCGTCAAACGCCCGAACTCCTCAACACGCGAGGTTATTATCGAGGTTTTAACGAGACTGTGGAGTTCCTCCTGAGTAAGTTGCCTTTCGCGTAAATCATCAAGCCTCACGCCGAAAATCAACGCCGGAAGCAATATAATAACTAAAGCCCATAGGGTTTTCATAGCATTCTCCAATTTCTTATATTATAACAAATTTTTTGACTAAACACAGCTTTTTAAGGAAAGAAAATAAAAAATTTTGCGTTCCGCCGATAGGAATAAAGCCGGTATTCGCACAAGAGGCATATTCAGATTAGATACGGATATAAACACAGGTCGGGAAACCGTGCCCGTGTCATTCCGATTACTCTATTTCAGTTCCGCCGGTGAAGAATCCGCTTTGCTAAACCGAGATACACTTCACCAAGTTAGACTAATGCGGATATAATCTGTGTAAACTTCAGGATTTAGACTGACGCGGGTATAATCAGTATTACACTTTACGGGAGCGGAATGGTCATCCCTGACTGTGCGGATACCGCGGACGATGAATGAAGCCGAACCGTAACGGCAATCTTGATGCCATTCCATACCGTTTGCTTTATAGATTAACAAGATAAAACCATATTTATATAAATAATATTTGAATACAACACACCTTGCCACCAAAAAAATATTAATAATAAAACACAGCGACTTTGATTATTCCGCATTTCGGGGTTATAATATTCATTATGAAAAAGAAATTTTTATGGATTTTTGCGTTTTGCACTCTCGCGTTTTTTTCATCCTGTAGCTTTTTTAATTTTATGCCCCCGTGGGTTGAAAAAATGGTTGAGGAGGGCGTGCTTGATAATTATAAAGACAAAGATATTACAAACACTTCGCCTCCCTATCTTATGGTTTTTGTTCCCGAAAGTAACGATATATTAGATAGGCAACATTTTTTATACGGCAGGGTTTACCCCGCAGGTAACGGGGTCGGCGCCGTTCGTGTAAGTCCCGACGGTTATAACTATTATGATGCGGAGCTTTATGGAAGCAGTTGGGTTTACGCGGGTTACGCAGAAATGTGGGAAAATTTCTCATACCATATCTACGCTGAGGATTACAACGGAAACCAATCGCCGGAAATTATTATACCTGTTCAAATCGGTGAGGCACCTTGGATTGAGATACATTCGCCTAATTACGGTGACACCTTTATGGCGGGCGAGGCTATTCAAGTATCTGGAACTGCCGGCACCAATTATACTCATGGTATTTCATATATCGGGTATAAAACCGGAGATTCCGAATGGGACGACGAACCCTTCACCAGTGAAAACTGGGATAGAATTTTCGGTTTTACAGACCCCGGCGTTTATGATATAATTGTCCGCGCAGTGGGGGGAAACGGCGCGGTTGGCTATAATATCACTTCAGTTAATATCGTTTCAAGCCCCGATGATATGTTATGGATAAATTTTGTTCCCGGTTCTGACGGCGCAATTTATAACGCGGGCGAACCGATATATTTTGCAGGAAATTACGGGTTATCGCAAGGTGATGAGGTTTACTCAATAGAGGTTTATATTAACGACACTTATTTGGGTCAGGCAGGATATGACCCCTATTACAAAACATGGTGGTTTGACGGAGAACCTATCCCGAATGCAGGCGATTACGAGGTTACGGTTAAAATCTCTACTTCCTCTTCCTGGAAAAGCGCTTCTATAACCATTTATGTAGAAGAAGAAAAATATATTTATCCTACCATAACCTACCCTTACGATTTAGACGTTTTCACTGTCGGAGAAGCTATCAATTTTCAAGGTTCGGTTAATAACCCTGAGAGTTACTTTATTGATAGAGTTATGCTTTACACTAACGACTTTTTCTGGGCGGATGCTGAATATAATTCCGGAACGGGGGACTGGCATTTGAATAAGGCTTTTACGCAAAGCGGCGATTATTCTATTCAAGTTGTTGTTAGTTCGGGGGGACAATATTTTTACGGCAACAAAATCACACTTACTATTGAAGATAATATAACCGGCTACATTATAACGGATGCTTATACCTCGCAGATAGACCAATATAACAACCCGATAATATTCGATAACAAACTCTTTTTCCTTGCTTATGCGGATGGCGGAGGCGGCAGTGCTAAAATCAAAAGCCTTGACGATAGCGGATACTTAGAACAAAATTATAGCGGACAAGGCTATGAGTATGATTTTGCATCTCCCATTGTGTATAATAATAATCTATATTTCAGCGGTTGGGCTGCAGCTGAAGAAAGCGTTTATTACTTACCACAGGGAACCACCGCCCTTGCAAAACCCAACATCGGCGGGACGACCTATCAATCCGGTTTTTCAAACCCGATTGAGTTTAACGACAATCTATTCTTTGAGGGGGTTAATAACGATTATATTAATTCGCCTTTCTATTTAGATACAGGCAACAATATTAATGAAACACCCGTCTTTGTAGATTACGAAAGCAACTTTATGAACCCCATCGTTCTTGGAAATAATTTATATTTTATGGGTAAAGACATTGCAGGCTATAATAGAGTCTTTTATATACAAGGAAACCAAATACAACAACCTACCGATGACGGCAACTACAGCCACAATTTTGATAACCCTATAGTTTATAACAACGCCATTTATTTTGAGGGAATGGACAATTCCATGGGCTACGCTATGTTCAGGATTGACCCATCAGGAGAAATAACCAAAATAGACGGAGCGCCGGGTTTTTCTTATCCTATTGTGGATGACTATAATGATGTTCTTTATTTTAGAGCTCATGATGGGACAGAATATAGGCTTTACAAATATGACGGCGGTATTTCATCAATTGGCGGAGGCGCCGATTACGATTGGGGATTTGATAGCCCTATTCTTTATAACGGCAAAATATATTTCGTAGCAAATTCCACATTCGGCACATATAAAATCTATGAGTTTGACAACGGCAGTATCTCCACAGTTCCCGCCGGTTCAAGCGGATATAAACAGAAGTTTGAAAATCCATTCGTTTTTGATAACAAACTGTTTTTCCTGGGAGAAGATGATACATATAATGAACGAATTTACTATTACGACGGCTCTGAAATCAGGTTAGTGGAAATAGACCTTGATTTATATTTTCCATATGAACATGGATTTTTCAATGCAATTGAGTTTAACGAAAACCTATATTTCGGCGCTAACTCCGGGCAAATACTATATAAAATCAGCAAACAGAACTAACCGCAGTCAAAGGGTACGCGGTCGCCTCGATACTTTTCGCTTTGCGAAAAACTCGGCGACCGGTTTAGTATATAAAAAGTCTTCCCTTAAACCATCCGGTCATTGAGCGCCGTCCTGAGCGAAGTCGAAGGATAGCCGAGCAGAGCGAGGCATATCGAGATGACCATTCCACCCCTGACTGTGCGAAGCAATCGCCTCAATACCCTTCGACTTCCTTCGGATTTACTCAGGGCAAGCTTTTCGCTTTGCGAAAAACTCGGCGACCGGTTTAGTATATAAAAAGTCTTCCCT